>JBBQKU010000013.1:0-104485 GCA_038327195.1 Bacteroidota bacterium | reverse complement strand
TTGCAAGTTAGAGTCCGGTTCACCCAAAACCAAACTAAAAATCATGAACTCAAAACCTAAAAAACGTTTAAGTATTGACGAATTAAAATCTTATCCCGGATTTGAAAATTATACTGATGAAATGGCTGAAGAAACAATAGCAAGTCATGAAGCTTTATCAATTTTGTTTTATGAGCACTATCAAAAAACAATTAAAGACAAGGAAAAGCTAAACACATAATCAATAATAGTGGTAGTGTAATCCTTGGCTATTGCAAGTTGTTTGAAGTTACTTTGCCAATAAAATATAGTGTGAATATTATAAACTTTAAATTTATAATGTAACAACTAAAACTATCAGTTGTGTTAATTTCGCAACGGTATCGGTTTTATTTGGATTAATAATAAAATTGTTTTGGTTACTAAGATCTAAAAAAGCTGTGGTAATTAAAGCTAAAAATAATTGCTTTTAACAACATGACTTTAATCATTTACAAATTCTTAAAATAGAAATACCTTTGACAAATAAATTCGATTATGAACCAAGCACACGTACACTTACTAATAACACATCTTCCAATTTTCGGCTCTATTTTAGGTGGTTTTGTTTTAGTTCACGGAATTTTTTCACAAAGTAATCAAACAAAAATAGCTGCTTACAATATTTTTATAATATCTTCAATTGGTGCTGCAATTGCTTATTTTACAGGCGAAGGCGCAGAAGAAATGGTTGAAAATATACAAGGTGTTGTTGAAGCAACTATTAAGACTCACGAAGAATTTGCAATATTTGCCTTAATATCACTAATAATGCTTGGTCTTGCGTCGATTCTAGGATTAGTTCTTACAATAAGGAAATCTCCATTGACAAAAATAATTGCATTTGTAATCTTAATTATTTCAATAATTAGCTTTGGACTAGTTGCAAGAACAGGATATTTAGGCGGGAAAATAAGACATACAGAACTTACCTCTCCGCAAATTATAAAAGGACAAGAAACAAATCAAGAAGAAAATGATTAACATTAAAACACTAAAAAATGATTTACCAGCCAGTTTAGTAGTTTTTCTTGTTGCCCTACCTCTTTGCTTAGGCGTAGCGTTGGCAAGTGGCGCCCCATTATTATCAGGAGTAATTTCGGGAATTATTGGTGGCATCATTGTTGGCGCTTTAAGTCAATCGCATACAAGTGTAAGTGGTCCAGCTGCAGGGCTTGCAGCTGTTGTTTTGACAGCAATAACGCAACTTGGAAGTTTTGAAGCTTTTTTAATGGCTGGATTAATTGCTGGCATTATTCAATTAATTCTAGGTATAATTAAGGGCGGGATAATTGCAAATTATATCCCATCTAATGTAATCAAAGGTTTACTTGCTGCAATTGGAATCATTTTAATATTAAAACAAATTCCACATGCAGTTGGTTATGATAATGATCATCAGGATGATTTTTCTTTTTTGCAAAACAATGGTGAAAACACTTTTTCATCATTGCTTAATGTTTTCAATCATTATTCATTAGGCGCTATTACCATTTCTTTAATATCATTATTTGTTATGATTTATTGGGATAAGACGCCTTTAAAAAAATTAAAATTTTTTCCATCTTCATTATTTGTAGTCATTTTAGGAGTAGTGTTGAATAGTGTTTTTGTAAATTATATTCCTTCTTTGTTAATTCATTCCGAGCATTTAGTAAATATTCCAAAATTCTATAATTTAAATTCACTAGTTACATTTCCTGATTTTAATAGTATACGAGACTATCATGTATGGGTTGTTGCTATAACAATCGCGGCAATAGCGTCTATCGAAACCTTATTGAACTTAGAAGCAGTGGAAAATCTTGACCCACATAAAAGACTATCCTCTCCTAATAAAGAGTTAATCGCACAAGGAATTGGTAATGTTTTTTCAAGTTTAATTGGAGGTCTTCCAATCACTTCTGTTGTGGTAAGAGGTTCTGTTAATATTAATGCTGGCGCCGAAACCAAACTATCTGCTATTTTTCATGGTATTTTTTTATTTGTAAGTATATTATTTTTAAGCCCCTTCCTTAATTTAATTCCACTTGCATCACTATCGGTCATTTTATTGTTTACAGGTTACAAATTAACGAAGCTATCATTATATAAGGAAATGTTTAAAAAAGGAAACTCACAATTCATTCCTTTTATTGCTACTATATTTGCAATTGTTTTCACAGACCTTTTGACAGGTGTTATTATTGGTTTAGTGATAAGTATATTCTATTTATTAAAAAGCAATTTTAAAAACCCATTTGTATTGAGAAAAGAATCAATTCATGTAGGCGAAACTTTAAGAATAGAATTACCTAACCAAGTATCTTTTTTAAATAAAGCAATTATTAAAGAAACACTTTGGGCAGTTCCGAAACTATCGAAAGTAATTATTGATGCTACTCATTCAAACTTTATAGACAATGATGTATTAGAGATTATTGAGGATTTCAAATATACGGTTTCGAAAGAAAAAGAAATTAAATTGAACATTATTGGATTAAAAGAACATTACAAATTAGAAGATTCTATTCAATTTGTTAATGTGGTAGACAAAACAACACAACAAAAATTAAATCCAATTGATGTATTAAATATATTAAAAAAAGGCAACGATCGATTTATATCAGGACAGTGGAGTGAAAAGAATTTGAAACTACAAGTTAACGCAACATCCTTAAACCAAAATCCAATTGCTATCATTTTAAGTTGTATAGATTCTAGAACAGCTACTGAGCATATCTTTGATTTAGGCCTAGGTGATATTTTCAGTATCAGAATAGCAGGTAATATATTAAATGAAGATATTTTAGGCAGTATGGAATACGCACTTCATGAAGTGGGGACAAAATTAGTTGTTGTATTAGGACATACTAAATGTGGGGCAATAATAGGTGCTTGCAATCATGTTCAAATGGGAAACCTCACTAATCTTTTAAATAAAATAAATCCCGCAATTGAATTAGAAAAAGTTACAATTTCTAATAGAACAGGTTCAAACTTGGGATTTGTAAACAATGTGGCAGAACAAAATGTTAAATTAACCATAGCCCGTATTAGGAAAGAAAGTGTATTGATTAATACTCTTGAGAATGAAGGTAAAGTAAAAATTGTTGGGGGTATTTATAATATTGAAACTGGTAAAGTAGATTTCTTTGAATAATTAAAGAATATTATTCCAACTACGAGAGTTCATTAAAATTCTAAGTGCTTGCAAATCATCAATAAAGTTTGATAAATTCAACCCATAGGGTACAAAGCCTTTCAGAAATGGAAGGCTTTTTGGTTTTAAACCATTTTTTACAGAAATGGATTCTTAGTATCACTATAATATTTCCAAATAGATAATTTGTTACCTTAGTAGTTATAAAGCCCTAAATTATTATGATAGAAAACCAATGTCCCATATGTTTACGCGAACTTGCTGAACCTAGTTGTCGCCATCATTTAATACCTCTTTCACAGGGCGGAAAAGGTGATGTAACAGTTATGATGCATAAAATATGTCACAGCAAAGTGCATTCTGTCTTTAACGAAAAAGAATTAGCACGCACTTATACTTCCATTGAAAAAATTATGGAAAATGAAGACATTCAAAAATTTGCAACTTGGGTAAAGAAAAAACCACTCGATTTTTACGATGGCTCATTTAAATCGAAAAAATAAAATAAGGAGACCTCGAAAAATTGCTTTTCTCAAAGCATTACTTTGAGATGCTGAAACAAGTTCAGCATGACAATATAAATGTAAGGCTCACTTTTTTTAATTTGATTAAAATATAATTCTAATTGGTATTACAAATTCTCAATAAAATAATCTGTAATTTTTTCCATTAAGTGTGCTCTATCTTTTCCTAACACATTATGCTCATGCCCTGGATATAAATAATAATCCAATTGAATGCCTTTATCAACTGCTTTCTTTTGGTACAATATACTGTGTTGCAAAACAACTACAGGATCTTGTGCACCATGAATCATTAATAATTTTCCTTTCAATTTATCCACATAATTTAATAAGTTATTCTTGTCATAACCTTCTTTATTTTCTTGCGGAGAATCCATGTAACGCTCTGTATACATAATTTCGTAATAGCTCCAATCAATTACTGGGCCACCTGCAACACCAACTTTAAATGTTCCTGGTGAGCGTGTCATTAATGTAGTTGTCATAAAACCACCGAAACTCCATCCATGCACCCCTATTCTATTTCCATCCACGTAAGACAAACTCTTTAAATAATCAACTCCTTTTAATTGATCTTCCATTTCTTTAGTTCCCAATTGCCTATGTGTAGCTTGCGAAAAATCTTTACCTCTGTAATCGGTTCCTCTTCCATCCACAGTAAAAACAATAAATCCTTTTTGAGCCATATATTGATACCACAGCTCGCCTCCTGCCATCCAAGTATTTGTAACCATTTGCGAATGTGGTCCGTTATATAAATAAACGACTACGGGATATTTTTTAGTTGAATCGAAATTTACCGGTTTAAATAATCGGCAATATAAATCTGTTCCCTCACTATTTTTTATGGTAAATAAATTCCATGCGCCAAGTTTATAGTCTTTAATTGGATTTTCTGCCTTATAAATATTTGTTGCTTTTTTTGACGAGGTATTAATAATATTGTACTCACGTGGCGTTGTTACATTACTAAAGTTATCAATAATGAAATTTCCTTTTTCATCTAATACACAGATATGATAGCCATTACCATATGTTAAACGCTTAACCTCAGCTGTTTTAACATTTACACTATAAAAATCTTGATTAACTGGGCTTTGCTCATTCGCATGAAAAAATAAAACATCTCCCTTTTCATCAAAACCATTATCTGCTTTTACTTCCCATTTCCCTTTAGTTAATTGCTTAATTAAAGTTCCATTAATGTTGTATAAATAAAAATGATTGTATCCATCTTTTCTACTCTGCCAAACAAATTGATTTGGATTATTCTTTAAAAACAACATAGGGTTTAATGGCTCTACATATTTCTCATCTCTTTCTTCAAATAACATACGGGTAAAATTTCCTGTGGCAACATCATATTCATTCAACTTCATGTGATTTTGTCCTCTATTTAAAACTGCGATGTAAATATGCTTTTCGTCTGGACTCCAAGAAATATTTGTTAAGTATTGTTCTGCTGGCGTTCCTGTATTTACATAAATTGTTTTATTTGTATTAACATTATAAATACCTAATGTTACATTATGACTTGTATTCCCAGCCATTGGATATTTAATATTTTTGTTTTTCGCAGGTCTAGAAGTCCAATCAATTATAGGGTATTCGGTTACAGCTGTTTGATCCATTCTGTAAAAAGCTAAATAATTTCCTTTAGTGCTCCAAAATGTTCCTTTAGTAATTCCAAATTCATTTTGATGAACATTTTTACCAGTGTAAACAATATCCGAAGTTCCATCAGTTGTTACTTGTGCATCTGTTCCATTTTTTGAGACAAATAAATTAAAATCTTTACAGTAAGTATAAGCACCTGTTATTGGTTCTTTTTCATAAGATTCTAAATCGGAAGGCTCAGCTTTTTTATCAGTTTCGGAAATTGTTTTTTTATCTATTGAATATAATAATTCACCTTTTTTATTTGAAAAATAAAATTGATTGGCGTTTTTCCATGTAATTGAAGTTAATGCGGCCAATGTATCTTTAGTTGAAGATTTTAATTGAGCATTTAATTCTTTTAAAGAAATAACATCACTTGTTTTGCCTGTTGTATTATCTCCAATTTTAATGCTATTATTTTCAATATAAGAAAACTTAGTTGAACCATTAATAAAACTTAATCCTTGAAGCCTCTTAGGAGCAAGTGTTGTTCTTCCTTTTAAAACAGCCTCTTGGATAGTTAGTAATTTATTTTGGGCCGTTGAGCTAAGTGCAATGCATAAAGTTAATGAAATGAATAGAATTTGCTTTTTCATATATTTAAAATTAATGGTTTGAGATGCTGAACTAGTTTCAGCATAACTAGGTTTGTATTTATTATTTTAGAGTTAAGGTACAACTTCGTTTTTTACGTCATGCTGAACTTGTTTCAGCATCTTTGTTTAATGCCATTCAATAGCTAAGTCAACCATTGTAGGGTTTAATTCTTTAATAAGATTTAGTTTCCATTGTCTGTGCCAGTTTTTTAATTGTTTTTCTCGTTTTATAGCTGTATTCATATCACTCATAATTTCATAATACACTAAGTGTGTCAACTTATATTTAGTTGTAAATACGAGCCTTCACTTCCTTTATGTTCTTTAACCCTTCTTTCTAAATCATTTGTTACACCTATATAAAAAGTAGATATATTTTTATTTGACATGATATAAATGAATGCATTTGTCGTTTTCAAAATATACTATTTTTGTGAGATGCTGAAACAAGTTCAGCATGACAGTGTCCGTTATTTTTTAATAGTATTATATAAATCTACAATTTGTTTTTTAGTATCTGTAACAACTTTTAAATCAGAAGTTAATGTTGTAACATCTTGATTCTCTTTTTTCAATTTTTCAATTTGTCCATTTAATTTATCTTCTTTGTTTTGCCAAACACTTATTAAATTATCTTTTATTACTTTTTGTGCGGCATATTTAACATACTTATTATCACCCGCTGACATTTTTACTAATAACTGTGCTCCTTCAATAGCTGTTTCTGGCTTAGTGCATCGTTTTAAAAATTTACCATATAAATTTCCAAAACTCATCAATTCAAAGCCACTAAACTGCTTTTTAACTTTCTTAAAATAAGCATGATTTGCATCCGTACCATTTTTAGCATATAAATCCATAATAGAATATATTAATTCTTTAGAAGGCTCATTTTCTAATGAAACAGCTTTTTTCATTGCTAGCTCTGGATTAGTATTTGCAATTGCATCAAATCCTTCAGAGGCAATTGCGTAGGACTGTTCATTAAGTGCTTGCTCATACAATGCATTTAAATCTTCTCCTTTATAATTTGCTGCTAATGCTTTTAATGCAGATGCTCTTACTTTTGTATTCGCATCTTTATTATAAATTGATAAGAAAAGTGGTTTCAATTCAGCCTCTTTTTCCTTAGCAACTTCATTTAATATAGAAATTGCTTTGCTTCTAAATTTCCTCCAAGGATCATTAACTGCAATAGTTTTTAAAAGTTCATAAATTTCAACATCCCTTGAATTATCTTTGAAAAAAGTTAATGCTTCATCTCTATCTCCCCAGTTTGCAGCATTTTTATATTGAAATATTAATTCCTGTTTAGTTTTCACATAAACTGTTTTAGCTAAAAGCTGCTTTTCTGCGTCAAAATTTACTAAATCTGGCTTATAATCAAGCGTAAATGTATAGGTGTTTTTTACATCTTCTATCCAAATTTGTTTTCGGTCTTTTTTTCCATTTGCATAAATATCTATATAAACAGGCAATTTGTATAAAGGAGAAATTTTTAAATCTTGATTTTGATTTATTGTTAACGTTAATTTATTTAAAGTTCCATCATAAGTTTTTTTGACTTCTAATTCAGGATGTCCTTTTGCAAAATACCATTCATTAAAAAACCAGTTTAAATCTTGACCAGTAACTTCTTCAAATGCTAAACGTAAATCATGAGCTTCTGCGGTTTTAAATTTATTTTTTTCAAGATACAACTTAAGTGATGCAAAAAAAGCATCGTCACCAACATATTTACGAAGCATATGAATAATTTGCCCACCTTTATTATAACTAAAGGCATCAAACATATCTTCACGATCATCATAATCAAAACGAACTAAATCAACTTGCTTTTGTTCAGATTGAGCAAAATATCCAAAACGAGAATCTGCAGAATGATCATCAGCAGCATCTTTTCCATTTTCAAATTCTTCCCATAAATATTCACCATAAGTTGCAAACGATTCGTTTAATGTTAAGTTGCTCCAACTTTCACAACTAGCATAATCGCCAAACCATTGGTGAAACAATTCATGTGCGATTGTACTCTCTCCTTTTGCACCATCAATTGTTTCACGAGTTGTTTGATAACATACAAAATCACCATGCAGCGTTGCTGTGGTGTTTTCCATTGCCCCACTTACATAATCACGAGCAACTATTTGCGAATATTTTTGCCAAGGGTAAGGAACACCTAATCTCGTAGAATAGAATTCAATCATTTTTTTTGTTTTACCAAAAATTGCTTTAGCATGCTGTTCGTATTCTTTTTCAACATAATAACTAATTTCTTTTCCATTCCACGGCTCATCTGTAACTTTTTTAAATTCACCGACACCCATCATTACTAAATAAGGTGCATGTGGTAAATCCATAACCCAATGATCTGTTCGAGTAAGTTCTGTATTTTTTTTAGAATCCACTAAAATTCCGTTTGATAATGTTGTATACTTATTTTCAACAGTCATATAAATTTCATCCGTCATTTTTTCTGTTGGATTATCTATAGTTGGAAACCATGCAGAATTACTTTGTGTTTCTCCTTGCGTCCATATTTGAGGCATTTTATCCTCATCAATACCTGTTGGATTTATAAAATACAATCCTTTATCACTTGTAATGGCACCACTTCCGCCTTCTTTAATTTCATTTGGTTTTGATATATATTCAATAGTGATATAATACATTTCTTTAGAAGTATATACTTTCCCTAAATTAATTTTAATAGAATCATTCTCGTATTTATACGTAACTGGTTTTTCAGTAAAAACATCTTCTGCAACAACCGATTTCATACCTTTTTTTATTGGCAATTCTTTTGTTTGTTTTTCAGCCAATTTCACTGATTTAATTTCCATGCCACGCGCATTTAAATAAAGCATATTTGTTGGATAGAAATACGGTTTTATCTGCAACTCGGCCTTACCAATTAATTGCGATTTTTGCCAATCGAAACTAACCCAAAGTTTTGTGTGAATGATATCGCTCAATTTCGTATTAGTAGCTTGATAAATTTCCTTTTTTTGCGGTTCATCGGCTACTATTTTAATAGTATCTAAATTTATTGAAGGCTCTTCAATAACAGTTGAATCTGTTTTTTTTGTTTTTTTCGAATGTGTACAGGATAATATAAAACTAAAAGCTACAAAAGAAAATAAGACTGGTTTTAAATTCATTACGGTTGGTTTTTTGTGTAGTAAAAATGCAAAAAAAATATAGTGTATTTGAAATTATTGTATGAGTGGTAAATTGATTTTATGATAGTAGTTAATTGTTATATCAACCATAAGTTATTGTCACATTATCTGAACCAATCACTAAATTGGCTTTTTTACCAAAACATAGTGCTAAATTCCTATCTACATGACCAGCTGGAAAATTAAAACAAACAGGATACTTATATTCCATTACTGTATCATAAATAATTTCTTCAGCTGTTTTTCCAAATGGAATCGTATTATCTTTCATATCAGACATTCCGCCAACTATTAAACCTGCTAAATTTTTTAACTTTCCAGATAATTTCAATTGCATCATCATTCTATCAATATGATACAAATATTCATCTAAATCTTCAATGAATAATATTTTCCCGTCCGTATTAATATCAAATGGAGTTCCTGATAAAGAATAAATGAGTGATAAATTTCCACCAACAATTTCAGCACTTACATTTCCATTTTTATTACTTAAACTTTCATCAATTTTTATTTCTAATAAATTCCCAAATAGCGTATCAAACAAACTTTTAGTAGCTTCTTCATTTTTAGTGAAATTAAGTGGCATGGTTGCGTGCAAAGTTGCTATACCTTGGTTATGTATTGCACTATGCAATACCGTTACATCACTGTAGCCAACTAGCCACTTTGGCTGTTTTTTTAATTCAGTAAAATCAATTTTTTCAATTAGTCTTACTGAACCATAGCCGCCACGTGCAATGATAATTGCTTTTGCTGTTTTATGGTCTAATGCCCATTGTAAATCAGCTTTTCGTTCTAAATCTGTTCCAGCAAATTGATTGTCAATGTCAAAAATGTGCTTACCTAAAATAACAGTTAATCCATAACTTTTTAGAATAGTAATAGCGGGTTGTAGTTCATCTGTACTTATTTTTCGAGCAGTGGCAATTAAAATAACTTCATCACCTTTTTTTAAATAAGGAGGAATTATCATTTCTTTTTTTTCTTTTTTGTAATTGCTTCTTTTTTACTTTTTTTAGAAACTTTGATTTCCTTTTTTTTATCTTTTTTCTTACCTTTTTTTACTTTAGCATTTTTAGATTTTTCTTTTTCACTTTTTAGCTTAATTAAATCCTTTTGCTTTTTTAAAGTTTCTTTTAACTTCAATTTCTTATCAGCAAGAATTTTATTTTTTATAGCTTGTTTCTTACCTAATTCTACATTTTTCAAATATGCTTTATATTTCTCGTGAACTGGTTCGCCTTCAACATGTATATGATACCAAAATACACCTGATTTGATGCGGTACAAATTCATTTCAGCAATGTCGTATTTTTCAGCAAGTTGCTTGAGTGTTAATTTTCTTTTTGGGTTATAAATTTCAGTCTTTAATTTTATAACCTTGGCTTCAGATAACTTCTTCGACATTGCCCCTGTACTAATTCTCTGAGAAATAGCATTTTTCACAACAGGATTATTTTTATTATGTTCTGATTGCTGCTCTTGACTTGCCCATTTTAAGTTCGAAACTTCATTATTAGACTTATTATGATCAAGGTGTAAAACAAATTTATATTTTGGGTTACTTTTTTTAATGAAGTAGTTTGCAACTTCTCGGTGAGGAAACAAGGCGATCGATTTTTTATTTACTCTAACCGTTGTAACAGGAAATCCATTATTATCGCCTAGATTGATAATTGTCTTATCATTCAATGATTTTTCAAACGAACATAATTTGCCCAAATTAGAAACCCCATAGTTTTTAGTGGTTTTGCCTTTTAATGCCGTAATTTGTTTCCAAATTTCTTTAGTATTTGATGCCATGTTTTTTTAGTTTAATGTTATCTTTACACAATTTTACACTTTATTTTTTATTTATCATTTATTATGGTTCCAACTTATAAACGCACACTTGTTACTTCAGCACTTCCTTATGCTAATGGTCCAGTTCATATAGGCCATTTAGCTGGTTGCTATTTACCATCTGACATATTTGTGAGATACAAAAGAAGCAAAGGCGAGGACGTTATGTTTATTTGCGGAAGCGATGAACACGGTGTGCCTATTACCATAAAAGCAAAAAAAGAAGGCATTTCACCTCAAGATGTGGTTGATAAATACCATAAAATGATGGGTGATTCATTTAAAGAATTTGGGATTTCGTTTGATGTATACTCAAGAACTTCAAGTAAAATTCATCACGAAACAGCATCTGATTTTTTTAAAGTACTCTATGATAAAGGTGTTTTTACTGAAGAAATAACTGAACAATATTATGATGAAGAGGCAAAACAATTTCTTGCCGACCGATATATTACAGGCACTTGCCCTAAATGCGCCAATCCGAATGCATATGGTGACCAATGCGAAAAATGTGGCTCTACTTTAAATGCAACCGAATTAATTGATGCAAAATCGACATTAAGTGGAAGCAAGCCAGTTTTAAAAGCTACTAAAAATTGGTTTTTACCTTTAGATAAATTACAGCCTAAAATCCAAGCCTATTTAGACCAACATAAAGATTGGAAACCTAATGTTTATGGGCAATGCAAAAGTTGGTTAGATAGTGGCGATGGCTTACAACCAAGAGCAATGACTCGCGATTTAGATTGGGGTGTTCCAGTTCCTGTAAAAGATGCGGAAGGGAAAGTATTATACGTTTGGTTTGATGCACCGATAGGTTATATTTCAGCTACTAAAGAGTTATTGCCTAATACTTGGGAATTGTATTGGAAAGATAAAGAAACGCGCCTTATTCATTTTATTGGAAAAGATAATATTGTATTTCACTGTATTATTTTCCCTGCTATGCTTATGGAACATGGCGATTTTATATTAGCTGATAATGTGCCAGCAAATGAATTTTTAAATTTGGAAGGCGATAAAATTTCTACCTCACGTAATTGGGCTGTGTGGTTGCACGAATATTTATTAGATTTTAAAGATAAGCAAGATGTGTTGCGTTACACGCTATGTTCTAATGCCCCAGAAACAAAAGATAATGATTTTACTTGGAAAGATTTTCAAACAAAAAACAACAGTGAGCTAGTTGCTATACTTGGTAATTTTGTAAACCGTACTTTAGTATTAACTCATAAGTTTTATAACGGTTCAGTTCCTAATGCTGAAACATTTACAAAAGAAGATTTATTAGTATTAGAACAATTAGCATCTTTTCCTGATAAAATTTCCAGCGCTATCGAAAATTTTAAATTCAGAGAAGCACTTTCTGAAATGATGAATTTAGCTCGTTTAGGAAATAAATATTTGGCAGAAACAGAACCTTGGAAATTGATTAAAACGGATGAGAAGCGTGTTCAAACCATCATGAATATAGCCTTACAAATTACATGTAATTTGGCTATTGTTTGCGAACCATTTATTCCATTTACATCTTCTAAATTATTTGCGATGCTAAATATGCCTGTTTTAAAATGGCATGCCGCAAAGCAAACAACCAATATGGCTGCTGGACATACTATAAACAAAGATGAATTACTATTTGCAAAAATTGAAGATTCGGAAATTGAAGCGCAAATTAATAAATTAGCTGAAAGTAAAATCGCAAATACGGTAACCGTTATAGCGCCTGCAAAAGAAGAAACAAGTTTTGATGATTTTAATAAAATGGATATACGAACTGGCACTATTTTAGAAGCTGAACGCGTACCAAAAACTGATAAATTATTAAAGCTTAAAATTGACACAGGAATTGACCAAAGAACTGTAGTAAGCGGCATTGCCGAATATTATAAACCTGAAGATATTATTGGACAACAAGTTAGTATTTTAATAAACTTAGCTCCTCGAAAAATAAAAGGAATTGAAAGTCAAGGAATGATTTTAATGGCATCAAATAGTAAAGGAGAATTAAGTTTTGTAAATGCTTCAAAAACCGATTTCAATAATGGTTCAGAAATTAAATAGATTTATTTTAAGCTGTCTTATCTTTTTAACTACTTCATTATTTTCTCAAGATGATGGCGTGAAAAGTCCTGTATATAATGATTACAAAAGTGATTCATCTTTTAAAAACTTCAATACGTTAAGATTTAAAGTGGCTTATGCTCAAATAAATTTATTAAAAAAAGGAGCATTATTAATTCGATTAAAAACAAACCAACGCGCCATTGCACAACTAAAAAAATCTGGCAATATAGATTTAGCAACCAACCTAGAAAAAGAAACTGAACTGGCCAATAAAATTATTATAAGTGCTTACACGAAAGAGTTTACATTTTGTCCAGTATACTTTTTTTACTCTGAATCATCCGACTCAATTCGCAAAATTAATTTATCAGGTATTTTTGTAGATTCAACGTTGCAGATTAATTCTTCGATTGTATGCAACTCATCATTTTTTTTAGTTGCAGAAGAAGGTGCTCTATATAATTCTTCACTTGGCCTAGTACCTGAATCAATGGCAAATAAAGCTAAAGAAAAAGGAAACTACAGCAGAGACGCTTCCATCATCATAAAAAATAAATATTTTATACAATTGCACAAGCCTTTCCCTTATTTTCAAATCAAAGCAGGTATTACTGTAAACAGTAAAATTAACCAAGATGGGTTTTATACTGATATTGCTGATATTTTAAAATTATACAGAAAAGTAAGCAGAAACGCTGATGATTATAGGCAAATGAAAAACTATAGAGCTGTGGTTGCTGCTCTAAATCTTAAATTAGAATCTTTTTATTCTGAACATAAAGGCGCAGAAGTAACTCCTGAAATAAAAGAGTTTGTTTATTAAAACTCAGCAATAACGCTTTGTGAACCTTTTACCACATCGCCAATTTTTACTTTAATTTTCGAATCCAAAGGTAAATATAAATCAACACGTGAGCCAAATTTAATAAATCCCATTTCTCCACATTGAGTTGCTACATCGCCCTCTTTACTATACATAACAATACGGCGTGCTAAAGCTCCGGCAACTTGTCTAAATAAAATAGAAATTCCATTTTCATGTTTCACAACTACCGATGTGCGCTCGTTTTCTGTGCTTGCTTTTGGTAAAGATGCTACTAAAAATTTACCAGCATGGTATTTTGCATAAGTAACAATTCCAGCAATTGGATAACGATTTACATGCACATTGATTGGAGACATAAAAATTGAAACCTGAATACGTTTGTCTTTAAAATATTCATCTTCATTAGTTTCTTCAATTACTACAACTTCGCCATCTGCAGGCGCAATAATGGCATTTAAATTAATTGTATGAACACGTGTTGGGTGTCTGAAAAACTGAACCACAACTATTAATAAAAAGCCTGACAAAACGTAGGCAAACCACTGCGCTATTGCAAATTCCGGAAATGCAAAATGTGCAATTGAAATTAATATTGCTGAGAATAATATAGTAACTAGTAATGTTGGGTAGCCTTCTTTGTGAAATTTCATTTATGCTTAATTTGATTTAATTATAAAGTCTTGAACGATAAAAATACAATTATTTTACTTTTATCCAATAAGTTGTTCTTCCAATTAGTGAAATCCCAATAAAACCTCGCACATTCAAATTTCCTTTTTCATCTCGGGTAATCTTACAACTATATGTTTTTCCGTTTTTAGGGTCATATATAGTTCCATTGTGCCATAATCCAGAACCATCATAACCAAAATCCTTTAATAATTCTTTTCCTCTAATTAATATGGTATGTTGAGTTTTATCAGGATTATTAATATCTAGTTTATCGGCATTTTTATTCCAAACCAATTTTCCGTAATATTTTGAATCGCGTTTAGAAATTTCAACCATTCCTTCATTATTTTCACTCATATATTTTCCTATAATAGCATCTCCATTTACAGTTTGTGAAAAGCAATTAGCGTAAAATAATATGGAAAATAATACAATAATTTTTTTCATGATTTAAATTTTTATTTTCAAATATATTAAATCTATTCTACAATTAATTTACGATATATTATTTTATTATGTTCGTTTTCAACAACCACGATGTAAATATCTTTTTGCAAAATGTTACTAATGTAAAAGTCTTCTATAGCATAATTAAAACTTAAAACTTCTATTCCAAGTGTGTTTATGATTTTGATTGATTTTATAATCCCATTTTTATTTGTAATGCTAAGCTTTTGAGAGGCTGGGTTGGGAAACATTAAAAAAGTATCGACTTCTTTTAATTCGTTAACCTTAACTATTTCAGTTGCTTTCCATGTTTCCTTAAACCTTGCCGTTGTTGAAACTCCTGTCGTTAAATAGAACGAATTATTTCCTGCAAAAGTAATACACCCTTTACGCGAGGTGTTAGGGAATGCACTCAATACTTGCGTTGTAAAGTTCGACAAATTAACACGCTCAAATGTATTGTCAATAAATCCTAAACTATCAGCTCCTCCAAATAAATATCCGTCGTTTCCAATTTGAGCGAAGCCAGTGTAAGCTCTCCCAATATGACTATAGCCCGAAACAATATTCCAACTATCCATGATAGGGCTATATTCATAAAATTCTTTATTGTTTTGACCTAAATTATTTCGTCCTAAGCCAACATAACCTTTATTATTATATAAAAATGCAACCCCTCGCCAACTACCATTTATTGGCAGATTTGCAACAGGTATCCAAGTATCAGTTACTGAATTATAAGCCCATGTTTCTGATATAGCATTGCTTGTAGTTGTTCGTCCGCCAGTAATATACGTAATGTCATTAATAACAAAGGCAACCATGCCTGCCCTTCCAATAGAAGGTAAATTTGCTTTTGCTAACCAAGTGTTTGTTGTTGGGTTATATTGCCATAAATTATTTAAGTAATTTCCTCCATCATTTACTCCTCCAAATATATAGCCTTTACCAAGTACGCTAAAACCAACTGCATACTGTCTTGTTTCGCCAATTGGTAAAGAAGCAATAGTACTCCAAGTTTCGTTAGTTAAATCAAAGGCGTAAAAATCATTAGTGCAAGTCCAACCAACCTGTAAGCCTGTTCCACAATAAACAGTATTACCAATTGTAAATTTAGAACCATCATCTCTTGCTGTAGCAGGAAAATCAGTAATTTGAATCCATGTTTGTGCTCGTCCGATAATGGAAACAAATAGTATAAATGAGATTAATATTTTCAAAATAAACAGTGTATTGAATATTAACGAAATTAAAATTTAAAAATTGTAATTGGTAGTTTTAAATTCATTTAAATATTTTTAATTATTTTTATTCTCTAATCTAAAAAAACATGAGGCATTTATTTCTGATAATTATATTTTTCACAAAGCTAAGTTTAACTTCGCAAACTATCGATGAAAACTGGGTAAAACAAAATTATACAAAAAAAGAATACAACATTGTTATGCGTGATGGTGTAAAATTATTTACAGCAGTTTATGCGCCAAAAAATAATAACGAGAAGCATCCTTTTTTGATGTTAAGAACCCCTTATTCATGTGCACCTTATGGAGAGGATAAAATACAATCTCGCATTTATGATACGCATTGGAAAGAATATTTAAAAGAAGGTTATATTTTTGTTTTTCAAGATGTAAGAGGAAGGTGGATGAGTGAAGGAGAGTTTGTAGATGTTAGACCTTTTAATCCAAATAAAAAAACCAAAACGGATATTGATGAGGCTAGCGATACATATGATGCTGTAGATTGGCTAATAAAAAATGTATCAAATAATAATGGCAATGTTGGTGTATTTGGAATTTCGTATCCAGGTTTTTATTCAACCATGGCAGCTTTAAGCGGTCATCCAGCTATTAAAGCTGTTAGCCCGCAAGCACCTATCACCGATTGGTTTATGGGCGACGATTTTCATCATAACGGTGTTTTTATGTTAAATGATGCTTATAATTTTTACTCTGGCTTTGGACAACCTCGTCCCAAACCAACAACTGTTGGGCCAAATGAAGTGAAGTATTATACTCACGACAATTATAAATTTTATTTAGAAACTGGTTCTTTAAAAGACTTTTCAAAATTAATGGGAGATAGTATTAAATTTTGGAACGATTTAATGAATCATCCAAATTTAGATGCCTGGTGGAAAGAACGTGATGCAAGAGTTGGCTGCAAAAACATAAAACCTGCAATGTTAATAGTTGGCGGATTATTTGATGCGGAAGATTGTTATGGTGCTTGGCAATTATACGAGGCAGTAAAAAAACAAAGTAAAGAAACAAATACAAGAATTGTAATGGGCCCTTGGTACCATGGTGGATGGCTTAAAAGTGATGGTCGTTATTTAGGAAATGTTCGTTTCGAAAATAACACATCTGCTTATTATCAACAAAATATTGAAATTCCATTTTTTAATTATTACCTAAAACAAAAAGGTGATATTAAAAATTTAGCAGGAGCATCAATCTTTTTTACTGGTGAGAATAAATGGAAAACATTTGTTCAATGGCCACCAATAAATACAGTTAAAACAGAATTTTATTTTATACATAGTGGTGGGTTAAACACAATAGCTAAACCAACCAATGCTGATATATTAACCCAATACGTCAGTGATCCAAATAAACCAGTTCCTTATTCAGAAGATATACAATCTCATAGAACTAGAGAATATATGACAGACGATCAACGCTTCGCCAGCAGAAGGCCAGACGTGATCACTTTTAAAACTGATATATTAGACAAAGATTTAACTATTGCAGGTACAGTAACTGCCAACTTAAAAGTATCTATAACTACAACTGATGCCGATTTTGTTGTAAAAATAATTGATGTATTTCCAAATGGATTTTCTTACGATACGTTAATTTATGGAATTGGAAATGGCAAAAATTATTTAATGGATGGTTACGAAATGCTAGTGCGTGGCGAAATTATGCGTGGACGATACCGCAATAGTTTTGAGAGACCAGAGGCTTTTGAACCTAATAAGATTACATCTGTAACATTTAACTTGCCAGATATTGCTCATACCTTTAAAAAAGGGCATCGATTAATGGTGCAAATACAAAGTTCTTGGTTTCCTTTGGCAGATAGAAACCCTCAGCAATTTATAGATATTTATCATTGTGAAAATTTTCAGTTTATGAAATCTGACATTAAACTATTTCATGACGCCGAAAATCCATCAAGTATCTCATTACCAGTCTTAAAGCCATAAAAAAAGTAATAAAAAATATTTTTTGTATATTTGCCCACTAATTAAAACTACAACAAATATGATATATCTTGATTTTGAAAAACCAATTCAGGAGCTTGCCGAAGAATTAGAAAAATTAAAAGCTGTTGCTGAAAAAAGCAAAGTGGATATGAGCAAATCTATTTCAGAACTTGAAGCAAAAATTCATTCAAAAAGGGTAGAGATTTTTTCTAACCTTACTCCTTGGCAACGTGTCCAAATTAGCAGACATCCTGAAAGACCTTATACTTTAGCCTATATTGATTATATGACTAGTGGTTCGTTTATTGAATTACACGGCGACAGAACTGTAGGTGATGATAAAGCAATGGTTGGAGGTTTTGGTGATATGGACGGACAAACCGTTATGTTTATTGGACAACAAAAAGGGATTAATACTAAAATGCGTCAAATACGACGTTTTGGAATGGCAAATCCTGAAGGTTACCGCAAAGCAT
Source organism: Bacteroidota bacterium (assembly GCA_038327195.1). Classification (GTDB taxonomy): domain Bacteria; phylum Bacteroidota; class Bacteroidia; order B-17B0; family Aurantibacillaceae; genus UBA4416. The sequence goes on along the minus strand of JBBQKU010000013.1, from coordinate 85,817 downwards.
TACGTTTAATGAAAATGGCCGAAAAATTTAACAAGCCAATTGTTACTTTTATTGATACTCCAGGCGCGTACCCAGGTTTAGAAGCAGAAGAACGAGGACAAGGTGAAGCAATTGCACGTAATTTATTAGAGATGGCGCAATTAAAAGTGCCAGTAATCTGTATTATCATTGGTGAAGGTGCAAGTGGTGGTGCTTTAGGAATTGGCATTGGCGATAAAGTTTTAATGCTTGAAAATACTTGGTATTCCGTAATTTCTCCTGAATCATGTTCTTCTATTTTATGGAGAAGCTGGAGTTTTAAAGAAACAGCAGCAGAAGCCTTAAAATTAACATCAAATGATATGATGGAAAATGGATTAATAGATGGGATAATTAAAGAGCCATTAGGTGGAGTTCATAACAATCATAAAGAAGCTTTTGAAACCGTAAAACAAGAAATTTTAAACCATTTGTTGGCGCTCAAAAAACAAACTCCTGATGAACGCATTAATTCTCGTATTGAGAAATTTAGCTCAATGGGAGTTGTGCACGATTTAAATGAAGTAACCGTATAAATAAATATTCAGATTTTAAATAAATAAAAATGGCAGATACAGGCGATATTAACATAGGTTCAATTATTAGATTTAATAATGAATTAATGCAAATTACAGATTGGCAACACCGCACACCAGGTAACTTGCGTGCGTTTTACCAAGCAAAAATGCGTAACTTAATTAATGGCAAACAAATTGAAAACCGTTTCAGAAGTGGAGAAGGGGTTGATATTGTAAGAGTTGATTTTAGACAAATGCAATACATATATCAAGAAGGTGATTTTGCTGTAGTTATGGATAAAGAAACCTTTGAACAACTATATGTTCCTGTTATTTTATTTGGAGATAGTTTCCAATTTTTAAAAGAAGAAATGGAAGTTAAAATAAGTATGGAAGGTGATACAGTAATTTTAGCTGAAGCTCCAACATTTGTTGTTTGTGAAATTACTTATGCTGAACCAGGCATAAAAGGTGATACTGCTACAAATACATTAAAACCAGCTACACTTGATACTGGCGCAACTGTTAGTGTTCCTTTATTTTGTAATGAAGGCGATTTTGTGAAAGTGGATACGAGAACTGCAACTTATGTTGAGCGTGTAAAAAAATAATAGTTTAATCTAATAATTAAACCACATCAATTGTTTTAAATCAATCGATGTGGTTTTTTATTTTTCATGAAGCCTCTTTTCTAAACTTTAAAAGAAAAAAACTAGTAGGTCAAAGTATTCAAAAAACTAAAGTATAATATAACATGGAATTTATTTCAAAAGAACTAGCTCAGTATTGCGAAAACCACACGAGCCCTGAAAACGACCTATTATCAGATCTAAATAGAGAAACCCATTTAAAGGTAATCTCTCCGCGAATGTTAAGTGGACATTTACAAGGTCGTTTTTTAAGTTTTATTTCTAAATTACAAAAGCCAAAGCTTATCATTGAAATTGGCACTTATACAGGATATTCTGCACTTTGTTTAGCAGAAGGCTTATCTGAAAATGGCAAATTAATTAGTATCGATATAAACGAAGAAACATCTTCTTATGCTCAATCTTATATAAATAAATCATCTTATCATCATCAAATTGAATTAGTGGTTGAAGATGCAAAGGTTTTTATTACTAAAATAAAAGAACCCATTGATTTGGTCTTTATTGACGCTGATAAAAAAAACTACCTGCCCTATTATCAATTAATTATTGAAAAACTTAATTCTGGTGGGGTAATTATTGCCGACAATGTTCTATGGAGTGGTAAAATAACCATGCCTGTAAGCGAAATGGATAGAGAAACGCTTGCTTTACATGAGTTTAACATGTTCGTTCAAAATGATGTTCGTGTTGAAAATATGTGTTTGCCAATTCGTGATGGATTAATGGTTATAAGAAAAAAATAGTTTTTTATTAAAACTCATTAACAAAACCCCATCTTTTTTTAGTATTTCAGTATCTTTGACTCCTAATTTATAATTGGGGAACCTCTATTAAATAGAATTTTTTAGGCGAATAAGTTTTTGAAAACGTAGAATACCTAGGTATTTGAGGCTTTCAAAAATGAGGTTCAACGACAAAAAGGCATTTAATGGAGATTCCCATTAGCAAAAATACTATGGCAACAATTAAATACTCTGAACAAATTGCAGATGTTGAAGCAGCAAAAAATTTAGGCTTATTGCCTGAAGAATTTGAAAAAATAAAAGAAATTTTAGGCCGTACGCCTAATTTTACTGAAGTATCCATTTTTTCGGTCATGTGGAGTGAGCATTGTTCTTACAAAAACTCAATTACTTGGTTAAAAACGTTGCCTAAAGATGGGCCACACATGTTGGCAAAAGCTGGTGAAGAAAATGCCGGTTTAGTTGATATTGGTGATGGTTTAGGATGTTGCTTTAAAATTGAATCGCATAATCATCCGAGTGCAATTGAACCTTATCAAGGTGCAGCTACAGGTGTTGGTGGTATAAACCGTGATATTTTTACAATGGGCGCTCGTCCAATTGCTCAATTAAATTCATTGCGTTTTGGAGATATTAATTCCGCGAAAACACAATGGATTATGAAAGGCGTTGTAAAAGGTATTGGCGATTATGGCAATGCATTTGGAATACCTACAGTTGGTGGCGAAGTGTTTTTTGATGAATGTTATAATGTTAACCCATTAGTAAACGCAATGAGTGTTGGTATTGTTAAAGAAGGCGAAACCGTTAGTGCTACTTCTTATGGTGTTGGTAATCCAGTATTTATTGTGGGTTCTGCAACTGGTAAAGATGGAATTGCAGGTGCTGCATTTGCTAGTAAAGATTTAACTGAAGATTCTGCAAAAGATTTACCATCCGTGCAAGTTGGTGATCCTTTTCAAGAAAAATTATTATTAGAAGCAACTTTAGAAGTTATTAAAACTGGTGCCGTAATTGGTATGCAAGATATGGGTGCAGCTGGAATTACTTGCTCTACTTCAGAAATGAGTGCTAAAGGCGAACACGGTATGAATATTTGGTTACATAAAGTTCCAACACGTCAGGCAAACATGCATCCATTCGAAATTTTATTATCAGAATCACAAGAACGAATGTTAGTGGTTGTTGAAAAAGGTAAAGAGGCTTTAGTACAAGCTGTATTTGATAAATGGGATTTAAACTGTGCGCAAATAGGAGAAGTTACTGCTGGTGGAAATATTAAATATTATATGTTTGATGAATTAGTAGCTGATGTTCCAGCACACGATTTAGTGTTAGGTGGCGGCGCTCCAATTTATACAAGAGAATACAAAGAACCAGCATATTTTGCTGAATCAAAAAAATTCAACATATCTTCTGTTACAGAACCAAGCGATTTAAAACCAGTAATGCAGTTTTTAGCGAAGCTTCCTAACTTGGCAAGTAAGCGTTGGGTTTACAATCAATATGACAGCATGGTTGGCGGTATTAATATGAGTACGAATGCCCCAAGTGATGCGGCAATTGTAAATATTAAAGGAACTAAAAAAGCATTAGCGATGACCGTTGATTGCAACGCACGTTATGTAAACGCAGACCCTGAGGTTGGTTGCGCAATTGCAGTGAGTGAAGCGGCTCGTAATATTGTTTGTAGTGGCGGTGCTCCAAGTGCAGTTACAAATTGTTTAAATTTTGGTAATCCATATAATCCTGAAGTATATTGGCAATTTGTTGGTTCAATAAAGGGAATGAGTGCGGCTTGTTTAAAATTTAAAACACCAGTTACTGGAGGTAATGTGAGTTTTTATAATCAATCAAGTTATGAAGGCCCTGTATTCCCAACCCCTACAATTGGTATGATTGGAGTGCTTGAAGATAAAACATTGCAAACAACTTTAAATTTTAAAAAAGAAGGTGATGTTATTTATTTAATTGGAGAAAGCAAAAATGATATTTCTTCTTCCGAATATTTATACAGCTTTCATAAAGTAAAAAATACACCTGCACCATATTTTAATTTAGATGAAGAGCATAAGTTACAAAACGTTATATCATCATTAATAAACTCAAAATTAATAAACTCAGCTCATGATGTTAGTGATGGAGGGTTATTTATGAATTTATTAGAAAGTGGAATGGTAAATAATTTAGGTTTTGAAATTTCTTCAGATAGTTCAATTCGTAAAGATGCGTTCTTATTTGGCGAAGCTCAAAGTAGAGTTGTTATTACTGTTTCGAGTTCATCACACATTGAAGATGAATTAAAGAAACTAAACATTAAGTATACAAAATTAGGTGTAGTTAAAGGTAATGCGGTTGTTATTGACAATACAAATTATGGTTTAATTAGCGAATACAAACACTCTTTTGATACAAGCATCGAAAATATTTTAAACTAATTTTAAAAACTAAACTGAAAAGGGTAGTTTGTTTTTACAGGCTACCCTTTTCAGTTTATATAGTTTTAAGGATGAATTAAAATTTTTGATAAGAATAGTAATTATTTTAAACTAATTTATTTTTTAACTCTACATTTTAACTTATCATTATATTTAAAATAAAAAAATCAATGATTATAATCATATATAAAAGTAAGCGTTTAGCTTGTGCCTAAATGATTCTCTGTGTAATTTTGCTCTTATAATTTTTAAAACTAATCTTATGAGAAAAAAAATGAAAATCGTTTTAGCACTTTGTTTTGGCCTATCTTTATATACTTATGCGCAAGATCAACCAGAACAAAAGAGTAAGACTAAATCGTTAACGGAAATAAGTTATTCGAGTCAAAAAGAAAAAGATAAGAGTGTAAAAGATCAAGAAACTCGTTTATTAATAAACTTGAATGATCCGAGTTATCCTAAGGATGCTTTAGAAAACGAAAAACAAACTCTTAAAAACTCCAAAAAAGCTATTATCAATTCTAAAAAATAAATATCATGAAAACAAAACTTACATTATTCATTTTAATTACTATACTAATAAATAATATTTCTAAAGCACAGTTGTCTGGTTATACTTTTGCTAAGTCAATTACGGTTGCGAATACTTCAACAACCAATGCAGTTAATTATCAAATAAAGCTAACTGTCAATACTCAAATTTTAATTGCAGCATCTCAAATGTTGGCAAGTGGTAATGATATCCGTTTCGGTAAAACTTGCGATGGATCAACTTTATTTAATTATTGGATTGAATCAGGAATAAATACTCCATCTACTATTATTTGGGTTAAAGTTGACACTATTCTTCCTGGAACAAGTAAAACAATTTTTATGTTTCATGGAAATTCTGGCGCAACTACTGCCTCATCAATTCCATTAGTGTTTTCTTATGCTGGTTCATCTACTGATAGTGTATCTGGTGGCACTTCTGGCGGTTCAGTAAATAGTCAAAGAGGCTTTAGGTTTTCTCCTAACGTAGACATTTTAGTTACAAGCTTTGGTAAAAATGAGCCCAATGGAACAACACGATATGTTACATTATTTGATAATACATCAACTACAATTATCACACAGCAGCAAATTAATGGCCTAATCGGAACATATAGCTATACTCCATTGCCAAGCCCAATCTGGCTAACTCAAGGTACTCAATATGTAATTCAACTATTTCAAGGCGCTACTGATGGTTATTATTATGGCTCATCAACTCAAATTGATAGTAGATTAACATTATACGACATGAAGTACTGTAACAGTTGTACACAAAATACATTTCCAACAAGTTCATTAACTGGAATGCATTACGGATATGCAGATTTCTTATTTTACTATAGAAATATGGTAATTCCTGCGCCAACTTTTACTATAAATTCATCAGCCTTACCTATTATTACTGCTGTATCTAATAATAGTATAATATGCGTAGGTAATAGTTCCACTTTAACTGTTAGCGGCGCAAGTAGTTATGCTTGGAATACAGGATCAACAGCCTCAAGTATTGTAGTTACTCCAACAACTACAACTACATACTCGGTTGTTGGACAAAGTAGTAATGGGTGTTTAGCATCAACAGCTATTACTCAAAGTGTAAGTCTTTGTGCTGGAGTAAACAATGTTTCAAAAGCAAATTTTCAATATAACATTTATCCAAATCCTACTAGTGGGATAATAAATGTTGATTTAGAAAATGTTAATGAGAAAATTACCAAAATTCAAATAGAAAACGCTGTGGGTCAAATGGTAATATCTGAAAATATTAATTCTAAACATTTTACTTTCAATATTCAAAACTTTCCTGCGGGAATTTATTTTGTAAAAATTATTGAGGGTGGCAATATCGTTGCTACGCAAAAAGTTGTGAAACAATAATTAATTTAATAAATGATTTAAAAAACCCATCTAGATTAATCTAGATGGGTTTTTTTTTATACATTTAACATAAAATGTTACAAAATGGTATGTAAAACTTCCGATAATCTAACTATTTATTTCGAACTTCAAGGTAATGAAAATGCAAAAGAAACCCTAGTGTTTTTAAATGGGCTATCTCAATCTACTATATCGTGGGTTTTAACAACGCCTTATTTTAAAGCTAATTATAAAATTATTTTAATAGATTTTATATTTCAAGGTCAAAGTGATAAAACAGGTGATTGGCGAAGTTTTGATCAACATGCTAACGATGTTTTATCTGTATTAAATTTTTTAAATTCAGAAAAAGTAATTGTTGTCGGCTTATCATACGGTAGCTTAGTGGCACAACACATGGCTGTAAATTTTCCAGAGAAAATCACTAAATTAATTTTGATTTCAACATTTGCTCATAAAACTCCTTACTTTGAAGCAATTGAATTGTCGTGGTGGCGTGCTCTCGAATTTGGTGGTTATAGTTTAATGTTAGACATTATGTTGCCTTCTGTTTTAAGTGAAAATTATTTCACCAACCCATTAATTCCAATCGACTTAATGAAACAAGCACGACAGGAATCAAATGATGATAAACAAGCTCTTTTTAAATTAATGCGTGCTACAAAAGAAAGAGAAGATTATCGTTTAAAATTAGCTGTTATTGCAATACCAACTATTGTAATTCAAGGCGAAAAAGATTTATTATTTCCTGTTCATATGGCAAAGGAAGTTTCTGATGCTATTCCAAAAAGCAAACTAGTAGTAATCCCAAATGCTGGACACACCCTAAATTTAGAAGCTGTTCCACAAATGAGTAAAGTAATTTTAGATTATATAAAAAACTAAAATTTCCAGTTAATTTTTTCTATTTTTATCCTTTAGAAATGACAATGAATTCAAATTTTATAGAAGAACTTAAATGGCGTGGCATCTTGCATGATGTAATGCCTGGCACCGAAGATTTATTAAAAAAAGAAATGGTTACTGGCTACATTGGTTTTGACCCAACAGCCGATAGTTTGCATATTGGAAGCTTAGCTCAAATTATGACCTTAGTAAGATTCCAACTTGCAGGTCATAAACCATTAGCATTAGTTGGTGGCGCAACTGGAATGGTTGGAGACCCAAGTGGTAAATCATCAGAACGAAATTTATTAGATGCCGAAATTCTAAATAAAAACATTGAAGGAATTAAAAAACAGTTACAACAATTTTTAAATTTTAATTGTGGCGCAAATAGTGCTGAGCTAGTAAACAATTATGATTGGTTTAAAAATTATTCATTTTTAGATTTTATTCGTGATGCTGGCAAACACATCACAGTAAATTATATGATGGCTAAAGATTCTGTGAAAAACAGAATTAATGGCGATACTGGCATGTCCTTTACCGAATTTAGTTATCAATTAATTCAGGGTTACGATTTTTATCATTTATGGAAAGAAAAGAATTGTAAAATTCAAATGGGCGGTTCCGACCAATGGGGAAATATTACTACTGGAACTGAATTCATTCGTCGTAAGGCTAGTGGCGAGGCTTTTGCATTAACCACACAACTTATAAAAAAATCAGACGGAACGAAATTTGGAAAATCAGAAAGTGGAAACGTTTGGCTAGATAGAGAAAAAACATCACCTTATAAATTTTACCAATTTTGGTTAAATGTAAGTGATGAAGATTCTAAAAGTTACATTCGCATATTTACACTTTTATCTCAATCTGAAATTGAGGAGTTAGAAACAAAACATAATGCAGCACCACACGAACGCCATTTACAAAAAGCCTTAGCAAAAGAAATAACAATCCGTGTGCATAGCGAAGATGATTTTAACGATGCCGTTGCAACTGGCGAATTTTTATTTAAAGCAAAAGCAGAAGATGTTTCGAACTTGGATGCAACTAAATTTGAAAAACTATTAGGCGGTATTGATACATTTGAAATTAGTAAAACAGAATTAACAAGCCCAGTAAATATTGTTACCTTATTGGTAGAGAAAGCTGAAGTTTTCCCTAGTAATAATGAAGCTCGTAAAATGATTACTGGCAATGCTGTTAGTATTAATAAAACAAAAGTGATTGATGCAAACACGTTAATTGATTTGTCTCAATTTAATAATCAAACGTATTTATTAGTAAGCAAAGGAAAAAAAGAAAATTATTTATTAAAATTAATTTAAGAATAATTCTATTCGCAAATCATGATAAAAGATATTGTTTTTCCAGAAGTAGAAGATATAGCAATTGCTATTGTTAGAGAACATGAAGGGCTTGATGAATACAATGCTTATGTTTTCAATTTTAGAGAAGAAGATATAAAAAATGTATTAATAACATCAACTGGTTATGGTGTTATTAACGATATCAAGAAAAAAACAAGCACGTTGCGTCATTTTTTTGAAGAGGTTGAGTCTTTAGACTACAAAGTAATTGAACCAGTTTCAAAAGAAGTATTTGGAATCAGTAATGAATATTGGATTAGTTTTACTATTGATGGAAAAATGTACGATAAACAATATGTGTTTTTACCAGAATCTATTATTGATTCAAATTTCCAAATGATTCCTTTTATTGATAAAAAAGGAGTTATAATTAAGTAGTTTCTTTACTTTTTTTAGACGAATAGAGTATTGTTTTTCGTGCAAATTTTATATATTAGTATTCTTTAGAATTATTATAAATGGCCACTTCAGTTTTAGAAACAACAACTTTGAAAACAAAAATATCTAGCGAAACTTTAAAAAAAGCATACACATTGATGTGCACTGCCAAAAGTATGGCAGAATTATATGAAGCAAATAAAGAAATAACGGCTAAGTACGTTCATGCTACTTCTCGTGGCCATGAAGCTATTCAAATTGCATTAGGTTTGCAACTATTGCCTCAAGACTTTGTGAGTCCATATTACAGAGATGATAGTATTTTATTGTCTATTGGCATTACACCTTTCGAATTAATGTTGCAATTATTAGCAAAACGAAATGATCCGTTTTCTGGAGGAAGAACTTATTATTCTCACCCAAGTTTACGCAGAGATGATATGCCTAAAATACCGCATCAAAGCAGTGCAACCGGCATGCAAGCTATTCCAACTACTGGTGTTGCGATGGGTTTACAATATTTAGAATTAAATAATTTACAAAAAGATTTTCAAGGAAAAAATCCTGTTGCTGTTTGCTCATTAGGAGACGCAAGTTGCACAGAAGGCGAAGTAGCTGAAGCCTTTCAAATGGCGACTTTAAAAAAATTACCAATATTATATTTAGTTCAAGATAATGAATGGGATATTTCAGCTCACGCTCGAGAAATTCGTTCGCAAGATATTACAGAATACGCAAAAGGATTTAAAGGATTAGAGACACGCACAATTGATGGGACTGATTTTATAGCTTCGTACAATACAATTAATGAATGTTTAGAAATTATCAGAAAAGAGCGCAGACCAATGTTGGTGCATGCTAAAGTGCCATTATTAAATCATCATACTTCTGGAGTTCGTAAAGAATGGTATAGAGATGATTTAGAAGAATGTGCTAAAAAAGATCCTTTACCTCGCTTACGAAACCAACTGATAGTAGATGGTTTTGATGCTCAAGAAATTAAAAAAATTGAAGATGATTCAATTACTTTTGTGGAAGCAGAATATCAAAAAGCATTATTGGAAGAAGATCCTCGTCCAGAAGATTTATTTTTACACGACTTTGCTCCTACTCCAATAACTGAAGAAAAAGGAAATAGAGAGCCAAGCGGTAAGGACAAAACCGTTATGGTAGATAGCGCATTATTTGCTATCAGAGAAATAATGGAAAAACATCCTGAAGCCTTATTATATGGGCAAGATGTTGGAAAACGATTAGGAGGAGTATTTAGAGAAGCTGCAACATTAGCACAAACATTTGGAGACGACCGTGTTTTTAATACGCCGATACAAGAAGCATTTATTATTGGAAGTACGGTTGGAATGAGTGCTGTAGGTTTAAAACCAATTGTTGAAGTTCAGTTTGCGGACTATATTTGGCCAGGCTTAAATCAATTATTTACTGAAGTAAGTCGTTCATGTTATTTAAGTAACGGAAAATGGCCAGTAAGTTGTATTATTCGTGTGCCAATTGGAGCATATGGTAGTGGCGGCCCATACCATTCGAGTTCTGTTGAAAGTGTATTAGCAAACATAAAAGGAATTAAAATTGCTTATCCTAGCACTGGCGCCGATTTAAAAGGCTTAATGAAATCTGCTTTTTATGATCCAAATCCAGTTGTTATGTTAGAGCATAAAGGCTTGTATTGGAGTAAAATAAAAGGTACTGAAGATGCTAAAACCATTGAACCTGATGAAGATTATGTGATTCCTTTTGGAAAAGCAAGAATTGTACAAAGTGCAAGTGAACAAAACGTAAAAAATGGAAAATCAATTTCTATTATTACTTACGGTATGGGAGTTTATTGGGCAAAAAGTGCAGCCAAAAAATTTGAAGGGCAAGTTGAAATTATAGATTTAAGAACAATTGCACCAATTGACGAAGCTGCTATTTTTGAAAGCGCTTCTAAACATGGCAAATGCATGGTGTTAACTGAAGAGCCTGTTTTTAATGGGTTTGCTCAAAGTATTGCGTCAAGAATCTCACAAAACTGTTTTAAACAATTAGATGCTCCTGTAAAAGTTATTGGCGCCGAAAATTTACCAGCTATTCCATTAAATTCTATTTTAGAAAAAACGATGTTGCCAAATGCTGATAAAGTTGAAATAGCCATTCAAGAATTATTAAATTATTAATGAGAAAAGTAATTGAACATACTGTTCTTTTGTTATTTCTCATTCCCTTGTTTTTTATTAATATCAAATCAAGCCATGATTGGGGTGATGATTTTGCACAATACATTCATCAAGCAAAAAATATTTCGGAAGGAATTTCTCAAAACATTACTGGTTATATTTTTAACCCTGACCTTTTTCTTGGCCCACAAGCTTATCCAACTGGGTTTCCGCTTCTTTTAGCGCCAATCATAAAACATTATGGATTTAATTTTATGGTTTTAAATTATATCATGACTTTCTTTTTAGTAATAGCTAGCCTATTCGGATTTTTGTTTTTAAGAAAGCATTTTTCCTTTTTAGCAGCTTTTTTCACAACATTAATTATTGCATACAATCCTATTTTTTTAAATTTTAAAACAGAAATAGTTTCCGATTTAGCTTTTACAAGTTTTTTATTAGCGAGTATCTATTTAATTCCTAAAAACAAAACAATTGCAACCGCTATCCTACTTGGACTAATCCTAGCACTTTTAGCACATATCAGAGCAATAGGATTATTAGTCATATTTGTTTTTTTAATTCATGAATTATTTTTAGAAATCCCACTAAAAGAATTCTCATTTCATCGTCATCAAAAAACATTAATAAGTCTGTTTAGTTTTACATTGCTTTATATTCTATTAAAATTTGCATTACCATGCGAAACTAATTACCCTTCATTTTTTGAATTCAATGATTTGTTCTACAGAATAAACGAACATATATCTTATAATTTTTTAGCCTTATCCTACTTCTTTAATATTTATGAGCCAAAAACCCAATACTTCATTGGTGTTTTAGCTTCGGCAAGCTTGATTACATTTAGCACGCTTGGCTATTTTTACGAATGGAAAGAACATCGATTTAATTTTATTAATTTATTTGTTTTAGTTTATATTGCCTCTATAGCAGTATTTCAATTTGGTGATACTGGACTTAGATTTATTAGCCCAATTTTATTTTTTATTTTTTATTATGCAATTCTTGCAATCAAAAAAGTTTTACAGCCTTTTAATTTAAATTATAAATTGGCTTCATCAGTTTTTGGTTTAATATTGCTATTTTCATATAAACCAACTATCGAAAAAATAATTGAGAATCAAAACATTATAGTTGATGGCCCTTGCACTGATAGTAGTTTCGAGACTTTCAGTTTTATAAAATCATTACAATTAACCAATGAGGTAATTGTATTTGATAAACCTAGGGCTTTAGCACTTTTTACAAATACGAAATCAGTTGCATTAAAAAATGATTTAAATAAAGTTGAATTAAAAAAACAGTTACAGAAATTTAAAGCAAAGTATGTTCTCTTAAATAGTCATTTCTCAAATGAGGCATTATCCTTTTATCTAGTTTCGGATACCATTAACAACCAATTGGTTTTCACTAATTCTGAATACAAATTATTTAAGTTAAAGTAGTTTTAACCGAATATATAAAAGAGATAGTCCAATATAGTGTACTAATATTTTATTATATCGGCATTTACCATTGTGAAATTAATAATTGCATTAGACTATTTATTAAGTACAATTGGTATTATATAGCCAATTTCAACCTAAGCATTTGAAATAATTTACGTATTTTAGCTACTTATTACATTACATTTTGAAAAACATTAAAGAATATTTTAACGGCCTCGCCTCTAAACGTAAATCGCGTGGAATTAGTAATTATTATTGGAAAGAAATAACAAATTATTGCAATTATTTTTCTCATCAAGATAGTTCAGTTTTAGAAATTGGCTGTGGAAGTGGCGATTTAATTGCTACTATAGCAGGAAGTGCAAAAACTGGCATTGATTTTAGTGAAGGACAAATTGCTTGGGCAAAAGAAAAACATCAAGATAAAAATATAGAATTTTTATTAATGGATGCCACCAACATTACTTTAACAAAAACCTATGATTACATTATTATCAGTAATTTAATTGGATTTGTTGATGATATACAAGTCGTATTTGAACAGGTTAAAAAAGTGAGTCACCCAAATACTAAGGTAATTGTACAGTATTATAATTCATTATGGGAACCTGCATTAAAGTTTGCTGAATTACTTGGATTAAAAACAAAAACTCCTACACAAAACTGGTTGAATTCAAAAGATGTAAATAACTTATTATTTATTTCGGGCTTTGATGTATATAGAAATAGTAAGCGTTTTATTTTTCCATTTTACATTCCTTTAATTGCCGAATTATTCAATTTGGTATTAGCAAAATTCCCCTTCTTTCGTTTTTTTAGCTTAAACACCTATTCATTTGCAAAACCATTACCATTAAGTAATGAAGCAGATTATAAAACAAAATACAGCACAACAGTTGTAATACCTGCTCGTAACGAAAGTGGAAATATTGAAAATGCAATTACTCGTTTACCGAAGTTTGGGAAACATGTGGAAATTATTTTTATTGAAGGTAATAGCACTGATGATACTTGGGATAAAATTCAGGAAATTCAAAAGAAGTATGCAAACACTCATGATATAAAAATTGGTCAGCAAAAAGGAAAAGGAAAAGCGGATGCTGTAAGAGAAGGATATAAAATAGCTACCGGAGATATTTTAATGATTTTAGATGCTGATTTAACGGTTCCACCAGAAGATATTCCAAAATTTTATGACGCCATTGCTGGTAGCAAAGGGGATTTCATTAATGGAACACGTTTAGTTTACCCAATGGATAAAGAAGCAATGCGTTTTTTAAATTATTTAGGAAATCATTTTTTTAGCTGGGCTTTTACCTGGTTATTGGAACAACGTTTTAAAGATACACTTTGCGGCACAAAAGTAATGTTTAGAGAAGATTATATTAAGTTGACAAAAAATCGTACTTATTTCGGCGAATTTGATCCTTTTGGTGATTTCGATTTATTGTTTGGTGCACATAAATTAAATCTGAAAATTGTAGAAGTGCCAATTCGTTATAGAGAGCGTACATATGGAGAAACAAACATTTCCAGATTTAAGCATGGTGTTATTTTATTACGTATGTGCGCTTTTGCGAGTAGAAAATGTAAGTTTATTTAAAATATTAAAATAACATGAATCAACGCATTTGGATATATACATTAAGTAAGGAGTTGACGATCGAGCAACTCGCTGATTTTAAAATTAATTGTAATGAATTTGTTAATTCCTGGACAGCACATGAGGTAAAACTTGATGCGTCTTATGAATTATTCAATAATAGGCTTTTGATATTTAAAGTAAACGAAGATTCTTATAACGCAAGCGGTTGTAGTATTGATAAACAAGTCCGTTTTATAAAAGAGCAAGAACAACTATTTAATATTGAATTATTAAATAGAATGCTGGTTGCTTATGATCAAAATTCAGAGTTAAAAATAACGAGCCAGTCTAAAATAAAAGAATTATTGTTAACTGGAGAAATAACTAAAAACACACTTGTTTATAACAATACGATAACGAATTCAAATGAACTTGATTCTGCTTGGAAAGTTCCTTTAAGCCAAACATGGTTATCAAAATATGTAACAAATTAATGATACATTAATATTTCATTATTAATAAAAAAGCCTTACAAAGTTAACTTCGTAAGGCTTTTTATTAAGTTTAATCTCAATTACTTTTTAGGCATTTTATCTTTTGGTATTAAATAGACAACTGATAAATCCATGTAATTCATTGCGTTTTCAGGGAAATTACGAACGTTTAATTGCTCTAAGCGGTAATTTTCATCATAAAATATTGGCATAAATGGTGCTTCATCTAACACGATTTGTTCAGCTCGCGAAAGTAAAGCATAACGCTTTGTTTTGTCTGCTTCAACAAATGATGCTTGAAATAATGAATCAAAACGAGCATTTTTAAATCTAAAATAATTAATAAAAGAACTCTCAGAAGCATTTACAGGAACATGTTTACCGTAAAATAAAGTTAAAAATGTTTCAGGATCTGGATAATCTGCTATCCAACCTAAACGGAAGAACTCAGATTTTCCTGAAGCAACTTGCCCCATATGTTCAGACAAAGGAACTGTGCTAATTTCAATATCAATATTTAGGTTTTCTTTCAACATTTTTTGTACAACTTCTGCCACAGAAATATTTCTATCACCACCACCACTATTTATTTGTAATGTAATTTTAGGAAATCCTTTACCGTCAGGATATCCTGCAGCTTTTAATAATTCTTTTGCTTTTACAACGTCAAGAGTATAACCTTTCAATCCTTTAAAATCATATCCATCTTTTTCAAAAGCTTCAACATAAGGAACCATACCGTAGTCAGCTGAATTTCCTTCACCTTGTATTGTAAAATCAGCTATTTTATGTCTATCAATTGCATAATTAAAAGCTAAACGAACTTCCTTTTTTGAAAAAGTAGTACTAGTACAATTAAAACCAATATAGCTTGTATTAAATGCGGGTGAACTAAGAATTTGGAAATCAGTTTTACGTTCCTTAGCATGTTCTAAATCTCCCATTATTTCATGGAAAATTTCAACTGGCAAACGATATACCATATCTAAATTCCCAGATTTAAATTCTAATATTTCTGATTTCTTTTCACTTATAAAGGTATATTTCAAACCATCCAAATAAGGTAATTTATTACCATCTTTATCAACTCCATAATAATCAGGATTTTTCTTCATAATTAAAACTTCGCCTTCTTTTACAGTTTCTAAGTAAAAAGGTCCAGTTCCAACTGGGTGTATTCTTAAATCTAAAGCATATTTATCTAAAGCTTCTTTTGGGTAAATCCAACATCCTGCTGTAGCTAAAATATTTAAAAAACCAGCAAATGGGTCTTTCAATACAATTACTAAAGTTGAGTCATTTGTAACTTTAACACCTGAAACACCAATATTTTTTCCAGCTTTTGATGATTCAACAGCTTCGTTAGCGCCAACAACTCTATCTTTAAAAGTTACACCAAATTGAGTATTAGTTGGATCAGAAGTACACAACTTATCAAAGCAAAACTTAATATCATTTGCGGTAACTGTTCTTCCTTTACCATCTTTAAAACAAGCATCATTATGGAATTTCACACCTTGTCTAATGTGAAAAGTCCATTCAGTTTGATTTTCGTTACTTTCCCAACGGCTACTAATAGCAGGCAAAATAGACAAGTCTTTTTGATCAAACTTAACCAAACCTTCAAACAATTGAGTACCTAAATGAAACCCGCTAATTTCATTTACCGAAATAGGATTAAGACTTTTAAAGGCTTCAATTTCATTTAAACGCATTATCCCACCTAAATAAACACCGCCTTTAGCCGCAGAGCCTTCATGGTTTTCATTTTTATTGTCAGAACAAGAATTGCAAGAAGCTAATCCTAGTGTTATAGCAGTAACTGCAAGTGGAATTAATATTTTTTTCATACCTAAGTACATAAGTTTATAGTAACCACAAATATAACCCAAAAATCTAAAAAACCTAAAAATATTTAGTCTTTTTTTATAATTCAATTTCTAATAAAACTGGGCAATGGTCACTATGCATAGCGTCTGGCAAAATTACTGAACGCTTAAGGTGTTTTTCAAGGTGATTTGCTACTAAATTATAGTCAATTCGCCATCCCAAATTTTTCCCTCTTGAACCTGCACGATAGCTCCACCAAGAGTATTGGTGAGGTTCAGAATTAAAATGACGGAATGAATCTGTAAAACCCGATTGGATAAATCCTTCAAACCAATCTCTTTCTTCAGGTAAAAAACCCGAAGTATTTGCATTTGATTTTGGATTATGAATATCAATGGCTTTATGGCAAATATTGTAATCTCCAACTAAAACCAAATTTGGAATTTTTGTTTTTAAATCATCTATGTATTTTTGAAAATCGGCTAGCCATTTCATTTTAAAAACCTGTCTATCATCACCACTACTTCCGCTAGGATGATATGCGCAAAGAATAGAGCAATTTTCAAAATCAACTCTAATCATTCTGCCCTCAAAATCATAAGCGTCAATGCCACAGCCATATTCCACATGCTTTGGTTTTTGTTTACTAAAAATAGCAACGCCACTATATCCTTTTTTTTGCGCTGGATACCAATACAAATGATAGCCAATGTTTTCAAATTGAGCAACATCTACTTGATCAGGAGTTGCTTTTATTTCTTGTAAACATAGTACATCTGGGTCAGCCACTTTTACCCATTCAACTAATCCTTTATTCATTGCAGCACGAATGCCGTTTACATTATAAGTTATAATTCGCATAAAATATTATTAAAGCCTTAAAAATACAATTTCTATATTTATAAATCGTTATCCAGCTAGTGAGATTTTTTTATTTATATATACTTTTTTTTTGTGGTGGAATTGTATTTCAGTTGAATGGGCAATCAAACTTTAAAAAAAAATTAATTATTCTAAAAAGTGATACAATTTATTTAGATACTTTAAGTCTAATTCCAAACAGTATAAAAATTTCAATAAAAGGTAATTCATACGATACTGCAAATTATAAAATTTATTACCCATTAAAAGCCATCATTTTTAAAACCAAGATTTCTGATACGTTATTAGTTATATACAAAACGTTTGCATTTAATTACGAAAAATCGTTTTATCACAAAAACACTTCGCTTTTATCTAAAGATTTGTCATTGCCTCAAAGTCCAATTTCATTGGCATTTAATGGCAGTGAACCCATATCTGATGGATTTATGAGTGATGGTTTAAACAAAAATGGAAGTATTAGTAGAGGAATTAGTTTTGGAAACAATCAAGATGTGGTAGTAAACTCAAGTTTAAATTTACAAGTGAGTGGAAAATT
Organism: Bacteroidota bacterium; assembly: GCA_038327195.1. Classification (GTDB taxonomy): domain Bacteria; phylum Bacteroidota; class Bacteroidia; order B-17B0; family Aurantibacillaceae; genus UBA4416. The sequence goes on along the minus strand of JBBQKU010000013.1, from coordinate 67,949 downwards.
ATCTCCAGAAGTTGATTTATTATTGGCCGCTACAGATGACAATATTCCATTTCAAGCAGACGGAACAACTGCTCAATTACAAGAATTTGATAAAGTATTTGTTCAGCTTTCAAATAAATCTTCCAAATTAATAGTTGGTGATTTTCAATTACAAAAACCAACTGGGTATTTTATGAACTTTTATAAGCGTTCGCAAGGGCTTTACTTTTCTAATAATTACAATGATAGTATTAATAATAAAATAGTCACATTTAAAACTCAAGTAAGCGGTGCAGTTAGTAAAGGGAAATTTGCCAGAAACATCATACAAGGAACTGAAAACAACCAAGGCCCATATAGATTAAAAGGCGCTGAGAACGAATTATTTATTATAACCTTATCAGGCACGGAACGCATATATATTGACGGAAGATTATTACAACGTGGACAAGAGAACGATTATATAATTGATTATAATACTTCAGAAATTACATTTACTGCTAAACAAATTATAACGAAAGACAAACGTATTATTGCTGAAATGCAATACGCCGAAAGAAATTATGCGCGTTCACTTTATTTTTTTAGCGAAGAGGTAAATGCAAATAAACTAAAATTAAGATTCAATTTTTTTGGTGAGCAAGATAATAAAAACAAAACCTTGCAGCAATCCCTTTCAGAACCTCAAAAACTTGTATTATTTAATGTTGGAGATACTCTTAATAAATCTGTTTCTAGTGGTGCAGAATTAGTTCCCTACAACACAAGCGATATTTTTTATTGGAAAAAAGATACCGTTGTTTTGACATCATATTCAAACATTTATGTTCGATCAGAAAATGCTGATAGTGCAAAATATAGAGTGAAATTTAGTTATGTCGGTGAATATTCAGGGAATTACATTCAAGTATTAACAACCGCAAACGGTAAAGTCTATAAATGGGTAGTTCCAATTTTAGGCGTACCACAAGGAAATTACGAGCCAGTTATTCCGCTAGTAACTCCAAAGCAAAAACAAATGTTAGCTGTTGGCGGTAATTACATTATAGACAAAAATCATAATATTGATATTGAAGGAGTTTATACAAAAAATGATATAAATACTTACAGTCCATACAACTCATACAATGATGATGGCTATGGAATAAAACTAGCAAGTAATAATCAATCTACGATTAAAAAAGATACTGCTAAAAAAACTTCGCTGAATGCTGTTTATAATATTGGTTACGAATATGTACAACGTTATTTTAATCCGATAGAACGATACAGAGCAATTGAATTTGAAAGGGATTGGAATAGGCCCACAAATGCGCCTATAAACACTGATCAACATGTTGGTATTGCACAAGTAGGCTTACAAAATGGAAACAAAGCAAAATTACTATATGCCATTTCAATCTTTGACGAGGGTTCTTTTTATAAAGGATTAAAACATAGTATCAATAGTTTTTATAAAACTAAAAATAGTTCGGCTGAGTATAATGGATCTTATTTAACAAGCAATTACAATTTATTGTCCAGTAATTTTTACCGACATAAAACATTATTATCGCATTCGTTTTGGAAGCTACGATTAAATGTGTTGGATGAATTTGAACAAAACAAATTTAAAAAAATTGGAAGTGATACGTTAACATCTCGAAGTTACCAATTATGGGAATGGGAAACGAATATTACAAATAGAGATACGAGTGGAAATTTATATAAAGTATTTTATAGAGAAAGAAGAGATATGCAGGCTTACTCATCTATTTTAAAAGATTCTACTTTTGCAAAAAATACAGGCTTTTCTGCAAATATAAATAGCATTAAAAATCATCCGTTTTCAATCATTTTTACTTATAGAGAATTACAATTAAAAAATGCAAATCCATTATATATCAAGCCAGATAATACACTGTTAAGCCGTTTAGAATATTCCCCTCGTTTTTTTAGCAATTTTATAACTACAAGTTTATTCTATGAAACAGGATATGGATTAGAAAATAAAAAAGAATATTATTTTTTATTAGTGGCAGCTGGACAAGGAACTTATGCTTGGAAAGACTACAATGATAACGGAATTAAAGAGACCAATGAATTTGAAATTGCTCAATTCAGCGACCAAGCGTTATATATAAAAGTTTACACACCAACAAATCAATATGTAAAAGTGCTACATGACCAATTTAGTTTTTCTTTAAATTTAAGACCATCTGTATTTTTAACAGATAGTAACTCAAACGCATTAAAGTTTGTTAGCCGTTTTGCAACACAAACAGCTTATCGTATTGATAAAAAAACACGTGATAATGGCAGTATATTTTCATTTAACCCGCTTGAAATAAGTTTACAAGATTCGCTATTAACTGCAATTAATTATTCATTTCGCCAAAGTTTATTTTTTAATCAAAGTTCTGCAGTGTTTGGCACAGATTATACATTTCAAAATAATTTAAGTAAACAACTAAACACAAATGGCTTTGAAACAAGGGGAAATACAGCCCATGAATGGCGTTGGCGCTTAAATTTTACAAGAGCGTGGAGTATTAACAGTACAAACATAACGGGCATAAAACAAAATGCATCAGAATTTTTATCGACACGGAATTATAAAATAGAGTATTACGACCTTGAACAAAAATTAAGTTACCAGCCTAATACAACGTTTAGATTAAGTTTAATATATAAATACAATCATAAACAGAATATCATTAAAGAAGGATTTCAGATTGCAGAATTAAATGATTTTGGATTAGAATTTAAATACAATCAACTAGACAAAGGGAGTTTACTAGGCAAGTTAAATTTTATTCAAATTACTTATAATGATCTCGAAAATTCAGCCATTGCTTATGAGATGCTGAATGCGTTAAAAATAGGCTCCAATTACACATGGGGACTGAGTTACCAACGTAATTTGAGTAATAATTTGCAGATTAGCATTAACTATGATGGAAGAAAATCTCCGAATTCAAAAATAATAAATATTGGGGGCGCGCAAGTAAGGGCATTTTTTTAACCAATCTTAACAATCAAATAACGGTTACTTAAATAGAGTTGTGGGCATAAATAATAAAACCCAAACATTATGAAAAACCTAAGCCTCAATTTTCTAAAACTTTCAGGTATTGTTTTAGCCGCATCTTATTTTTTAATTTCTTGTGGTCCATCAGCCGAAGAACTATCGAGTAAACAATCAAAGGCAAAAGAATTTGCAAATGCTGTTTCAACTGAAATTGACGCCATTCCTATTAAAACAGAAAGAAATGACAGCACGCGCAGTTTTGTAAGAAAAGCTGATTTGTTTTTTAAAGTAAAAGATGTCAAACAATCAACGTTTGACATAGAGCGTATTGTTAATGAACACAAAGGTTATGTAACTACGTCAGATTTAGAAAGTCAATTAAACTATAAAAATTCAATCAGAATAAGTAAAGATAGCATGCAAGACTTGACAAACTTTACAGTTAAAAGTAATATCCTAGTACGAATACCAAATACAGAATTAGATGCAACTTTAACACAAATTGCTGGATTGATAGACTATTTGGAGTATCGTAAAATACAAATTGATGACGTTACAAAACAATTTCAATCTGCTAAACTCTCTGAAAAAAGATTTGAAAAACACAAACACCGTTTAGAAAAATCGATTGACACAAAAGGGCAAAAATTAAATCAGCTAGTTGAGGCAGAAAATGATTTAGTAGAAAAACAAGAAATAGCGGATAATACGCAAATCAGCACTTTGGAATTAATACATGATGTTACATATAGCACGGTGTCCATTTCTATTTATCAAAAAGAAACAATTAAAACAGAAACTTATGCTGTTGCCTTGCCTATTGAACCTTATAAACCAAATTTTGGCGCTAAACTTATGCCCGCAATAACAGAAGGAGCTGCTATTTTCGGAGAAATTATTTTATTTTTTATCAGATTATGGCCCATTGCAATTTTAATAATGGGAGTTGTTTTTTTAGTAAAATTAATTGCTCGTCGCAAATGGTTTGGTGCATAACAAAAACTAATTAAAATGAAATTCAAAACACCAACTAGCAATCTCTCAGAAAACTATTTGGTGTTTTTATTATTTTTTTCTAGAGATTCCAATGCTAATTGTGCAGCTTTTTGCTCGGCCACTTTCTTTGATTTGTGTTCAAACACACTAAGTTCTTCGCCATTAACATTTAATTGAATAACGTAAGTTTTTTCTTTACCATTTAATTCGTTTCTTAAAACAACATACTCGAATTCTTTTTTCTGACGTTGCATTAAAATCTGAAATTTTGATTTATAATCTGTATCATTTTCGAGTAAAGTATTTATATCTAAATGAGTTTTAATAATATTATTTAAAATAAATAATCTCGTTTTTTCAAAACCTTTATCTAAAAAAATGGCACCAATTAAAGCTTCAAAAACATCGCCATAGGCCGAAGAGCTGAGTTTTTCTTTTTTTGTTAATCGAGATTGAAGTAAGGCATCAAGCCCAAACTTTTTAGCTAGAACAAATAAGTGTTGGCCATTTACTATCCTACTTCGTATCTGTGTTAAAAAACCCTCTTCCTTTTTTGGAAATAATTTAAATAAATATTCTGCAACGATAGCTCCTAAAATAGCATCGCCTAAAAACTCAAGACGTTCATTACTTTGTTGATGTTCAGAAATTTCTTTAGAAGAACTACTATGCCTAAAAGCTTGTTTGTATAACGCTAAATTTGAAGGAGAAAACCCTAAAATGTTTTTTAATTTTTGCTTAAATACTTTATCATCTTTCGATAATGGCTTTAAAGCAAACAATAAAGTTTTCAAAATTAATAATTAAGGCTTATACTTCTTTAAAACAACGGCAGCATTATGACCACCAAAACCAAACGTATTACTAATAGCAATATTAATTGGTCTTTTTTGTGCTTTATTAAATGTCAAATTCAATTTTGGATCTATTTCTGGATCTGCATGAACATGATTAATTGTAGGAGGAACAATATCATTTTGAATTGCTAATACAGTAGCAATCGCTTCAACAGCACCAGCAGCACCAAGTAAATGGCCAGTCATAGATTTTGTTGAACTAATATTCATTTTATATGCTTGTTCGCCAAACACATTGGTAATTGCTTTTAATTCTGCGCCATCACCAAGTGGTGTACTAGTGCCATGTGTATTGATATAATCTACTTCATCAGCAGAAATATTTGCATCTTTTAATGCTCTTTGCATAACTAAAGTTGCCCCTAAACCTTCAGGATGAGGAGCTGTAATGTGAAAAGCGTCTCCACTCATTCCACCACCAATAACTTCTGCATAAATTTTTGCACCACGAGCTAATGCATGCTCTAATTCCTCTAATACCAAAGCAGCTCCGCCTTCTCCTAATACAAAACCATCACGGGTTTTATCATAAGGACGAGATGCTGTTTCAGGACTATCATTATTTAAACTCATTGCTTGACAAGCGTTAAAACCACCAATACCACTTTCGTTAATTGCAGCTTCTGAACCACCAGTTACAATTGCATTTGCTCTTCCTAATCTAATATAAGTAAAAGCATCAATTAAGGCAGTAGTTGAAGAAGCGCAAGCAGAAACAGTAGTGAAGTTTGGCCCTCTAAATCCAAAACGAATAGATATATGTCCAGAACAAATATCAGCAATCATTTTAGGAATAAAGAATGGGTTAAAGCGTGGCGTTCCATCCCCTTTAGCAAAATTAAAAGTTTCATTTTGAAACGTATCTAATCCACCAATTCCTGAACCCCAAATTACACCCACTTCATTTTTGTCAATACCTTCTGCATCAATTCCAGAATCAGCTACAGCTTGCACTGAAGCAGCAATTCCATAATGAGAAAAGGCATCAAGACGTTGAGCTTCTTTTCTATCGAAATAGTCTTCAAGCTTAAAACCTTTTACTTCACAAGCAAATCTTGTTTTAAATTTAGATGCATCAAAGCGCTTAATAGTTGCAGCACCACTAACTCCGTTTATTAAGTTATTCCAATAATCGTTCACGGTGCTACCCAAAGGAGTAACCGCACCAAGTCCTGTAACTACTACGCGCTTAAATTGCATAAAAATAATTTTAAAAGTAAATTCCTAGTTTTTTGCGTTTGCTTCAATGTAAGTGATAGCATCACCTACTGTAGCAATTTTTTCAGCTTGATCGTCTGGAATAGCTATGTTGAATTCTTTTTCGAATTCCATAATTAATTCTACTGTATCCAAAGAATCCGCTCCTAAGTCGTTAGTGAAACTTGCAGTTGGAGTTACTTCTTTTTCTTCTACGCCTAATTTATCTACGATAATAGATACTACTTTTGTTGAAATGTCTGACATTGTGTTTTAGTTTTAAATTCGTGACAAAGATAATTGTATGAAACAAATATCAAAAAAAAAAACATCTATATAATTAACTGTTTATTAACTATTTACATTAAATCGCTGTTTTAGACAAAAAACAATTTGCGTTTTAAGGCTTCAAAAAGCAAAAAACACAATTTTAGGATTCGAAGTTAAAATTAAGATGATTTTTTAACTACTTTGTGATGATGATGACGATTAATGCCATGTTTTATTGACTTTTCTTCATGTTTTTGATTTTTATTTTGATATTTCTCCACAATGGTAATTATTATATAAGCAGAAATTCCAAATCCAAGTATCCCACCGATAATAATGTATCCAATGTCTGCATCCTTAATTAAACTATTTGTGGCACTTTTTTGCTCTTCATTTTGCACTTGTGCATTTGAAGCAATGTAAATAAGCAATAACAGTATTAATCCTATTATTCTTTTAGTTTCGAATATTTGATTTGATTTTGTCATAATACATATATTTATAAGGTTTAGATAAATCTCGAATCATTTGTTATGGTTTACGACAGGAATTCTACAAAGTTGTATTGATAAAAGTTTTGTATTTAAAAAAAAAGACCTATATTTGTCCTCGAAAAATAATATTAAAAGATGAGGGACAGATTAAAGTCCCTTTTTTATTGTAGTAAAATGATTAAAAAACAAGCAATTATAGATCTAATTGAGACTCATTTTGAAGGCTCAGATAAGTTTATTGTGGATGTGAAAGTTTTAACTGGAAACAAAATTGAAATTTATATTGATGCGCCAAAACATATATTAATTGCTGATTGTGTTGAATTAAGCAGATTTGTAGAAAGCAATTTGGATAGAGAAAAAGAAGATTTTGAATTACAAGTTTCCTCACCTGGAGCAACTGAATCTTTTAAAGTGTTGGAACAATATAAAAAGTATGTAGAAACAAAAGTTACTGTTAAAACTAAGGATGGCGGTAAGCACGAAGGGATAATTAAAGAGGCAAACCAAGACAATTTTGTATTGGAAGAAACAAGAAGAGAGAAAAAAACTTTGGGTAAAGGAAATCAAACCGTTATCGAAAATATAACAATAGAATATAAAAACGTAAAAGAAACAAAATCAGTATTACCATTTTAACAAAAAAACAAAACAATGGAAAGTGTAAATTTAATTGAATCGTTCTCACTATTTAAGGAAGACAAAAACATTGATCGTGCTACTTTAATGAGCATTATTGAAGATGTGTTTAGAGCCATGCTTATCAAAAAATACGGAACTGATAAAAATTTTGATATTATCGTAAATCCAGACAAAGGAGATATTGAAATATATAAAAATAGAACAATTGTTGATGATGAGTTTGCGGAAGATAGTTTTGACTATGATGAAAACAAACACATTAGTTTAACTGATGCTCATAAAATTGAGCCAGATTTCGAAATTGGAGAAGAGGTTACTGAACTTGTAAAATTAGATGAAATTGGACGTCGTAATGTATTGTCAGTTCGTCAAAATTTGGTTCAAAAAATTCTTGAATTAGAAAAAACAAATATTTTCAATAAATATAAAGAACGTATCGGTGATATTATCAATGCTGAAGTGTATCAAGTTTGGAAAAAAGAAATTATGTTACTTGATGACGAAGGCAATGAATTATTATTACCTAAAACTGAACAAATACCGTCAGATTTCTTTAAAAAAGGCGATTCAGTAAAAGCTGTAGTATATAAGGTAGAATTAAAAAATGGTACACCTTCAGTAATCATGTCTCGTACAGCTCCATCTTTCTTAGAGCGTTTATTTGAAATGGAAGTTCCTGAAGTATTTGATGGTTTAATTACTATTAAGAAAATTGTTCGTGAACCAGGAGAAAGAGCAAAAGTTGCAGTTGAATCTTATGATGATCGTATTGATCCGGTTGGTGCATGTGTTGGAATGAAAGGTTCTCGTATTCATGGAATTGTTCGTGAATTAAAAAATGAAAACATTGATGTAATTAATTACACGACTAATATTCCATTATTAATTCAACGTTCGTTAAGTCCAGCAAAAGTTACTTCAGTTAAATTAAATGAAGAAACGATGCGTGCTGAAGTGTTTTTAAAACCTGATCAAATATCATTGGCAATTGGTAAGGGTGGATTTAATATTAAATTAGCTGGAAAATTAACTGGTTATGAAATTGATGTTTATAGAGATAGCGAAGAAACTGCTGTTGATATTGATGACGTTGACTTGATAGAATTTTCTGATGAAATTGAAGAATCAGTTATTGCAAAATTACAATCTGTTGGTTGCGACACCGCAAAATCTGTTTTAGAATTAGATGCTGAGGAATTAGCAAGAAGAACTGGTTTAGCAATTGAAATTATTGAAGATGTTAAACAAGTTCTACAATCAGAATTTGAAGATTAATTAATTGTTATGCTTGAAAAATTTAGCTTTATTTTTTAAAATAAAAAAGCACATTTGAATTACATAAAAGACAAGGAAATAAATAATATGTCAGAAGAAAAACAAATGCGACTTAGTAAAGTAGCAAAAGAATTTAATTTATCGTTAGGTAAAATAACCGAATTCTTAGCTACTAAAGGTCGTTCGGTAGAAAATAATCCCAATGCGAAAATTGGTGACGAAGATTATTCTTTATTATCAAAAGAATTTTCGGGAGATAAATCTGCCAAAGAAGAAGCTCAGCATATTGGCACTAATGTGTTAAAAATAAAACGAGAATCAATTGTTTTGGAAGACCCAAAAGTAATTAGAGCTCGTGAAGAAGAGCAGAAACAAAAAGAAACTGCAGCCAATACTGCTTTGAAACTTGCCGAAGAAAAAGCAAAAGAAGAAGCGAAAGCGGCAGCAAAAAAAGCATTGGAGATTCCGATTACTCCTGTTGCAGAAACAACAGAAGTTAAGGAAAACAACACCTTAATTACAGGTCCAAAAGTTTTAGGAACTGTTGATTTATCTGCAATAAATTCGAAAACGAAACCAGATAAAAAAACTAAAAAAGAAAAAGATGCTGAAATAAAAGCGGAAGAAGAAAAAGTTTTAGCAGCAAAGGAAAAAAAGAAAGTTCAAGAGGTTGTTGTTAAAGCACCTATTGTTGAAACGCCAATCATTATAGCACCTGAAGTAGTTGAAGAAGTAAAAGAAGTTTTTCACGAAACAGTTTATCAAAAATTAGAGGGCCCAAAAATTATGGGTAAGATTGAATTACCTACAGTTAAAGTTCCTCAAAAAAGTGTTCCTCCAGTTGGATCAGCTGCTGATAAGAAAAAGCGTAAGCGTATTCGTAAAGGTGGAATGAGCCAAGAAGAAATTAAAAAAGTTGGAACTGAACAAGCGCAAATTGCTAAAGATAGGGCTAAAGAAAAATATGGCGATCCAAAAGCAAAACGTAATCCAACAGCTCGCGAAGCGCGTCCAGCATTAACTGATGTAGAAATTCAAGCACAAATAAAAGAAACTTTAGCACGCTTAAGTAATAAAGGTTCTAAATCTAAAACATCAAAATACCGTAGAGATAAGCGTGATGATGTGAGAGAGAAAATGGCTGATGAACAAGAAGCGTCAGACTTAGAAAAGAAAACTTTAAAAGTAACTGAATTCGTTTCTGCAAATCAATTAGCGCAAATGATGAATGTTTCTGTGACTCAAATTATTTCTACTTGTATGAGTTTAGGAATGTTTGTTTCTATTAATCAACGTTTAGATGCGGAGACTTTAGCAATTGTTGCAGAAGAATTTGGATTCAAAACAGAATTTGTAAGTGTTGAAGTACAAGAAGCAATTGAAGAACAAGAAATAGAAAATCCTGAAGATTTAATTGAACGTCCGGCAATTGTTACTATCATGGGACATGTTGATCATGGTAAAACATCCTTATTAGATTATATTAGAAAATCAAATGTAATTGCTGGTGAGGCTGGAGGAATTACTCAACACATTGGTAGCTATAATGTAAAAATGGATAGTGGAAAATCTATCACGTTTTTAGATACTCCTGGTCATGAGGCTTTTACAGCTATGCGAGCACGTGGAGCAAAAGTAACAGATATTGTTGTTATTGTTGTTGCTGCTGATGATAGTGTGATGCCTCAAACTAAAGAAGCAATTAACCATGCACAAGCTGCTGGTGTACCAATGATTATTGCTATTAATAAAATTGATAAGCCTGGAGCAAATCCTGATAAAATTCGTGAAGCTTTATCTGCTATGAATATATTAGTTGAGGAGTGGGGTGGTAAAGTTCAGTGTCAAGAAATCTCAGCTAAAATGGGAAAAAACATTGATTTGTTATTAGAGAAGATTGTTTTAGAAGCTGAAATTTTAGAATTAAAAGCAAATCCAAAAGCGAAAGCTTCTGGTTCTGTTATTGAAGCAAAATTAGATAAAGGAAGAGGGCATGTTGTAGATATTATTGTTCAAAAAGGAACAATGCGTGTAGGGGATATTGTTGTAGCTGGTTGCCATAGTGGTAGAGTAAAAGCAATGACAAATGAACATGGTGTAAATGTAAAAGAAGCTGGCCCTTCAATGCCGGTTCAATTATTAGGATTAAACGGAGCACCAACAGCTGGTGATAAATTTAATGTTATGAGCGATGAACGTGAAGCGCGTGAATTAGCAAATAAACGTTTACAATTACAGCGTGAGCAAGGTATCAGAACTCAAAAACATATTACATTAGATGAAATTGGACGTCGTTTAGCAATAGGCGACTTTAAAGAATTAAATGTAATTGTTAAAGGTGATGTGGATGGTTCTATTGAAGCCTTATCTGACTCATTATTAAAATTATCTACTGAAAAAATTCAAATAAATATTATACATAAATCTGTTGGAGCAATTAGCGAAACAGATGTAATGTTAGCAAGTGCATCAAATGCAATCATTGTTGGTTTCCAAGTTCGTCCTTCGGTTACTGCTCGTAAATTAGCGGAAGTTGAAGAAATTGATATCCGTTTATATTCTATTATTTACGATGCAATTAATGAAATTAAAGCAGCAATGGAAGGAATGCTAGCGCCTGAATTTGAAGAGAAAACAGTTTGTAATATTATTATACGTGAAGTGTTTAATATTACAAAAGTTGGAACCATTGCAGGTTGTTATGTATTAGATGGTAAAGTAATGCGTAACACCAAAATCAGGGTTATACGTGATGGTATCGTTTTATTTACTGGTGGCTTAGGTTCATTGAAACGCTTTAAAGATGACGTAAAAGAAGTAACTGCAAACTACGAATGTGGTTTAAATATTGATGGCTTTAATGATATTAAAGTTGATGATATTATTGAAGGTTATGATTTAGTGGAGATCAAAGCAAAACTTTAATTTTATTAAATTTTAGGGGGATTAGCTCATTTGGCTAGAGCGCTTCGCTGGCAGTGAAGAGGTGATCGGTTCGAATCCGATATTCTCCACAATAAAAAAAGTGTAGAATTTAATTTTCTACACTTTTTTTTATTGTCATTAAGCTTACTTTATAATCCGTAACTATTAGTTTAAATAGCGTCTTAATATCCATGCAGTTGTTTCATGTTGTTCCATTAAACCTGTTAAATAATCAGCAGTTCCAGCGTCATTATTTTTTACTGCAAATTCACTAATGTTTTCACGTAGTTCAATAATAATAGATTCATGATCTTTTAATAATTCTTTTATCGTGTCTCTTGCTGATTCATATTTTCCTGGATGCTCTTTAATGGTTGCAAGTTTTGAAAATTCACTCATTGTTCCGATTGTTTTATGTCCAAGTTTTCCAATACGTTCTGCGATTTCATCAATCGATTCTTCCAATTGCTGATAATGATTTTGAAACAATTTATGAAGTTCCATAAAGCTTTCGCCTGTTACATTCCAATGTGCTTTTCTTGTCTTTACATAAAGAGTCATCTCATTTGACAAAATAGTTGCCAGAATAACTGAGGAATTTTTTAATTCTTTTTCGGATATACCAATGTTAGTTTTCATATTATTTATTTATTTTGATTTTATTTATTTATTTACCTATTGAGAAGAAATTAATTTACCAGATTGAATGATTGCATTTTTATAAAATACTTTATAAAAATAAATGCCTCTTGGCAAATTAGTAGTTTCAATTGTTGTTATTTCCTTAGTTAAAATTGTAGATAAAACTGTTTTACCCAAAGTATTATAAATCTTTAATTCGACTTTATTAATTTGAGATAAATCGTTTAGAGATATATTTATTTTCTCAAGAAATGGGTTTGGGTATAAAGAAATAATATTGTTTTTGTTACTAGTATTTGCTAAACCACTTGTTAAACAATTGGTTGGAATATTAACAACAGAAGAATCAGTTACTAAAGTTCCAGTTGTGGTGAAAACCCTACCATCAACTTTAACACCTTTCTTTATATCAAAAGCTGAATTGTTACAAACAACTGTTCCTTTAAAAATTGAATATTTATTTATGTTTACAGCTCCATCAACTTTCCAGAATACATTTTTTGCTTGTGTTCCATTAATTAATTTCACTTCTGAATTTGTGCTAGTAGAAAGTGCTCCATTTATTTGAATTACAAATACTGCATTAGTATTACCTTGAGCATCTAGATATAGCGTATCTGTAAATACTGTAGCAGCATTCATAAGATAAGTATGAGGCGTTAATACTAAATTGTTTCCAAACTGTGCAGGATATAATAATTCGATATCACTAACTAATCCATTTAAATAAGTATATACATTTCCTAAATCAGTAACGCATAATGCAGTTGAAACATCAGGAATCGGATGTATTGTACCAGTAACATTTAATGCATTAAACCCGGTAGTTAATCCAACATTAGTTCCAATATCACCAATAACAGTGGTTGTATTAGTATTTGTAACGGATCCATCAGAAGAGAAAATAGCATAACACGCAGTTGAAGCCAAATTTGGTGCTGGAGGACCGTTTAGAATTGGACTTCCACAACCAATTGGTATATTTCCAAGCACTCCATTAATTGTAATAGCGCCATTAGTTGACAATGCCCTTCCTTCAAGAGTATCACCAATACTCATATTAATGGCTGCATTATTAGCAACAACAGTACCTCTCATTTTAGTTCCTGGAGACATACTTACTAATCCTTCAACTTTCCAAAATACATTACATGCTTTTGCTCCATTAACTAATTTTATTTTAGATGATGCATTTGTTGAAAGCGCACCTTGAATTTGAAAAATGAAAACGGCACTTGTATTACCAAGGGCATCTAATGTAAGATCTAAATTCAATGTTGCTGAACTTGAAATGGAATAAACACCAGCAGTTAAAACCTGACCATTACCAAGTAGTGGCGCAGGAAAAAAAGTTGGTATTGCATTATTTAATTGATTGTATGCTATTAATAAATCTATAGAGCCTTGAGCACTTGCGGCATCATTTTGATGCATGCTTCCATTTACATTTCCAAAGCCATTAATAAGACCACTATTTGTACCTACATTTCCAGTTAAATGAGTAATCCCAGTATTATTAATAGCACCAACTGATGAAAAAAGGACAAAGTTGGCAGCTGTGCCCATTGTTGGAGCTTGACCGAAATTAAATTTTGGAATTGCTAAAATTGCAACAGTCGATACAATAAGTATTAGATTATTTTTCATTTAATTTTGTTTTTGGTGATTAATATTTCACCACAAAATTCAGATTAAATTTTTATTAATTTTTACATAACTATTTTTAAAATTTACAATATTCACACATTAAAATAATTTAAAAAATATATTTAGATGTTATTTTTCTGAGCACAATGATGTTAATTTTGTATCAATTTCATTGACTTCTAGGATTAATTTATTTTTAAACACTTCAAAATTCTTTTTCATTTATTATTGATATAAATCGAATTGATTTTTTAAATTATATTATCATTTTCTAAACTTAATTACTATTTAAATAATTTAGAATTTGGATTTCGCGTAAGACTGATTATTTATATTTTATTTTGATTGGCGACTATTTTGTTTTAATGTCCTTTTTAAACTTATCAAAATCGATTATTTTTTCGATTTTATTAGTTTGGTTTTCAGATGAAGGAACTAATTTTCAAACAATTATAGTGTCCTTTAAATTCATTTTTTATGATTTAAAATTTTCAAATGTATCGACAGCTTTTGCACGTATGATTAGTATGAACAATATAAAGAGAAAGACAAAACACTGTTTATAATTATTGATTTTACTTCTACTTTAATTTTTTTTATTTATTAATTTGAATTTATTTTTGCGAATTAATACGCTGTATCTGTTGCTCTGTTTCAAATATCTGTATAGATGACTTTGGTTTTATTCACTAAACTTCCTAAATATGTATGCTCTAATAGTATTATTAAAAATAGAAACATTCCTATAAAAATTCCCAATAACGCATTTAATATAACATGCATTTTAACGTTTTCAATATCCAACGTAATAAATTGTAACTAAAATCATTGGGAACCATATAGGAGGGGAAATTTCAGTCTCCATTGAGGTTGATCGAAATCCTCTAAACATAGCCAGTTCATTTAAGTGATAGGAAGCTCGAAAGAGTAGAAATTAAATTTTACTACTTCTTAGAAATAAAATTTTTAACTAAACTCATAACTGTTGATTTTATTTCAGTAGTATTTTTTGAAACAATACTTGTAATACCCATTTGCAAAACAGTACCAAGAATTTGTTTAATTGGGTTGTGAGTATTTCCAACCATAACCTTTTTTGTTAAGAAACCCGCAACCATACTTATTGTGGTATCAAGCACATTCACTTTAAAACTAGGAGACGTTGTTAAATCATGAAGTGCTGTTTTAATTAAATTTACTGGCTTAAGTTTTTCAACTGTTAATTTAAATTCTTCTTTTAGCAATTCTGCTTCTAATTTTTGCTTTATTTCTAATATTCGAATAGCTTCATTTAGCTCAAATATTGTTGTAATTTTTCCCATAATTTATTTAATTAAGCATCATGGTAATAATTGTTTGGCTGATACTTCTTTTTATTCTATTATGTAAAAAAAAGTATAAAACAACCCCAATAAAAGCATAAAATCCAGCAACACAAAAAAATCCATAGTATGATTTACCCAATAAATCGCCTATCCAAAGGGAAACCCCAATTGTTAAGACAACTAAAAACATTGATAAACTGAGTATAAATATACTTCTTGAAACGAATGTTGATAAGAGTTTGGTAGTTTGATTTAAAGCTTTCAGTTTAATTAACTCAAAACTTGTATTTCCATATTCTTCTACTCTAACAATTAATGGCTCCATAAAATTTTCTTGATATTCCATAATTAAACGTATTTTTTTCAGATTGTTTTATATTTTTTCAGATTAACTCATCGCGTTCTTAGCTTCCTTTTGAAACTCTTCAGCCTTATGTTTTCCGCTTGCATATAGTTGGTTAGCTTCCTCTTTAGCGTCTTCAAATTTTTCGCTAAGACTACACATCAACTCTTCAAATTTATCCTTTAAGTCGTCAGCGGCATCAGTTCCCTTTCTGGAAATTTTCTTTCTAGTTTCCGAACCTTTGTCTGGCGCAAATAATACACCTAATAATGCTCCAACGGCAACTCCTGCCAATACACCTACTACTAATTTACCTGTACTCATAGTTTCTCTTTTTTAAAATTGTTTAATTAATATTACGACATCAATATCGCGTTACAAATATCACTGTAAGGATTTTACTAATTGTTACAAAATTTCCACGAGTAGTTACATCTTTCACAGATTTTTGTAATCTATCAATTAAAATGCTTCAATATGTTTTTTTGTTCTTAAGATTGTAAATCTATAACCTAAATAAAACATAAACTTTCCAAAATTGTAATCTAGAGTAGAATTTGTAATACCTCTAAATAAATAATAATCAAACATTGCCATACTAATGATGAAATATTTTATCATAATATACCATAATGTAAATCGTGCATTTAATTTATAGCCACAACTATTAATTGTATATATGTTTATATATGCATCTCTACACTAATACCAGTTGCAAATTGTTGATTTGGTGCAAAAGTCAATTTATACCAACGTATAAAATCAAGTAACTAAATTGTAATTGTTTTTAATAAATAGGAATAGTAACTGCTAACTTTTTATGTTATAATCTGATGTAATTAGTATTATGATTTATTAGTCTAACTTTTATGACGTCAAAAGTTTCAGCACGATTAATCAAGACTCATTTCAAAAATATAGACTTGTGTGATATATCCAAATTGATTTTATAGATCAAGAATCTTGGAAATAAAATATCAAGGACGATAAAATAAATAGAGAGGGGAAAATGAAATAAAAATTAGTTAATTTTATTTTTTGATAATATATATAAGATGTGTAACAGATATTGTGACATTCTATTACAAATCACAATATTTACATTGGTTTTCTGCCACTTATTATTCTAAATAAGACTGCTATGATTGCAATTACAAGTAATATATGAATGATACCTCCTGCATGGTATCCTAAAAATCCAACGGCCCATATTATTACAAATATTACCGCTATTCCGTAAAGTAAATTTCCCATTTTTTGTTTTTTAATAATTATTTATTTTCTTTTTTTGTTTTATCTGAATTAATATCAATACCTGTACTATCAGGGTCAATCTCCCGTTTGGGTTTGTCATATCTATTTGAACGTCTTTCTTTTTCTGGATCAATTATTCTTGTTTTATCAGAATTTGTATCGGTTCCAGACTTATCTGCACTTTCATCTGGACTAGTTTTATCAGAAGAATTTAGAGATTCTTTAATAATTTTCTTCTCATTGTTATCTTTAGGATTCATAATTTATAAATGTATAGCTAGTCCAAATGTTGAAACTCCAGTTGAAAGATCTAAAAATAAACCTAATTTTGAGGTCATATGAAATTCTGATCCAATATGAGCATCAAGATATAATGGGCTTGCGCTTTGATATACTTTTTGATCTCCATAGTAACCACTTTCCCAAACAGAATTTCTAAAAGCAAATCCAATCGAACCCGCTGCGTAAAAATCCCATTTTGGATTAGCATGAAATAATTGATCAAAATAATAGGTTCCTTTAACTCCTACTGGCACAACTACAGTTCTATAAGAATAATAGCGTTGAGGATTATTTTTATCGCCCCAATAATAATTTCGTTGAAAAGAATAGAATCCAATAAATGGTGCTAGTGTGAAATTTTTTGCGACATCAAATTCAAAATTTATTGTACCAACTGGTAATGATTGGCCTACATAGCCATAATAACCAACTCCAGCGCCTAAATTTAATGTGTTACCAAATTTTTCAGGAGCACTTTTTTCTTGCGCATAAGAACTAATTCCAAATACGAAAAGGATTAAAAAAGCTATATATTTAGTTGTTATTTTTTTTACTTTCATTATTTAATTTTTATTTATTGTTAAATTATTAATTTTTTATTTCTTTATTAAATGAAATTCATGTTTATCATTTCCATCTATATAATAATACCACAATGATTTTTGCTTTAATTTCAAAATATGCAATAACCTTGAAGCCTGTTTGTCAGTCCCAGAAAGTTTTACTTCCGTATCATTATTAATAAACTTCCATGTTCCAGACCCATTAGATACACTCCAAGCATAACTGTAATTTCCATTCTTTGTAAATGTTTCAGTATATTTTGGAATGAGAGATGTAAAATCTTTACCATTAATTTTGTATTTATCAATTTTCCAAGTATTAATTAAAAAATCTGCTTTTAAATGTAATGTCGAAACTGGTCTATTTCCATAACTACAAAAACTTTTAATTTTTGGCACCATTATAACAAAAGTTACTATGATAAACGTAAATAGTTTCATTATAAATAATATCGGATTATTATAAAGTGATTTAAAATAGTCCTATTGAAATAAAACTATTTCAATAGGACTATTTATTTAAATGACTTAATTTTTGTAAAATCGATACCCTATTGTACCTTGATACCATACATTTTTATAACGTGGGGTAGTGCTTGTTCCATCACCATTGTTATTTTGAGCATCCCAACCGGCCCTAGCTCCAAGAACTATATGTTTTAAATTAATATCTATGCCACCAGTCAAACAAAATATATTTTTCCTAACATTATCATTTACAAATTCTGTTTGTTGTTCAATACTTGTGGTAGCGTTTGCAAATACATCAGTTTGTCTTACTAAATAGGAATATTGTGGGCCTCCTAATATTGAAATAAATTCACTTGGCTTAAATATAAATAATAAAGGTACATCAACATAAGATGTCGTGCGAGTAAATTTATAGGTATTTCCTAGAATTATACCAGTTGCATGAAATCCTTTTTGTGAAATTAATATTTCAGGTTGAATACCTAAATATTTTCCTATCGGAATAGCTAAAAAAGCACCAGCTGCTAATCCAAATTTTGGATCTGTTTTAAAAGCTTCGCCTTGTGAGTCGTAAACATTTGAATAATTTAATCCAGCTTTTAATCCAAACGTCAATTTATCTCTAAAGTCAGTTTCGTTACTTTGAGCATTTACGACTTTAATCATAGCTGAGAATATCGATAATGTTATTATTATTTTTTTCATTATTTCTACTTATTTAATATTTTTTTAATTATTAGTTACTTAACATTTTTTACGGTTAAATCTTTAAAAGCATTTCCTAATTCATCCATATCATGATTAAATTCCGTTTTAAATTTTTCCCAATTTTCTTTTCCACTATCTTGATATTCATCCATTTTCTTTTTCATATCACTATTTTTTTGCTCCAACTCTTTTATCTTCTTTTGATAATCAGCCTTTACCTCTTTTTTTTCTTTTTCAATTCTTGCATTAAATTCTGCAATGCTTTTGTTATTCGCTTCAATTCTATCAGCAGTTTCTTTTCTATATGATTCAACATCTTTTAAATATTCCTCATTAGCTTTATTTAAATCTTCATTTGCATTTACAACACTTTCTTGAGCATTTTCCACTTTTTCTTTTGGGGAATCGCAACTCGTAGTTAATGTTCCAACTATTAATGCAAACGTGCTAAGTGTTAAAATTGATTTTTTCATTTTTTTTGTTTTTAAGTTATTTATGTATTTTATAATTATAATTCAGAAATTACTTTATGAATTTCTTCTTTTGTTTTTCCAAGTTTAATTTGTAATCGTCCCAACATTTCATCTTGCTTCCCTTCAACCAATAATAAATCACTATCAGTTAGTAAAGCAAATTTTTGTTTTAATTTTCCTTTTGTTTCATTCCAGTTACCTTTTAATTCTGTTAAATTTGTCATAATATTTATATTTAATTGTGGATTTATTTCCACGATACAAAGTTGAATCAAATTGCATGAAATTATATTACAGAACTATTTTAATTTGTTACATGATTCACATATTTTAATAAATGGTTAAATATTAAACTAAAGTTAATTTCTATGGTTCAATTTCTATATCTTTTAACAAAATACCAGTGGTGTTATAATAAAGGGATAACCATACCAACTTTTCATAGTTACTAAATTGTACTCTTTAAAGTAATTGTTAGTAACAATTATAGAGATAAGATTTCTTTCATTATTTCAGAAATATTTTCAAACTCATTATTTTAATAATTCCTTTTTTCTTGTGAAAAAGAGAATGAAAATGATAATAATAAAAATTTTATTTTCAACTAAATACACATTTAGAATAAAGAAAAAATGAACAAATAAGTTTTTTATGAATTAAAGGCTATTTAAAAACAAATTACATAATTAACTTATTTTAAATTTCACACAATATCAAGTTGTAATCCTTACTGGGTTAAACTATTTGCATTCATGCACCAAATTAATTCTTTTACAAACAAACTAGTCAACTTATCTGATTCGTCCTTATTAACTGAAACACCAAACTCATTAAATAGCTCAGAAACATTTGGAACAGGATACATAGCAGAAATTGTCCATGCTTTCATTTTCCATAGGGAAAATTGTAAAGCAATTATAGCTTGAGAACCGCCAAAACTACCTGTTGAAACTGTTGAAATACCAATTGGTTTATGATTCCATTCTTCGAATAATAAATCAATTACATTTTTTAAGCTAGCCGGATATCCACCATTATATTCAGGAGTAACAATTATAATTCCATCTGAAGATTTTATTTTTGAAGCAAAATCTAAAACATTTGGCGCGGGATCTTTCTGAAATTTCAGACGTTCCGTAAATATTGGAAAATTAAATTCTTTCAAATCTAATATTTCAGCAGTTGCTAAATTGTTTTCTAACAAAAAATTTTGAAAATATAGAGAAACTCTGTGGCTATTACGGCCAACCCTAACACTTGATGATATAATTGAAATATGTTTCATTTAATTATTTAATAGTAAACTTATTTTGTGCTTAATGTGTATTAAAGCCTACAGCTTATCATTTAAATGCAGTACCATCATCGATATTGTGGTGGTTAAAGCCATTTTTTTGCTAATATTTTCACGAATCAAGTTTCCCCAAAAACTTCTATTATTACCAACGAATACAATCATATCAGCGTTTATTTCCAAACTAAACTTTTTTAATTCTTCAATAGTATCATTACCATATATTGTATGTCTTTCAAAATATAAATCAGAACCAATATTTTCAAATAAATCATTCCAATCAATTTCCTTCTGTTTAAGTGTAAAAACTGGGTCATAATTTTTCACATTTACAAATTGTATATCGGCATTTAGTGTATTTGTAATGTCTATTATTTCCTTTATCATTTTTTTTGAAATGGACTCGCTATTTGCAGCATACATAATTTTTTCAACAGTTTTCCATTTTGCATCATGTGGAACTAACAATACAGGACAATTTGCCTCTTCTGAAACTTTAACAGCTGTTGACCCAAATATTTTAAAAACATTAGACGCGCCTGTTGTGCCAATAACTATTAAATCAACGTCTTTTGATTTAGATAGTTCAATCAACTCAGATGCAGGATTTCCATTTAACACTTTTATATTGATTTTATTTCCAATTGCTTGAGTATTTAATTTCTGATTTTCTCCTTCAATAAATTTATCCATCTTATCGATTATTTCCTGAGTAGAAACTACTGGAAATGGGGCAATTGAGACGTCAGAAATCATCATAAAATCCTCCATAACATTAACGACAGTTAACGTAGCATTTAAAGAATCAGCTAACCCTTTAGCATATTCAAAAGCATTTATTGAGATGTTTGAGAAATCAGTTGCTACAACTATGTTTTTGATATTTTTCATATTTTTAAAATTTTCACAGTTTTATATTAATAAAATTACAATTATACATTTTCTAATTCATATGTGTTTCCAAATTCATACATCATAGTTTCCAGAATATCAAAAAGCTTTTCATCTGATTCCTTTTCTTTATTCAAAATCTCATGTAGTAATTTAACAGAATCTCTTTCTTTTAAATTTCTAGCAAACGTGCATAATGTTTTATAAGTTGTTATTTCATAATTTTCACTTTTCAAAAATTCTGAAATAATACTAGCATCTCTCAATATTCCCTTTTTATTTAAATATATGTTTTTTTCAAAATCAGAAAATAAACTAGTCATGATTTCACATTTTTGAGAAACAGGTTTCACGTTTATTAAAGCAAAGATTTTTTCTAATTTTATTACGTGAGTTTTTGATAACTCTAAATGTTCTTTTAACACATTCACTAATTCTAAAGAAGTAACCGCACATATAATTTTAGGTATAGCTTTCAGGAGATATTTTTCAGACCAATAAATGTGTTTTAGTTCAAGTATAAATAAATTTCGTAATCCATGCATCATTGAATAATCGTCATTTAATATAAAATTATTTTGGCTTTTTTTAAGCTGTTTAATATGTAGTGTTTCCATTATGAATTAATTTATAATTAATTTGCATTTAATTGCATAATTTAGATTTAGCCTTAGATTAATTAATGTTGCATAGGCCAATATCCTAAATTCAGAATCCAGAGTCTCATTTGATAATTTTTCAAAAGCATTAATTGCATCTCTATGAATTCCTATTACCATTTCACAATAAGTATTGTCAAAATCATCACCTGATTTATTACTCAACAATTTATACTCATCATTAATTTTAGTGGTAGGAATAGTAGACACTCCAATATTTTTTTTAGTTGCGAGGGTTTCTAAATCTGCTGATAGATTATTATTTGAAGATTCGATCATTTTTGCCAAATTCAAAACATCTTTGTTTATTGAATTTTGTTGAACTAATTGAGAAAGCACATCTTCTTCTATGTTTATTTCTGATGCATAAATAATAAAAGTGGAATCGTTTTTTGTAATTATATTTTTAGTTTTTGAATTAGAATAATCATCAAATTCCTTTTTAAAATTTTCATTTTTTTGTTTTGTATTACATGACAATAATGCAATTGAAATTAATGAAACAATTACAAATTTTAAAAATTTACTATTTATATGTCCCTCAGCTTTCAATTTGTTTTTAAAATAATTAAATTTCTATACTAAATATGATTTATTGTTTGTTATATCAACATCAAATCGTATTTACAAATATTATTAAACTATAAAAATATTATGTTACATAATTATATTAATAACTTACATCATTCCGATGTGTGAGATATATCACTTCAAATCAATTTTTTTAATTCTTCACCGCTTATTTTTTAAATAAACAAAAATTCAATTTAAAACTTCTCTAAAATGAATAATATAGAATTACTAAAGACGTTGTTTAACGAACAAGACTATCCTATATATGTCATGTCAAAATGTTAATTATAGATTTAAGTTTAAAATGGTATTATAATAGGTATTTTTCAAATATATTTTCTTAGTACAACATATCTTCTTTTAAATAAACTTCAGTTCACGATTTAAATATTTTTATTAGATCAGTGCAATTTGTAAGGTTAATAAAAAAGCACTAAACATAAGTTTAGTGCTTTTTAAATTCAAACAATTTTTTTAAACTTATTTATTTAAAGCATGTTGTTTAGAAATTTCTTTGTGTGCATCATTAGCTAATGACAAATGACCATGAGCAACTATTGTGCTTTTTGCTGCTTTTTCTTCATTTTTTTCTTCATGATGCTTAATTGCTTCAGTGTGACTTTTTGCTGCTGCTTCTAAATGAGTAACAGTTTTTTTGTGGTTTTCAACAGCAATTTTACTAGCTTCTGGAGTAAATAATGGAGTTTCTTTTTTCGGTGTTGTTTCAGTATTTGACATGTTGTTAAGTTTTAAATTATGAATACATTTTCATAACGATACAAAGGTGACAACTAAATTTTGAGAAAGTATTATATAATTATTTCCTATTATTGCAATATTCACTTACTACTAATTTAGTTTATTTTAAAATTTTAATTTAAAAAAAACTGATATAAAAATTAGTGAGAAATTTTACTTTTATACCATTTAATAATTTTTTTTGTGAAACTTATTTTCGCCTTTGACGTTTCAATTTCAGAAATTAAAAAACCATATGGCTTTAAAGGCTCAATATGATCACAAATAATTTTAAACATGGCAATAATAGGTATGGCTAAAAAAATCCCAGGAATTCCCCATATTAGCTCTCCTATTACCAATGCTATAATCGTAAACATTGGATTTATTTTGACCTGAGAACCAACAATTATTGGCTCTAAAACCCAGCCCTGTATAAATTGAACTAATCCGTAAGTTCCAATAATGCCAAGTAACATAGCTGGACTAGCACCTTGTATTGTGGCAATTAAAACAGTAATTAGGGTACCTGTGATGTTTCCAATAAAAGGGACAATTTCTAAAAGGCCACAAAGAATAGCGAAAAAAATTGCGTTTTTTACACCAATAATTGAAAAACCAATTCCATACATAATCCATAATAAAAAAATCATTTTAGACAACCCTAATAAATACTGCTGTGATACTTGAGCAACTCTATAAATAACTTTTTCAGTTTCATGTCTTTGAGAATCAACAGATAATTTAAGCAAAAACTGCTTAATGTGTCCTCTATAATAAATCAAACAGAAAATATAAACTAAAGTCAAGATTAAACTGGCAAAATTTGATGTCAAAGACCCTACTAAGCCTGGGATTAGTTTTGTTACAGATAACTGCTGAGATTTTATTATTTGTGTTTGCTTCTCTGCTGTAATTCCAAATTGGTCAAATATATACTCTTGTATATGTTCACTTGTATCAACAAATCTTTGTTTTAATAATTCAAAATCATTAGTCAGTAAAGAAACTTGCCATATAAGTAATGTAAGTATGCTAATCATAAATAACAATAAAGCTATAACGCTGATAAGTGTTGCTATACCTCTACCAATTTTTTTTGATTCCATCCATTTACAAAATGGTAGAAATAAAGTAGCAATAACAGCTGCAATTGCTAATGGAATTAAAAAATCTTTCGCATAATAAAGGCCTAAAATTACCAAAAATAAAACGAGCATTTTTTTTATAACAGAAATTGATGTGAAATTCATAATTTAATATAGTGATTTTTTAACAAAGATGGGGAACATTCAATTTTATACTTATACATAGTTTTAAAAAATATTAACATAATTAGTACTTTAAATAAAATAAATATCCTGAAAAAGTATCTTTGTAAAGATAAATAATTTTTTAGTTACATCATTTACTAAATGTTCAACACAAAACCTATTCGAATAACGAGTTATATTTTGATTTCCATACTTATTGTTTTGGTTATTCCAGCCTTTATTTTAAATATATATTTTAATAAAAGCATTATTAAGAATATAAAAACTTATGTTTATGAATCATCAAATCATGAATATAAATTAAACTTGGATGAACTAAATGTGGACTTATTTTCATATTCTATTAAGGTAACCAATTTCACAATTGAGCCATTTAAAAAAGAAAAAACGTCAAATAAATATCTTTTATTTAATGTCAAATCTTTAAAAATTAATGATTTATCAATAGTTAAATATATATTAGAACGTAAAATTAATATTTACTCTCTAGATTTTATCGAGCCGGAATTAATTATTTATCTCGGCTCTAATCAAACAAAAAACAAAGGATTACATTCTAATCCAACGAACAAAAAAAACAGGTCATTAATAAAATCTATTCTAATAAATCACCTTAATATTAAAAACTTAAAATTCAAAATTTTACATAATGAAGATGGAGAAATTCCAATATTCAATTCTCTAACTAATCATTTAAATTGCGAAAACATACATATTGATTTATCAAAAACAAAAATAAGTGAAGCGATTGCTTTTGAAAAATTTGAAATTATTATGGATAATTTCAAATGCAATATTGGAAACGATAGTTTATACACTATAAAATCTAAAAAATTATTTGTAGATTATAATAAATCAATCATGATATTTGACTCTTTAAAGTTGATTCCAAATTATAGCAAAAATGATTTTGCTAAAAAAGCGGGGAGGCAAACAAGTAGAGTTGAAACAGAATTTAGCAAAATAATAATTTCAAATATTAATTATAAATTAATGTTAGATAAAAAAATAATGATTATTAATAAGATTGGATTATCTGGATGCAATATTGATGTTTATAGAGATAACCGATTACCGCTAGCAAAGATTATACGTCCTTCGATCCAAGTTATGATTAAAAGTGTTCCATTTCAAATTTCAATAGATACCATTGAAATGAAAAACAGCAAAATTATTTTTGAAGCTATCCACCCTCACGCCTTTTCAACGGGTAAAATTTCAATAAATAATTTCGATGTTATAGTTACTGGAATTCAAAATGACTCCAGCTTAACCTCAGAAAATCAAAGTATAGAAGCAAAGGCAAGTGGATATATTATGAATAAGGGAAAATTCAATATAAAATACAATTTTCCTCTAAATTTTACTAAAGAACATTTTTCTTGTTCTGGAAATCTTACCAAAATGACTTTATCATCTTTTAACTCCATTATTATTCCTGTAAAGAATCTGCAATTTAGAAGTGGCGTTATTGATTACCTCAATTTTTCATTTACCGCGGAAGAAAAATACGCATATGGTACAATGAAATTTAAATATCATGGTTTAAAAGTTGAAATGCTTAATAAGTTTAATAATAAAAATGGAATAAGTCAAAAAATCAAATCATTGGTTGCAAATAATTTCAAAATATTTGAAAGTAATCCTGAAATTGGAGGTAATTTAAGAATATCAAAAATTAAAATGGATCATAATCCATATCGTTTTTTTTTAAATTACACCATTCTATCAATACTGAGCGGTGTTGAACCAACCATATTGAGAGAAAATAAAAAATAAAAAAAATGTAGATTATTTATCAATCCACATTTCTATTATTTTCTATAGTTCAACTAATTCATATAGTTTAACAGTATAATCATCAACTCCAAATTTTAAAGTATCAATCCTATCAATTTTTTCAGGAAGTGTGGTGCTAAATATAAATGGAACTCGAAAAGGCAGATTCAAATGGAATATATTTTTAATAATTAATGTCCATCGATTTCTGGCATTAACACATCACATATAAGTAAACTAGGCGGAAAACAATTTTCAATAGTTATTATCTTAGAAGCAACTGGTTTTAAGTTGCAATGGCTATTTCTGATTTCGCCGTTTAAAATTATTTAATTGAGTTTAGATATTATATTATTTTCAGAAGTATTTTTTACAATTTCATTACTTATTTTAAGAATATAAACTAATAAGAAAAAATATTTGAAAGAAGCCTCACTTTAAATACATTACATTCTATCCATATACCAACTTAATTCTTTTTCCATTTTTTTATATTGAAAAATTGTAGTAAAAATTTTTTGTAATCTAACAAATGCTGTTTCACTTTTCACTACATAATCAAATGCTTTATGATGCATACAGTCTATTGCGATTTCTATTTTATCTTGTGAAGACAACATTACAACAGGTATGTCATCATTAAAAGCCTTAATTTTATCCAATGTTTCCATTCCGTTCATTGCAGTTTTTTCAATCCCATCTAAATGATAATCCAAAATAATTACATCCGGATTATGGGATAAATTTTTCACACAAAATTCTCCTGTAGAATAAGTTTCTACTTCAAAATCAGCATGCTGTAAAAATTCAATTTCTAATGATTTTAAAAACACGGCATCATCATCTACTAAGAATAGTTTTATTTTTTCGTTGTTCATTTTGTTATACTTTTTAATCTGTTAAATTCTTCTTCTAATTCAATACAAGCTTTCGAACAAACATCACTTAGTTGAAAAACTAAGTCTTGAATTCCATTTACCATTTTTTGTGTGCTAGCGAATTCATGAATTTTTTTTGCTATATTTTCATAATCTTTACTAATTCCCATTATTGAAAAAGAAGGTATCATCTTATGAACTGAATTTTGTAATAAATCCCAGTTTTCATCATTTAAGCTATCTTGCATTGTTTTTATTAATGATGGAGTTTGTTCTAAATACAGTGATATCATTTCCATCATTAATACATTATTAGATTTTGTGCGATTTAATAAATAACTTAAATCAGTGAATTTCATATTTTCGATTTTCACTTCTTCCACTCTTTTTTTTAATTCAGGAGCATCTGGCTTCTTAACTAAACTAATGATTTTGGTGTATAATATTCTTTCATCAACAGGCTTAGCAATATAATCATTCATCCCTACTAATTTGCACTTCTCTTGATCAACTGTTGTAACATCAGCAGTTAAGGCAATAATTGGGATTTTAGAATTCATAGTTTTTCGGATATACTCTGTTGCTTCAAAACCATTCATTTCAGGCATCTGTAAGTCCATTAAGATAATGTCATATGACTTCTCTTTCAATTTTTCAATTGCAATTTTTCCATTTCCAGCAATATCAAGTTCAAATCCAAAATCATCCAATAGCGTTTTCATTAATAATTGATTTAGCGCAATATCTTCAACAACTAATACATTTATATTTTTAACCTCATCATTCCATTCTGTAATTTCAGTTTCTAATTCAGCATTTACTTTTGTTTTTTGAAAATTTAAAATAAAACTAAATGTTGAACCTTCATGAATTTTACTCTGCACACTTATACTGCCACCTTGTGGCTCCACTAATTGTTTAACAATTGCAAGTCCTAATCCAGTACCTCCGTATAGCCTAGATGTTCCACTAGTTGCTTGCTGAAAATCGTCGAATATATTTTTTATTTTATTTTCAGCAATCCCAATTCCAGTGTCAGATACTGCAAATTCAATCGTTACAGTTTCTTCATTTTGAGCAATTAATTTTACACTTACTACTATTTTTCCATGTGTAGTAAATTTTACAGCATTGCTTACCAAATTTAATATAACCTGATGTAATCGAACTGGGTCACCAACAAGCACCTCTGGTATAGTTTCATCATACTCCTTAATTAAACTCAAATTCTTTTCCTGAATTTTTGTTTCAAATAAATGAAGCATGGCTGCTATTGAAGAAGCCATTTTAAAAGGTGTTTTTTCAAAAGTCATTTTTCCAGCATCAACTTTTGCCAAATCAAGAATATCATTAATCAAAACAATTAATGCGTCTCCACTTGTTTTAATAGCGTTTAGGTATTCTTTTTGCTTAATAGTTAAATTTGTTTTAAGTACCACTTTTGTAAATCCAATAATTGCATTCATTGGTGTACGAATCTCGTGGCTCATATTCGACAAAAATTGCTGTTTCGCCTTTACCGCATTTTCAGCAATTAATGTTGCACTTTCAGCTTTTATTTTCGCTTCCTCAGCAATTTCTGTTGCAAACTCAGCAAAAATTTTAGCCTCAGTTAATTCCGTGGCAATTTTTTTTTGTTCTGTAACGTCTCTTGCAACAATTACAACGCCTAATACCATTCCATTATCATCTTTATAAACTGAACCGTTAAATAAAACATCTGTCAGCTTTCCGGCTTTATGTTTTATTGTTAAGGGGTAATCGGCAACTGAGCTCTTTGCAAAAACTTCTTGATAAACTTCGCGTGCTTTTTGTGGTTCTGTAAAATAATCAAAGAAATCAGTACCCGTCAATTTTTCACGAGTTAACCCTGTAATATTTGCTGTTGCCTGATTCATGTCAGTAATCTTTCCTTCAATACTGATAGTAATTAAAGGATCTCTACTTGCCTCTATTAAACTGAGAGAATATTGGGAAGCAAGTTTTGCAGAATAACTATATGCCTCTAATTCTTTATTGACAATTTCACGTTTTTCTTTCTCTTTATTTTGATATTCAAGTTCTTTATCAGCAATAACTAATTCAGCTGCACGCTTTTCCTTTTCTCCTGTTTGAAATACTAATTCCTTATTAGCAATAAATAATTCAGCCGCACGCTTTTCTTTTTCATTATTTTGAAATGCAAGCTCTTTATTCGCTATACTTAACTCTTCAGCTCGTTTTTCCTTTTCATTATTTTGAAATGCCAGTTCCTTATTCGCAATACTTAATTCTTCTGCGCGTTTCTCTTTTTCATTATTTTGAAAAGCTAATTCCTTATTTGCAATACTTAATTCTTCCGCACGTTTTTCTTTTTCGTGGTTTTGAAAAGCCAATTCCTTATTTGCTATAACTAATTCATCTGCTCGCTTTTCCTTTTCATTATTTTGAAAAGCTAATTCCTTGTTTGCAATAACTAACTCATCTGCTCTTTTTCCTTTTTCGTTGTTCTGAAAAGCTAGTTCCTTATTTGCGATAACCAATTCAGCTGCCCGCTTTTCCTTTTCTTCATCTTGAAAGGCAAGTTCTTTGTTAGCGATAACCAACTCATCTATATTTTTTCTTTTCGCCATTTTTACTTAATTATTGTAGAGATATAAACCTATATCATACTGAATACAGGATACGTAAAATTATTAATTTCAAATTTCTTCCAACGGACTCCTTCTTTTGTCTTTCAATTTTTTAAAATGCGAAGGGGAAAGGCCTGTCATCTTTTTGAATTGGTTTGAAAGATGTGCAACACTGCTGTAATTCATTTTCCATGCAATTTCTGTTATATTTAATTCACCATAAATAATCAACTCTTTTATTCGTTCGATTTTATGCGAAATCAAAAACTGCTCAATGGTTGTTCCTTGAACTTCTGAAAATAAATTTGATAAATATGTATAATCATGATTCATTTTTTCAGACAAAAAATTAGAAAAATTGACTTTAATAACCTCGTCAGAATGATGTATCATTTCAATAATAATATTTTTTATTTTTTCTATCAAAACAGCTCTTTTATCATCCATTAATTCTAGGCCTAAACCCAATAAGGCTGTTTTCAATTGAGTGCGCTGTTCCATGTTAATATTTTCCATGATTTCAACTTCTCCCAAATCTACTAACATAAAATGTAGTCCAAGTTTTTTTAGCTCTTCTTTTACAACCATTTTACAACGACTGCTAACCATGTATTTGATATATAATTTCAAACAGTTTTTTTTAATTTATATATACAAAGTTGCTTCTGATTTGTTCAAGATTGTTACACAACAATTTAAAAAAGTTACACAATTCACAGATTTCAGTTTTGTTTAGTAACGACGGTTAGCGAGCTACCATTTATTTAATAATTAATTTATGTTCATTTGTTGAAGATTTTTCTAACAAAATAAAATATATCATAATACTAATTATGGCCGAAAAAAAGCACCACATTGAAATTATATAATCATTAAATAAAAACCTAGTTATTAAATATGATGTTATTACTAAAAGCCCCATGATATTTACTTTTTTTACACTTGAAATAAAGTGCGAAATAACTGTTGGAACCAAATAAATTAATCCTATCAATATTTTTAAATACCCTTTATATACAATATTGAATTCATACTTAATATGATAAGCTGTTATTTGGGCGCTAAATTTATAATTTAAAAGATAATAAATGGAAAAAATGGAAATTAGTAAGCCAATTCCTGAAAATATTCCTAAAATTATCTTTCTATTTCTTTTTTTTTCAATATAAAATATTGAAATTGGCACCCATGCAGGCCAGATAGCTACTGCGATGGTCATAAAAATAGTGATTGGTATTTGCTGCGCTTCCTCATTATTAGAACCTGATAGTGACAGCCAAACAAAACCTTCTGAAAATTGCTGTGCCGCAAATATAAATGGGATTGCTGCAAACATTAAATGAGAAATATCCTTGGTTTTTTTAATCGTAACTATTCCAATTACCGTTAATACAGTGCCTGAAATAAAACTGGCCGCAGTTGAAAAACACATGTATTATTATTTTATTAATATTTCATCAATTGCATGGCAATAAAAACCACTAAACCTACACTAATAAATGTGGTTAAAAAAATTGCTGCGAATTTTGAAACGCCAAATTCTCTGACAATTACCTTAATTGGAGCTAATAAAATATTGCTTACTAAAGTTGAAATCCGTTTCCATGAACTAGAACCTTTAATAACATAATCCTTTGCGCCAGCCCTAAACGTTTCAATAGCTAATCCCATATCTTCTTTACCAGAAAGCATAATAACTTCTGTATCAGGATTAATTTTTTTTTATTGACTTTAGTATTTCCAGTCCATTTTCACCTTCTAATAAATAATCCAAAATCACAATATGAGTATCATTATTTACTCTCAATAAGCAACTTTCTCCATCATCAAAAGTTGATATTTGTAAATCATTTCCAAAACGGTTTTGTAAATAATGTTTTAAATCTGTAGCTAATAATCGATTATCATCAACTATAAATAAATTTGTTCCTTGAGTTTCCATTCTATTTTTTTTATTTTTAAATTACTTTGAGAATTAACCTTTACCTTAATATTGTGATGCCGTTTATTAAAATTGTAATATGGTTTACTATTTTAAAAAACCTTTCACTATTACTCTTATAGGTTTTGTGATAATTATATCCACAATCTTCATTACCTTTTTCCACGCACCGTCTCCTTTTATCACATAATCTCTAGCGCCTGCTCTAAATGTTTCCACTGCAATTGCAACGTCTTCATTTGTTGAGAGCATAATAACTTCTGTTTTTGGATTAATGCTTTTAATTGCTTTTAAAATTTCCAAACCATTTTTTCCTTTCATAAAATAATCTAAAATCACAATGTGTATTGAACAATCAATATTTTTCAAGCAACTATCTCCATCATCAAAAGTTGTAATAATTAGATCTGACCCAAATCTATTTTGAAGAAAAATCTTCAAATCTGATGCAAATAGCCGATTATCGTCAACTATAAATAAATTTATTCCTTGAGTTTCCATTTTATTTAGTATTTACATTGATAAAAATCATAATACAAATGAAGGAATTACTAAATGAAAGGGTTTATATAATTACTTTAATTAATTATATAGTTCACATATTTTTATTAAAGTGAAACCGAAATTTGTTACATACAACCGTGTTTTTTGTTAACCACAACTCATAATATAAAAATGCAAAAAGGAGTTAATTCTATAACTTTAATAAATATCTATGCAATTATATTTAATTTTAATTGTAGCACTAACTATAGATTCATGTTCATGAAATAGAAAGGGTTGCCAATGCTAATCGAATAATTTGAATTTTAAACAAAAAGCCACTCATTTCTGAGAGGCTTTGTACCCAGGAGGAGACTCGAACTCCCACGTCTTGCGACATACGCACCTCAAGCGCACTTGTATACCATTCCAACACCTGGGCTTAATTAAAAAGTACTTTTAATATCTATTGTATCAAGAGAGTACAAAAATGATAATTATTTTTAAATTAGCACTATAAAATATGCAAATACTTAATACTATAAAGCAAAATTGGCTACTCTCATTAATTTTAATAATTGGGATAGCATACCGATTTATTCCTATTTATAATTATGAATTTAGTCACGATGAATTAAGTGGGCTTAGCAGAACGGTTTACCCAACTTTTTTGGAAGAAATAAATAAAGCAATTAAAATAGATGCACATCCAGCTTTAATTCAATTATTTTTATGGTATTGGGTAAAATTATTTGGATACAATGAAATCGCAATTAAACTACCGTTCCTGCTTTGTGGTGTATTTAGCATATATTATATATACAAATTTGGGAAATCATTCTTTACTATAAACATCGGAATAATTGCTGCTACAATAGTTTCATGTTCGTTTATTTTTTTAGTTTATAGTTCTTACTCTCGCATGTACATCACCGGGGTGTTGTTTAGTATCCTGTTTTTAATAAGCATTTTTAAAATCTTATTTGATGAACAGATAAAAACCAAAGATTACTTTTTATTTTTATTATTTTCTTTATTGTGTGCCTATAATCACCACATGAGCTCATTATTTGCGTTTATTGCCGTTGGACTATCCTTTTTTTACATCAATAAATCTCAACTAAAAAAATACGTAATTTTTTGCTTATTAGCTATTGTATTATATTTACCTCACTTACCCATTACATTATACCAATTTTCAATTGGAGGTATAGGCGCACAAGTTGGTGGCTGGCTGCCGCCGCCACGCATTAATGAAATTTATTTCTTCACAAAAACCTTATTTGGATGTGGTATAAGCGGGATTATCATTATGATATTATTCCTAATTTTTATACTCAATTCTATTTTTAAACTAACTCCAATTACTCGCAAACAAACGTTTCTTTTTTGGTTATTTATTATTAATTACTTGATTATCCATTTATACTCTGTTTATAAAAATCCAATTTTACAAAACTCAGGATTGTTATTTTGTGGTATAAGCCTCATTTTGTTTGCATGTTCATTTTTAACATCATTCACACAAAAACAAACTACGTTATTTAGTATAATGTTAGTCGTACTTTTTTGTTTTCAAAATTTTTACAAAAAACATTTATTTTCCAAAGTACACGTTCATGAATTTGAACAACAAGCTAAAACATATCTTTCCATTAAAAAGGAGTTTGGTGACAATTCGGTATCTGGCATTTTTGCATCTGAGGAATTTTTCGTTTCCATTTATGAATCAAAATACCAGACAAAATTCAATTATATCAATGGTTCACATACTGCTTTTAAATCAATACTTAATTTTAGAAACTATGTAAAATCACTTAAACAGCCATATTTAGTGCTAGGCGGACTTAATGCTTCTGCTACCCAATTAATAAAAGAATATTACCCTTATTTATTTTTACATCATGAAGACTATTTTAGCAATGTTTTAGTCCTTTCAAAAATTAAACAAGCAAATGATGACATGTCGATTTTAAAAAATAATTCCATTTTAAATAGTGATTTAAATATTTACATGAATTCAAAAAAACAATTATCCTTTTTTAATGATAGTTTAAGGTTTAGCATTAACGAAAATGAAAATGAATATCCTTTTAATGTTGAACTGAATTTAAAAAAATCGAATTTAGAACAATACCAAAGTATAGTTGTTGAGTTTAGCTACAAGGCAGATTCGTGCATTCAATTATCATCTGATAAGTTCTGTATTTCGATATCGGAAACCGGAAAAGAGGCTGTTTTTTATAAAGCCGAATTACTATCAGACTATTTTGATCCTAATAATAAAATCAACACGGTATATTTAGAATTATTTGCAGGCTCGAACTATCCAACATGGATAAATAAAAATATGAACCTTAATTTCTTCTTAACTAAGAATAAAGGTTCGCATTATGAAGTTGTAAATTTTAAAGTTAAAACAACTGATTATAGTCCAACACGATGGACTCTTTGGGATTAATCTTTTACTCTACTAAATCTTAAAGCCTTTAAAATAAAATTCGGTAAAGCTTTTTTAGGATCACGTTTACGTAAATCTATATACCAACCAATCTTTTTTACTACGGGCAATTTCTTAGTTTCAACAAATTCTATTAAAGTTCCATCTGCATCTTCAATATAGGTGAAATGTCCTGCAGCTTCCCCCATTTCAAAACCTGCACCACCATCAACCGTAAATGGTTGGCCAGCTTTTTCGCATGCCAATTTTAAATCAGACATGTTTTTAATATCAAAACATAAATGAATAAATCCACAATCTCCCCATAATCTGTTTTCGAAAATTTTTCTTGGGGTATAATCAAATGCTTGAACTAATTCAATTTCATTATCACCTAATAAAGGCCCAAAACTTCCTTCGCGAGGTTTGCTATTACGTAAAATTACTCGGCGTATTTTTTTTGAAGCACCTTCTACCCCATTCCAATCTGTAAAAACAGAAGTTGTGTCACTTACAATCGTGTCAAATCCTAATACTGTTTTATAAAGATTAATAGATACGTCAATATTTTTAACTCCAATAACTGCTCCTAAAACTCCTCCTGTAGAAAAGTTCTTTTGCATATACCATGATTTTTTTTCTTCAACGATTTCATAGGTATTTTCCCATAAATCATGAATATAAAAATGTTTTCGACCATCTGGAGAGTTCGTTATATCGGTTAACATTTTTGCCCCAAATTGTTTTAAATGAGTAAAAGATTTTTGAATATCATAAGATTTTATTTTTCCAGCAAAAATTCCAATATCTCCAAGTTGTATTTTAAATTCAGCATTTTGTGCTTTTCTACTTGTATATTGCCAGATTTCAAAACCACCACCTCCATTCATACTTATAGCTAAAATAGCATGGCGAGCGTGAGGCTTGTTATCCGTATAAGGCAACATTAATTCAGCCATTGCGGCCTCTTCAAATATTTTTATATCAGTACCAAATGCTTTTCTATACCAAGTAAAGGTTTCTTGAACATTAGTGTTACCAACACCTAATTGCTGAATGCCTGAAATAATATAACTCATAATTTATGTGTTTTTAACTTATTAAAATTAAAAAAAGACTGCCAATAATTGACAGTCTTTTTGGGTAAGTAACCGGGTTCGAACCGGCGACCCTCGGTACCACAAACCGATACTCTAACCAGCTGAGCTATACCTACCATTTGAGGGCATAAATATAATAATTATCTTGTTAATTATGTAAAAAAAATAATTATTTTTTGTAGTTAACCATATAATGTAATCCAATCGATTCTTTTCTGGCTATGGCTTGTTTTATAATTAAATACCCAATACAAATTAGGTTACGTAATTCTCCCAATTTTTGAGTCACAGTTGTTTTATCATAAAGCGTTTCGTTTTCATTATATAAAATTTCCAATCGATCAAATGCTCTTTTTAATCGAAGTTCTGAGCGAACAATACCAACATAGTTACTCATAATTTGCTGAACTTCCTTTTGAGACTGTGTAATTAAAATCATCTCTTCTGCATGTTCAGTTCCCTCAGCATTCCAATTTGGTATGTTGGACATAATATCAATACTTGGCAATATTGAAATAGAATGAAGGGCTGCACGATTTGCAAAAACTATTGCTTCTAATAAAGAATTACTGGCTAATCGATTTGCACCGTGTAATCCAGTACATGAGCATTCTCCAACAGCATATAAATTTAAAATACTTGATTGACCGAATTCATTAACTGAAATTCCTCCACATAAATAATGCATAGCAGGAACAACAGGAATTAATTTTACAAATGGGTCTATCCCTAAACCCATACATTTATTGTAAATATTTGGGAAATGTTCAATAAACGCTTTTCGATCAATATGTCTACAATCTAATAATACAAAATCATCTCCTCTTGTTTTCATTTCGTTGTCAATAGCTCTTGCAACTATATCACGAGGAGCTAAAGATAATCGCTCGTCATATTTATGCATAAATTCGTTTCCATCAACTGTTTTTAGTACGGCACCAAATCCTCTAATTGCTTCAGTAATTAAAAAACTAGGATGTTCGCCCAGATTATATAAAGATGTGGGGTGGAATTGAACAAATTCCATATCCTTAACAAGTCCTTTAGCTCTATAAACCATAGCAATACCATCCCCAGTAGCAATAATTGGGTTTGTGGTCGTTGCATAAACATGGCCAACTCCACCTGTAGCCATTAAAATCACCTTAGACAAAACGGTGTCTACTTTTTGTGTTTTAGTATTTAATACATAAGCACCAAAACATTTTACATCCTTTGTTTTTGAAGTTACAATCTCGCCTAAATGATGTTGTGTAATAAGATCTATTGCATAATGATAATCTAAAACTGTAATGCTTTTATGTTTTTTTATTTGGGCAATTAACGCTCTTTCAATTTCGAAGCCAGTAATATCTTTATAATGTAAAATTCTATTTTCTGAATGCCCTCCTTCTTTAGCTAAATCATAATTTCCTCCATTAACTTTATCAAACTTTGCCCCAAGTTCAATTAATTCTTTTACTCGTTTAGGTCCTTCTTCAACAACTATTTGTACAATATCTTTATTACATAATCCAGAACCAGCTATTAAGGTGTCTTTTATATGCTTTTCAATAGAGTCTGTTTCATCCCAAACAGCTGCAATTCCGCCTTGTGCATATTTGGTATTTGATTCTTCTTCATTGCTTTTGGTAATAATACAAACCTTCCCCTTTTCCGCAACTTTTAAAGCATAACTCAAACCAGCAATACCACTTCCCAAAATTAAAAAATCAAACTCCTTGTTCATACCCATAAAACTTTAAATTCATTATAAAGTAATCGAATTTAATTTATTTATACAATAAAATAGTCTGTAAAAAAATGCGTTTCTTTATACTTCTTAAATTGAAAAACTTAGCTATATATATAAGTATCATTTTGCTCTATACTAAATGTGCGCAAATAACTCCTTTAACAGGCGGGAAAACCGATGCAACCCCTCCAAAGGTACTTTTATGTTCACCTAAGAATGCGTCAGTAAATTTTAATCAAAAAACAATCGAAATAGATTTTGATGAATTTATTACTCTAAAAGATTTAGTGAACCAGTTTATTATTACCCCACAAACAAATCAATTACCAAACATACAAGTTCAAAGCAAGAAAATAAAAATAGAATTTAAAGAGGAATTATTACCTAATACCACTTATAAATTATTTTTTGGTAATGCCATAGTTGATATTAGGGAAAATAATCCTTTATCTAATTTTGAATATATTTTTAGTACTGGAAGTATGATTGACAATCAGGTTTTAAAAGGTAAAGTAATAAATGCCCAAAACAATAAAGCACTTTCAAATATATTAGTAGGTCTTTATAAAGCAAATGCTACAGATAGTATTTTATATATAGAAAAACCTACTTATGCATCATTCACAAATACGAATGGGGAATTCTCTTTCAACTATTTACCAAAATCGGATTTTAAAATAATAGCGATTAAAGATGAAAATAAAAACTTAATGTACGATGGATCAATTGAACAAATTGGTTTTAAATCAGCAAAAATAAGCACATTAGATACATCACTTATTCAATTAAGATTATTTAGAGAAATTCCAACAAAACAATTTCTTAAGAAAACGATTACTCCTGAGTATGGTAAAGCAGTTTTAATATATAATACACCTTGCTCTAATAACATTAAGATAACGGCTAAAGGATTAACAGATTACTCATTTAATGTCACAATGGATAGCATAAGCCTTTATTATAAGAATGTATTTGATACTTTAAAAATCATTGTTTCGGATAAAGACAAACACATTGATTCAATTTCAATCCTAATACCAAGCGAAAATGATTTAGTGAAAATTAAAAAAAATAAAGGCTTAAAATATACTATTAAACCAAATTTCAGTAAAACGTTTCCATATTTTGAAACTTTAACTTTTGATTTAAATGTTCCGTATAATATTGAAAATTTAAATAAACGCGATTTGACTATAAATGAAATAAAAGATTCAATTAAAACAAAAATGGAATTTGAAATTTTGAAAAACGAAGAAAGACCTAATTCTTATAGCATTAAGACGAAAATAAAAGGAGAGTCTTCCTATCTCATCACATTTAACAAAGAACTATTCAAAAATGATATAGGAAGAACAAATGATTCGGTTGGTTATTTATTTAACACGACATCAGGAGATGATTACGGAATATTAAATTTAAAACTCACTTTTCCGGAAAAAGGGAAATATTTGATTTTATTACTGAACGAAAATTATGAAATTGTAAAAAAATCTCAAATTGAACTCTCATTATCATCAAGTTCAACTACTAATTTTACATTTAATAATTTATTGCCTGGAAGTTATTTTGTGAAAGTAGTTGTGGATGCCAATAAAAACAACCAATTCGACACAGGTAATTATTTTAAAAACATACAACCAGAATTAATTTTCTTTAATAATTCTCCTATAAAAATTTTATCAGGATGGGAAATTGAAAATGAATGGATAATAAATTAGATTTTTTTTCTTTGGGAAGTAATAAAAATAAAAATAAATTAAAAATAAATTTCCCCCATATTTTCCATTACGTTTCTTTAAAAAATAAAACAAGTTCGTAATTTATTTTTTTTAATGTATGAAATCACCTTTGTTTTCAATACTTAGCGATGATTGCTTAAAATAAATAAATAAATAAAATCCGATTTGTTTTTTTTTCGTGTGTTTTAAAAATACGCTATCAACAATTTCAACAATAATATGTTAATAAATTAACTGCCTGAAAATTAGTTAGCGTTAATAAATTTATTTACTTCGTATTAACAAATTAATAAAAACTCAAAAACAAAAAACCATGGCAACAGCAAAAAAAGCAGCTCCTAAAAAAGCAGCAGCAAAAAAAGCAGCTCCGAAAAAAGCAGCAGCAAAAAAAGCAGTAAAAAAAGCAGCTCCTAAGAAAGCAGTTAAAAAAGCAGCTCCTAAGAAAGCAGTTAAAAAAGCAGCTCCTAAAAAAGCAGTTAAAAAAGCAGCTCCTAAAAAAGCAGCAGCTAAAAAAAAGTAATAAACTCCCCCCGCTAAGCGGGGGGTTTTTTATTTAAATCCATTTCGTTCTCTTTACATTTCCTTTTCAACTTCTAATATCTTTAGAAAATCAAAAAAATAATTCTCTTTTATTTTTTTTAAAATACAGCTTTTACCTTACATTTGATTAACAAAAATTTACTTATATAATAAGTAATAATTTCTAACCGTTTAAATAATAACAAATGAAAAAAACTTTTACATTATTATCTATTGCTACATTCTGCTTGGCTTTAACTTCTTGCGGAACAAAAGAAGAAGCAAAAACTATTGAAACTCCTGCGGGAATGGTTAATCTTGACCTAAGCGGTCGCGGAAAACAATTTTCTATTTTCGTACCCGATACTATTGCCGAAAAACTTGAAATAGTTGAGCAAAGCTGGGGAGCATTAGAAATTAAAGTTGGCAAGCACTTTCATATATCAATTACTGAAGATCCTGGGGATATTACATTAATGAAAAGTGATATTAAATCAAACGATGTTAATATATTTAAATCATATATAGTAGATGAACCTCAAACAATTATGTGGGAAAGTGCAATTACGAAACCAGAATTTCATTTTTACACAATTCAAAAAGCATCTGGTAATAACTATGTTATACAGGATGTAGTTTCTCAAGATGGAGAACCATTTAGCAAAGAACAAATTCAAAAAATGTTAGATTCTGCTAAGAAATTAATTGAAAAAGTTAAACCAACAGCATAATTTTTAATTTAATATTAAAAAAACCTGAATATAAATTATATTCAGGTTTTTTTATTTTTAAACTTAGGATCCAAATCTATATCCTAAGTTTTGCTTAGCTGTACTTTCATCAATTATTAAATGTTTTACATCATCAAGGGTTAAAATTGAAATATCTTTTGGTAACCTTAATTCTTTTGGAATTGATGCCATTCGTAAATTTTGCTTCATAACACAATCACCTACTATCTGACGAACTGTTCGTGCATTTCCAAAAAACTTATCTTTCTTTTCAATTAAAAAATTAAGATAATTTCCAAGGTGAGATAGAGCTTCAACATTTGGAATAAGTCCTTCTTTTTTAAATAAATTTTCAGCAATTACTAATAATTGATCTTTATCATAATCTTTAAAAACATACGTTTTATCAAATCGAGATTTTAATCCTGGATTCATTTCAATAAACTGATGCATATTTTCAGTATAGCCAGCTACAATAACTCCAAATTGCCCTCGCTTATCTTCCATCTGTTTTAAAATCACTTCAATTGCTTCTTTACCGAAACTATTTCCGTCAGATAATGCATAAGCCTCATCTATAAATAAAATTCCGCCAATTGCAGCATCAATTCTTTCTTTTGTTTTAATAGCAGTTTGTCCACTGTATCCAGCAATTAACCCTTCTCTATCAACTTCTATAACATGCCCTCTTTCCAACAAACCTAAAGCCTTATATATTTTAGCTGTAATTCTTGCGACTGTAGTTTTGCCAGTTCCAGGATTTCCATTAAAAACAGAATGAAGAGAAAATTTATTAACGACATCTTTCCCAATTTCATTATAAAAACGAATTAACTTAACTAACTCATTAATATCCTGCTTTATATTTTCCATACCAACAAGTTCGTTTAATTCAGAAAGAGCAAGACTTAGTTCTTTGTCATTTATTGAAAGTCTCAATTTTTTCTTCTCATTAACATGAAAGGCATTTTGTAAATCAACTAATGTAACAGTAGACAAATCTTCTTTTGAAAGCGAATCCATATTTTCTGATTTCATAATTCTCAAACCCATATCCTGCTTAGCTTCGTCAATTACAGCATTTACAAAACGCGCATTGCCAAAACTATTATCTCGCTTACGATAAGCTTCCGTCAGTTGTTCTTTTAAAAATTCAGTAGCATCTTCATCAATAAATAATTGCTTTCGAGTGGCATTATAAATTGCAATTTGAAATAATTCATCAGGCATATAATCTTCAAAATGAAAATATTGTGAGAATCTGGATTTTAAACCTGGGTTACTATCAATGAATGTATTCATCTCTTTAGGATAACCGGCAACTATAATGGCAATATCACCTATTCCATCACTCATTTCTTTAATTAAAATTTCGATAACTTCCTTACCAAAATCTTTACTATCATCACCGGAGCGAGCAAGTGAATAAGCCTCATCAATAAATAATATTCCTCCTCGAGCATCATCAATTGCTTTTTTTACTTTTGGTGCTGTTTGTCCAATATATTCACCAACAAGAACAGAGCGGTCAACTTCAAAAACATGACCTTTAGAAAGTAATCCCATTTTTTTATAAATCTGCCCAAGTTTTTTTACAATTGTAGTTTTACCTGTTCCAGGATTACCTGTAAACACGCTATGTAAAGAAATTATAGAACCGTCATCAAAACCTTTCTCTTTTCTAAGTTTTGTAAAATTCAAATAAGTAATGTTTTCATGAATACTCTTCTTGACTCCTTCTAAGCCAATCATATCATCAACTTCCTTTAATAATTCTTCTAAAGATTTTTCAGGAACTTCAATCGCATTTCCATTAATAACTTTTGAACTTCCAGAGTTTAATGCTAACGTTTGATCAATGGAAGAAATAATCTCTAATTCACCCTCAATATCTTCTTCTTTACATTCAAATGTAACAGCTCCAATTAAAACATCCATGAAAATAATTTCAAGTGCGTACTTATCATCTTTCCAAGAGCCAGGTATTTCATTACCCCAACCTAAATCAATTGTTATAGTATGATCTTTTTTATCTTTATCTACACTTCCAATTTTAACCTGATGTGCTTTGAGTTGGCCAGAATCATCAATGTAATTTAAAAACAACTCGTAATTAAAATCTAAACTAGTTAAAACTTTTATTTTTACTTCGGCCCAAATATATTGAGTAGCAAGCTTATTAAAGACCTTTAAATATTTTCTATTTTGTTGATTCCATCCGTCAATATTTCCACTAAATAATTTTACATGCTCTAAACTAAAATAAGGATTCGTGGTTTTTGAAACTAAACCAATATCCTCTATAAAAAAAAGTTGGGTTCCAATAATGACATCGTCTATTTTAGCAACCCATTGGTATTTACCTTTAGTCCAAAATGAGCCAATTGTTGGAACTCCCCAACCATCTCTAATATATAATATATTTTCATCTTTACTAGCTTTCAGTTCTGAATCAAGAGTGCAAATATGTTTATTACCAGATGAGATTATTTCTTCACAACTAACACTAATTTTCGCAGTCCAATCTTCTTCGTCAAACAATTTGTTGAATAGAGCTAGTTCAAAACGAATATAATTAGCCTCAGCTTTTTCAAAAACCGTTCGGTATCGTTTTGTAGAATTTGCCATCCATTCATCTGATGAATAGACAGAAAGGCTTTTAAACTTAAATTTTTTATCCATTATTCTTAAATTACGCTATTTAAATGTAATTGCCAATTCCAAGCGCTTAGCATCATATCGTCCAAATTAAATTTTGGAACCCAGTTTAATTCTTTTTTAGCGAAGGAGTTGTTGGCATAAATATTTACGACATCGCCTTCTCGGCGTTTCCCAATATTATAATTTAATTTTTTGTTTGAAATTTTTTCAAAAGAATGGATGCATTCAAGAACACTTACACCATTACCTGTTCCTAAATTAAAGACTGAAGTCTTTTTTAAATTTTTCTTATCTACTAAATAATTTAAAGCTTTAACATGCGCATCAGCAATATCACTCACATGAATATAATCCCGAATGCAAGATCCGTCACGTGTATCATAATCATCTCCGAATACAGTTAGTGGTGGCAAAATACCCATTGCCGATTGGGTGATAAA
The DNA here is from genome assembly GCA_038327195.1 of Bacteroidota bacterium. GTDB lineage: Bacteria > Bacteroidota > Bacteroidia > B-17B0 > Aurantibacillaceae > UBA4416. The sequence goes on along the minus strand of JBBQKU010000013.1, from coordinate 24,108 downwards.
AGGAACTAAGTTATTAGGCTTATCTTTCGAAAGTTCTCCGTTTAAACCAGTTTTGTGAGCCCCAACTGGGTTAAAATAGCGAAGTAATACTGAATTAAAATTAGTTTCACTTTTTGTGAAATTAGAAACAATATCTTCTCCAATTTGTTTGGTATGTGCATAAGGGGATTCGGCAATACTAAAGGGCGTATCTTCGGTTACAGGAAGACTAGTTACATTGCCGTATACAGAACAAGAAGATGAAAAAATAAAATTATTAATTTGATTTGTTTGGCAAATTTTTAAAATATTAACCAGTGAATTTAAGTTGTTATGATAATAAATTAAAGGGTGAGTAACTGATTCCCCAACAGCTTTAAATGCAGCAAAATGAATAATTCCAATGACATTATTAACCGAACTCATTGCTAATTCTAAAGACTCAAAGTCGCAAATATCAACATTTAAGTTTTTTACAGCCTTCCCAGTAATTTTCTCAATTCTGTCAAATGTTTCTTTATTAGAATTAGAATAATTATCAATTGAAATAATATTATAATTAGTTTGTTCTAATAATTCGATAATTGTATGTGATCCTATATAGCCAGCTCCACCGGTAACGATAATTGTTTCCATTTTTTATATTTAAATTCCTATTAAATATAATAAAAGTTTGTTCTAATTAAAATATTCTATTATATTTATTAGATTGAATTATATTAGAAATAAATGTTTTATTTTTCTTTATAATATAGGCATTGGAAGGATTTTATTAAATTTTAATAGACGAAAAAGCAAAATACCAATTCTTGTATTTCATAAAGTATTGCCAGAATATGATGAGGTTTGGCCTGGAACTAATCCAAAATTATTCGAAGATATCCTAATTTTGCTCAAAAAACATTACACCGTATTTCCTTTAAATCATATATTGACTAAAAACGAACAAGAATTAAAAAACGCTTGTTTTATTACCTTTGATGATGGTTACAAAGATTTTTTAGATTACGCCTACCCCATATTAGTGCGCCAACAAATACCAGTTACTTTGTTTGTAATACCAAATAGTATTCTAAATAATGGGTATATATGGACGTCAAAAATAATGTTTTTGGTAAAACATTATTCAAAACTAGAAATTGAAGAATTTTTGGTTTCCAAAAAAATAGATATTTCCAAACTTGACTATAATAATCCTTTTAAATTAAACCTTGGGATTACAATTCAACTTTGCGAAATGAATCATGAGGAACGAATCTTGATCATAAATGAATTGCAAGATAAATTTATCCAGGATAATAGAATAATACAGCAAGATTTATTAAGTTTTGATGATTTAAGATTATTTGACAAATCAATTGTATCGATTGGCTCACATAGCCTGTCACATCCTAGTTTTAAAGAAGAAACAAGTGTTGGTTTTATTGAAAATGAATTAACTGAATCTAAAAATATTATTGAAAAAGAACTGAACACAACTATTTTTTCTTTCGCTTTCCCATTTACAAAACTAAACGACTTGGCTTTTAATATTGCAAAAAAAACATACAACCTTTGTTTTACGAGAATAAATGATTTTGTGGATTTAAAAGAGCTAAAAGATAATAACGATTATAAATTTGATTTGCCTCAATTTAACATACATCATAACACACCAGAAGAAGTGTTTTTTTTTAATCAACGGCTTTCATAAAAAATTAAGAAGATAACTTTTTGCATGTACAAAAAATCCAATCATCTAATTGTTCAAAATTCTGAATTTTAGTTTTTTTTGAATACAATTCAATATTACAATACCCATAATTTTCTAATTGTTGAATTAGGAAAGCAGGTTTTGTATAAAAAGTCATTAATCGATAATTGTGAGCACTATCATTAATTATAGAAAACTCATTTTCATCAACTTCCGATTTTTTGTTTAACATTTTCCGTAAATAGAAAGGGGAAATTTTAATGAAATCTTTAATTCGTGTAAAAAATAAATTCGACCTATCATTCCAAGGCTGCTTATTAAACGAATTATGACTTTTATTATGGGTAGAAAAAAAGAAAACGCCATTTGGTTTTAGAACTCTATTAATTTCTGAAAGAATTTGTTCTCGGTCTTTCAAATTAACATAATCGATGCCATTAAATGAAAAATTAACGAAATCAAAGGTATTAGAATCAAAAACTGACAAGTTTCTTGCATCCAAATTCCTGATATCCGCATTAGGAAAACTAGCTTTTACAACATTTACAAATTGTTTTGAGTAATCGATACCAACATAGGTTTTACACTTATTAATTAAATATTTAGTTGTTCTACCACCTCCAAATCCAATATCTAAAACAAAACCAGTTGAAAGAATTGAAGCGTAACTTTTGAAAACAAAATCTTCAACATCTATTACCTCATTCAAATTGGAATACCAATTTACAACAGACTTATTATTATATAATTTCAAATTATTATCCATTTCTAAGTTTTTTTAAAAAATTTAGAAATGGATTGTTATAAATAACACCACTATACTCTAATACTTTATATGAGGTAAATTGCTCTTTAAATGCATTAATATTTAACAATGCTTTATCCTCAAAACCCGAATACCATCCACAAAAGTCATAGTAATTAATTCCTATTTTTTTAAATTCTTTAATATCTAACCAATGCAAGCAACGGTGCGCTCTTCCAAAATGAGAAGAATTATAGCAATTTTCTAATTCATGTTTTAAGTGAAAGGAATATAAATTAGTAGCTCGTTCTTTGGTTAATCGATAAATATTTACACAAACAAACTTTGCATCTTGTTTAATGTAAGAAATCGCTAAAATACCATTTTTATTATAAGCCTTTAGGCGAAATGCTTCTGCCAAACGAATATTTTTACGTTTTGCAAACTGATTAAACATTGAAATAAATAAACTTAATTCTTTACTTGATATTTGCCTAATAATCTTATACTCATAAATTTGATTGTTTTCAAACGAATTGATTTCCGTTTGGGTTCTATGATAAATATTAGCCCAAATCTTGTCTAGAGGTATTTTTAAATCAATTAAAAGTGTATAAAATTCAGTTAATTGGTTTCTAAAATTTATAGGGCATTGTATAAAATAATTTATGCTTGCCTTTGTATTTAATGCATTAGTTAAAAAACTATCCTTTGCCTTAAAAACAAATCTACGGAAATGAACTTCAGATATTGATAAAACATTCATTATCGAGTTAATGAATTATAAATAATTGTGTATTTTGAAATAGCAATTTTAGTATCAAAATAAGTTAAAGCAATTTCACGATAATTTACATTTTCACTGAAAAGAGATAAATAATTCATACAAGCCTTTTCATATTCTTCAGAAGTAAAATTGTTAATTAATATTCCTCCATTATGTTTATTAAAATACAAATCATTATCTCCAATACCCGAATTTGTAATAATAGGTAAATTCATAGCCCAACATTCAGCCATTTTTGTGGGCGAAGAAGCTATTTTTGAATAGGATGGCTTTATGAAAAACATAGACGCTTTTGCCATTGCTAAATACGCTGGAACATCTTTATAAGATGCTGATACTTTTTTAATAATAGAGTTTTCTTCCTTAGAGTATGTGTTCAAAATTAAATCGAGTTCAACTAAATCTTTTGTAACAATAAGTAATTTAATATTAGGAATATGGTTTTTCCATATCAAAACACAATCAATTAATTCTTTTGTAAAATACCAAGTTCCAATAGAACCAGTATAAATTATTAAATGATCTGTTGTTTTTATACCTTGCAAATCGTTAATCGGCACTAAATTATCTCTGCTAAATAATTGAACATTTGTACAACATGGTATTACCGTAGTTCTTTCTTTAATTAAATAATTCGGATTTTTTTTTTCAATCTCTGTTATTGCAGAATAAGTAAGCGAAACGATAGCATCAGCATTTTTTAAAAACTGGATTTCTTTACTTTTAAAATATTTATAAAATAGAACATGCAATAGGTTACTTTTTTTCCAAATGGAACCATCTATACGTTCATCAGCCCAAAAACCACGCATGTCAAATACAAATGGAATATTAAACTGATTCTTAAACTTCAATCCTAATAATGAAGCTAAATAACTTCGGCAATGAATCAATGAAATAGAACTCGAAGTAATAACTTGTTTTGCTAGAACGGAAAGCTTTTTGATATATAAAAATCGCGATAAAAATCCCCCATCTTGATCATACAAAATATATTTCCAAGTAATTGAAAAACCTTTTATTGTTTCCTCAATACCAGCTTTTTCTTTAGTTAATCTGTCTTCCTTTTCGCAGGACAATATGGTAATATGGTACCCATTATTTGCAATTCCACATAAATAAGGCAATATTTGTGACTGTCCAAGAGGATCGCTGAGTCCATCAAAAGTAATATATAATGTGTGCTTGTTCAATACAATTTATTGCTTAAATTTATGAAAGAAATATGGATATTTTTGATATACTATTACCCCCTATCTATTTGCTTCTTATTTTATTTTTAGCATATAAATATAAGGTAAAACATCAACACGAACATACTGCATATAAGTATTTTTTGCCAGGCTTAATTGCTAAAATATTTGGGGCAATTTTATTGGGCTTAGTATACTTTTATTACTATGGTGGGGGCGACACCGTTAATTATCATTATACAGCCAATGCATTAGTGAATGTCTTATTTAGTAAGCCAACAGATTTTTTGTATTTATATTTTGGGAATCCAAAAGTTTCAGAGTTTTATTTAATGAATTCACCAAACGCATACACATTTTGGGTAAATGATGAATATGCCTATTTTGTGTCAAAATGCTTTATGCCATTTTCACTACTAGCAGGCAAAAGCTATATGACAACGGCCATTTTAGTTGCATCCACTTGCTATATTGGAGTATGGAATTTATACATGGTTTTTATAAAAGAATTTTCTGGATTAGGTAAACAATTATCTATTCCTATTTTATTTATGCCTTCAGTAATTTTTTGGGGAAGTGGTATTTTAAAAGATAGCCTCACTTTTTCCGCAACATGCTTATTTGTTTATGGCTTTTATTATCTTTTAGTAAAGAAAAACTATAAAATTAAATACTTTGCTACAATAATTTTTTCCACCTATTTACTTTTATCAATAAAACCATATATATTATTTGCATTATTACCAGGTTCCATAGTTTGGATAATTGCATTAAGATTAAATTCCATAAAAAACGGTTTAATAAAATTACTTGCTGCCCCCATCATTATTGGAATAGGAGCATTTGTAACTTTCTTAGCTATAAACAATTTAGGAAATAGACTAGGCCAATATTCTCTTGATAAAGTAATAGGAACAGCGGTGAATGCGCAGCAAGATCTAAAACAGAGTTATTATGGTGGCAATACATTTGATATAGGTGATTATGAACCAACTATTTTAGGCCTACTGTCTGTTTCACATAAAGCAATTTTTGCAGCCTTATTTAGGCCGACTTTAATTGATGCCAAAAATGTGGTTATGCTTTTTTCAGCATTAGAAAATACAGTTATTCTGGGATTTTGCATTTTTTTATTAATACGTTTGAAGATTTTTGGTTTTTTCAAATTAGTAAACTCACACCCGCTTGTTCTATTTTCTTTTATTTTCTCGTTATTCTTCGCACTATCAGTTGGTGTCTCAATCTCAAACTTTGGAACCTTAGTAAGATTAAAAATCCCATGCATTCCATTTTTCATGGCTAGTTTAATTATTATAAATGATATGCAAAAAAAATTATATATCAATAATAAGGCAATCAATAGATAAACTAATACTTAAAATCATTACCAATAAATTAACAAATACTTTAATATTGCGCCAGTTCGTTTTGTAAATAATTCTTTGCTATTTTCTTTTAATGATAAAATTAAATACTTCAAGGACTTAATTTTCTCTTTTCTAATTGCCAAATTTATTGCTATTAATGAATTCATATGTGCCGAAACAGCATATATATGAGAGTAAAATTTATCCGAAACAAGCTCATCATTTTTCAAACTAGCAATTAAAGCATTTCGTCTTTTTACCCAAATTTCCTCATTAAAATTTCGCATACTCCGCTCTTCATGATCTATCAAATAAGCAGTGCTCGTATTTCTTAAATGGATGGTATTGCCTACTGCTAGTTTAATAAAAAAGTCCCAATCCTCCGCAAACATCAAATCACGGTTCTCATTAAATAAAAATTTATTAGAAATATCTTTCCTCAAAAAAACACAATTTACATGAAGTGAACAACTATTAAAAATTGAAATTGGAAGTTCTAAAGGTAAGGCGTTAACTTTAAACTTTGATTGGTCAGCCAAACCCCAATCAAAATTTAGGTGTATTACAGCAGGATTATTTTTTTCTAAAATAAAATCATAGGCACATTGCAAATGGTTTTCTCTCAATACATCATCTGAATCCAAAAATCCAACATATTGACCAATTGCATTCTTAGAACCAAAGTTTCGGGCATGAGCAACACCAAAATTTTCAGTTCTAAAATATTTGATACGATCATCCTTGAGACTTTCAATTACTGCTCTTGTATTATCAGTGCTACCATCATCAACTATTATTATTTCGAAATCAGAAAATGTTTGGTTTAAAATACTGGTAATACTTCGCGTGATTAATTTTTCACGATTAAATGTTGGTATAATTATACTGAAAAACATTATTGTAAATATAAGGTTTCTAGTTTCCCAATCATATTTTGTATTTCAAACTTTTCAGCAACCGTTTTTATTGCATTTTTTGTAATTCTGTTTTTTAAATCTGAATCTTTTAATAATAAAGAAATGGCATTGTAAATTGCCTCTGAACTTTTGTAAGGAACAACTATTGAATTATCGTTATTAACCAATATTTCATTAGCAATGCCAGATTTAGTAGCAACTAAAGGGATTCCAGATGCCATTGATTCAATATAGGTTTGCCCAAATGCCTCAATAGTGTCATTGATAGGAACATGTACAAAAACATCAAACAAATGATAAATTGAAGTGATTTCATTTTCAAAAACTACTTTTTGATAGGATTTATTTGGAAGTTCGGACAATAATTTATCAATTTCCCTTTCATAATCACCAGAAGCATTAAACAAAAGTAGCAATGCATTAGGATATTCATTTACTAATTTTGAAAAAGCTGGGATAATATATTGTATTCCTTTAAGCTCGGTAAATCTTGAAATTACACCAATAACAGGATTTTTATGTAATGGGTTGTATGCTAATTTTAACTTATTAGCCATTTTAATATCCTGAATAAAAAAATCTTTTAAGTTAAAACCATGGTAAATCGTTGTAATTTTTCCTTCATCAACAAATTCATAATTAATTAGAGTATTTTTTACGGTTTTAGAAATGGCTATAATATCAGTTGCCAACCAATTATTCAACCTGTCCCATTTTACGGCTTTCGGAAAGTATTGATGATGAAAGGTGGAATAGTGTCGTGTATAAATTCTCTTTTTAATACCACATAATTTACCAGCAATTAAGCCGCAAAGTGTAGCATCAAACAAATGAGTATGAACAACAGAAGGTCTGTTAACTAAAAAAAAATAAAATACTTTTAGTATTGAAACTGGTAAATCAAATTTTGATTTATAATTAATTCGTTTTACTAATATATTAGATTTGATTAAATACTTTTCTAAATATGAGTTTTTAGAATTTAATAAAATAAAACTCAACTCAAATTTAGATTTATCAATATTTTCGACGACCCATTCGTAAGCCAATGCTTTATCAATCTCAGATATGACGTAAACGATTTTAATTGGCTTTTTAATCATTATTTAAAATCATTTTACTTATTAACTCGCTTAACATTTGATTTTGATTTTCTCTTGAATAAAACTCAATGTTCTCATTTATTCCATTAAACTTTAAATCCCCAGTAGATTCCCACTCTTTGAACCAATTATTTAAAATAGTCGCAAATTCATTTTCAGAATTTGCAATTTTCCCTGATTGTGTTTTTACTATTAACTCATCAACAATATCATTATTACCTGGCACCATAAGTATATTTTTTTTTGCACCCAAATATTCAAAAATTTTAGCCGTATAATACCCTTTATAGCCCTTATAACTTGGAAATAATAAAACATTGGATGCTAAGGTAAGATTGACCGAATCTTCCATGCTCACTCTTGAAGATGTGTAAAGAAAATTATGAGGAATCGTACTTCTAACTTTATTTGCCATTTCTAGAACCGCATCAATTCCAATAAAATTTAATTTCACTTTTTTAGGGTCTTTATCCTTTAAAAACAAATTCAATCCATTTAACATTATTGAAATGTCCTGCATTGGATGAACAGTGCCCATAACAGAAACATTAAAAAATAAATCTGAAGGTTTTGTTTCGTTTGATTCATAAGCATCTTTATCGTAGCCGTTTGTAATAATTTCAATGGGTTTATTAGATACTTTTTTAATAAAATTACTTATTGCTGGCGTTACTGTTGTTGTAAATAAAACAGGTGCTAACCATTTTTTTAAATAAAATTCTTTTATTTTATTGTAAAATTTTTCTTTTAACCCAGGATTATAATTATCTGCAAGCATAAGGTTATTCCAAGAGTCTTGAAAATCAACTATAAAAGGAATTTGAAATTTTTTATTTATTTCATATGCGAGTTTAATAACATTTAAAGGAGGAGAAGTAACAATTACTAATTTATATCTATTTGATGCCAGATGTTTAAAAACATATTCTTTAAAACAATTATAAGCATCAACATCTAATTGATAATTACCCATTATAGCCGAAGAAAAATAAATAAATTTATCTAAATATAATTTACGAACCCATTTTTTTTCTGCAAATACTAAATACTTATTTCGCCTATATGGTAAATTTATTGTTACTGAATTTTCGCAACTAGTAATTTTTTCATCGACAATTAAATCCTGAAGATAATCTGTCCAAACATTTTCAGTCCCAGTCCAATGTCGTGTAATAAATGTAGGTGATAGGCCCTGTTTAGGAAAATCTCTTTTCCAAGATTCAGGTCTATATGAAGCCACACCTCTACAAGGTGGAAAATAATAGGCTATAACAAGAATCTTTTCCATTAAATATTTATATTATGATATAGTTTTATTAAAAACAAAACCATATTTAGAATAACTGAATTTACAATTTATTTTATACTAAACCCATATGCACGATATTGATTCTTAAATTTATCTATCCACTTAAACCATTCTTCCTTCAAGCATCTTTTATCTTTTGATAAGTCTAAAAATTCAGCCATATAATCTACTTCAAAATCATTCGGATAATTTTGCATGCAATCAAGTTTATCCTGATACCAATAATCATTAATGCAGTTGTTGAAGGCATATATATCAAGATTTACTCCCTTAAACATATTAGTTGCAGAACTAATAAATGATGTTTGTACACCATTATTTATTTTACCAAATTTGCTATTAGGATGCTTTTTTAACCATTTTAAAGCATTCAGAAGCTGTGTATTTTCATTAACTTTTTCGAAATCTGTATCCCATAAATAAAGCCAATATTCTTTATTGAAAACAGCGCCTGCTACTGAATAAAGTGAGTAAATAGGAAGATGCCATTTGTAATCATACATTCGCAATTTAAATAAAATAGATGCACAATAAAATCTGTTTTGCAATAAAAAAATAAATAAATTTTTGTTGAATGATTTCCCTTGAAATTTTGTGATTATTTCATCAATAGAATCATTTACTTTTAAATTTTTTTCCCAATCTACTGGTTTAGAAAAATCAAATGAAAACAATTTTATCATCTTAAAACTATTTGTAGACATGACAAATTTTAGTTCTTCAACCTTTATTTGGCTTGTTAGCCACATATCATCTTCTAAAAGAATAAAATAATCACCCGTAGATTTCTTTATCGCGTTTTTCCATAAAGTGATAGGAATCGTAGTAATTTGAATTGGATGATCATGCAAAATATGATTTTTTATTAACGCTGATTTTGAAACCGCTTCTGTTGACTTAGATATAATTAACTCAGGATATTTATCTTTTAATTTATTTAAACATTCCTCCGATGTTCCATCATCTAAAATTATTATGGTGTAAATTCCATTTAAATTTTTTATTATACTAATAATACATCTTTCTAAATAGTAAGGGCGATTAAAAGATTTTATAAAAATATCCATTTGAAAATTATTGTTTTGAAGAATTGAAATATGTGCGCTTTAATATAACTTTGTCTTTTTTGTTTTTAATCCAATTAAAAAACTATAGATTAAATTCAATAATTGCTTTGGAGACAAATTTAATTTTTTCTTCTGTCAACCCAGGGTATATTGGTAAACTTAGGCATGTATCAGCAATTTCTTCCGCTATTGGAAAATCGTTTTTTTTATATCCAAACTCTTTATAAGCTTCCTGTAAATGTGGGGGAACTGGGTAATGAATTACAGTACCTATCCCTTTTTCGGCCAAGTAGGCTTGCAGTTTATCCCTTTTATTTGTTCTAATCACAAATAAATGAAAAACAGAAGTTGCTCCTTCTGCAATTTTTGGCAAAATAATTTCCGGAGTACTTTTAAGCAAACTAATGTAAAGATTAGCTATTTCTTGCCTATTTTCATTCCATTCATTTAGGTAATTTAGCTTAACTGACAAAAACGCCGCTTGCATTTCATCTAATCTAGAGTTATAACCTTTCACCTCATTATAATATTTTTTTTGCGATCCGTAATTTCTAAGACTTAATGCTTTTTTATATAAATTTTCGTCGTTTGTTGTAATTGCACCTGCGTCTCCTAATGCTCCTAAATTTTTACCTGGATAAAAACTAGTTCCATTAATGCTACCAAATATTCCAGTTTGCAATCCATTAAAGCTTGCGCCTTGTGATTGCGCATTATCTTCAATTATTACTAAATTATATTTAATAGCAATCGCTAATATATTATCCATTTCACACGCTTGACCATATAAATGAACTGGTAAAATCGCTTTTGTTTTTTTTGTTATTGCTACCTCAATTAAATCCGGATTAATATTATATGTATCAATTCGCGGCTCAACCAAAACAGGTTTAGCGCCAACTGCAGAAATAGCAAGAAGAGATGCTATATATGTATTAGAAGGTACAATTACTTCATCACCAACTCCAATATCTAAAGCTCTTAAAGAAATTATTAATGCATCTAATCCATTTCCAACACCAATACAATAATTTGCTTTATTAAATTTAGCATACGATTCCTCGAAAAATTTAACCTTATTGCCAAGAATAAATAAATTACTATCAAAAACTTCATTAAAAGCAGACTGAATATCAGCTTTAACCTGTTGATGCATATAATCAAATGATAGGAAAGGAATTTGCATATTTATTTTTTTATAAGTCCAGTTTCAGTTTCTTTATACAATTCTCCTTTAACAGAAATCCAAAATTCTTCATGCTTAGATAACTTGTTACCTTCTTTATCAATCCATCCTTTCTGCCTTGCAGGATTCCCATAAACTAAAGCATGGCTTTTTACATTTTTTGTTACAACAGACCCGATACCTGTCATAGCAAATTCTCCAATTTCAATACCTGCCAAGAGAGTTGTATTAGCACCTATACTTGCACCCTTTTTAATTGTAATTTTTCCAATTTCAAAAGCTTGTTTACTTCTAGGATGTTTGTCGTTTGTAAATACAACACCTGGCCCTAAATGAACATTATCTTCTATTGTAACTCCTGTCCAAATATTAACACCTGATTTAATTGTTACGTTATTACCAATTGTAACTCCGTTTTCAATAAAACAATGGTCACAAATATTACAATCTACTCCAATTTTTACATCATTTAGAATATGAACAAATGCCCATATCCTTGTATTTAAGCCAATATCGGTTGTTTCAACAATAGCATTAGGATGAATAAATACACTCATTATATTTTTATATTTTTAAACTCATTATAATCTCTAATATAATCATTAGCATCATATTCCAAAGAAGCTAAACATAGTAATACCGCGTTATGTGAAAAATGGATGATACGCCAATATCCTTTAGGAATATATAATCCTTGATTAGGATTATCCAATTTGAATTTAAATATTTCTCCTTTTTGAGATTCCAAATCAAATTCAATAACACCAGCTACAGATATTATTAATTGTTGTAATTGTTTATGTGCATGATTCCCCCTTTCAACATTATTTGGAGTATAATATGTCCAATATGTTCTTTTAACTTCGAAAGGTATGTTGTTTGGGAACTCAGCAACAGTAATATACCCAAGACTTGATGACCCAATAGAACCTAATTCTAATATATGGGGGAAATCAAAAGTATCATTTAAAGCAAAGCTCATATTAAGGTTAGTACTTAAGCAAATTTAATAAATAATTCATGATTTTTAATTTAATTTTTTCTCTAATAACAATATGATTAAGAATTGATAATATAATAAATAGTTCGCATCAAAACGTGTTAAAACCAAATTTTCATTATATAATTTTTTTAATTATTTACTTCTAAAAATTGCACTAATGGCAAGAGGAGTTTAAGAACTAACTGGCATTTTTATACTTCTAATAAATGTTAGCCATTAAAATTTCCCCATTTATTTATTTCATTTGCTAATTACTTTTTTGAATCTCATTATATGAAAGTGGCTTGGATACAATTTCACCATTTTCTATTCTATAAATAGCATCGCAATATTTTAAAGTTTGAATACGATGGGCAACAATTATTATAGTTAAATCTTTATGGGTAATGTCATTAATTGATTCTGTAACCATTTGCTCAGTTTCCACATCTAAAGAACTTGTTGCTTCATCAAAAATTAGAATTTTTCCACCATGATAAAGCGCTCTGGCAATAGCAATCCTTTGTCTTTGCCCGCCAGATATTTTAACTCCTTTTTCGCCAATTTCAGTATTTACACCATTTGCTAAATTCTTAACAAATTCTTTTAATTGTGATTGTTCAATAACTCTAGCTAATAAATCATGGTCTACATTTTCTAAAGGAATTCCAAAAGCGATGTTCGCCATAACACTACTATCTAATAATGTAACATTTTGAGGAACATAACTTACTAAATTATACCAAAGATGCAAATTAGAATTTTCAATTTTAACGCCGTCAACATAAATCCCCCCACTTGTCTCTTCATAAAGACGGAGCAATATATTCAACAAAGTGGTTTTGCCAGCACCAGAAGATCCGATTATTCCAATCGTGTGTCCAACTGGAATATTTAAATTTATATTATTTAATATATTATCTCCATCGGCTTTAAATTTAAATGAAAGGCTCCTAATTTCTAATTTTTCTTTAAATAAAATACTTTCATTTTTTATATTTATAGAATTTTCGGATTCATTCTCGTCATTATCCGAGTTACTAAAATATTGAAATACTTGTGAGCTTGCCTTGATATAATTTGCAGATAAAATTATTTTATTCATTGATGGAATAACTCTATACGCCGCAATAGTGAAAATTATAAGAAATTGTGAAAGCGTATTAAGGTCTTTATTTAATAAGTATCCAGAAATAAAAATTGAAAATATAGCAATTACAGCAACTGTTTCAACAATTTTTGGCGAGAAAGAATTCATTACATAAATATCAGCCAAAGATTTACTATAACTATCTACAGTTCTTTTATATTGCGGTTTAAAAAATTCTTTTTTATCGAAAACAATCATTTCACGAAATGCTTCCATCGACTGAAGACCGAGCTTAAACATATTAACACCTTCTTCGTCCCTTTTTTTGGAAATTTCCTCTAATTTCTTTTTATATATTTTATTATAAAAAAATAAAAATGGAACTGTAAATAATATAAGAGACCAAAATAATATAGGGTCATAAATTGTAATTGCACAAATGATTAATGCTAAAATAAATAATTCACTCAAAATAGTAATAAAAGGCATTATCACATATAGAATTAGTTCAAAAGGCATTTGAGTAAAATTCCTTAATAAAACAGCTGTATTGTTTTCTGAATGAAAACTATATGGTTTATTCAGATATGATTTATATTTCTCAAAAGAAAGCTGACTTGCAAGACTAAATGCAACTTTTGTTTGAATTTTAGTAATAATAAGAATAATAAAATTTTTTAAAATAAAAATAGAAGTAATAAAGCAAAATAAAAAAAGAACAAAACTCACATTACTAGTAAAGTGAAATGTTTCAAATAAAAACGAAGCGTATTTATTGTTTTGAATATATGTAGGCTCAACAACAACCTTAACAATTGGGAAAAGCACAACTAATCCAAATATTTCAAATACCGATGAAATCAAATAAATAGGAATTAGCTTGATAATAGACTTTAAAACATAATTTGGCAAATTATTTTTAATTTTCTTATAAGTATCAGTTATAAAAGATGTTTTTATATTCATAACAAGTCCATTTTTTAAACCCTCACTATTAATAATTCTAAACCTGCTACTTTCTGAAGTATTTCTCCAAATTCATTTAACCTGACCATCATAACAAATATAACTTTAATCTATTTAAAAGCCTATACAATAAATCAGTTGATTGTACTTTTTATTGTTTTATTCACAAACCATTCATAGATTTTATTACCAATAAAAACCGAGAAAATCAACATATATGGATCAGCAAAATACTTAATACGATACTCTACAAAAAACAAAACATTCACAATAACAACACCAATAACCCATGTTAAAGAAAATAAAATAGCTTTATTACAAAATAATAATCTCCTCTTAATAATCACAAAAAATCCAAACATAAAAAAACCTAAATGAATGAAAAACATCGAAAAATTAAACTTTAAATAATCAAAGTTATATGGCATAAAAAAAATTCCAACTTTTTTAAATAGTAATTTTAATTCCTTACTAAAATTATTTTTTATCCAATTGTTAGCAATGTTTTTCTGTGCAGCATTTTGTTCTAACTCACTCATTGTATCAAACCCCGGGATAATTTTTCGCTCATAAATATAACCTTCACTTCCTTTTAAATCAACTGTTCCATCCCATGAACCTTTTGCTAATTCATAGTGTCCCCACATAAAGGCATCAGCTCTATTTGTGTAAAATATGGTATTGAAATACTTATAATTAGTAAAAAAAATAAAACTTTGAGAGATTAAAAAAACAATAGAAAATATTCCAACAAACTTCCAACTTGCAGTATTAGATTTAATCCCCTCCCTTTTTGTTTGTAACAACGTGCAAATTCCAAAAACCAATAATACCATAAGAGTTGGTATTAAAGATTGAGGTCTTAATAAAACACCCATAGTTAGCATTAATGATATTGCTAAAAAAACTAATGAGTTGTTTTTTACTTGCTTCATTATTAATTTCAGTAAAAAAGAAATACCAATAACGGAAAATGGTAGACAGATATTTTCATAAAGCGGTATGCAACCCATATAAATGAGGGTGGAAGGAAATGTCAGATAAAAGCCGGTAGTAATGTTTAATAAGTTTTGATTTACAATACCAACGTTTTTAGCCAAAAACATAAAAAACGGAATCGATAATAAATAAAAAATTAATGTAACGTAGTTTATTAAAATGGCGTAAGTTTTATAATATGTATTTGATTTGTCAATCTGTTGATTAGTCCCATTAATATCTCTTTCTTTAAGATTTGAAAAATAGCAATATATATTTTGATACATATAATGCAGTCCAATATTTAATAACGGACGATTTGAACTTAATTTATAACTAATGCTATCATTGTTTTCGATTGTTTTAACTAATCCACGCCCATTTCTTAAATTATAAGCTCTTCTAGCCAAGTCAGGCTCATCATTATTTATTTCTTTTTTAAAAGATAAAGAGAATTTTAAATCTTTACTACCTTCTTTTAAATATCCAAAACAGGAAACAAAAATTTTAATAATAATACAGCCAATTAAAAAATATTTAGATAAATTATTTAAACTCATTAATTTATTTTAGCTTTAATTTCTAAATTAATTTGATTATTTCATAACACTATTTAAGAAACAAACAATGGAGCTCATTTTCGCTACACATAACAAAAATAAGGTAATAGAGGTAAAAAGCCTAATTAATCAAAACATTAATCTGTTAAATTTAAGTGATATTAATTTTACAGAAGACATTAAAGAAACCGCTACAACCCTTGAAGGAAATGCATTGATGAAAGCTCATACCATTTTCAAAAAAACAAACTTCAATTGTTTTGCAGATGACACTGGGCTTTTGGTTGATGCGCTAAATGGTGAGCCTGGTGTTTACAGTGCTCGATATGCTGGCGAACAAAAAAATGATGAAGATAATATTACTAAATTATTAAGTAATTTAAACGGGGTCGATAACCGAAAAGCGCAATTCAAAACAGTATTAGCCCTAATTATAAATGGGAAGGAATATTTATTTGAAGGCATTATGCATGGCACTATTACTTATGAAAAAATAGGAACTAATGGTTTTGGTTATGATTCTATATTTATACCAAAAGGTTATTCAAAAACATTTGCTGAATTAACACTCGAAGAAAAATCAAAAATATCTCATAGAGCATTAGCTTTAAATAAAATGATAGATTTTATAAATTCAATTTGAAATTTATTTCATCCATTTTTCATACCACATTTGGAACATCAATAAATACCAAATTTTAACGCCAAATTCTTTCTTTCCACTAAAAAAATCATTCTTAATTTTTTGAATAAATTTCAGATCAAAAATATCTTGCGGTACTATGTTTTCATCACTCAAATAATACAACACCTGATCTTTTAAATCAGTTGCCAACCAATTTTCAATAGGAATTGCAAAACCCATTTTTGGCCTTTCCATCATTTTTTTTGGAATATATTGATGAACAATTTCTTTTAATATGTATTTTTTATTTCCATTAAAATATTTAAAATCATCTGGTAATTGAGCAGCCCACTCAATTATTCGATGATCTAAAAAAGGTTCTCTTCCTTCTAAACTAACCGTCATTGAAGCTCTATCAACCTTTTGCAATATATCATCTACCAAATAAGTTTGATAATCAATCGCCATCATATAGGCTAGTGAAGTTTTATGTTCATCTTTTAAATCATCACTTAAATAAGCAGTATGCAAAGTTTCGAAATTCTCATTTAAAATTTTCTTTAACTGATTTTCATCATATTGTCTACTCAAACTCAACATCATGTTTTTGTGCGAAGGGTCTTTTAAAAGCGATTTTAGTTTTTCGTAACGGTTATAAAAATTATATTTATTTTTTAAAATAGGGATTTTATCAGCTGAAATTAAATTCATTACATGAGAACTTCCTTTTCTAATAAATGGAGGAATAGAATTGATTTTCTTGCCATACTTCATCATATAATCATAGCGATTGTATCCAGCAAAAATTTCGTCACCAGCATCGGCACTCAAAGCAACTGTTACTTGTTTACAAGCCATTTTACAAACTAATGTTGTAGGTATTGCACTACTATCAGCAAAAGGTTCGTCGTAATAATATGG
The DNA here is from genome assembly GCA_038327195.1 of Bacteroidota bacterium. Lineage (GTDB taxonomy): Bacteria > Bacteroidota > Bacteroidia > B-17B0 > Aurantibacillaceae > UBA4416. The sequence continues at coordinate 6,640 of JBBQKU010000013.1, read as the reverse complement.
CAACTCATTAACTAACTCTAATGCTTCTTTCTGCGTGCATTCATATTCATAATGCTCTGTCCCTAAATGCTTGGCAACTTCTTTAGCAAATGGCGCCTCGTTTAATCCAATATCAGGAACAGCGATTGTAAATGTTTTTAGTTTTTCAGATTTGTCTTTTTGAAGTAATGCTGTAAGGCACGCGCTATCATAACCACCGCTTAAAAATACTCCAATTGGCACATCAGCAACCATACGGTAATCAAAAGCTGACTGTAAAATTTTTTCTGTTTCTATTTTTGCTTCCTGAAATGAAATATTTAGTTTGGGTTTATTATAAGCATTGTAAACATCCCAATACTTAAAAACATCAATGGATAAATCAATAACATTAAATTTTAAATAATGTCCAGGATTTAATTTGTAACAATTATTAAAAATGCAATGAGGCGATGGAATATTTCCAAACTGCATAAATGCAGCCACAGCATTTATATTTATTTCTTTTTTAAAATATGGGTGCTGATGAAAAGCTTTTAATTCAGATGCAAACAAAAATAATCCTTCATGCCAATAATAAAAAAATGGTTTTATTCCTGCCCTATCTCTTATACAGTAAATTTGCTCATCTTTAGAATCATAAATTACAAAGCTAAACATGCCAATAAATTTTTCTAGGCAAGAAATTCCCCACTCTTCAAAAGCATGTAAAATAACTTCAGTATCAGAATTCCCTATAAATGAATGCTGTAAAGCAATTAATTCTTTTTTAATTTCTTTAAAATTATAAACTTCGCCATTATAAGTTATCCATAAATGATTAAATTGCATTGGCTGATTTCCAGTTTCTGTTAAATCAATAATAGATAAACGTCTATGCCCTAAACCAATCTGACTTTTTTCTGTATCGATAAACTGGTATCCTGCAGCATCTGGCCCTCTATGATAAAGAGTATCTGTCATAGATTTTAAAATCTCTTGTGAAGAATTTTTATTGAAATCTACAAAGCCCGAAATACCACACATAATCTTTTTTTCTAGTCCCTAAATTAATAAAAAAAATAATAGGTTTTAGTTAAAAACACAGTTTGCCAATCCACGGCAATTGAGAAAAGTTCGGTAAGATTATTCATTAATCTTATAATCAAATTAAAAAACCCAATATTTTTCAGTATAATAAATTCATTTTTAACCTAAAAAATATTAAATTTATAACTCAAATTTAACCTCAACTTTTATGAATTTTCAAGACTATACACATACTGTTACAAATCGTTTTATTCGTTATGCGAAAATAGATACACAATCAAACCCTGAATCAAATACTTGTCCAAGTACTGAAAAGCAAAAAAACTTAGCTAAGGTATTACTTGAAGAACTTTTAGAAATGGGGATTTCTGATGCAGAAATGGATAAATTTGGTTACGTATACGCTACGATTCCAAGTAACACTAATAAAAAAGTTCCTGTAATTTGCTTTTGTTCGCATATGGATACTTCGCCAGATTGCAGTGGCGAAAATGTTAATCCAATTTTACATACCAATTATAACGGTACCGACCTTGTGCTTCCGAATGATAAAACTCAAATTATTAAATTTATAGAACACCCTGCTTTAGCTCAACAAATTGGCAATACAATTATCACGGCTGACGGTACAACTCTTTTAGGCGCTGATAACAAAGCTGGTTTAGCTGAGATAATGGACGCTGCAAATTATTTAACAAAACATCCAGAAATTAAACATGGCGCAATACGTTTACTGTTTACGCCAGATGAAGAAGTTGGAAGAGGAACGGAAAACGTGGATATGAAAAAATTAGGTGCAGAGTTTGGTTATACAATGGATGGGGAAACTGTTGGACATATAGAAAATGAAACATTTAGTGCTGACAGTGTAAGCCTTATAATTAAAGGATTTCCAACACATCCTGGTTTTGCAAAAAATAAAATGCAACATGCCATAAAAATTGCTGCAGAAATTGTAAATAAAATTCCGAAAGATAAAACACCTGAAACAACTGAAAAAAAAGAGCCTTTCATGCATCCAACATCTATCAACGGTGGATTAGAACAAGTTGAAATAAAATTTATTATTAGAGCGTTCGACACGCCAACCTTATTATTATTAGAAAAAGAGTTAGAAGAAATAACAAAATCGGTTTTATCTCAATATGCAAAATGTTCTTATGAATTTGTTGTATCGGAACAATATAGAAATATGAAAGATGTATTAGCAACTTGTCCACATGTGGTTGATTATGCGTTAGAGGCAATACAACGCACTGGCGTTACACCAATTTTATCAAGCATCAGAGGCGGAACGGATGGCTCTCGATTATCATTTATGGGATTACCTTGTCCTAACATATATGCTGGAGAACACGCATTTCACAGTAAACAAGAATGGATAAGTGAAAAGGATATGCAATTAGCAACACAAACTATTGTTCATTTAGCAATGATTTGGGAAGAAAATAGTTAAGCTATTATTCTCTATTATTTATTCTAATTACTTCGGCTAAAGATTTTACAGCTCGTTCGTGTTTTCTTACAAATGGGTTAGTAGTATCCCAAACGTAACCAGCTAAAACAGAACAAATTTGTTTTTTAAAATCAGGATTTATGTCTTTAGAAAAAAAGATGTCATGTAAATCGCCATCGTACCAACCCATTACATAGGTTCTAAAAACATCAACACCTTTCATAGTTGGATTTACAAACTCTTCCTGCCAATCTATTACTTCACCATTTAATTTTCTTACAACTAAGTTTGCTGCTTTTTGACTAGAAGCAGTTGCTAATGTTACCCCACTGGAAAACATAGGGTCTAAAAATTCAGTTACATTTCCAGTGAGTACAAAGCCTTCTCCAAAAAACTGTTCAGTGGTTACACTCCATCCTTCTAAAACTTTTGGTTCAAAAACAAAATCCTGATCACTAAAGCGCTCTTTTAAATGTGGTTCTGAATTTATTAAAAAACGCAATTGTTCGCTAGTTGATTTATCTTTATGCTCATCAAAAAATTCGGGACTTGCAACAAAACCTAAAGAAGACACACCAGTAGAAAAAGGAATAATCCAAATCCATGTTTTTGGCTGATGCACTAAAACTAAAATTCTATTTGGCTCAATATACTTTGATCTGTTTGGATCATTAATATGAGCAAACATTGATTTACGAGGTGGTAAATTACTTGGTTTATCTAAATTAAATAAACGAGGTATTACTCTACCATAACCACTGCTATCAATAATAAACTTAGCATTTATTTGATAGCTTTTACCTGTTTTATCTGTTACTGTTGTTGTAGAATTGGAACCTTCAAATTTTATATCTGTAACTGTGGTTTCAAACTCAACAGCCACTCCTTTTCTTATTATTTCTTGAGCTAAAGTATTGTCAAAATCGCCACGAGGAACTTGCCATGTCCAATTATAACCTTCAGTAAATTGTTCTGTGAAATTAAAATCACAATATTCTTCGCCTCTTACAAACTTAGCTCCAAATTTTTCCTGAAATCCTTTTGCTTTTACAGCATCTAATAGTTCCGCTTCTTCTAAAGCTTCCATACAACGAGGCAATAAGCTTTCTCCGATTACAAAGCGAGGAAATTTCTCCTTTTCAACTACTAAAATATTTAAACCTGATTTATTTACAATACCTGCGGCAACAGAACCAGCTGGACCAGCACCAATAATTAGTACATCAACATTTTTTACTTCCATTAAACGAATAGTTATATTATTTTTAGTAAAACAAATCCTTTGTAAAAGTGTTTAACTAATTTTTAAACATTTTTAAAAAACTTGAAAGCTTATTTTTCAATTCGGTGCGAGCAATAATTTTATCTAGAAATCCGTGCTCTAAAACAAACTCAGCAGTTTGAAATCCTTTTGGTAAATCTTTTCCAATTGTTTCTTTAACAACACGAGGGCCTGCAAAACCTATTAAAGCGCCTGGTTCAGAAATGTTTAAATCTCCTAACATAGCATAACTTGCCGTTACACCGCCCGTTGTAGGATCTGTACATAAAGATATATAAGGAATTCCAGCCTTATCCATTAAAGATAACTTTGCTGCAGTTTTGGCCATTTGCATTAACGAAAAAGCAGCTTCCATCATTCGTGCTCCGCCTGATTTCGAAATAATTAATAAGGGTGTTTTAGTTTTTAAACAAAAATCAATAGCTCTAGAAATTTTCTCACCAACTACACTTCCCATAGATCCGCCAATAAAGCCAAAATCCATACAACAAACGACTAAGTCATAGCCATTCACTTTACCATAACCACTTCTTAAAGCATCCTTTAATCCTGATTTTTTAATAGTATCCGTTAATCTGTCTGTATATTTTTTTGTGTCTGTAAATTCTAGAGGATCACCACTTACTAAATTTTCATTCAATTCAGTAAACTGATTATCATCAAATATAATTTCAAAATATTCTGCACTTCCAATTCTTTCATGGTGTCCACAATCAATACAAACATGTTTATTAGCATTATGCTCTTGAGCAGTATGAATTTTTTTACATGCAGGGCATTTATACCACAAGCCTTCAGGAGTTTCTCTCTTTTCGGTAGTTGTAGTAGTAATACCTTCTTTTAATCTTTTAAACCAACCCATATTTGAAAATTATAAATTATAAATTATAAATTATAAATGTAAAAATTCAACATTTATAATTTAACATTCAACATTTCTTAAGCTACTGTTATTGTTTTATCTAAATATACATCTTGAATTGTATTTAACAATTCAACACCTTCTTTCATTGGTTTCTGAAAAGCTTTTCTTCCAGATATTAAGCCTTGTCCACCACCGCGCTTATTAATTACTGCTGTTGTTACAGCTTCTGCCAAATCAGATGCACCCTTACTTTCACCGCCACTATTTATTAATCCAACTTTACCCATATAGCAATTAGCTACTTGGTAACGGCACAAATCTATTAAATGATCAGTAGTTAATTCAGAGTAAACTTTTGGATGCGTTTTACCATGACCAACAGCTAAATATCCACCGTTTTTATCAGACATTTTTTGTTTGATTATATCAGCCTGTATTGTTACGCCTAAATGATTTGCTTGTGCAGATAAATCAGCAGCAGTATGATAATCAACACCATCTTTTTTAAATGCACTGTTACGAGTATAGCACCATAAAATTGTTGCCATACCTAATTGATGAGCTCTTTCAAATGCTTTAGCAACCTCAACAATTTGTCTATTTGATTCTGCTGAACCAAAATAAATAGTTGCACCAACTGCTACAGCTCCCATATTCCAAGCATCTTCAATTGTTCCAAACATTATTTGATCAAATTTATCAGGATAAGAGATAAATTCATTATGATTTATTTTTACAATAAAGGGAATTTTATGCGCATATTTACGAGCTACAGAAGCTAGTACTCCATAAGTTGAAGCAACTGCATTACAACCGCCTTCATGAGCTAATTTTACTATGTTTTCGCTGTCAAAATAAATAGGGTTTGGCGCAAATGATGCTCCTGCGCTGTGCTCAATCCCTTGATCTACAGGCAAAATACTCATATAACCTGTATTTGCTAATCGGCCGTTACCATATAATTGTTGTAAACTTCTTAATACCTGAGGGCTACGATTGCTATAGGCAAACGTTTGATCAATAAAATTTGAACTAGGTATTACAATATTATCTTTTGATATTGTTTTGCATGTATGATTTAATAAATCATCAGCATTAGCACCAAGTAAATCTGTTATTTTAGACATAAAATTTGAATTTTTTTCAGGTAGCAAATTTAATTAAAAATTACGAAAAATAGCATAAAAAAACCCCGAATAATCGAGGTTTTTTAAAAGAAATGGTTAAAAACTATTCAGCTACTTGAACCATTTTAAATGGCACGCTAATAATTGCTTGATAATCTTCTCCAGCTTCTAACATATCTTCATCATCTTCTTCATAATGCCAGTTTATAGTTACTGCACTTCCGCCTTTATGAATTGATTCTAATTTTTTAAATACATCTAAAATACATTTAGATGAACTTGTATTGAAATACTCTAATTGAATATTTACATTGGTTGTAGCTTGAGGCTTAGCAGCATATTTTTCTAACCAATCCACTAATGGTTTGTAAAACTCAATAGAGTTTTCAGGAATTGAACGACCTTTAATTTCTAAAAAGCCTTTTCCTGTATCAAAAGTGATAGTTGGCGTTTTTGGTGTTCCTTCAATTGAAATTGTTTCCATAATCTTTATTTTATTGTGATATTTTAATGTTTAAACTGAAAAATGAGAATTTATCGTCTACGGGTGAAAAATTAAAATTTAGTTTTTCTCCTGTTTTACGTGCAATGTCTATCATCCCTAATCCACCGCCACCTTTCATGGACATTTCACCGTTGTTTAATACTGCTTTGTAATATTCTTTTAACTCTTCTTTAGAAAGTAAATTAATATCTTCTAATCGTTTTTTTAATCCTTCTACGTTTTCTTTCTTAATGTAATTACCTGTAACAATGTTGTATTGATTATCAATTTTACCAATCATAAATATAGCAGAGCGAATAACATCATTTTGCTCGGGTGCTACTTCATCCATATGGTGATACAGATTTTGAAGGCACTCCACTAATACATTGTAAACTTTCTTTTTAATTTTTGGTTC
>JBBQKU010000012.1:0-105906 GCA_038327195.1 Bacteroidota bacterium | reverse complement strand
ATTTATCTTCTAAAGAAATTAATAAAGCTTCAGCTTCTTGAATTTTGCCGTAACGGATTTCAGCTACTTTACCGAAGTCGCCTTGTTTTTCGTAATTAGAGGCTTCATGTTTATAATTTTCAATATCTGCTTTAACTTTTTGCACACCTTCAATGGCTTCTTTTTCACTTTGCCACTTTGCTTTTAAGGCAATGCGCTTATCATTTAAATCAGCTAAATCTTTATTTAAAATATCAACTTTAGCTTCTTCCTCTTCGCGTTTCATTGCCTCACGTTCAATTTCTAGTTGCATAATTTTACGCTCCAATTCATCTAATTCAATTGGCATTGAGTTAATTTGCATACGCAATTTAGAGGCAGCTTCATCCATTAAATCAATTGCTTTGTCTGGCAAAAAACGATCGTTAATATAACGTTGAGAAAGCTCTACAGCTGCAATAATAGCTTCGTCTTTTATACGCACTTTATGATGTGCTTCATACTTTTCTTTAATACCACGTAAAATGGAAATTGCATCTTCTTCACTTGGTTCATTAACCATTACTTTTTGAAAACGACGCTCAAGCGCTTTATCTTTTTCAAAATATTTTTGATATTCGCTTAATGTTGTTGCACCAATTGCACGTAATTCTCCTCGAGCCAATGCAGGTTTTAAAATATTAGCAGCATCCATTGCTCCTTCTCCACCACCAGCACCAACTAATGTATGTATCTCATCAATAAATAAAACCACATCGCCATCACTTGCAATAACTTCTTTTACAACTGATTTTAATCGTTCTTCAAATTCACCTTTATATTTAGCACCAGCAATTAATGCTGCCATGTCTAAAGAAAAAACTTGTTTACTTTTTAAATTTTCGGGAACATCACCAGCAATAATTCGGTGCGCTAATCCTTCAGCAATAGCTGTTTTACCAACACCAGGTTCACCAACTAAAATAGGATTGTTTTTTGTACGACGTGATAAAATTTGCAATACTCTTCGTATTTCTTCATCTCTACCAATTACAGGATCGAGTTTACCATTACGTGCTTGTGTATTTAAATTAATGGCATATTTATTTAAAGCATTATAAGTTTCTTCTTGTGATTGACTTGTAACTGTTGAACCTTTTCTTAATTCAATAATGGTAGCTTTTAAATTTTTTTCAGTCATGCCATTATCTTTCAATAATTGTGCGACTGAATCATTTGAAGCTAAAATACCTAGTAACAAATGCTCAATGGTTATATATTCGTCTTTAAACTCTTTTAAATAATTAGTTGCTTTTGCTATGGTTTGATTGGCATTGTTAGATAAAAAAGGTTGTCCGCCACTTACCTTAGGATAAGAGTTTACGATAGCTTCAACAGTTTTTGAAAAATTAGCTTGATTAATTCCTATTTTTTTAAATATAAAAGGAACTACATTTTCATCTACTTCTAAAATAGATTTTAATATGTGCCCATTTTCAATGGCTTGGTTTCCATTTGCTGTTGCAATCTGAATAGCCTGTTGAATTGCTTCTTGAGATTGGATTGTGAAATTATCAAAGTTCATATGTATGGTTTTTATTTTATGGTTAAACTTGGTACTTTAAGAGTATATAATTTTAGTTTTTTTAATTTCTAATTTAGGTGATAATAATCATAGATTTTACTGATTTTAAATCATAGCTTGATTTTTCCCTAAATTCAACAAATCTTAATCCAACTAAAATTTACTGCTATTTTTTCCTAAAATGGTCATTTTTATTGACTAATTGACTGATTTTAAAGGAAAAATCTGTCCTTTTGGCTTAACATTTTTTATAAATCAATTTAAACAATCGTTTTAAAATAATTCCTATTTTCACTAAAAATAGAATTTATGAAATTTATAATCGTATTGATTACCCTTTTATCTGCTTTGGTAAGTTATAGCCAAATGCAACAACAAGCAGAATTAAATCCAATAACTTGGAAGGCAACTTATTCAGATAAGCCAAATCAGGAAGGTGAAATAATAATTACCGCAACGATTGAAACTAAATGGCATATTTATTCTCAACGCCCAAGTGATGCAGGAGCAATTCCAACTTCATTTACAATAACTCCTAATTCTAACTATCAAACAATTGGAAAAGTTGAAGAAATAAATGCTCATGAAATATTTGATAAAGCCTTTGACGCAAAAGTATTTACATTTGAAAAAGAAGCTGTGTTTACTCAAATGATTAGACGTAAGAGTACTAAATCATTTACCATAAAAATAACATTAGAATTTATGACTTGTAATGATATGCAATGCCTTCCTCCTAAATTAGTTGATTTAATTGTTACTATTCCTGCCACAGCACTAAAAAGTAAATTATAATTCTCTATTAGGATTCAAATAATGAGTATATTTCAATTGTAAACTCAAACTGAAAATTAAAAAATAGCCTTACTTTTATCACACCAAATTATTGTTATGTTAAAAAAAATCACACAAATCTTTCTTTTAGTATCTTTAAGTTTATCCATTGCTAGTGCGCAAGATAATCCTGTTCACTTTAAATTATCTAGTAAAAAAGTATCGGCTTGCGAATATGATTTAATATTTTCAGCAACTATTGATGAGCCATGGCACATGTATTCGTTAAACAAATCGGGTGCTGATGGTCCAAATCCGACAGTGTTTACTTTCACAAAATCGAAAGATTATGAATTAGTTGGAAAAGTAACTCAAGGAAAACCATTAAAAGAATTTGATAAAGTATTTGAAATGAATGTTGAGTACTTTAAACATACCGCAACATTTACACAACGTGTAAAATTATTAACCGACATAAAAATTACCTTAAAAGGAAAATACGAATATCAAGCTTGTACTGAAGAAAAGTGCATTTTCCCACCTGCTGATAAATTTGAATTTAATTTATCTGGAAGTGCAGAATGTTTAAACACTAGTTCAGGAGTTAAATTAATTCCTGTTGGTACTAATACAACTCATACAAATGACTCTATAGCAACTTCAGACTCAATAACTCAAACTAATAATGCGATTGCAACTACTACTGTTTCTGATTCTGAATTACATTCAGATATAATAGATGTAGAGAAAAAAACTGAAAATAAAGCTTGGTGGGCAATCTTCTTAGCAGGTTTTATTGGAGGATTAACAGCGTTATTAACACCTTGCGTGTTTCCAATGATACCAATGAATGTAAGTTTTTTTACTAAGCAAAGTAAAACAAAAGCTCAAGGAATTAGAAATGCTTTTTTATTCGCTATCTCTATTATTGTATTATATGTAGCATTAGGATTAGGCGTTACTCTTATATTTGGCGCAGGAGCATTACATTCCTTATCAACTAACGTCTGGTTTAATTTAGCATTCTTTTTATTATTACTAGTTTTTGCAATGTCATTTTTAGGAGCTTTTGAAATTACTTTACCAAGTTCATTCGTCAATAAAATAGATGCCAAATCGGATAAAGGTGGTTATATGGGAATATTTTTTATGGCCTTTACTTTAGTATTAGTTTCATTTTCTTGTACTGGGCCAATTATTGGAACATTATTAGTTGAAGCCGCAACCAGTATATCTGGGCCATTTTGGGGCATGTTTGGATTTGCGTTAGCTCTTGCTTTACCATTTGGATTATTTGCCGCATTCCCAGGTTGGTTAAATTCATTGCCACAATCGGGAGGTTGGTTAAATACAGTAAAAGTAACTTTAGGCTTTTTAGAATTAGCATTAGCATTAAAATTTGCATCTAATGCAGATTTAGTAATACAAGCGGGTATTTTAACACGTGAAGTATTTGTAGGAATTTGGATTGCTATTTTCGCATTCTTATCTTTCTATTTATTAGGTGTATTTAAAACGTCGCACGACAGTGATGTAAAATATGTTTCGGTTGGTAGATTATTTGTAGCACTTACTTCATTTTTTGTTTGTATGTATTTAATACCTGGTTTATGGGGCGCTCCATTAAAATTATTCAGCGGAATTTTACCTCCATTAGAATATTCTGAATCGCCACATGGCTTTGGTGGCTCAGCAGGAAACAATAATACTCCAGCTGTTCCGCAAGATCCAGAATTTGGAAAGTATATGGAAGTCAATAAAAATGGAATTATTCATTTTAAAAATGATTACGAACATGCTTTAGCATATGCTAAAAAAGTGGGTAAGCCATTATTAATTGATTTTACAGGGCACGCTTGTGCTAATTGCCGTAAAACAGAAGATTATGTTTGGCCAGACCATGAAGTAACTAAGCGCTTAAATAATGATGTCGTTTTAGTTTCTTTATACGTTGATGATAAAAGAGCTTTAGATCCAAAAGACTTTATGAAAGTACAATGGTATGGTAAGGAAAGAGAAATTACAGACATTGGTGATAAATATAAATACCTAGAAGAAACTATTTATGGCTCGAGTACACAACCTCTTTATGTATTGATTGATGGTGATGAGAAATTATTAACACCTATTAGAGGTTATGATGCTAGCATTCCTGAATATATTAAATGGATGGATGTTGGTATTGCTAAATACAAAAAATAGATTTTATGCGTTTTGTTATTCAGCGAGTGTCTGAAGCATCAGTGACTATTAATAATTTATTACATTCTAAAATTGATGCGAGTTTTTTAGTATTGGTTGGCATTGAAGATGCTGATACAAATGAAGATGCTGATTGGTTGTGTAATAAATTAGTTGGCTTGCGTATTTTTTCTGATGCAGAAGATAAAATGAATTTTTCATTAAAAGATATCAATGGAGATATATTATTGGTTTCACAATTCACTTTATTTGCATCCACCAAAAAAGGAAATCGTCCATCATTTATAAAATCAGCTAAACCAGAAATTGCGATTCCATTATATGAATATTGCGTACAACAGCTTTCTATATTACTCGAAAAATCGATTAAAACGGGGATATTTGGAGCGGATATGAAAGTAGCCTTAATAAATGATGGCCCTGTTACTATTTTAATGGATAGTAAAAACAAAGAATAATCAAATTCATATTTTGTGATAGTTGTTGAAGTAATTTTAAATTCATAAATTAGATAAACCTTAAATCTTAAAACATGAAAAAAACATTACTTTTTGCTTCAATTATACTTAGCAGTTTATCGCAATTAAATGCGCAATGCACAATTACTCCTGGCTGTTCTCCAATAGCTACTGGCTACTGCACAACACCTGCGGATAACACAAACTTACCAAATGCTACAGCGTCTTCAAGTTACAACACTGTAATTCAACTTAGTATTGCATCATCTTTTGGGGTAGCAACAATAACTTCGGCTCAAATAGTTTCAATGACAGGTCTACCTGCTGGCCTAAGTTATTCTGTTAATCCAGTTAGTGGTATTATTGCTGGTGGAGCTAATGGTTGTGTTCTATTAACAGGAACTCCAGGAGCTGCTACTGCAGGAAATTATACAGTAGTTGCCAATGTAGTAATCACAACAAATGTTGGAGCTTTTCCTCCAGCAACTGTTTCATGGTTTTTAACTGTAAACCCAGCACTATCAACAGGAATTCAATCAATCAATACAACAGCAAACTTCTATATTGCTCCAAATCCAGTTTCTTCAGAATTATTTATTACTTCTGATTCTCATTTTGGAAAAATACAAGTTATTGATGCGTTAGGAAAAATTGTATTATCTCATGATGCCAATTATGCAAGTCAAACTAGCATTAATGTAAGTTCTTTAACTAAAGGGGTTTATTTTATACAAGCTAATGACGGTGAAAGAATTATTACTAAAAAATTCATCAAAGATTAATTTTAAAATTAAGTATCATAAAAAAGCGAAACAGTTGTTTCGCTTTTTTTATTTTATATACACTATTAAATAATTCTAAATAACATGCGCCACGTGTGTTCAATTACTGACTTTTCTTCTTAACAAAAAAAGTCAAGGTTAAATGCCAAATCCAATTATTTTCTCGTTCAAAAGTGTTTGCACGCTAATAACTAATGTGTTAGTTTTTAACTCACAATTAAAACATCAATCTGGACTTAGTGAGTAAACAAATAAATGGGTGTATTATTTTATATAAAGTAAGTGGTAAAATTCTTCAAGGTTTTAAAACCTCGAAGAATTAAATAGTGAATATTATTATTTCTTAACCTTCTGCTGCATTAAATTACCACCAGCACTTTGGCCACGACCAACTGTTTTAGTTTTAAATACATCAAACCGATTTGGAGTTTCTTTTATATTCCAAGAATTGTTTTTCTCATCAATATCTGCAGTCTCTCTGTATGGATCAATTTGTATAGATGCGACCTCTTTATTTTTTGAAAATGATTTTACAACATTTTTTTCGTTTTTACGCCATATATATGCGTTAATTCTGTCAATTTCAGAAGAACCATCTTTATAATTCCATTGTATGATTAATGGACTCACACAGCCTCCCTTGTTTGCGAAAAATAATTCATACACAAATTTATCCTTGATATTTACATATGCAGAATCACTTACTGCTTCTAAATTTTGATAACGATTAATTGGCTTCTTTTCAACTGCTGTTTTAACTTCAGGTTTATAGTGGTAATAAAAATCACGCATAGTCGTATCCACATCTACCAAAAACTTTATGCCCTCTTGTTTATTTCGTATTCTCGAAATATATTCTATTTCTTTTGCTTTAGGATATATACGCATCGTGTCCATTTTTGTTGGAACTTGCTGATTATTAATAAACGAGTATGCTTTTACTGAATCTAAAGCAATATCAACTGGTTCTGTATCAAAAAACCAAGCTCTCCAAAACCAATCTAAATCAACAGCACTTGCGTCTTCCATCGATCTAAAAAAATCTGCTGGTTCTGGATGTTTAAATGCCCATCGATTACAATACTGTTTAAAGGCGAAATCAAACAACTCACGTCCCATAATTGTTTCACGTAACATGTTTAAAGCAGTACATGGTTTACCATAAGCATTTGGTCCGAATTGAATAATATTTTCACTATTGGTCATAATAGGTTCTAATTGATCTTTTGGTAATTTCAAATAATCAACCATTTTATATGCTGGCCCACGATTTGATGGATAGTTATTATCAAACTCTTGTTCTGTTAAAAATTGAACAAATGTATTTAAACCTTCATCCATCCAACTCCATTGACGCTCATCACTATTAATAATCATAGGAAAAAAGTTATGGCCAACCTCATGAATAATGACACCAAGCATGCCATATTTTGTAGCTTCAGTATAAGTACCATCTTTTTCAGTTCTTCCAAAATTAAAACAAATCATAGGGTATTCCATTCCCTGAGATGCTTCAATACTTTGAGCAACAGGATAGGTATATGCAGTTGAATATTTTGAATAGGTCTTAATGGTGTGAGCAACAGTTTTTGTAGAATATTTTCGGTATAAACCATACGCTTCTTTACCATAAAAACTCATACATAATACTTTTTTTCCTTCTACTTTAATCGGCATGGCATCCCACATAAATTTACGAGAAGAGCCCCAAGCAAAATCTCTTACGCTATCAGCTTTAAAAATATAAGTCTTAGTAGTTGTTAATTTATTTTTTTCAGCTGCCGTACACTCATCAAGTGTAATAATTTCTGAAACATCATTATAATTTTCGATTGCCTTTGTATAACGTTGCATTTGAGTTGGCGTTAAAATTTGAGCATAGTTTTGACATTCGCCAGTAGAACAAACAACATGATCTGAAGGAACAGTCATTTTAACTGTGTAATTTCCAAATACTAAAGCAAATTCTCCTCTACCAGTAAATTGTTTATTTTGCCATCCTTGAAAATCACTATAAACGCACATACGAGGATACCATTGCGACATCGTAAATAAGTAATTTCCATCCTCTGGAAAATATTCATAACCACCTCTGCCACCAATTGTATTTCTGTTTGGTATTTTATATTGCCACTTTACAATAAATTTAGTTTTAGAATTACCATTTAAAACCTTTGGTAAATCAATACGCATCATTGTTTGATTAATGGTATATTTTATTGGATTACCTAATTCATCAGTAATGGATAGAATTTGGGTTCCTAAACCTTTCAGCTTTTCTTTAACTGCCAATCCTTTTATGTTTTCTTCATCAAAAGGTTGACCCATTTTATTTTCATCAAAGTAATTGTTATCGCCTGTTGGCTGATGAATATTTTCATCTAATTGCATCCATAAATAATTTAATTTATCAGGAGAGTTATTAATATACGTTACCGTTTCTTTACCAACCAACATAAGGTCTTTTTCGCTTAATGTTGCTTCAATTAAATAATCTGCACGTTGCTGCCAATATTTACTGCCTGGTGCACCAGAAGCGGAACGGTATTCATTTGGTGTAGGCAAAATACCTCCCAATTGTTCAAACTTATTGCCGTGGTTAGAAAGTGGATTATTTTTAGAATTTTGGGCAATTCCTAATACAGAAATGCATGAAAAAAATAATACTGATTTTAAATTAAGACTCATGATATAAAGAAATTAAACGTTGTATAAAAATTAAAAAAGCCGAACTAAAAACAAAGGCAGATATAAATAATATCCAATGTTTATTTTTAAGTCGAGTAAATGTAAATAAAAAAAAAGATAAAATTACCATGCTCATCACAATAACAAGCTGCCCGATTTCGAGGCCAAAATTAAAAGAAATTAGTGGCAAAAAAACGCTCTCTTGTCTTGCTAAAAGTGATTTTAATAGATATGAAAAACCCATGCCATGCACAAACCCAAATATTAAAGCTAAGCCGTAATTAATTGATTTTACTTTTAGATTTTCTTTTGTTAAACTCAGCATATTTAAAATGCAAGTAATTAAGATAGTTAAGGGGATAATAACTTCAATAATCGCTTGTTTTATTTGTATTATATTAAAAACACTAGCGGCTAATGTTAATGAGTGCCCAATTGTAAATGCAGTAATAAGAGTCAATAACTGCTTCCACTCTTTATAGGAAAACATGACGCAAAGAACCATAACATATAGGATATGGTCATACCCATTCAAATCTAATATATGTGTAAAGCCAGTGCTAAACCAAATATAAAATTCATCCATAAAAAATGTTACTTTTGTGTGTGCTAAATTTAAAATTCTTTAGTCAGAAAATCTCAAAAAATACACAAGTGGTAAAATACAGCTTGTTTGTTTTTTTATTACTATTCATAAGCTCATTTCAAAAAGTTAAACATCCCTTTTTTGTAAGCGTTGTTGATATAAATTACAAACTAAAAGAACGTGCATTACAATTAAGCGTTAAGCTATTTACAAATGATTTGGAAGATGCTTTAAGGCGAACTACGAAAAAGAAAATTGATATTTTAAATCCAATCGATAAAGCTGAAACGGATTCTGTATTGTTTAATTATATTATTAAACGTTTTAATATTAATGTAAATTCAAAAAAACAAACTTTACATTTTATTGGTTACGAAAAAGAAGAGGAAGCTATTTGGACTTACCTTGAAGTGAAAAATAGTTTGCCTCCTAAAAAAATAAATATTGATACTAAATTGCTTTATGACTTTTTACCTCAACAAATAAATATTGTGCATATTGAAATAAACGGCATTAAAAAAAGCAGTAAAGTCACAAACCCTACTAGTAATATAGAATTTATATTTTAGATAAATTAAAAAATTGAATCATCATTTAATCATAATTTCAGGTCCAACAGCGGTTGGTAAAACAGCTCTTTCTGTTCAGTTGGCTAAGTATTATAATTGCCCAATTATATCTGCAGATTCGCGTCAGTTTTTTAAAGAAATGAGTATTGGTACTGCCAAACCAAGTAAAGAAGAAATGCAAGATGTTGTACATTATTTTATTGATAATAAAAGTATTGATGAAGTTTACAATATTGGAGAATATGAAAAAGAAGCCATAGAACTTATTGAGAAATTATTTTTAGAGAACGATACATTAATTTTAGTTGGTGGATCAGGTTTATATATCAATGCCATAGTTAACGGATTGGATGAATTTGAAGAAATTCCAAATGAAATTCGTGAAAATTTAATAAAACAATATACAGAAAAGGGTATTTCATTTTTACAAGAAGAATTAAAGCTTAGAGATTCTAAATATTTCGAAGAAGTTGATATTAATAATCCACAACGGATGATGCGGGCTTTAGAAGTTTGTATTCATAAAGGAAAACCATTTTCAGAATACAGAACAAAAGTCAAAAAAACACGGAATTTTAATTCAATTCCTATTTTAATAAATACATCAAGAGCAATTTTGTATGATAGAATAAATAAACGTGTTGATGATATGATTAGTGCGGGATTATTAGAAGAAGTAAAATCTCTAAAACATAAAAATCATTTAAACGCTCTAAATACAGTTGGTTACAAAGAACTATTCAGTTATTTAGAAAATAAAATTTCCTTACAAGAAGCTGTTAATCTTATCAAACAAAACTCAAGAAGATACGCTAAACGTCAACTAACTTGGTTTAATCATCAAGGTGATTTTGAAACTTTTGAACCTAATGAAATAGAGAAAATTAAATCATTCATCAATATCATTATTGAAAATAGCTAATCATGTTTTCGTTTTTAAAAGAATATCAAAATTTAAATAAAGCAATTGTAAATGTAATAGTTGCCGAGTTTTTCATACAATTAGTGAATTGTACCTTTATGCTCATTTTACCTTTATACTTAGATAGAAAGGGATACTCAAACGAAGAAATTGCTTTGTTCTTAACCATTCGATTTTTAGGCGTTTTTTTATTAGCAATTCCCGTTGGAAATTTAATAAAAGGTAAAGCACTTAAGCCATTTTTTAATTTATCAGCTGTATTGGTTCCATTATTTGGTTTAACATCTGTTTTATTTATTTCACTAAAAATGACGTATTGTATTTATGCGTCATTATTACTTTGGGGCGCTTCATTTACGCTTATGCAAATTCCAATAACTCCTTATATTTTACGAAATTCAGAAACTAAAGAGCATACGGCTGGCATCTCTTTAAGTTATAGTACCTGGAGTTTTGCAGGAATTTTGAGTGGCGTTTTAATTGCTATTTTAGATAAAATAAATCCACTATTTTTTAATGAAGAATGCATTCTGATTATATTTTCAATTTTAGGTTTTGGTGGCATTTACTTTATGAGTAAAGTAAAAATTATTGAAATTATTGATGAAGAAAAACAAAACCATAAGCAATTGAAACAAATCAAACCAGATTGGTTTTTAATAATTAAAGGTTTAATTCCAACCCTCATTATTGCAACAGGCGCAGGGTTAACGATTCCATTTATTAGTTTGTTTTTTGATAAAGTTCATCATTTAGATAAAGGAAGTTTTTCTTTTATAAGTGCGATTGCTGCTATTTTAGTAGTTTGGGGGGCTTTGTTAGTTCCTAAAATAAAGCAAAATATTGGGTATAAAATAGCGATTCCAACTACACAAGCACTAGCAGTTATATCATTAGTTGCACTTGCAACTACACAATTATACAGTCAGTATTCGATGGCCTTGTATATTGCTATTGGTTGTTACCTACTCCGTCAACCTTTAATGAATATGGCTGGACCAATGACTTCTGAATTAGTGATGAATTATGTAGGAAAAAGAAATAGAGAAATAACCAGTGCACTAACCGCTGCAATTTGGAGTGGAAGTTGGGTTATTAGTGGTTATTTTGTTAAAATTATGTTTAGTCAGAACTATGATTTTGTAACAATATTCCTAATAACATCCATTATGTATGCTTTTGGCGTATTAACCTATTATTTTTTAATTTTAGATTACGGAAAACGTGAAAAACAAGGATTGATTGATTAGCTTACTAATTTAATCACAACGACTCTAATTAAATGCAATATATTACAACTACGATATTAATTTTATGTTACTTAATAACAAGGGCACAAAACCCTATTATTATAGCCCATCGTGGAGCTAGTGCTTATGAGCCAGAAAACACACTAATTGCTTTTGAGACCGCTATTGAAATGGGAACTGCAATCATTGAAACTGATGTTCATCAAACAAAAGATAGCGTTTTAGTTTTAATGCATGATATATCTGTTGACCGAACAACTTTTGAAAAGGGGTTAATTAAAGATTTTAATTTTAATTGGTTTTCAAATTTAAAGATTAAACAAAAAGATCATTTGTTTAAAAACCCTTCACCACCTTCATTGGAAGATGCTATTAAATTAATAAATGGAAGATGTAAGTTATTAATTGAAATAAAAAAGGGAAATGATTATTATCCCAATATAGAAAAACACATTATAGAATTAATAAAAAAATATAATGCTCAAAGTTGGATTCGTACTATACATTCATTTGATAAAAAAACATTACTAAACGTAGCTAAATTGGACAGTAATATTCAGTTACAGAAATTAATAGTTTTTAAATTACCTTTAGTAAGCTTCAACTTTGATAAACATTTTAGTAAAGATGATTTTAAAAATTGGGAAGGGGTAAATGTTTATTATAAATTTTGCTCAAAAAAACTTATTAAAAAAGTACATGCTCTTGGTAAAACAGTTTATGTATGGACAGTTAATAAACCTAGAAAAGCGAAGAAACTAGCAAAACGAGGAGTTGATGGAATTATTACAAATAATCCAAATATTTTGAAATAAATAAATTGTTATCTTTACCAAATGCCACGCTATTTTATACAACTTTGTTATAACGGAACCACTTTTAACGGATGGCAAGTTCAAGAGAATACTAAAAATACCATTCAACATATTTTGCAGGAAAAATTAAGTATTATTTTTTCGGAACAAATAGAAATAGTTGGTTGTGGAAGAACTGATGCTGGTGTAAGTGCTAAAGATTTTTATGCCCATTTTGATTGTAATAAAACAGATTTACATTTACCAGAAACCAATTATATCTATAAACTTAATAAAATTTTACCATTTGAAATTGCGATAAAAAAAATATATTCTGTAAAAAATGATGCAAGCGCTAGATTTGATGCAGAATTCAGAACTTACGAGTATTTAATTCACACGTATAAAAACCCCTTTTTATATCAATCATCTTTATTTATTTATGGAGAAATAAATATTAAATTAATGAATGAGGCTGCGAAATATCTTTTATCAGTAACTGATTTTACTAGTTTTAGTAAAGTGAACACTCAAAATAAAACAAATAATTGCAATGTTATATTTGCTCAATGGATTAAACAAAATGAGCATGAATATGTTTTTAAAATTACGGCAAATCGATTTTTACGAAACATGGTAAGAGCAATTGTCGGCACATTATTAGAAATAGGAAAAGGGAAAATTACTTTGTCAGAATTTAAAACTATTATTGATAATAAAAATAGATCAGACGCGGGCATGTCCGTTAATGCTCATGCATTATATTTAACAGAAATATCTTACCCTAAATCTATTTTTTGTTAATGTCAACAACAGCAACTCCAAATAAAAAATTGAATATCGGTTTATTAAAACGGATATTGTCTTACAGTAAACCCTATAATAAAATATTTTATTCGGCAATACTTATAACTATCACACTTTCAGCTCTTGCCATTGTTCGTCCACTCTTAATAAACAGAATGCTTAACGTGGTAGGGGCAAATACCCCTTCCGACCCAAACTTTTTACAAGACTTCGAAAAAACTAATTACATCAATCAAATGGGATTGATATTATTAGGAGTGCTTTTAATTGAAGCCATGTTACAATTTTTAAATATTAACATAACAAATTTATTGGGACAAAATATTGTTAAAGATTTACGGTTACAAGTGTTTACTCATATTTTAAAATTAAAAAACACATACTTTGATAATACTCCTGTTGGAACTCTTGTTACAAGAGCTGTTTCGGACATTGAAAGTTTAAGCGACGTTTTTTCCCAGGGATTTATTGTGATTTGTGGAGATATTTTAATGCTTATTATTTTTATTAGCGCCATGTTTTATACTAATTGGGCTATTGCATTAGTAGCATTAAGCAGTATTCCATTATTATTTGTTGCTACTAATTTATTTAAGAACGGAGTTAAAAAAACTTTTACAGAAGTTAGAAATGCAGTTGCTAACCTCAATGCTTTTACAAATGAGCATATTACAGGGATGCGGATTGTTCAATTATTTAATAGAGAAAAAATTGAATATGAAAAATTTAAAGAAATAAATGAAAAACATAAAAAAGCAAATATCCGTTCCATTTGGTATTACTCCGTTTTTTTTCCTGTTGTTGAAATTTTATCAGCTGTTTCAATTGCCATGTTCATTTGGTTTGCAGGTGTAAATGCCAATACTTATAATATTAAATTGGGTGATATTACTTTTTTTATCATGATGATTAATATGGTTTTTAGACCAATTCGAATGTTAGCAGATAGATTAAATACTCTGCAAATGGGAGTAGTAGCAGCAGAACGAGTTTTTAAAGTGATTGATACAACCGAAGTTATAAGTGATGACGGAACTGAACTAACAACTAATTTAAAAGGAAAAATTGAATTTAAACATGTGTGGTTTGCTTATACAAACGAAAACTATATACTTAAAGATGTTTCTTTCACAATTGATAGTGGTAAAACAATTGGTATCATTGGAGCTACAGGAGCAGGTAAATCAAGCATTATTAATTTAATAAGTAGATTTTATGAAATTAATAAAGGTGAAATTTTGATTGATAATGTTTCCATCAAGAAATACAAACTCAATGAATTAAGACAATCTGTTGGTGTAGTATTACAAGATGTGTTTTTATTTAACGAATCCATTTTAAATAATATCACACTTCATAATGAAGAAATAACATTAGAACAAGTTATTGAAGCAGCTAAAAAAATTGGCATACATGAGTTTATAATGGCATTACCAAATAATTATAATTATCAAGTTAACGAACGTGGCGCTTCTTTATCTTCAGGACAAAGACAATTAATAGCATTTGTAAGAGCTTATATTTACAACCCGCCAATTTTTGTTTTAGATGAAGCTACTTCTTCAATTGATTTAGAAACAGAAAAGCTTATTCAAAAAGCGTCTTTTGAAATTGCAAAAAATAGAACTTCAATCATTATAGCGCATCGTTTAACAACTATTGAACATGCCGATTCTATTATCGTAATGGATAAAGGTGAAATAATTGAACAAGGTGATATGCAAATTTTAAAAGGAAAATCAGAGAGTGTACTCAATAAATTATTGCAACACGCTTAGTGCAAAAAATTAGATTCTAACACCAATCATACAAACATCATCAATTTGCTCATAACCACTTTTCCAGTCGTTATAAGCTTTATCAATAAAAGTATGTTGTTCCTTCATTGTATAATTTTGTAGAGATAGTAAAAGTTCCTTAAGTGCTTTTGATTTTAATTTTTTTCCACCAACTCCACCAAACTGATCAGCAAAGCCATCAGTAAAAGAGTACAATGTATCACCTTCTTGCAAATCCATTTCATGCAATGTAAAGGGATTCATTTTTTCATAGTTTCCTATGGGCTGTTTATCCGCTTTAATTTCAATTAAATAATGAGTTGCTGTTAAATAAGTGGTTTCATTTTCAACATTTGGTTTACCTTTTCTAATAATCCATAGTGGATTATTAGCACCAGAAAATTGCAATTTAATTTTACCTTCTAAATTAATCAAACGAACTAATGAAATATCCATCCCATCTTTTTGGGTAACAACTCCCTGTTTTTTAAATGCAGTAGTTACACTAGTTCTAACTTCATTTAAAATAAGATTTGGCTGGTGAATTTCTTTTTTATTGACTGCTTCATTTAAAGCATTACAACAAATAACACTCATAATAGCCCCAGGCACTCCATGCCCAGTACAATCAGCGGCAGCAAATAAAACTGAAGATGAGTTTAATTGAGTATAATAATAAAAATCACCGCTTACAATATCTTTTGGCTTAAATAATAAAAAAGCATTTTCGAAAAGTATATCAAACAATTCTTTTTCTGGTAAATAGGCATCTTGTATGCGTTTAGCATAATTTATACTATCAGTTATTTCCTTACTTTTTTCTTCTAGTTCATGATGCTGAAGTGCAATTTTATTAAATGCATTTTTTAATTCTACATTTTTAAGACGATGTATTTCAGCTTCTTTTTCAGCATTTTCAACCGAAAAAGCAATTTGCTGATGTTTCAACATATTCACTTTTTCGTTGCTTAATATCTCTTGTCGTTGTTCATTATAGTATTTATAATGATAAAGTGCTTGCTTTAAATCATTTGACTTTTCATAAGCTTCAGCAAGCAATTGATGCGCTTCTGATTCTAATGAAATAATTTTGAGAACATGAGCAATAGATATAGCTTTTGTTAAATAAATAATCCCATCATCAATTTTATTTTGGAACAAACATATTTTTCCTTTTCCCAATAAACATAGTAACTCAAAACGTTGTTCCTTATTTTGATTTGATTGCTCTGCTTTATTATAAAAATCTAAAGAAAGATTCCATTCTTTTGTTTCAGTAAATAAACTTGCTAGTCCAAGATATGTCCATGGAATGCCAGATAAATCGCTTATAGTTTCACGTAAAACTAAGCTCTCTTCGTAGTACTTTTTTGCTTCAACGTATTTTTTATCCAACACATAATTACGAGCAATTAAATTTAAAGAAGATGCCATTGCTTTTTCTTCGTTGTTGTTTTTTCTAATTTCTAAGCCAGTCTTTAAAGCAATTATAGCATTTGAATAATCGTAAATACGAGAATATATTTGCCCAAGCAGCGTGTAACAGTCTCCTTTATTACTCTTATCATTTATTAATTCACTGGCTTTTACTGCATTTAATGCATGATGCATGGCCTTTTCATATTGACCAAACTGATCAAACATTCCTGCACAAATTGCATTTGCTCTAGAAATTCCTAAACTATTTTTTAGGTTTTCAAAAAAAGATAATGCCTCATTCACTAATATAACTTGCTCTCCTTCATTTGTCTTCCAAAAAGTATATTGAGCAATGGTTAATTGAGCAAAATAAAAACCAACTAAATCATTTTCAACAATAGCTTTTGCTTTTGCATCCATTGCTTGTAGTAAGCCACTCTCTCTATTGACATATCTGTTTTCCCAAGCCAAATTATTTAACTCGCTAACTGAAATTATATTAGAATGAGATGTTTGCATGGCTTACTATTGAGGCATATATGACGTGATAGAATTAATAGATTCTGAATACGTGCTAGCAGGATATTTTTCTTTTAATTGAGTTGCAGTTTTTTTAACATTATCAAAATAACCTAAATTATAATAACACATCGAAAGTAAAAATAATTGTAAAGGCTCTTTATCTGCATCCAATTTAAACAAATCCATTAATTGCTTTCTAGTATAAGCTTCTTCTGTATATTGATGATTATCTTTATATATAGTAGCGTAATTTTCGAGCACTGAAATCATTGGATCATTATTTTTAAAATTCTTTTGATAATTTGTATAATCGTTTTGTAAGTTTTTTACGTCTTGATTTATTTCTCTAAGTTCTTTATCATAAATAATTTTATAAGTTTTAAAGTCATCTGCTTTTCCCTTTAGAGTTTCAACTAATTTTTTAGCTTCATCTATACTCTTTAATTTTCCAGTATTACTGATTAATCCGTCCCAAGCATTTAAACTTATTTCTGCTTCGCTTTCATTACTTGGTTTGTATTTTGTTACATAATTTTCGCAGATTGTTAAAAGTAAATCAGGACGATTATATTGCTCATTACTAAAATGCCACTTAATAATTTTTTCCATTTCCTCTTTTGAGCCTTTTTTTGCTATGCTTTCCAACTCTTTTATTTTATCTGCTTTTTCAATCGTTTTAGTTTTAAAATCTTCTAATTTATTTTCTAAACTAAAAACACGATCTTGATCATCTGTTTCTGTAAATAATTGCTTCGTAACCGAAACGATTTCTTCCATTGTTCTAATATCTCTGTATTGAACCGCTACATCAAAAAACTCTGTAAACTCATTTAGCTTACTACTTTCATCCCAAATTTCAATCGTTTCTTTATTGCTACTTAATACTTGCGATTTATAAATACTTAAATAATTTTTATATTCTCTTTCATCTACAAATTGCAAATTAGATTTCCATTCCAAACGGTTTAAGTAAGTCAGATAGCCATCTAACGCTTCACCTGCTAACTTGGTTTCAATTCCTTTTTTACCAACATTACGTTGCTCCAATTCTTTAATTGCTTGTTCCAAATTCATTTTAATGCTTTGAAAATACATGCTAGTTGGGTAATTTGTAATAAATTTTTTACCTACATCAATTACTTCTTCATATTTTTTTAATGCACTTAAAGCCGTGCAATCATAAAATAACATCATTTCACCCAAGGTTAAAGGAGAAGCTTCGCCATATATTTTTTTCTTATCATCTAAATTCTTTTTTCTTAACGAATTATTAAATGAAAGTAATTGATTGTATTTATATGAGGATAAAAGGGTTGTCCAAACATTACTGATTTGCATTCCAAATTTTTCGTTTGCAGGATCTAAGCTATATATGGTATTTTTCAACTCTTCCATAATTAGCCTTTCTCTTTCAATCTCAATTTTTTTTAACCATTCTTTTATTTCATCTAATTTATTTTGTGCAAAATGAAATTTTGGATTAGCTTTTATTGTTTTTTCCAACAATTGTTTAGCGTCTGCATTCATTCCATCATCTTGTAAGGCAATAGCATTCGAAAAATTTACTACTTCTGCTAACGTTACTTCTTCATTCGCTTTGTATAATCCACTTAAATCTGGGCTATAAGGAATATTTAATTTCTTAGCTAATAAATTTGCCAACTGTTGATGAAGTGCGAAAAAATTATTTTTATTTCCACTCACTTGTTCCGCAAATATAACGCCACCGGTTTCTACATCTATTAAACGCGCATCCATACGAATAATGTTATCAAGGATATAAAACGAACCTGTTAATATATTTTGAGCGCCTAATCCTTTTCCTAATTTTTGAGCCGTTGCTTGATCGAAATATTTTGATTGGCCTAGTTTTATTTCTTGAATTAATTTTTCTAATTTTTCACGTTCAACAATTGTTACACCTTTTATTTTAGAAAGATCAGTAATCAACATATCAGCAATACCTTTTGATAAGGCATTGTATTTAGCATCACCACTCGAATTATCAAAATAGGAAATAGCAATAGTTTTTGCATGAGTATAAAACGCAAAAAATAAACTTATAAAAAACAGGACTCCTTTTTTCATTATACTTTTTTCTGTAATTTATTAAGAGCTTGTTGTGCGGGCACAAAATCAGGATTTTTTTTCAGCACTTTTTTAAATGTTTCTATTGCTTTCGAATTCTCTCCTTTATCCATTTGATCTAATCCATCAGAAAAAAGCAAAGATGTTTCGTAACTTAATGATGCCTGTTTCACTTCTGTATCACTAGTTTTATCACTAGATAAATCAACATTTAAACCACCAGCAATTTTCACAACCAATTTTTTTTCTAAATCAAAAAATGTATTTGTTGCGCCATCAATACCTTCACTTTTAATAATTTTCCCAGTCTCAACATCTATAATCCGCGCGTCCATTCGCATACTTCCCATTAAATCAAAAAATGCTCCTGTCAAAATATATTGTACACCTAAAAGCTTTCCAACTTTACTGGCAGTTGATGCATCAAATTCTTTCGAATTATTTAATTTTTGCTCTTTTAGTATTTCTTCTAATCTAGCACGTTCAATTACATTTAACATTTTTATTTTTGATAAATCAGAAATAAGCATGTCCGCTAAACCTTTTCTTAAACGAGATAGTTCAGCGTTATCAGAACCATTATCAAAATATAAAATTGCAATTCGTTTTGCATCTGCATTTGGAGTTGTGCTGTTTAAATTGTCAACCATTTCTTCCTGTTGCTTTACAACATTTTCAGAAGATGTAATTGGAACAATATCAGCCTTTTCAATACTCGTTGATTTATCTTTGGTTATCAAATAAAAGGCAGAAACTCCAATCACTAAAACGGCAATACTTATTAATAAGATAGAAACGAGCGACATTTTTTTTGTTGCAACTGCTGGTGATTCCCTTACGTTTGAATGACCTGTAGGCTCAGCAAAACTTTGAATAGGAGTTAGCAATTCATTTGGCACATTGCCTTTTAAATATTCAAGAAAAAACCAGTTGGTTAAACTTGCTAACGCAGTTTGGCAAGGCGCAATCCATTCGCGGGTTGCCTCCGATAAATCATCTTGGGCATGAGCAGCGTAATTACCATAGGTTTGAATCGTACCGATTAAAATTCCAATTTTATCTGGAATTATTTTTTTATTTAATAATTCTCTACCGTAATCATTCAGCATCATTTTGCCTTTTGGCTCACCCAATTCTTTGGTGTACATAAATCGGCAAATGGCTTCTGTAGTTCGGCGAGCATTCTGTAAAAAAGTATCTGGGTCTTGCTCAGCATAACCAAATGACTTTACTAGCATACGACTTAAATGCGTTACCTTTTCTTCAAGGCTTTCTATTTGTTGATCTTTATTAATTTCAGACATAGTATAATGATGTTACTCAAAAATACAAATTAAATTGGGTAACTCAATATTGATTATTTACAACCATTTTTGAGAAAAATAATTTCATCATTTCATTTAATTTTTAAATTTTGATTCTAAATTTCATTAAAAAAGTATGTAACTTAGATTAATAATGAAAAATAAAGACAAAATAATCTCAATTTCAATTGGTCTGTTTTTTGTAGCAATACTTGTCATATTTATTGTGAAAAGCTATCTCTGCTATGGAAAGTAAATTACATGGTTATAAAAAATTGCGTTAGGTTTTGCAGTGGAAATCCTTTTGCTTTTTAGCAAAAGATTGGAGCGAAAAGGCCGCCCGAAGGGAACGCCCAAAGCCTTAATAACAAAGATTATTTAAAAACAGAAATTTGTAAAATTAAATTTCCTTTCAGACTAAATATTAATCTTCGTCTTCAAATTCTAGTTCAGCATCTTTTTCCCAAATTTCCATTTCGCAAGGTTTGCAATTAAATTTTAATTTATATTCTAATTCACCTTGTTTTAAAATAAGTGGTTCAACCACTTTTTCGCCCATAGTTTCTTTTTGGAAACGGGCACATTTTCCCAATTCATATTTAACACAATATTTGGTAACCATTACTCGCGATTTTCCTGGATCCCATTGTAATTCAAATGCTTTTTCAATATCGGTTACGCCATGTCTTTTATAAAATGTACGTGCTAAATTATTAGAAACATTGTATGTGAAATCTAATTGAGAAACTGGATATGGATGATCTGTTTTTTTTATTTGAATTTCTGAACGCTTATAGTCATTTATTCGGATGTCAATGAGTTGTTCTAATACAACTCTTCTAATTTCATTTATTTTAGAAATTGGTAAAAACCAATTTTTCGAAAATTCAACTTCTATATCATCTATAATAAAGGGCGTATTACCAGTTTTAGAAAGATTTTTTTTGATATTTGGAATCGTTGACTCTTCATTTTTTGCTAATTCTTTTTCTGAATCAAAAGTTGAAATGCTTTCGTGTCCATCTTCATCAATAGCTAATAATTGAAATCCAGTATTTGTTTCTGTAAATTTAAATGTAACGCCAATTTTACGGATTGCACTATCATCCCTTTCTACTAGCCTATTAAAATTAGCATCCGAATTTCTATAAATTATAGTTCCAGGTTTTAAAGCTTTAAATGTGTTTGGAACAACAATGTTATTAATAATGATATTTACTTGTGCGCCATCTGGTTCATTATTTTCGTTGAGAAAAAAAAGTCCGTCACCATTATTTAATAAATCGCTATTCTCAATAACATAACCATTGGCTTTTACTTCTAACAATTTCCCTATTAATTGCCCTTGTGATTTTGGACTTTCCCAAGAGCCTATTTTTTCGGTTCTCTTGTTTACAAAATAATCTGTATAACCTCTGTTGAAGCTTCTATCCATTTCTGCTTCGAAGTTGTAAAATGTTCTACCAGATGATGCTTTTTGATAGGTTTCGTTATTTTCTAAAAACGCATCTAATTTTTTTCGTAAAAAAGAGGTGTTGTTTTTAACATACACCATATCTTTTAATCGTCCTTCGATTTTAAAAGATGTGATACCCGCCTCAATTAAATTTGGTAACTGATTACTTAAGTCTAAATCTTTAATGGATAATAAATGACTATTTGCTATTAAGGTTTTTCCAGTCCCATCGACTAAATTATAAGGCAGTCGGCAATTTTGTGCGCACGAACCTCTGTTCGCACTTCTTTCTCCATTAGCAATACTCATATAACAATTACCACTGAAAGAAACACAAAGTGCACCTGAAACAAAAAATTCTAATTCAACATCAGTTTCTTTACTAATATCTTTAATCTGATCCAAATTTAATTCTCGGGCCAGCACTACACGTTTCATTCCAGCATCTTTCAAGAATTTTACATGCTTAGGATCTCTGTTATTTGCTTGAGTACTAGCATGAATAACAATTGGAGGCAAATCCATTTCCATAATAGCCATATCTTGTACAATTAAAGCATCTACGCCTATTGCATATAATGTATGGATTAATTTTTTACAATCTTCTAATTCATGATCGTACAAAATAGTGTTTACTACTACAAAAACTTGAGCCTTAAATAAGTGAGCATATTTTACCAATTCTTCAATATCTACCAGAGAATTAGTTGCATTAGAGCGGGCTCCAAATTGAGGTGCGCCAATATATACAGCATCAGCACCGGCATTAATGGCAGCTATTCCTTGAACTAAATTTTTAGCAGGTGATAGAATTTCAACTTTCTTTTTCATACGATTGGTAAAGGTCTGTATTTATTTGTTTGATTGCAAGTAACAAGTAAAATAAGGGAGTATTGTTAAAAACAATACCAAATTTTTTTCAAAAAATACCAATTCAAAACATACTTAAAATCATAATTGTTAAATCTTTATTAAAATAAAACACTAAACTAGTTTAGCTAAAATATTTAGTTTTTACTTAACATTATATGTCATACTTTAGACGATTGTAATATATACCTATGAAAAAACTAATACTTTTAATTTCAACCTTATTGTGCTTTCAATCATTTTCAAATTCAGATAATGATTTATTAATTCCAAATCCATACGAAGCTTCTTTTCGAAAGGCTTACTTATTAAACCCTTCAATACCAAAAGGTGTGTTAGAATCAGTTGCTTTTTCGCAAAGTAGATTTGAGCATTTAAATGTAAGTGTTGAACCAAGTTGTATTGGATATCCCACTGCATTTGGCGTAATGGGTTTAACTGAAGATGGCAAAGGTTATTTTAGAAACAATTTAATAACGGTTTCTGGCTTATCCGATTTTTCGGTAAATGATATCAAATCAAATCCTGAAAAAAACATTTTAGCTTATGCAAAAGCATTTTCTGTTTTGCAGGCGCAACAAAGCATTACGGGCAATAACATTGCAGATTATAAACCTATTTTTATTGCCTTAAGCGAATTGCCGTTATTAGCTGATTTACAAACAGATTTCGCGATGAATTCTCAATTGTATCAATTGTATTGGTTTTTATCAAAAGGAGAATTTCAAGATTTTTATGGCTTCCCCGATTATGGCATTGATTTACAAATTGTATTTGGGACAAATTATGAAGTATTAAGTTCAAATAAAGTCATTATTAACCCAACAACAATAACTAGCGGAACTGGAGCTACATATAGATCATCTGGAGGAATTAGTTCTGTGGCATCTGTTGACTATCCTCCTGCCCTATGGAATCCAACTACGTGCAATTATAGTTCGCGTGCTGGAACAGCAATTACAATGGTGGCAATACATGATGTTGAGGGAAGTTATGCTGGCTGTATTTCCTGGTTTAAAAACTGCGCTGCAAGTGCAAGTGCGCATTACGTTATTCGTAGTTCTGATGGACAAGTGACACAAATGGTGTTAGAGAGTAATAAAGCATGGCATATTGGATCTGAAAACCCTTATACATTAGGAATTGAGCATGAAGGTTATAATTCAACTGGTTCATGGTATACTAATGCTATGTTTGTTGGAAGTACTGATTTAGTAAGAGATATGTGCGCAGGCTATTCTATTAATCCATTACGTTGCTATTTTGGTCCAGGTTGTAGTGGTTCAACAGCATCTTGTTTGCAAGGGACTTGCGTAAAAATTAAAGGGCATCAAATGTTTCCAAGTCAAACTCATAATGATCCTGGCCCTTATTGGAATTGGGAAAAATATTATAAAATGCTAAATAATTCGCCCGTAACAACAACTATTGTTGCAACTTCTGGAACATTTTATGATACAGGCGGTGCGGGTGCAAATTACTCAAACGACGAACGAAAATTATGGTTATTTCAACCTGCAGGTGCTACTTCAATTAGTATGAATTTTACAGCTTTTAGTTTAGAAAATAATTTTGATTATTTATTTATTTATGATGGAAGTTCAACTAGTTCAACATTAATAGGAAAATACACAAACAATGTTTCTCCTGGAATTATAAATTCATCAGGATCTAGTTTATTATTCGAATTCCGTTCTGATTGCGCAACA
The DNA here is from genome assembly GCA_038327195.1 of Bacteroidota bacterium. Classification (GTDB taxonomy): domain Bacteria; phylum Bacteroidota; class Bacteroidia; order B-17B0; family Aurantibacillaceae; genus UBA4416. The sequence goes on along the minus strand of JBBQKU010000012.1, from coordinate 81,385 downwards.
ACACAACTTGGTTGGGCTGCAACATATACAACAAATGCAGTGGTAACAAGTACGGTTGATGCAATAGCTCCAACTACTACCATTTCGACGGTTGGTGCATGGAAAACAGCAAACTTTACTGCATCTTTTACCGATGCTGATACTGGTGGTTCTGGATTAGAAAAAAGTTTTTACCAAGTTTTAGATTATAATGCTACCGAATGGAGAGGAAATTATACTCATGGATTTTTTTCAGATAATTTTGACTTAGCAATTCACCCTGAATGGACTCAAAAAACAGGAACTTGGATTATAAACACAAATGCTTTAGAACAAACTGACGAAGTAAGTCTTGCAGCCTCAAATACAAATATATATGCTGCCTTAACCCAAACTTTATCTAACAGATATTTATATAACTTTAAAGGAAAAATCGCTGGTTCTGGTACAAACCGCAGAGCTGGTTTCCACTTTTTTGTTGATAGACCAGATTCTTCAAATCGATATAATTCCTACTTTGTTTATTTTAGATTAGGCACATCAGCTATTACAAACACAGCTACTGTTGAAGTTTATAAAACTATAAATAATGTTTTTACTTTAGAAGTAAGTCCAACATGTACAATTATTCCAGGGCAATGGTATGATTATAAAGTGATTTTTGATCGTATTTCAGGTAAAATTGATGTATATCAAAATTTAACAAAAATAGCAACCTGGACAGACCCAACACCGCACACTGTTGGTGACTATATTTCGTTTAGAAGTGGGAATTGCATTTGGAGTCTGGATGAAATTAAAGTATATCGATCGCGTCCAACAACATCAGTAACTGTTTCTGTTGGCCCAGGCAATGCTTATGATGCCAGATATCAAAACCCTAGCCCAATTCAATTTGGAGCCAAAGTAAAATCAATAGTTAATGATTTTGCTGGAAATTTATCTACTATCGATTACGAAGATTTAAATGTTGACTGGACAAATCCTACTACAATTGCGAACATTAATGATGGAAAAGCATCAGATATTAATGTGGTTGCGACAAGTGATTCTCTTTCTGCAAATTGGTCTTCTTCAAAAGATCCAAATTCGGATATTGCAAAATACTGGTACTCAATTGGCACAGCCCCTGGCTTCACAAACACATTAGGTTGGACAAGTAATTGGGGAGATACTTTAGTTACGGCGAAAAGTTTAACCCTTACGTTAGGGACAACCTATTTCTTTAATGTGAAATCAGAAAACGGAGCAGGTTTACAAAGCCCAGTAGTAAGCACAAACGGTCAAACAATAACTCTTACTGCTGGAATTTCAAATATCACAGAAAGTAACCAGATAAGTATTTATCCAAATCCTTTTTCAAATACATTTTTGATTTCGTTAAACCTAACTTCTGACAGTAATGTTGAACTTACTATAATTGATGCATTAGGTAAAGAAATAGCTTATTATCAAACAAAAGAAAGCGCTGGTGTTTTTAATAAAACAATTGATGCAAGTTCATTAAATTTAAGTAGCGGGACGTATTTAGTGAAAATTAAGTTAAACGAAAAAGTATTATATAAAAAAATGATTAAACAGTAATTCTTCCGCTTAATTTCTATTTATTTGAGTCATTTTGATACCATTCAAAATGACTCTTTTTTTATATTTAATTTGTTATCTTTAGTCCCTAAAATGTTAAAAGGCAAACATATTTTACTTGGTATAACAGGCGGAATCGCCTCTTATAAATGTGCTCATTTAGTTAGGCTATTTATTAAAGAAGGAGCAGAAGTTAAAGTAATAATGACAAAATCTGCTGAGGAATTTGTTAGCTCAAAAACACTTTCAGTATTAAGTAAAAATGATGTAATTTCTGACTTTTTTGATTCTTCGAATAATTGGAATAATCACGTTGCACTTGCCGAATGGGCTGACATATTTGTAGTTGCACCATTAACAGCAAATACATTAGCGAAATTTGCATATGGAATATGTGATAATATTGTAACAGCTTGTTATTTATCAGCAAGATGTAATGTATTTGTTGCTCCAGCCATGGATTTGGATATGTATCAACATCCAACAACTTTAAAAAATTTAGAAATTTTAAAAAATAATAAAAACATAGTTATAAATGCGCAATTTGGCGAATTGGCAAGTGGATTAATAGGAGAAGGTCGCATGGCAGAACCTGAATTTATTATTGATTTTATTAAAAAAGATATACAAAGCACATTACCATTAATTGGCAAAGTTATTTTAGTAAATGCAGGGCCAACCTATGAGGCCATTGACCCAGTTAGATTTATTGGAAACCGCTCTTCAGGAAAAATGGGAGTTGCTATTGCAGATGAATTTGCGAAACAAGGTGCTTTAGTTACCTTAGTTTTAGGGCCATCGCATCAAAAGCCTAGTCAGGTAAATGTTAAAATTATAGCTATTGAAAGTGCTGAAGAGATGTTGAATGCTTGCCAAACGGCTTTTACAACTTGTGATATTGCAATACTATCCGCTGCTGTTGCAGATTATAAACCAGTTGAAGTATCATCAACTAAAATTAAAAAAAAGGATGCTGAATTTAATTTAGCACTTACAAAAACAGTTGATGTGCTTGAGACATTAGGAAAACTAAAAACGTCACAATTATTAATTGGCTTTGCATTAGAAACCGATAATATTATTGAATACGCAAAAGACAAAATAATCAAAAAAAATCTTGACTTTATTATAGCAAATTCAGCAACTGAAAAAGGTTCTGGATTTGGAGTTGACACCAATAAAATAACAATTATTGACAAACACAATAATTTAACTAATTTTGAGTTAAAAACAAAACAAGAAGTTGCTAAAGACATTGTAAACTTTACAATTCAATTAATTAAAAAAGATGTTTAAATATATATTCATACTAATTTTCTGCTATTCATCAGGAATAGTTGCCCAAGAATTAAATTGCCAAGTAACAGTTGCCTCCCCACAAATACAAGGAACGACTGAAAAACAAATTTTTGAACAATTACAAAAAGCCATTTTTGAGTTTATGAATAACACAAAATGGACAAAAGATAATTACACAACTTCAGAACGAATTGATTGTTCGATTTTAATAAATGTAACTCAAAAAATAAGCACCGACGATTATAAAGCAACGATTCAAGTTCAAAGCAGAAGACCAATCTTCAAAAGCTCCTACTTTTCGCCAGCCGTAAATTACATAGACGAAAACTTCACTTTCAAATATCAGCAGTTTCAACAATTAGAATTTAACTTAAATACATTTTCTACAAACTTAACTTCGGTTTTATCATATTACGCCTATATTATTTTAGCAAATGATTACGATACATTTTCAAGTTTAGGAGGAACAGAATATTTTCAAAAAGCTCAAATAATTGTTGCTAATGCTCAAAGTTCAGGTGATATTGGTTGGAAATCACAAGAATCAAATAAAAATAGATATTGGATTCCTGAAAATGCCTTACAGCCAGTGTTTATTCCTATTAGAGAATGTATGTACAGATATCATAGACTTGGTTTAGATATTATGTTTGATAAACCTGATGAAGGAAGAAGTGAAATATTGAAATCAATGGATTTGTTAGTGGGCGTTTATAAAAACAGACCTGCCACATTTGTAATGGAGCTATTTTTTAATGCTAAAGCAGATGAAATTGTTAATATTTTTTCAAAAGGCCTTCCTGACGAAAAAACAAAAGTAGTGCAAACACTTACTACTGTTGACCCAGCGAATACCACCAAATGGTATAAAATTCAAGCCAATTAAGCCTAAATTTATCCAATTTATAAGCACATCGATTGCTATTACTAAAGAATTAGATAATTAACAATTTGATAATTTATAAAGTTTTGGTTTAATAGATGTTTTACTAGATTTGCATTTTTAAAATTCAAGACCATTATGAAGCAAATTTTTTTATCGATTACTTTACTTACAATAACATTTAGTTTATTTTCTCAAGAAGTTACAAAAGATGATGCGGCGAAACTACAAGCAGAAACTGATAAATTAATATCAATGGCTGCTGATTCTGTTAAACCTTGGAGGATTGGTGGAATCATTGCCATAAACGGACAACAAGTATCATTAACTAATTGGGCAGCAGGTGGAAATAATTCAATTTCTGTGGGGGGATTAGTAAATGTATTTGCGAAATATAAACGTGGAAATACAACTTGGGATAATAATTTAGAATTAGGTTATGGTGTAATTAAACAAGGAGATAACAAACACTGGTGGAAAAATGATGATAAAATACAACTAACCTCAAAATATGGTCGTCATGCATTTAAAAGTTGGTATTATTCAGCATTAGTTGATTTTAGAACCCAATTTGCAAATGGATACAACTATCCTAATGATTCTGTTTATATTTCAAAGTTTATGGCTCCTGGCTATGGCTTAGCTGCTTTAGGATTAGATTATAAACCAAATAACCATTTTTCGTTTTTTGTTTCTCCTATAACAGGAAAATTCACGTTTGTAAATGATGCTCAATTGGCTAAAGTTGGAGCTTTTGGTGTTCAAAAAGATGAATATTTAGATCCAAACGATCCTACTAAAATAACCACAAAATATAAAACTCACCGTGAAGAATTTGGAGCATATATAAAAATGCAATATCAAACCAAAGTGATGGATAACATTACTTTTCAAACTGTTTTAGAATTATTTACAAATTACGTTACAAACCCAGGAAATGTTGATGTAAACTGGACTACGTTAACAACATTTAAAGTAAATAAATTTATTTCTGCAACTTTAGCAACTCAATTAATTTACGATGATGATATTAAATTGCTTCGTAGTGCGGGTGATCAAAAAGGCACAATCGGACCAGATGTTCAATTTAAACAAGTACTAGGGTTAGGATTGAATTATAAATTTTAATTAAAAAAAACATACAAAGACGAGTTAAACTATTAACTCGTCTTTTTTATTTTAGCATATAATTATAACGTGTTTTGTAAAATAATGTTAAAAAAATGAATAATATCATTACCAAATGTGATTTTGGCAGGTTAATTGAAATTTTTAAATTGTAACTTGCACATTATAATTTTTACAGAGGAAATAATACCTTAACCAGTTTTAATGAAATTAAAAATCGCAATAAAAATAATTATTCTATCATTTTTTTTAAATTCGACTGTTAAAGCTCAAGTTAGTAATTATTATTTAACGCAATCCAGACTACTTGTTATTTCCGAAGATAAAAAGGGTAAACAATTTGATGCGAATACTGAATTTTCATATCTGATATTAAACTTATCAAATGGTGATTTTACGTTAAACGCTGATTTATCAACATTAAAATCTGGTAATATAAAAACTGATTCTATCATTCGTGCTCAAGGTGTTCAGCCATTTTTATTCAAAGGCAATTTAGGAGGAAATTTATATTTGTTTACCCAGCATTTAAATGATGAAAAAGATTATAAAATGGAAGGTCAACTTACTATAAATAATATTACAATACCATGTATTGCCCAATATGATCCTTTAAATTTTTCTGATAAAAACGATTCGAAAAATTATAGAGTAGATTTTAAATTAATTGTTGATCCTTCTAAAATAAGTATATTTGGGATTGAAAATAATTTAAACAACCAGTTAGTATTCGAAATAATCAGTGGTAAAATAAATACAACACAATAAATAGAAAACTATTTTATGAAAAAAATAACGTTAATAAGCACAGCAATTATTTTAGCAAATACATCATTTGCACAAACCTTGCAAGAAGCAATTACAAAAACTGATAATGAGCGCTTTGAGTTAGGTGGTAATTATTTTAGAGCAATTATTGCTAGAGAACCAAATAAGGGTGAAAATTATTTTTACTGTGGAGAAAATTATTTTAAAAAAGGAGATATGGATTCTGCAAACATATTTTACCAAAAAGGTGTGGAATTAAACGCGACAAATCCTTTAAATTATGTTGGATTAGGCAAAGTACTTTGGTATTCAGGCAAACAAGCAGAAGCAAAAGCACAATTATTTAAAGCTTCTACTTTAGGTGCTAATAAAAATGCTGAAGTAATGCGTAAAACTGCCGAAATTTATATCGAGGCTGAACAAAAAAGTTTAGATGAAGCAATTAATTTATTAAACGCTGCTATTAAACTTGAACCAAAAAATCAAGACTCCTATTTATTAATGGGTGATGCTTTATTAGAGAAAAATCCAACTGATGGAGGGCCAGCAGTTAAAAATTACAATAAAGCAACAGAATTAAATCCAACATCGCCAAAGGGTGATTTGCGTTCCGGTAAATTATACCAACGTGGACAAAATTACCAATTAGCTTTAGATTTATATAAAAAAGCTCAAGCTATTGATCCTAATTATGCTCCTGCATACCGTGAGAAGGCTGAATTATATTATAAAGCAGGACAAAAAGCAAACGCTGTTGAAAGCTATAAAAAATACTTAGAGCTTAATAATAGTTTAGATGCACGTGAGCGTTATGCTTCATTTTTATTCAGTAATAAACAATATACTGAGGCAATTGGAGAATTAGAAAATTTGCAAAAGGCAGGAAACACAAAGTTTTATTTAGATAGAATGTTGGGGTATTCTTATGCAGAATTAGGAAACGTAACAGATAAAGAAGCTTATAATAAAGGCTTGTCGTCTATTACAAAATTCTTTGAAAAAACTTCAACAGTACCAAATTTTAAATACGTAGCAACTGACTATAAATATAAAGGTATATTATTAGCAAAAACAGGTAAGGATAGTTTAGGTGTAATTGAAATGGAAAAAGCTGCTCAAATGGACCCTAAATTAGCAGGAGAAATAACTAATGAAATTGCTAAGTCATACATGAAAGCAAAAAAATATGATAAAGCAATTGCTACTTTCGAAAAGAAAATGGCAGGAGATCCAAAAAACTTATCGGGACAAGATTATTTTGAAATGGGTCGTGCTTATTATTTTGGACCAAAAGATTTCGTGAAAGCAGATACTTGTTTTTCTAAAGTTACTCAAGCAATTCCAACTTTTGCTACTGCTTATTTTTGGAGAGGGAAAGCAAACGTTCAGCAAGATTTGAAAAACGAAAAATGGTTAGCAAAACCGCATTATGAAAAAGCTTTAACTTTGGTTAAGCCAGAAGAAAGGGCAGGAGTTAAATTAAACGTAATTGAAGCTTGTGAGTATTTGGGTTACCATTACTTAGTAATGAAAGATAATGCAAAATCTAAAGAGTACTTTACAATCATTAAAGAATTAGATCCTAATAACAAAAAACAAATTGACTTTTTTAAAAGTCCAGCTGGAAAATGAGTAAAACCTAAAACGAAAAAAGCGAGAAGTTAACCTTCTCGCTTTTTTTTATACAAAACAAAATTAATTTATATTTCAAAAAGTGATGTCATTTTTTTGATAAACCAAACTAATAATACTGAATACACATAAACCATAGTCCAATTTCATCAAAGACTCATTGTATAATTTTCATGTAGTATCTGTATTACCAATTATTAATTATTTTTTTTAATTGGATTAAAAAAATAATTGCAATTGGTATTAGGAGTCATTCGAACAGTTTCTAAAATTGATATTCAATAAAACTTTCAATTAATTTCATCACTATTTCCAAAAAATAATTTTTGTTTTAATAAAGATTATACAGTAATTATTAGTATAAGCTATTAAAACTTGCTATCCTCTCTTTAGTTAATGGCTTCAATATATAACCACAAACTACTGTTTTTGATTCTGCTAATTCTTTATCTAAAGGGTTTAAAGATGTAGTTAAAATAAATACGCGGCAATTTAATTTTTTCTCATTAAACTTTTCTATAAATTGAAAACCATCCATTTCTGGCATATTCAAATCCAATAAAATTATATCGTCCTGAGCTAGGTTTATATTACTTAAAGTTAATAATGCTTGTTCTGGGCTCGTAAATGCCAATAGTTTTATTTCAGGAAACACAGATTTTATCAAAATCTCTGCAATAAAATTATTTGTAAAATCATCATCTATTATAAAAATATTTTTCATGTACTATTTAGTTAAACAGGTAATATGATAGAAAAAACGGTTCCTTTATCTAATAAACTTTCAACAGTAATTGTACCCCCTAAAGCCTCTACTTGATTTTTTGTCATGTGTAAACCTAATCCTTTGCCCTCAATGTCTAATTTAAAACGTTTGTACAAACCAAAAACATAATCTCCATATAAATTTAAATCAATACCACAACCATTATCAATCATTTTTATTACAAAAAACTCTTTTTGCCTAGATATTTCCATCATCAACTCTGGTGTTCTGGAATTAGATTTATATTTAATTGCATTGCTAATTAAATTATAAAGAATACTCTCTAAATAACTTTTAATACTAAATATTTCTGATGCATCATCCTGTATATTTGTTTTAATCACTATTTCAGATTCGCGTATTTGTTCAGAAAAAGTATTGCAAATACTTCGAATTAATAATGGGAAAGATACTTTCTCTTTTATTTCATTTAGAGCAGATCGAGTGGCTAGTACAACATTTAAATCTTTTATCTGATCATCCATTTTTAAAGCAGATTGGTGGATGTAATCTAAAATTTTTGATTTTTCATCTTCCTTAATATTAGGAACATTTAATAAAGTTGACAAACCAATTAAATTAGCAATTGGAGATCTTAAATTATGAGATACGATATAATTAAATTGCATTAATTCGTTATTTCGATTATTTAGTTCCTTAACAGTTTTATTTAATTGATCTTCTTGCTTTTTACGTTCTGTAATATCGCGCAAAATTGATTGTGTTCCTATTATAATATTATTTTCTTTAAGAAGTTTAATCTTTGATTCAATCCATATCCGGTTTCCATTTTTGTGTATTCCTTCATAATGCATAATTTCATCTACTTCGCCACCTGTAATCCTTGTAAAATGTCTTTCAAACATTTCTTGATGATATTCCTTAGCCGTAAAACTATCTATTGACAAGTCATCCATACAATTAACAGATAACCCAAATATATCAAGAAATTTCTGATTATAATAGGTCACCTTACCTTTCAAATCAATTTGAAAAAGTCCATCATTGATATTATTTACAACAGATTCAAATTTTTCTTTTGAAAACAATAGTTTTTTTTCATAAAGTTTTTGCTCGGTAATATTTGATATCAACGATGAAACGCCAGTGAAATTACCATCAGGATCATAACTAGGCGATGCGTTTATTTTTGTTTGTATTCTTTTTCCGGATTTTGTAATAAATTCTAGCTCATATTGTTCAGACTTACCCTCTTTTCTATCATTCAATTTTCTTATTAATTGGCTGCGTATTATATCGTCATGCAGTAAATAATATCCGTTTTGACCAATTAATTCCTCTTTTGTATATTCCACCATTTCACAAAAACTCGAATTAACCATTAAAATTATATTATTGGAATCAGAATATAACAAACCATCGTTCATTATCTCAAATAATCCTCTATATCTTTTTTCACTTTCATTTATTTTCTCCTCTATTTTCTTCCGTTCAGTAATATTTATTATTGTCCCTTCTAAATATTTTTCTGATCCAAGTTTGTTATAAATAAAATAAGCATTTTCAAGTAAATAAACATTTTCACCATTTTTCTTTTTTATAATAACCTCTTCCAAAGTAAGTTTGCCAGCATATTCCCGAAGCTTTTCGTTAAAATTGGGATGAGAGATATTTTCGTATAATTCGCAGATATGTTTTCCAATAACATCATTTGCCTTATTAAAACCAATTATTTGTGCAAAGGAATCATTACATTCTATAATAATATCCTCCAAATTTGCTCTGTAAACCCCAGCCAAATTTTGTTCAAACAATGTGCGAAATCGTTCTTCACTTTTTTTTAATTTTGAATTTACTCTTGCACTTATTAATTCATTTGCTGCTCTTGGGGCTAAAAACGAAATTAATTTTTCTTTTTGCAATGCATCTTCCATAGGCTTATCATCGAGTAAAACAATAATACCTAAAGGATTTTTATTTTCATCGACTAATGGCATTCCAAGGTAGGATTCTATTCCAAATGTTTTTAAATCTTCATCATTTGGAAAAAACAATTGCACATTTTTTGGATATACACAAGCTTCACCATTTAAAACCAAACTGCATGGTGTATTTTTTAAATTGTATTTATATATTGGTAATTCATTATTTCCACTCCGAAATGAAATCGTTTCAATTGAATGCTGATCTTTAATATAATTACCAACTAACGCGTATTTTACATTCAATTCTTCACAACAAAATTTTGTAAATTCAGAAAAATAGGATGCGCCAGTTTTGACTGCTACACTATCATTAATCTGTTTTAAAAACAATTCTTGCTTTTTAATTTCTGTTTCATTATAAATAGAAACTTGAATATGAAATTTTCCTTCAATGATTGCGGATGTAATGACTGCATGACCATAAAAAATTGTTTTATCAATTCGTTCAATTTTAAATTCAATATTTTTTTTGAGTTTAGAATCTTCAGTAAAATATCTTAATATAGCATTACCATTATTTTCGCCTAAAATTTCTTTCAAAAATGGTGAAATTGAAAAATGCCGATTTAACAATTCGCTTGCTTTTAGTCCACAAAACAATGTATTAAAACGGTTAATGCTTATAATTAAACCTTCTTTGTTAATTATAAATACCTCTTGAGGTAGCGAAAAATAAAGATCTTCATATGAGATTTGAGCAAGTATCGCCTTTTTTTCAAATGTTTTTTTTGTTTCTACTAAGTCTTCAGAAACTAGATGCATCTTGCGAAAATTATTAACTTTTAAAATCAACAGGGCCACATCTACAGGTTTTATTAAATAATCTAACGCACCCACTACTATACCATTCAATGAAAACTCTTTACCAAAAGAATTTTCAGATAAAAAAATAAGCGGTATATCCTTTGTTTTAGTATTTCCTTTAATTAATTCTGCCAACTCAAAACCATTCATTTCAGGCATTTGAACATCTAATATGATGAGTCCATATTTATTCTTAAGAAGCAATTTTAAGGCTTCGCTTCCTGACAATGCAGTGTCTGAATAAAACCCCTCTTTTTTTAATACAGCAGAAAGTGCGATAAGATTTTCTAATCTATCATCAACAATTAGTATTTTAAAATGGCTGTTAATATCCATCAAATTTATATTCACTATAATTTAATTCCAATAACTAAAACATCATCCACTTGAGTAGTTTTTCCCCTCCATCCATCAAAAACATTCAATAAAATAGTTTTTTGTGACACCAATTCCTCATCAATAACCGACCTAATTTGATTTAAAAGATTTTTTTTCATAAAACGCTTATCGTTTTCCCCACCAAACTGATCAGCATAACCGTCAGTAAACATATAAATACAATCACCTTTATTTAGTTCAAATTGATGATCTGTAAATTTTTTATTAATAGGTGTATCATACGAGATACTAAAATTGTCAGGTTTAATTAGGGCTGGTAAACCATTTTTTGTAATCAATAAGGGGATTCGAGCTCCTGAATATTCGAGAATGTTAGTAGAAAAATCGAAAATACAAATACCAACTTCCATGCCGTCTGCGATTCTTCCATTTAAATTATGATGATTAAACGTACTTTTTAGAGCTTTGTTAATATATTCAAGAATGGCGGCTGGCGACAATAACTGTTTAACTTCAACTGCTTGCTTTACTAAATTATGGCCAACCATAGTCATTAATGCGCCAGGGACACCATGTCCAGTGCAATCAGCACAAACAACAATTGTTTTTCCACGTATAATTGTCACCCAGTAAAAATCACCACCTACAATATCTTTTGGTTGGTAAATCACAAACGCATCAGGAAATATATATTTGAATGTTTCCTCTTTGGGTAATATGGCATTTTGAATATTTTTTGCATAGCGTATACTAGCTCCCATTTCGCTAGAATGACTTTCTAATATTCCGTGTATTTTTTTGGCTTCTTCGTTAGACCTAATTATCTCTTTTTTCTGTTTATGAAGTTTCGAAAATGTATCAACTTTAATTTTTAAAATATCTGAGTCTATTGATTTATTCAAGTACTCAACAACCCCAATTTTATAACCTTTAAGCATATACTGTTTTTCGTTCACTAAAGCTGTTAAAAAAATAATAGGGATACTTTTTGTTAATTTGTTTTGTCCTAATATCTCAGCTACTTCAAACCCATCTAATCCAGGCATATGAACATCTAATAAAATACAATCATACTCAAAGAGCAATATTTTTTCAATAGCTTCTTTGCCAGAAATAGCTTTATCAATTCGGTAATTACTTTTTTGTAAGACTGCCTCCAATGCTATTAAATTTTCTAATAGATCGTCTACAATTAATACTGATGTAATTTCTTGTTCCGTTTCCTCGTTCATTCTAAATTTTTAATAGTTGGTTACAGGTTTATTTCGTATTCTCTAATCAGTTATTACTTCTTATTAAATTAGCGCCATCTTTTTTTAAGGAATTTTAGATTTATACTTTCATTAATTCCAAAAGTCAAGAAACAAGAATTAACAAGGCTATTACAAAAAAGAATAATTACCCTAATTAGAAGATTTCGATTAAAATCGATAAGAACATTTCCGTAAAATATTAAATTAAACTTACTGAAAATCTGATCCAATAGAAGATTTTGAGTATAATTATAAGATGCGTTTTGCAAATTTACCTGCATTAATTCAAATGTGTTGCTAAGTTTATAGGTTATATTTCGCATAATACAAGGTAAATACTATTTATTATACATCAAACAAAGAGTTGTTGTTAAACAAAACTAAACTTACATATGTAAGAAATTAACTAAAATGGCACGACAAAAAGCTAAGTATGTTACAAAAAATTAACATACAAAATCAAAAATCTGTTTTTAGGCTTGTATTAAAGTTGCCAATACTATGGTCATTTTTTAATAAAATGTTCTTTAAATAAAATAATTACCTCTATATTAACATAAATAAAAAAAGCAATTTATATGTATCAATTTGAATTAAACTAAAATTTATACAATTAAAAACAATCTAAAAATCCTCATCATCTGTATCCTTCTTTTTTGGCTGGATTGATTTATCTTTTTTTGAATCAGCATCTCCTATTTTTATTTGAAATTTCTGATCAGCTTTATTTGACTTATTTTTATTTGAATTAACGGTATCTTTTTTAAACAAGCCAAATTCTTCTTTTAATATTTGCTTAATTGTTTGCTTCTCAATTTGAATATCTTCCTTAATCTTTTGTTTGGCGCCTTTTCTATCATATTTAATGGTTGGATTGTCAATTGGTCCAGTCATTAAAATAAACACACTCCGTCTGTTTTCAGGATCATTTTCAACAAGCGATAATTCTTCATCAAAACTCTTATTAGAACGAGGTTTTTTAGCTAGAAGCTCGCTTATTAATAATTGGATATGGTAATCAATCTGATTATCAAAGGTATGTTTTCCCCACAATTCCATATTTAGAGCTGTAGATTTTATGGTTGTTTTAGGTAATGTAATCGTTTTATTTTTTATTTCTAAAGCACTTTGCAACGAAGAGAATTTAATGTGCTTCAATTCATTTACATCAATGTATTTTGCTAAACTTTCTAAAGGTTTAAATCCAATTAATTCACCTTGCTCAATTAATAAACTACTAGTTGCATTTATTGAATTTAAATCAACTTTCAGTTCCTTGTCCCAAATACCAATAAAATCAATATTTGCAGTTGCAAAACCTCTTAGGTGTTTATCTTGTATAGTTGTTTGCCCGAAGTTATTTAATTGAAAAAACATTTCTTTAATGTTAATTTTAGAAATATTACAATCCCCCGAAATTTTAATATGATCGCTACTGGCATCTGCGAAAGCATTCATTGAAACATTTCCATCCATCGCCAAAAAAGATATATCATTTATCGCAATTTTTTGATTTTTCAACATTAATTTCCCACTTAATTGTGAAGCATTAAATTTTTGAAATGATAATTTCTTTAAAATTACAACTAAATTTAATTCTAAATTGGGAGGAATAAATACGAATGACTTTTTAGAATCCCCTCCATTTTTAAATAAAAAATCTTCGAGTTCAATGCTATTACTAGTAACCGTAGAATTTATAATTAAGTTTGCTCGCGAATCAAAGAGATATTCTAAAAAATTTGGAATGTCACCAACAATTACAACGTCTGAATTTCCTTTAATTAATTTTAAATTAGATACTTCTAAATTTCTATTTAGTAATGTAACTTCACCTTCAGGAATATTAATTTCTTTTTCTGAATTTTTAAATTGAGCTTTAATGTTTTTTAAACTAGCTTTTCCATTTGCTACAATATTTGGACTAAATGCATTTGATTTTAGTTCGCTTATCATCCCTTCAATATTTGCATGTAGGTTAATTGTTCCACTCAGATTTTGTAAGGTGTCAATTGGATAAAACTGTGTAAGTTCTTCTAAATTTGTATTAGCGCTTAAATTTAGTTTTAAAAATGGATCTTCAAAATTTGTCATTTCCAAATTCCCACTAAAACTATTATTCTTTAAATTTGCGTTAATATTATTTAATTTCAAAAAACTTCTATTCTCGTTTATAACAATACTTCCATCTAAATTCACATTACTTAAAGAAGTATTACTAGGCTTATAAGTAATGTTAGCTTGTTTTATACCAAAATTAGATTTTAAAGAAAATGGCTTCCCAATATTGTAATGGCATTCACCTTCAGCGTAAAATGTTCCTACACTCTCGTAATCATTTATCTTATTTTGAAATTTCTCAGGTAAAAGAGATAAAGTTGAGGAAACATCCAAATTATTTCCATTAAAAAAAATATCCAAACTTAATAAGCTATCATTTATAATAAATGAACCTTTACTATTTAATAGAGTAGAATTTATTTTTGTGTCAGCCTTTATAATATTAAAAACTATTCCCTTAACATCCAAAATTACATTTAACTTCAACTTCTTTTGGTTTAAATATTTCACTTTTTGAACCTGAAATAAATCAACATATGCTAATCCATTAGCGTTCAAAGTATAATTTTCATCTTTGAACTTCCCTGAAAAATCTACATCATTAATCGTTGTCGAAATTTTAATTTTTTGTTTATTATTTTTATAACTAAAAATAACATTTGATAAACTAATGTTTTCTAAAGCAAACTTTAAACTATCATTTGAAGAATGACCTTCAGAAGTTTGCCAAATTATATAATTTGCCTTGCCCTCTTTATCAACCCTCAAATTAACTTTAGAATCTTCTAGTTCTATTTTGTTTATAGTATAATTTTTATTGAATAAATCCTTAACGTCAAAAGCTAATGATAATCGTTTAGCAAATAACAATGTATCTTGTGTTTTAAAATTTTTGCTTTCTAAAGCTAATATGTTTTTAAATTCAAGCGCACATTTAGGAAATGATTTAATAATTGTTAAATCAATATTTTGTGGCTCAACAGTAATTTTACTATTTAAATGTTTATTTAACTCCTTAATTATGAGAGACTTCACATCGTCTTCGTAAACATATACTAACAAAATACCTATCGAAAAAACTGAAGCTAAACTTATTATTAAACCTAAAATTAATCGTTTAAAAAAAAGCCAAATACTAAACTTTTTTATAGCTATTTCATTATTTTCTTCAGGATTCATTAATTATATAATGCAATTTTATAAATAAGTGATATTAATTATTTCTTATTATAAATAACTGAAAAATATATAAACAGAATAGTTAATAATTGCGAAAATTATAACATAGGGTTGTTAAGTAAAAAAAATTCGTTTATTATATTTAGAATAACAGCATTAATCAACTTTTAAGTTCAATTTATCATTTTAGAAACAAATCTTATGAATGTTTTAAAAATTTATTTTTAAACTAAAATATATATAACTAGCGTTTTCTATTAGCTATTAATCCTTTTTTGAAATTGGTATGATTGTTAATTCAAAAACTATTGAATATGCATTATTTTTTGTGTTTGGTATTTGAACACCTAACGTTAGAGGCATCCATTTTACTGGATATAAGATGACCCCTAATGAAGTATAACAAAGTGCATTATTTCCAAAAACACTTTCTCCCATTATATGAAAATAAGGTTTAACAGGAATTTCGGCACCTATCCAGGCACCAATTCTATTTCCATATCTCCCGCCATAATGGAGAGAATTATAATAGGAACCAATTACCAAACTACTATTTTTGATTAATAAATTTTTGAAAAGTAAATTACAGTATACTAAACCAGCATTAGTAGTTCTTTTATTATCTCTAAAATTTAAACCAAATTGAGCTCCTGATGCAATTGAAAAATTCTCAGTTAATTCAAATTGTTTCAAGCCGTTAATTACGACTAATGGATTATATGGATCTTTATCATTGGTATCATTTTTTATGAAAGATTTATTTTTATCACTAAAATTCAATCCGAGCACATTTGCACCAATTTCAAAGCCTTTTCCTAAACCAAAATCCAGTGTTGAATTTGACTGAATTAATTCATTAAAATTTAACTGTTGTTGAAAAAACAGTTTATGTTTTGTTGTAACTTCTGATGAAGGTACATTAATAAAGTTTTGTTGAGCATTAGCACAAGAAAAAATAAATAAGAAGTACAGAAAGAAATATTTTTTCACTTTAAAAGAGACTATAATTAATTTTTAATATCTGAAGTGAAAACTGGCCCTTTACCATCAGTCATGATAATTTTAGCATTAGGAGAATTACTCAAGCTTTTTAACATTTCAATATGATTATATTGTAATAATTTATCAGTAAGAGATGAGTTAATTATATCTTGGGCTGTCTTAATACCTTGTGCTTCTATTATTCTTCTTTCAGCTTCCTTTTGTTGTTGAGTAATAACAAATTCCATTTTTAAACTTGCCTGCTCAGCATTAACTTTGTCTTGAATAGCTTGTACCATTTGAGGAGGAAGAATAATATCTTTTAGTAATACAGCATCGACTACAAAACCATATTGTTCAATATCTGATTTTAGCTCATCTGCAATTGCCTTTTCGACTTTGTCGCGCTCAGTTGCATATAATTCTTTTGCGTAAAATCGTGCACTAATTTCACGAGCCGTTGCTCTAAAATTACTAAGTACCATTACTTCTTGATAATTAGCTCCAAACTTTAAGTAAACATCATTAGCCGCTTCTGGCTTAACGTGATATAATAAACTAATCTCGGTATTTACACTTAAACCTTCTTTAGTAGGTAAAGGCAAAGTATTAAAACATTCTACAGTTCTTACATTTATCCTTACTATTCTACTCGAAAATGGATTATACCATTTTACACCTTGCACAAATGGCTTTCCTTTAATTTTTCCAAGCGTTTGTTTTATACCAATTTCACCAGGACGGATTATAGCGCATTGCTGAAAAAAAACAACTGAACTGATTAAAAAAAGACACGTTTTGATTTTTGTTTTCATAATTTATAAATTATATTGAAATATGTAATCTTATTGAATAAATATTTATTGGTCCACGGTCTTTATTATAAGCAGGATTTGCTACAAATTGATAAACTATGGAAGGTGTAATTTTCCCATCAAACAAAGATGCACTATAAAATGATTCGAATAGATGTTCGTTATTATAATTTAATTTCCCATCTCCAAGTATAAATCCTAATCCGCCTTTTGATAAATAATCAGCGTGTTCGCTTGATAATCCAGAAATGCAATAAGCAAAACCTAAAACATCATTTTTACGTTTCCATTTGATTCCCTTGATTGATGCTCCCATGCTAAAAGCTCTATCAATTTCTGTAAAACACCAAGTTTCATTTTTCCCATCATTGTATGAAGCGCGAGCAAAAACGCCAATATTATCATTTAGATTTTGTTCAATATTTAATCCGAAGCCATATTTACTTCTTCCATATTGACGACTTGCAATAATAGAATAATTATTTACAAAAGAACCAGAATTTATTGAGTCGGGTATTTGCAAAATATTTTGGGCCGTATAACTTCCCATCAATGCTGTATTATAAAACGCAATAGCACTAATTTTACCTTGTTGACTATTTATTTTGTATTTATATTTTATTTCAAACGAATTAGCATTCGCCTTTGCAATATTTTTATCCATAATATTTCCATTAGCAGTATTTGGCATCATACTTATAGCATAACGAATTTCCCATTTTTGTGCAATATATTCAGCAACAATACTTGGCGTATAGCCTCTTGTGTTTGCTGGATAATCCCATGCTCCGTTACTCATTAAACCCCAACTTAAAAATTGCGTGCGAGGATTATGTGAAAAAGAATTATCGTCGAAATAATCTGCTATTGAAACCTTCCCAACAGTAATTGCAAAATATTTTGTAGGAATGTATTGCGCTAATTTATTTTCTCCTTCTACTTGCCATTCTTTATCTTTTGTTAATGGAATTATTTGCTTAAAACAGCCTCTAGCCAAATAAAATGTTGGATCTGGATTACCTACTCTAAACGCTTCACCATTTGTAAACGCGGCTATACCGTATGCAAACGACAATCCGTGTCCACCAGCAATTTCAGGATTAATAACAACTTGTGCATTGTTCCATAATTTTAAACCTAAATAAATAGTACTTGTAATAGTCGTTCCCCATTCATCAATTGGTATTTGACTATGTGCTCCAGAATACGAGGCATTAAACTTTGGTCTAAACTGGCTTACAGTAGTTTCTTGGGCATGTAAAGTAAACCATTTGCTTTTTTTTAAACTATCAACTATGATGTTATTAGATTTATTTAAAATATTTTCTTGAGAAAAAACCATTTGTCCTATTAAAAGAATAGAATAAACACTTACCTTTTTAGATAAATGATATTTCTTTTTAAGAAGATTTATATGCACTTGCATGGTTTGTTTTTATATGAGGGCCTAAAAACACCCTGGCGTATATTCTTATAGCTGCAATTCCATCAATAATTAAACTTGATGCTGTAAAAAAAGCTAATGCAACTTGATCCTCATGAATGTGTGTGAAAATTATATCTTCTCCAATAAATGTTGGTGTAATAGGAAATCCTGTTAAACCTAAACATGATAATAAAAAAACAAATGCTAATTTTGGATGATCATAAGAATGCCCGTTAAATTGATTCAAATCTACTTGACTTTCTAATGTTTTTAATTTTTGTATGGTTATGAATCCAATAGATCCCATAAATACTATTCCACTTAAATAAAGAAGTGATTGTGTATATACATAATGTTCATTAAACGAAATGGCAAGTGCTATCCAAAAATGATTCATTATTATTAAAATCCATGCCATGTGAACATTTTTTCTTTCCGTATAAGATTTTAAAACCATAACAAATCCAATAAATGAAAATAATGTAGGTAAAAAATGATGAATTTGTTCTGGGATTAAACTTTCATAATACAAACAAATTAAACCGATAATATAAGCTGGAATAAAATAAAATAAAATATTTTTTGCATTAACAAAATTAAGACTTCTTCCCATCACCTTTAATGGGCGCCATAATTTGAACATAACTGTATCCAAATTAAATTCCTTTAAACAAAGAATATAAAAAGTGTATTTGATTTTTTTTGAAAACGAATCCTCTAATGATTTAGGTCTAGGTACAAAATTATAAAACTGCTCTCTAATTAAATAACTTACTGTTGAAGGTGATACTAATAATTGATAAGTTCTTAAAAAAGCATTTCCAGCAAAATGTATTAATGCTAAAGTTTCTAAACCGAAAGCCAACTCAATAAATATTAATCCAATTTGAGATATTGAAGAATATGCAATTTGACTTTTTACAGATGATTGAACTCTTGCTATACCTGTTGCAACTATACTAGTTGTTAAACCTAATAAGCCAATTAAAACTCTCACAGACGTTTGATGCTCCCATAATTCAAAAGTTCTGAGCATTAAAAATACACCTAAATGCACTGATAGTGAACCATAAAAAATAGCACTAGAAGGTGTTGGCCCTTCCATAGCTCTTGGTAACCATGATGAAAAAGGCAATTGTGCAGATTTTGCAGCTGCTGTTATAAGAATCATAACCGCAACGAAAATACCAATAATACTATGGTTCTCTAAATGAGTGCTAACTAACTCATCATTTTGTAATTGAAAAAAAGTAATGTTTTCATGAAATAGATGATGACTCATCCACATTGCTAGTATTAAACCAACATCACCTAATCGATAAATTGAGAATACTTTAAAGGCATTTTTAACAGGTAAATAACGATCACGGTAAAAGGCAATTAATAAAAATGAAGATATACCTAAAATTTCCCAACCAACAAATAAGGTTTCCAAATTACCTGAAAATATAGTAATGTTATAGCCTAAATAAAATAGCATGATTGTATTAAAAAAACGTTTATAACCTTGTTCTCTATGTAAATAATAACTGCAGTAAATTGTAACTAAAAATGTTAGAAACGAGCCAACTAACATATAAACAACTGTTATTTTATCGAAAAAGAAATCAATAAAAAATTCGTAATTGGTGGTTTTATATATTACAATATTTTTAAAGTCAATTGTAATATGCCCATTTAAAAGCCAATATCCAACAAAAACAACAAAGCTTATGAAATGTAATCCAACAATATAGATTGCACTATTAGAAATTAATTTCTCACTTTTACGAGGAATGAGAATGCTTATAATATATCCTATTAAAGGAAGTAAAATAAAATATTGAATGATAGATTGCATAAAAGTATTTTTATTTAATTAAGTAAACTGGGATATTATCTAAAGTAGATTCTAAAATGGGGGTTATATCAGAAACTGTATCCACTTTTTGTTTGATAGGCTCATAAGGAATAAATTTTCCTTCTTTAAATAAATTAATTTGTTGTGTTTCTGGATTGATTGCAACTAAATTAATCCACTCATTTATAAACCATTCGTACATTGCATCTACTGATTTAATTGTATTTAAAACAACTTCTGGAAAATGCTCTACAATAATTAATAGACGAACTGGATCGTGAACTTCAATCATTTGGCTTGGTAAACCTGGCCTTAAATCTCCATCAATACCATTTGCTACACCAAAAAGACCCATAACATTATGAGGTAATTTAGTCCCAGCCCCTAATTTTTGATTATCAACTCTTGAGAAAAAATATTCTAAATTAATACCACCACAAACAGGACCTAGCGGTTTCATGATATTTGTTAATATTTTTCCATCCAAATCTATTTTATAATTATACGAATTCATAAACGAACGCCTATCTAAAAATAAACCTTTTGTAAAATCTCTTCCTCCTACAATACATAATGCATTGGTTGCGTGATTTAATTCTGGACGTGGTTCGAAAATTGAAACTGAACGAGTACGTACCTTTTCGTGTATTTGTTTTGGCGTTAAAGTTGTATCTATTGAAACTAATCTTCGTGAACGTTCTTTCGCATTTGAATCAAGTGCTATAGAAAATACGTGCTCATTTTTCTTATGATAACTCGCGTTCAATTGTGACAACGAACTTTCATCAAAAAAACTAATATCATCACGAGATGTATCATGTAAACCACCTAAAAACTGTGTTGTTTCAGGAATAATAATTCCTCTATGAAATAAAATATCTCTAACTTCTTTTTTATTTGCCATGAAACTTATTACTCGGGCATTTACTGAGCCTGGTCTACCTGAGCAAGCGCCACAATCATATCCCGCATAATGAGGATTATTAACACTACTTGAACCATGACCTACAACATAAACTAGGGGAGCAAAATCTTTTATTAATCCTATACTTTTTAATAACGCCTCAACTCGATTAGCCATTTCTTCAATAGTAAATCCAATTTGCAATTCATTTTCTTTATCATTTAAATTTGTATTCTCTATAGTCAATTTAGAAAATTGATCCATATGATTAAATGAAGATGCTGTTGCTGGACTCATTGTGGGTCTGAATATATTTAGAAATAATCTAAATGCTGACCAAAAACCTAGAGTTTGAGAAATAATTGAACCTCGTAATAAAGAATGGGATTGATTTGTAAAATGAGCATCTTTTTTTCGCTTATTTTTTGTGTCGATCTCTTTAATTAAAAATTTTGGTGTTACTGGTGCTGGACAAAGTTTACTGTAAAATTTGCCATGTTCTGGTTTAAAATAAAATTCCACTCCAAAAAAACCAGGCGTACCAAACGTTTCGCAATGACTATCGTTATCTTCAATATATCTTCGAATAGAACATTCTCTATCATCAATACAAAACATAGCTTGAAAACTTTTTTGAGATATTTTATTATCCTCTTTTTTTATTAATTGTAAACCACTTAACACACCATCATAATAACTCCACTCATATGCGTTTTGCCAAATAAATAAAACATCACTCAATTCTGTGACTTCAACATCTGAAAATAAATCATCAGGCATTTCTACTAATTTATTTACCAATGGTGTCCAGTTTTCACCAAACTTATTATCAAGCGTGTCAATTTCTAATAAGCATTCTAAAATTATTAATTCTTGAACAGATATTTTCTTTGGATCTAATAATGTTTCTGGTTGGTCTTCAATAGCTGAAACCATTCCACTCCATCCTTGGTGAGCAAATTGTTGGTCAAAAATATATTGTTTATATAACGAATCATTACCAACTAAAATATCTAATAAACTTTCAATTTCACATCGTGTGTTTAAAAATAATTCACGAACTCTTTCTGATTTAAATATACTAGATAAACTATTTTTCTCGATTTCTCTTAAGGAAGTTAAAAAGCCTTTTTCATGAACTGGAAATTTCCAAATAGAAATTCCTTGATCAAGGTAACTACATAAAATTCTAAATAGTTTTGGATGTGTTACTGAATCTAAATTAATTCGGTATTGAGATTTCCAGTTGGATCGAAGATTACCGATTTTTGGTGAAGTAGATGTGTCATAATCTTTAACTAAAACTTTATTTAGCCATTCCGACAAATGCTCTTTACCTTTTTTTTCAATAATTATTTTTTCAAGATTTTCATGTACAATTCGTTTCGATTTATATAAATCCCTAAAATCGGATAAAGGCAATGAAACAGTATAGCCAAACATTTTAGATGCTTTACGAATTGCATGGTCAAATTTTAAATTTTGAAATGCATGTAACGTATTATGATGAATAAAATCTTTTAACGGTGCTTGCGCAGGTAAATAATGTTTTAGGTCATGAAGGATTTCATGCTCATCAAAACCATTATTTGTTTTATGTATACTCATAAGTTTATTTCTAATATAAAAAAAATTTTAATTAAAATGCGATTTGATATTGTAAAACAATTTGTCCTCGTCTAGCATTTTTAGTTTCATGTATCTCTCCATTACTATCCGTATTGAAAATTGGGCGACTTTGATAATCTAAAGATAGCTTAGAATTTTGTCCACTCATAATCCAATTCAATCCGATATTATAAATCAATACAGGATCTTTTAACTTTTGATAACTTGCGTAAGATCCAGATACATAGGGTTGCAATGTTCCTTCCTTGCCTAATAAATCTTTTTTAAATAAATAAGCTGCTTGTCCAAATATTACTTGACCAGTTCCTATTAATGGTGCAGAATTTCCAGCACCATTAAAACTTGCAGAACTATTTGTACCATTTGCGGTATTCATTGCCCCTGCATTACGAATATAATTAGGCCCAAAATCATAGTTAAGAAATGCACAATATGCAGTAACTGCATTTTGTTTTTCTTTATTTAAATAATAATCTAAAAATACGTCAACTGCAAATTGTTGCAATGGTTTTGAGATAGTATCGCCAATTGCATTTCTGTACCACATTGCATTTTTTTGATATGTGAATCCAGAGCCAATATTAAACACTCTTTTTTTTCCTAAATAAGATCCAGTCATATATGGTAATTGATTACTTTCTTTATCTAAAAACTGCCACATAAAATATCCTTGATATTGCAATTCAGGTGCTTTGGTAGAATAATAAGCAGTATTTGTTCCTGTTGCAGGTAATGTTGCAATTGTAGTTAGCGCATTTTGAACAGGAAAAGGGTTTGCCGCTGCTAAACGATAGTCAAATCTCTTAATTTTCCCTTTAGCATAAACACCTAATTTTCTAACAAATTGGTCAGTAACATCATTCATTGTTTCCTCTATTACTGGCAAATCGAGACATAAAATATTACCTACACCTGATGAAGAATAACGAGAAGTTCCATTCCATCCATTTAAACCTCCTCCTACAGTTAAAAAATTTTTGAAAACGCTGTATTCTGCAGTAACATCATGAAAAAATAAAGGAGATTTTCTTGCGGATAAGCTATTAAAACTATTAATACCAAATTGAGTATAGAAAAAAGTCTTTTTATTAACTTGTCCCATGATTTGATATCTTACCCGCCTTAAACCAACATCAAATGTTTCTTTTTTTGGAGTACCATATATTGTGGAACCAGGATTATTATCATTATATCTTAACCATACTTGTGCTAAACCTGTACCTTTAATATAACGAACACTATCATCACTCAGATAAATTTTTAGGCCATCTTTAAATCTTACACTTGGTAATTGGGCAAATCCATTTATTGAAATGAATAAAACTATTATTACTATTATTATGTTTTTCATAATTAATTTTTTAAAAATGTTTAATAAAATGGTCTTGCTAAGTTTTAACTTAACTAGTGCTAAAAAATTATGGAATAAAGTAACACTTAATTAGTTGAAACTTAGCAAGGATTTTCAGAGCCTTAGCTCAATTTCAAAACTCGCGTTGATGTAGCAGCGTGCCCAAGTTGTTTGTGATTTTCAAAGCCCTCAACTTTAATAGTTCCACCATCATCTTTGTAATCTTCAACTAAACTATTTAAAGTTAAAATAGATGTATGATCAACTATTTTAGCAGCGCTAACGTCAATTGTAATGTTTTTACCTTGAGGTAATGTTGCAAATACTTTTTTAAAACCTAAAATGTTAGTAAACATTAAACCACCATTTACTGTCAAGGTATAGTCTTCTTCATTTTGTTTTGTTAAAACGATATTAGATTTAAACAAATTATTAATAGAAGCACCATTTATCAAATTAACAATAATTTCCAACAGAATACCTGTTCCAACTCCAACCAATAAATCAGTAGCTAATGTTACAACAACAGTAGCTGTAAAAACAACAAATTGTGATTTACCAATATGAAACATATGAATAAATTCTTTTGGATGAGCAAGTCTAAATCCAACAAAAGTTAACATGGCCGCTAAAGCAGCATTTGGTATCATTTCAATAATTGGAACAGCTACTAAAACTGCTAATAATAAAAATAAGCCATGGAAAAAATTAGCCCAACGTGTTCTTGCACCATTACCAACGTTTGCCGAACTACGAGCAACTTCACTAATCATAGGTAATGCACCTAATAAGCCAGCAATTGTGTTCCCTAAACCTACAGCTACTAAATCTTTATTAAAGTCTGATTTGCGTTTATATGGATCACTGCCATCAATTGCTTTAGCGGTCAATAATGATTCTAAACTACCAATTAACGCAAATAAAACAACATACATTGCAAAATCACCAGCATGAGAACTTAATGCTGAAAAATCTGCATTCAAAATACCTCTACTCACAAAATCACCTTTCATAACTGAACCGTTTGTGAAAGATTCAAAAATACTTCCAATTTTAACTAAAGAGAAATTAGAAATTGCCCCATCAGTTTTAATGTTTAAAACAATCCCTAAAGGAATAGCAACAATTAATACAATTAAAGGAGCTGGTATCTTTTTTAATTTTTGGTGTTTCACAAAACTCATTCCTATTAATATTAACAAGCAAGCAATTCCTATTTCAGCAATATGTGCATTTTCATGCATAATACTTTCTGGAATCATGGCTAATAATTCTAAAGGTTCTTTCCCTTTTAAAAACTTAGGATCAATACCTAATAACGTATGTATTTGTTTTGACATAATGATAATTCCAATGGCGGCAAGCATACCGTGGATAGCAGCTCCAGGAAAAAAATCGGCTAATTTTCCTAATTTAAATACTCCAAATAATATTTGAACGATACCAGCAACCACAATAGCACCTAATGCTAAATGCCAACCTGTATCTCCACCACCAAAAGCAGCAATAGCTCCACCACAAATCGCAATTAAACCAGCAGCAGGACCTTTAATGGTTAGACGAGAACCAGCAAAAAAGCTAACCACAACTCCGCCAATGATAGCTGATACTAATCCGAAAATTGCTGGAAAATCAGATGCCTTTGCAATACCTAAACTTAGTGGTAATGCTAATAGGAATACTAGAAATCCTGATAGAGCATCTTTTGAAAAATTTTCTTTTAATCCTGCTAATCCATCAGCAGGTATGTATCGTTTTTGATTTTTGTTTGTCATGATTTCTTATTTAATTAATTTAATTCTATAAAAGCAATATTAAAACTGCTTTCACAAATAACTAGAAGGTAATTTGTGATAAAAAGCTTATTGGTTAAGCTAATAGCCTACAAAATATAAGTAGGTGGAATTAAAAAAATCAAATTCGGAAATTACAAACCGCAATATAAATGGGATTTTTTAGTTTTTCTGCCAAAGGATTGGCGAAAATAGTTTGAGGTTTTAAAACCTCATATTGAAAATAGGTAATGAAATAGGGTAAAATAAATGCTTGTAAGCCTAAGCCATCTTCAACTTCATTTTCATTTTCTTCAAATAAAAAATCACTACTACTTGAAGTTTTGTCATATTTATTAGAAACAACATCTAATTCTTTAGTATTAAACTTTTTAAAAGAAGTATTGGTATTTAGATTTTGTAATGTTTTAGCACCAAACGATGTAATAAAACATAGTAAGAAAAAAATTGAAAAATATGCGGACTTATTAATTTTCATTTTCAGTACATAAAGGTAGTCATAAAAACAGAAAAAAGTTAATAATTCAAGAATTATTAACTTTTTTTACAATAACTAAAATTTTGAACTAATTATTTAAACAAATAGTTAGTTTTTTATTAATTAAAATTCATGCCTATAAATAGGGTCTAAATCTCCTGTTTCATCATGTATCACATTTAAATCTGTTATAAGTCCACTATTAATTCCATAAACCCAACCATGTAAATGAAGCTCACTTTTTCTTTGTTTCCAAGCTTCTTGAATGATAGTAGTTTTTGCCAA
Source organism: Bacteroidota bacterium (assembly GCA_038327195.1). Classification (GTDB taxonomy): domain Bacteria; phylum Bacteroidota; class Bacteroidia; order B-17B0; family Aurantibacillaceae; genus UBA4416. The sequence continues at coordinate 54,262 of JBBQKU010000012.1, read as the reverse complement.
ATTTTTTACTTGCTCAATCACATTTAATTCTGTTAAACGATCAATTCGTTTATCTTCATTATTAATTGCATTTAATTCAACAACATTTTTATTATAAACATCCTTAATGTTTCGTAACCAGTTGTCAACTAAGCCAAATGATTTGCTTGTCATTGCAGCTCTAACACCACCACAACCATAATGTCCGCAAACAATAATATGCTTTACTTCTAATACTTTAACAGCGTATTCTAAGACACTTAATAAATTTAAATCGGTATGAACTACTAAATTTGCAATATTACGGTGCACAAACATTTCACCACTTTCAGTACTTGTTACTTCATTTGCTGGTACACGGCTATCACTACAGCCAATCCATAAATAATCTGGTTTTTGTCCCAAGGATAATTTCTTAAAATATTCAGGGTCATCAAATTTTTTTGTCATTGCAAAACGCCTATTCCCATCTATTAATTTTTGATATGCTTTGTCCATAATTATTTTTTATATTTTATAAGTTCTATTTCTACTTTTCTTTTATTAGCCGATTCAATGAAGTTTGAAATAACATCTTTTGAATCTCTATTCATTTTTTTATTGATTGTTCCATCAATTATTACTTTACTATTCGGCTTTATTTCTCTAAAAAAATTAATTAAATAACCTTTATTGAAAAAAGTAACTTGTTGTGGTAATTTTATCAAATAATATAATTGTCCATTCATTATCTCGCTAGTGGAATCAAATGAAGATTTAATATTATCTCTAATTATATAAATAATTGCAATAATTAAACCTGCACATACTCCTTTTAATAAATCTGTAACAAGCATAACAATAATAGTAATTACAAATGGTAAGAATTGTTCAATTCCAAATTTCCATTGCTCTTTAAAAATAGCGAGTTTGGTTAATTTAAAACCTGTCATTATTAAAATTGCAGCAAGACAAGCGTTAGGAATTAGGGCTAATAAATTTGGCAAAAGCAATACACTTACTAATAACAACGATGCATGAATAATAGCTGATAATTTTGATTTAGCACCAGAATTTATGTTTGCAGAGCTTCTTACAATAACAGAAGTAACAGGCAAGCCACCAATAAAACCACAAGCAATATTCCCTATTCCTTGTGCTAGTAACTCTTTATTGGTATTTGATTCGTTTTTATCAGGGTCTAATTTATCAACAGCTTCTATACCTAATAAGGTTTCTAAACTTGCCACAATAGCGAGTGTGAAAACTATCATCCAAAATTTACTATTAGTAATAAAACTAAAATCAGGAAAAAATAAATTTGTTTGTAGGTCAGAAATTGAGGAAATAATAGGTAAATTAACTAGGTGCATAGGGTCTATTGTTAAAAAAGGATATCCTTTAAATGCTATTGTTAGCAAAATACCAAACACAACAGCTAAAAGTGGTCCGGGTAAATTAGATAAAATTTTATCTTTTTTATAAAACGGTTTTTCAGCTATAATCAAAATAATAATTGAAACTATACCAATAACTATAGCACCTGGTGTAATAAAATTAATCATATGAACCAATTCTGTAAACGAATTTTCTCCATCTAATTGAATAAATTGTTCATCACCTTCTGGGTCTTTATCATATCCAAATAAATGAGGAATTTGTTTGATAATTAAAATAATTCCGATACCAGCTAACATTCCTTTTATTACGGCATTTGGAATATAATTCCCAATAGAACCAGCCTTTAATAATCCTAGTACTAATTGAAAAACCCCAGCAAATACAACTGCAGCTAAAAAAGCTTGGTAACTTCCTAACTGAGTAATTGAGGCTAACACAATTGCTGTTAGACCTGCGGCTGGGCCAGAAACACTATATTTTGAGCCACTAAAAACTGTAACCAAAACACCACCAATTACACCTGCAATGATTCCGGAAAATAATGGCACCTTACATGCCATCGCAATCCCTAAACATAATGGTAAAGCCACTAAAAACACAACAACACCTGCCTTAATATCAGCAAATAAATTTTTTTGAAACATACTTTTTTTGAATTAAATATTAATTATTAAAAATGAGTCTGTATTATTTTAAATACAAACAATTTAAATAATTAAATTTTTGGAGGAGGGCTTTGAATATTTTTAATCATTGAAACTAATTTAGCTTCAAAAGGATTTAAGTCTGTTTTGTTTTGAAAGAAATATAAATAATCTAAAGTCTCGAAGTTAGAATTTAGATCATAGTCTTCTTCAATTTCTTTTTTTTCAGCTTCATCCTCATCTTCTAAATCGTCAAAATTCGATTCGTTTAATACAACAGAAACAGATTGTTTCAATAATTTAAAAGTTGAATTAAATGAAATGCATAGCAAACCAGAAAGACAAATGAAAAATAAAAAATATGTTGTATAGTTTTTCAATTAAAGCAAAGATATTCTATTTTTTAAAATTCAATCGAATATTCTACACCAATAATGTAAATATCTGTTAAATTTTGTATTGCAAACTCATTTTGATATAAATAATACATTCCAAAATCTTGTTTATTGTTTATTTTGTAGGTAAAACCAGCCTGATATCGTTGTCTATGAAAACCACGATTGTATTCAGGACTTCTAGGATCGCTCAACTGCAAACGATATTCACCAGAAATAGCAATAGACCATTTATCATTTATTTCATATTTCGCACCAATTTTATGGCGAGAAAACCATTCTCTATAATGTCCATTTTCACTCGTATAATAATCCTTTACTTCTCCTTGCAATCGATGTCGATAGTTTATTCCATATTTACCAATATTCTTCTTCAAACCAATGTCCCATTGCATCCTGTTTCTATAACTTAATGGATTATCATATTGAAACTTTTGAATTGCACGGTAAACTATAGAAGTTTTTACATTTTTATTATAAGTATATTCAAGTCCAAATTCACTGTAAGTTAAGTTTACTTGTGTAAAATTTTCTTTTACTCTAAATTCTTCTGTAAAAAGTAATGCAAGTTTTTTATTTATTTTATGTTTAAAAGACAAGGTATTCCACATTCCTGCATCTTTAAATACTTTTTGACTTTGACTTGTTAACGTGATTAAAATAAAAATCACATTCAATATTTTTAGATAAATTATTTTCATGATTCAATTTATTTTAGAATAATTATATCCGGTAAATTAACATTGCCTTTTCTATCCTTTATTTCAATTTCTTGAATCATAGCTTTTGTTGCTGCTGGATCTGCAGATGAAGAATCCTTTGATATTGCCCAAACTTTGTACTTTCCTACTCTCATATATGGAAAAATGAAGGAACCATCATAGGATGTTTTTATATTATCTCCAACTGTAGTTTCATCACCATAAGTAATATATACGTTTTCGCCTTGCTCATAATATTCGCTTAATAAAATAGTAAACGAAGGGTCGTAATTTTTCACATAAACTTTTCCTTTAATATTTGCTTTTCCACCTGGTCCAGCTTCTTTTTTGCATGATACAAAACAAAAAATAATTAAAACGATTGCACTAATTTTAAAATTAATCATAAATAAAAATTGGTTTTTAACACCTCATAATAATGAAGATGCAGAATAATAAAATAATTGAAGTCAAATAATTCTTAATAGTCCTTTAAGAATTTAAAAAAAAGGACTAAGATCTTGGTGGAGGAACCAAAATTTTTTGAATAAAAGAAAAATAAATAGATTGATCATTTCCTTTTAACTCTATAGATTCAAAATATTGATCTAAAATTATTTCGTTATTTTCTGAGATTAAATAATCATTTCCGCAATCTTTTTTAAAATCTTCATTCTCAGTTTCATCGTCCATATTAACTTCAATACAAACAAATTTTGAATGAATTGTTTTTATCGTATTTTGAAAACAAAACAAACAAAACCCAACAATAATAAGTATTGTTAGAAAATAATTTATTTTACTTATAGTTTTCATATAACACGATTATTGAAAGAACGTTTTTACTAAACCAAATGACAGCATATAATTATTAGTTGGTATTACAGCATCATGATTAAATTCCATAGTATAAGAAACTTCTGCTTGCCAATGTTCTGTAATATTATAAAGTAACCCTCCAAACAATCTAATTCTATTTATTCCATAATACCCTCGCTCATAATAAATACCATCTAATTTATAATACGTTTCTTGCGCTAAATAAGGAGTTAATTTATAAGGTAATTTGTAGCGTAACGTAACTTTATTCCTTATATAAAAATCACGAAGTCTGTTACCTTCCCTATCTGCATTAAAATCTTTAAACTGCATATCACTTAATAAACGGTCGAAAAAGGTAAATTTTCCAAACTTTTTTCGGTATGTAAAATAACCTTCAAATTGATGGCGGTAACTATATGAAATATCTGTTCTTTTTTTGTCAGCGAAAATATAATTAAACGTAAATCGCAAATTTTTTCCTATTCGAAATAATGCACCAGCATCAAAATATGAATAACCATATTCTGTTGCATTTTCTACAAACCTACTTTGATGCTGAACATGAATCATCCATCTTTTATTTAAAGGTGATTCAACTTCAAAATTTCCCCAAACCTGAAAATCTTTTAGTGGCTTTTGACTAAAAACATTGATTGTAAGAATTAATATAAAATACGTTACGAATTTCGACATTTATGAAAATAAAATAATAATATTACAATAAACAGATAATTTTAATAAATGAGGTTAAAGTTATTTGGCTAAGTTAAAAAAAAATGCATGAATGTTAAATTAATGTTATATTTATTTTAAATTTACAATTTACATAAATTATAATCATAAACATGAAAAAAATTACATCTCTTTTTTTTATTGGATTAGTTTCAAATATGTTCTCGCAATGGAACCCTAACCCTACCTTTAACACGGCCGTGATTATTCAACCGAAATCACAACAAAATATACATACGGTATCAGATACTAAAAAAGGATGTGTAATTTCTTGGGATGATAATAGAAATAATTTAACTAACTCAACTGATATATATGCCCAACGAATAAAATCAAATGGCTTTGCAAAATGGGCAACCAATGGGATTCCTATTTGCACAGAACTTGGAATACAAAAATCAAATAATATTACGTCTGGAGGAATTGATGGAAGTTCAATCATCACCTGGGAAGACGGCAGAGCTGGAAATTATGATATCTACGCTCAAAAAATAGACTCTTCAGGAAATATACTTTGGGGCACTAATGGATTATTAGTGTGCAACAGATCTACAAACCAAAAAAACCCAAAAATTATTAGTGATAATGCTGGAGGGGCAATTATAGTTTGGGAAGATTCTGCTAGTTTTTATTTTGACGTTTATGCTCAAAGAATTTCCTCAACTGGAATTGTTCAATGGTTAGCAAATGGTGTTTCGATATGTAATGCTCCAAATCAACAGCAAAATCCCACGTTAGACATAGATGGTTTAGGTGGTGCAATTATAACATGGCAAGATAAACGTTCGAATGTGGACTATGACATTTATGCTCAACAAATAAATGCGAGTGGTGCTATTGGATGGGCGGCTAATGGAATATTAGTTTGCAATTCTGTAAACACTCAAAGTAATCCTCGTATTGAACCCGACGGAAGTAATGGAGCAATTATAGGATGGGTGGATAAACGAAATGCATTAAACTATGATATTTATGCACAACGCATCAACGCTTCAGGTTTACCACAATGGGCTGCGAATGGCGTTGTAATTTGTGCTGCAACAAATAACCAAAGTGCCATAGATATGAAATATATTGGAACAGGAGGAGTAATCATAAGTTGGAAAGATGATAGAACCGCAAGTACACAAATATATTCCCAGTTAGTTGATTTAACAGGACTAATTCAATTACCGATTGATGGTGTTCAAATATCTTCGAGTTTAAAGTCAATTAATCCAAACAGTATTAGAGATGGATTAGGCGGAGTGATAGTAGCTTGGCAAGATTCAACATCTACAGGTTGGGATATTAAATCGCAAAAATTAAATTCATTAGGCGTAATACAATGGCCAGCAGGTGGGGTGATAGTTTCAAATGCCGCTGATGATCAAATTGCAGCTACATTATCTACTGATGGAACTGGTGGTGCAATATATATTTGGGAAGATAAAAGAAACCTAAGTGATATAGAAATTTATGCTCATCATTTATTTTATATTGGGGCTGAAATTGTTGGAATTAATGAACTTACTAATAATAAAAGCCTTGATATAGTTTGTTACCCAAACCCTATTAATGAAAAATCGGTTATTAAGTTAAAAAACAATTCATTAATTCACTCTTCTACCATATCAATCTATGATGCTTTTGGTAATTTAATTGTGAATCAATTATTTAATTCCAACTCTGAATTTGAATTAAATAAAATTAATTTCGTTTCCGGAATATACTTTTACTACATTACTTCAGAAGACAATTCAATCCATATAAAAGGAAATTTCATTTCAACAAAATAAATATGCACTCAAAATTAATTATCATTTTCTGTTCGTTCTTATTACTTGGCACTAGTTGTAAAAAGATGCCTGGAGAAGGAGGAAATGCGCAAATTAAAGGGACGTTTTGGGTAAGAAATTATGATCCTTTTTTCACAATTATTACAGGTCGTTATCCTGCTATTAATCAATCTGTTTATTTGTTTTTTGGAGATGAAACATCACCTGGGACTTCAGTAAAAACAAATGAGAATGGGCAATTTGAATTTAAATATTTACGGAAAGGAAAATATAGAGTAGTTGCTTACAGTAAACAATATCAAGGAGGAAGTTCAACAACGCCTGCTGAATATGCTCTAGAAACAGTAGTTAATTTAACAAAAAGAAAAGAAATAAAAAACATAGGATTAGATACCTTAAACCAATAATAATATTAAAAAAATGAGCCGACTACTTTTATTACTTTCTGTTATCCTACTTCATACGTTCTGTTTTTCACAAAGCAAAAAGGAAGTAAAGGCAAATAAAATAAAATCCTCCTATACTACTATCACAGAAAAAGGGAAAACTATTAATGAAGGTAAAACTATTTTTGATTCAAAAGGAAACGAAATTGAAAAAACAGATTACAATAAAGAAGGTGGCATTAAATCTGTTCATAAATTAAAATACGATTCAGAGGGAAATGATATTGAAGATATTGAATATGATGGTGCAAATAAATTAATAGAGAAAAAAGTTACTAAATATAATATGCTTGGAGAAAAAATAGAAGAAGTTTATTATGATACAGTTGGAAAAATAATAAAAAAACACACCTATACATATGATGGAAAAGGTTTAAAAACTGAACGAAAAACTTTAGATGCAGAAGGAAAAGTAATTGCTGTAAAAAAACATGTATACATAAAATAATAAATGCTTAACAAAATTCGTCAAATATTAAATACATACAATCCTATTTCTTTAGCAGAAATGGATAGCGTAAAATTGATGGATCGAACAGATACTAAATATACATTTCATATAAATCAATTACCCCAGGTTTTAGAATTAGCAAAAGCATATTATAAAGTTTTTGAAATTAATGATAAACGTATTAGTGATTATCAAACGCTTTATTATGATACGTCTGACTTAGAATTATACAACATTCATCACTCTGGAAAACTCAATCGCTACAAGATTCGCCATCGTACTTATGTAGATTCTAACATCGCTTTTTTAGAAGTTAAATACAAAACCAATAAAGGGAAAACATTTAAAAGTCGTATTAAAGAATTAGAAGTACAAAAAAATTGGAATAGTGAATCTACTCAATTCCTTCTAAAAAAAACACCTTATATTCCTAGCACTTTGATTCCGGCACTTTGGGTTAATTACTCGCGAATAACTTTAGTTAGTATTGAATCAAAAGAACGATTAACACTAGATTTGAATTTAGAATTTAAAAAAGGAGACATTGAGCAAAAACTTCATCAATTAATAATTGCAGAAGTGAAACAAGAAAAGGCAAAAGGTTCTCCGTTTATTAATATTATGAAACAACTTCATATTCGTGAAGGCTCAATAAGTAAATATTGTATGGCAATGGCTTATACAGAACCTGGAATCAAAACAAACCGATTTAAAGCAAAATTATTATCCATAAAAAAAATACTAGACTATGACACTATTACAAATTGATGAAGTTGTAACGCCAGATGTTACAATGGCAATACAAGATTTTGTTACAAAAATTGGAGTACGGTTACTAATAAATATTGCATCAATATTTATACTTGTTAGGTTTATTTATTATAAAATAAATAAACGTAGCGAATATTTTTTCACCTACTTTATTTTTAATTTGGTCATATTTTTAATGTGTTTCTTTTTGAACAAAGTAAAACTAAGTATGGGAGCAGCTTTCGGTTTGTTTGCGGTATTTGGAATGCTTCGTTACAAAACTGAAGAAATCAGTATCAAGGATATGACTTATTTGTTTTTAGTTATTGCTATTGGGCTTTTAACAGCAGTCATAAAAATTGAAGATGTCGCCTATTATTACGAATTTTTATTTATAGTCGCCATTAATGCCTTCATATTATTAATGACTTATTTATTAGAAAGTAATGCTTTAATGAAAAGAGAGACTGCTAAAAATGTTATTTATGAAAACATTGAACTAATTAAACCTGAAAAAAGAACTGAATTAATGGCTGATTTAGAGCTGAGAACAGGTTTAAAAATCAATCGAATTTCGATTGGGAAAATTGATTTTTTAAAGGATATTGCAACTATTAAAATCTATTATTTCGAAGATTAAATACGGGTATTTTCGTTCACTCAATAAACCAGATAATTCACTCATTTCAGTAAGAATTATCTGGTTTCTTATTTATATTTACTTAAACTTTACCATTACTTAACATTAAGTTTTTACGGGACACATGACTAAACTTTTATTTTTCTTTTTTCTAGTTTTAATTTTAGTTGTTTCTTGTAAAGAACATACGGAAGAAACAGAAAATATTAATTCGGCATCAATAAATACGAACACTTTACAATCAATTCCTAACGCTTCAAATTATAGTACCCAAGTATTTTTAGTTGATAGCTTAAATCCTAAATCAGGTTTTGGTTATAATGTTTTAGTAGATAATAAAATTTTTGTTCATCAACCTTCTATTCCATCAATACCTGGAAATAAAACATTTGACACTAAAGAAAAAGCAGAACTTGTTGCAAATTTAGTTGCTATGAAATTAAAAAATAATATTATGCCTCCATCAATATCAAAAACAGAATTAGATAGTTTACAAATTTTATATTAAAAACATAACAATGAAAAAAATAACGATTTTATTATTATTCATACTAATATCTTTAGCGGGTTTCTGCGATAAATATGTTTGGAATCAAAAAGCTAATTATCCTAATTTTCCAAGGCATCGCTGTGCGGCATTTTCAATAGGCAATAAAGGATATATGGGAATTGGCCATATCAACTCTGGGCTAATTTCAGATGATTATCATGATTGGTGGGAATATGATCCAGCTACAAATTCATGGACACAAAAAGCGGACTATCCTGTAGATAGATATGGATCAGCAACTTTTGTAATTGGAAATAAAGGGTATATGGGTACTGGTCAAAAACAAGCAGCACCTGACCAAAAAGATTTTTATGAATATGATCCAATCACAAATATTTGGACTCAAAAAGCAGATTTCCCAATGACAAGTGCTGGAAATATAGGATTTGCAATAAATGGAATGGGATATATGGGAATTAGCAGCGGAACTGGGTTATATCGATATGATCCAACTTTAGATACTTGGACAGCCGTTTCAACACCAATTACATCGAGTGATTATGGGTCTATATTTGTAATTTCTAATAAAGCATATATTGTTCCTGCCTATTCTACTTCTTTATATATGTTTGACCCATTAACTGGTTTAACAACTACAAAGGCTCCGTTTATTGGACCAATAAGATATGGCTCCTCTTCTTTTGCACTTAAAGGACAAGGCTATATTGGATTTGGAGATTATCTAACAACATATAAGGACTTCTACTTTTACGAACCTTCTACAGATAGTTGGGATACAATTCCAAAAGCATTTCCTGGTGGCCGAAGATTTTATGCTCCATCTTTTGTAATAGGAGATAATGCATTTATTGGAACAGGTACTAATGGAACAAATCTTGGCGATATGTGGGCTTATGAATGGAAAATTTCAGTTGGAATTAATGAAGCAATTAATCGAGCTGACATTTCTATTTATCCGAATCCGGCAAGTGAACTGGTGAATTTTAAAATTGAAAATTTAACTAATAATTTAATATTTAATTTATTTACAATTGACGGGAAATTAATTTTGGAAAAAGAAATTAATTCTACAAACTTAAGTTGTGATATTTCTTCCATTTCCTCAGGAGTATATTTTGCTTCTATATTGGATAATAACCAACATGTTTTGCTTAATAAAAAATTAATAATTAATAATTAATAATTAATAAAATATCCAAAAATGAACAAACTGTTTTTTTTATCTACATTATTTTGTCTTTCACTTAATTTGTCTGCTGACAAATTTGTATGGAATGCAAAAGCAAATTATCCTTCATTTCCCAGACATCGGGTATCAGGTATTAGTATTGGTAATAGAGGGTACATGGGAATGGGTCATATTAATTCCGGCACAATTTCTTTAGCCTATCATGACTGGTGGGAGTATGATCCATCAACAGACAGTTGGAGTCAAAAAGCAGATTATCCATTGGATCGTTTTGCTGTTGTTGGCTTTTCAATAGGAAATAAGGGATACATGGGTTCAGGCAATGAACAAAGTTTTGGTGATAGGCAAGAATTTTTTGAATATGATCCTATCACAAACGTATGGACTCCAAAGGCAAATTTTCCTTTTCCAGCCGGAGGAAATACTGCCTTCGCAATAAATGGCATAGGATATATGGGTTTGGGTAATGGGCTTGGTTTATATTCATACAGCCCAATTTTAAATACTTGGACTTCTGTTTCAACACCAATAGGGCCATCAGATTATAGTTCTTCATTTGTTATCGCAAACAAAGCTTATATTTTACCTGCTTTTGGAACTGCATTTTATGAATTTGATCCTTCAACAGGATTAACTACTACAAAAGCCCCATTTATTGGAGATGTAAGATATGCGGCAGTTTCATTTGCTGTTAGAAATCAAGGATATATTGGCTTAGGTTGGTCTTGGACCTCTGGAGGTTGTTTAAAAGATTTTTATTTTTATGACCCGATTTTAAATGCTTGGGATACTATACCTAAAGCATTTCCAGGTGGAAGAAGAAATTATGTTCCATCATTTGTTATTGGCGATAATGCCTTTTTTGGAACTGGTTCTAATGGCACCAATTTGGGAGATATTTGGGCATATGAATGGAAAATTTCTGTTGGAATTAATGACTATAATAAAGGAAATGATATTTCAATTTTCCCAAATCCAACCAGTGATTTTATATCTATAAATTTAACTGAAGAAGTTAAAAACCAATCTCCAAAAATTCAAATTTTTAATGTAGATGGAAAAGAAGTTTTATCTCAAAAAATTAATGAGACAAAAAACACGTTTGATGTTTCAAATTTTGCAAAAGGAGTTTATTTTATATCTCTTAGTAACGAAGCAAAAATAATATCCACAAAAAAAATAATTATAAATTAATTATGACAAAAAAAATAATAAAAATTAGTTGTACGCTTTTATTCTTGTCAATTTCTTTTAATGGATTTTCGTATTGGAAATGGACAAAAGTTCAAGCTCTCGGAAACGGAAAACGTTTTGAATCAACTAGCTTTAGCGTAAATGGAAAAGGCTATATAACATGTGGTGTTGACACAAATGACAATTGTTACAACGATTTATGGGAATATAATCCAGCATTTGATTTTTGGACTCAAAAAGCAAACTTACCAGCTAGTTATCGCAGGGCTGCATTTGGATTTGAATTGAATGGAAAAGGCTATATGGGTTGTGGAATTGATGATGCTGTTTCGAGTGTAGGAACAATTTTTAATGAATTTTGGATGTATGACCCTTCATTAAACACATGGACAGCTAAGGCAAATACACCAATTGCGACATTTCGATCTGCCGGAGTAAGTTGCAACGGAAAAGGTTATATGATTGGAGGTGCCAGCGCATGGTCATTGTACAGTAATATTTATGAATACAACCCAACATTAAATACATGGACTGCTAAAACAACATTTCCAGGTGTGCCCAGTAGTAGTGGAGGAAGAGAAGCAGGTACAGCAACTTCTTTAAATAATAAAATATATTTTGGATTAGGGAAAGATGATAGTTTTTATCAAAATGATTGGTGGGAATTTGACCCATCAACTAATCTTTGGGTAAGAAAAGCAGATTTTCCAAGTTCAGGAAGAACTGGAGCTTGGTCGTTTTCTATAAATAATATGGCATGTGTTGGTATGGGTAGCGATGGTGGTTTTAATTCCGATACATGGTGGTACAACACAGTTGCAAATACATGGAATTATACTTGTACGTTTAGTGGAGGTGGAAGAAGAAGTGTTGCTGCTTTTGCAATTGGAAATGTAGGTTATATGGGTACAGGTAAATCTGGTGGTGGATCTAAACAAGATTTTTATAGACTTGATGCGGATGTAAATGTAAATGAATTGTCTATGAATTCGAATTTGATTTCAATTTATCCGAATCCAATATCAACCGAAGAATTTACGATAACTTCAGAAACTGAATTAATAAATGCAACACTTTCCATATTAACTATTGATGGAAAAATTATACGATCTGAGCCTTTTGTTTCAAAAGAAACTAAAATAAAAAGAGAAGGATTAACTTCTGGAAGTTATTTTATTTCAATTAATAACAATCATCAACTACTAATTACTAAAAAAATTATTTTACTTTAATCTAAATTACATGCGTTATACGATATATTTATTTTTATTTTTTTGTCAACTTGTATTTGCTACTACTCCTAATACATGGATAAAATTAAATGATTTTACAGGTTCACCACGAACTGGTTCTTCTGGCTTTGTAATTAATAACAAAGCTTATATTACAAATGGTTATGATGGATCTTCCTATAAAAATGGATTATATCGTTATAATAAAAGTTTCGATGTATGGGAAAAAATCACTGACTTTGTTGGAATGCCTAGAATTCAAGCAATCTCTTTTGCAATTGGAGGCAAAGGCTATTTTGGTTCTGGCCAAGGCATTGTTTCTTACACTTCTGATTTTTGGGAACTAGATACTAACACATTAGCTTGGACACAAAAAGCTGACATTGGAGGTTTGCCACGCAAAGCGGCTTGTGGTGTTTCTTTAAACGGCAAAGGGTATGTTGGATTAGGTCAATCTTCAACTGGTTATTTAAATGACTGGTGGGAATATAATCCTACATTAAATACTTGGACCGCAAAAGCAAATTGTACAGCAACGCCAAGAAGAGAAGCGTCTGTATTTGCAGCAAACAGTAATTGTTACATAACTTGTGGTTTTGATGGAGCCTATAAAAATGACACCTGGGCATTTAATCCAACAACAAATACGTGGAGTTCAAAAACAGCTTTTGGTGGCACTCCTCGTTATGATGCAACAAGTTTTACAATAGGAAATTCTGGCTACGTGGCATTAGGTTATGATAACAGTTTAAATTATAAAAAAGATGTTTGGCAATATAATAGCTATACTGATACTTGGCTTCAAGTAGCTGATTTTGGAGGAACTGCTAGAGAGGGTGTAAGTGTATTTGTTTTAAATAATGAAGCACACATTTGTTGCGGATACGATAATTCATATAAATATGATGTTTGGAAATACACACCAAATATTGGTGTTGGTATAAAAGAAGAAGTTAATTCTATTTCAACTATTTATCCAAACCCATTTAAAGACAATTTGTCAATTACATTTAATCAATTATCAAATCATTGTTCAATAACGGTTAATGATCTTAATGGTAAAATAGTTTATTCCGAAAAAACTAATCAAACAACTGAAGTTCAGCTAAACTTAGGAAATTTAACTGAAGGCGTTTATTTCATTAATCTTATAAGTAATAATCAAATTATTTCAACGAAAAAAATCGTTAAACTAAACTAAATTCAAATGAAAAAAATTATATATACGCTCTTTATTATTTTTTGCTTCAATTTTTCTATAGTATATAGCCAATGTATCAATACAATTGCCTATGGAAGTGCAGTTATAAATACCTGTTCGAGTGGAACAATTACAACCTGTAATTACGCTTCAGAATATAGCTCTTTAACATTTAACACAATTGGTACTTATACGTTTAATTCATCTGTTCCAACTGATTATTTAACATTAACAACAACAGCAAGTGTAGTAATTGCTTCTGGTTATGCACCATTAGTAACTTCTATTCCATCAATTGGAGCTTACCGTTTACATGTTTCAACTAATTCAGCATGTGGAACTCAAAATGTATGTAGAGTAACTACCTATGGCTGTGGAGCTGTAAGTTCAACTACTGGTTGCATTAGTCCAACAGCTTACGGTTCTGCAACAATTACATCTTGCGGAAGTGGAACCATTACCACTTGTAATTATGCTGGAGAATATAGTGAATTAACATTAGGAACAACAGGCATGTTTACGTTTTACTCTTCAAACCTTACTGACTTTTTAACTTTTACCGATGCCTTTAATAACATATTATACTCAGGTACAACTCCATTGCCAGTAACTATTTCGACTGCTGGAAACTACCGATTACACGTATCTACAAGCCCTTTATGCGGAACTGACGTTATTTGCAGAACAACAAGTTACAGCTGCTTAAGTGTTGCTTGTGCTGGTGCTCCAACTGGTGGAACTACTACAGCTTCATCAAGTACAATTTGTGGCACACAACCAGTAAATTTTAGTTTAACAGGAAGTACGGCGGCATTAGGATTAACATATCAATGGCAATCATCGCCTAATAATGTTACGTGGACTTCTTTACCAACTTATACCAACTCAACCATGACACAAAATGTGAGTGCCTCAACTTATTATAAATGTTTGGTTGCCTGTGGTTCTTTCAGTGCAAGTTCTGTTTCAAAATTAATTACAGTTGGTGGTATTCCGTTTGGCGGAACAACAATTGCAAGTTCAACGACCTCGTGTGCTGGAACATTAATAAACTTTAGTTTGTCAGGAACATCAGCATGGCCAGGAATTGCCTACCAATGGCAATCTTCACCAAATAATGTAACATGGACAAATCTTGTTGGTTATAATGCTTCTACGATGTCTCAGCTAGTAACATCTACAACTTATTATAGATGTTTAATTGGGTGTTCAGCTTCAACAAATCCCTCATCATCTATTTTAATTTCATCAGCAAGCCCTCTTTCATATGCTTCAATACCTTTTTACGAAACATTTGATAATGTATGGCAAAATGGTTGTGCTACTAGAAATGTTCCAAACAACATTAACTGGAAAAGTAGCCCTTTAACAGGTGATAATGCTTGGAGAAGACAGAACGATGGAATTTCAGCGAGTTGGACATCTGCAACACTTGGTAACTTAACACCACAAAGCGGAACTGGATGCGCCAATTTTCATTCAAGTGCTGCTGGCATTAATACTAAAGGAGATATGGATGTATTGGTTAATATGAACCAAAATGGTAAATATGCCATATCATTTTATTATATGAATCCAACAGGAACTGATAATTTAGATGTACTTGTATCAAATGACGCAGGCGCATCATTTAGTATTAAAGCAAGTTATAACGCACAACCAACCTGGATTAAAAAAACTATTTATTTTGTGAATTCAACAGCTACACCTTCTTGTATGGTAAGATTTAAAGGCACCTCAGATAATGGAGTAGATGATTTAGGAATAGATAGTTTGTCAATTGTTTTAGTTTGTAATAATCCTACGCTAACTGCAGTAGCAAGTAGTACATCAATATGTATAGGTCAATCTGTTACTTTAACAGGGAGTGGAGCTACAAATTACACTTGGACTCCTAGCGCGATTACAACAAGTACAGCCGTGGTTTCTCCAACCGTAAACACTACTTATGTTTTAACAGGATCTAATGATGGATTATGCTTCCCAACAACGATTGTTTCAGTATCTGTTTCTGCATGTCCTATTGGCATAGAAGAATTATCCAATGGAAATGCTAATGTCTATCCAAATCCAACAAATGGTTTTTTAACCATTAATTTCATTCATGAAGTGTCAAATTCTACTTTTGAATTAACCAATGCTTTAGGTGAATTAACTTTAAAACTAGAATTAGATAAAAATCAAACACACTTAAATATTGAGCAACTAACAAACGGTATTTATTTTTACAAAATCTATCAAAATGGAGAAAATATTAAAATTGGAAAAATAGTAAAGCAATAATTTTAGATTTTTTCAAAAAAAGTAAATTAATATTTGCAGATTAAAAAATAACTTTTATATTTGCACTCCAAATTTGGGAGATTAGCTCAGCTGGTTCAGAGCACCTGCCTTACAAGCAGGGGGTCACAGGTTCGAACCCTGTATCTCCCACCAAAGCCTTACAGAAATGTAAGGCTTTTTTATTTTGTAAAATTATCTAACTTTAATAATGAGCTAATATTGATTGGCAAATTTTAGATTATCAAAAAATGCTAATTTTAAGATAACTCAAATAAAAAAACATAAGAATGTTGGAAACAATTGGCCATTAGTAAATATTACTGGTATGAATGCCTCAGCTAAAATTATTTTCCTTGACTCAGAAGTTGGATTCGTATTAAATAAAAATGTCCAATTGAAATATACTGAAAACAAAAAGTGAGAGTTAGACTGATTTTACTATTAAAGAAGACTGAAAGTTTCTGAAATAAAAAAATCCTTTTTAGAACTATTTAGAATAAAAGAGGTTTTATCATATTTAACAAGTAAAACTATTAATTCAATTAACTCAAATCAATAACGTTCCGCTGCATTTGCGATACTTTTCTTTTAAACAAAAGTTATATTATTAATTGTTTGTTTGATTATACTTTTTAATATTTTTTGCATTTTATGTCGTAAACAAATCCATTCAAGAAAAGAGATGAGTAAAAAAAATTAAAAAATCTTTGAGTTTATTACTCCAAGCAATACAAGTCGAATATTAAAAAGTTCTGAAAACGAAAAAGCCTCAGTGTTTACCGAGGCTTTTTCAATGGTAGCGGGAGAGTGATTCGAACACCCGACCTTTGGGTTATGAGCCCAACGAGCTACCCCTGCTCTATCCCGCAATATTTATAATAAATAAATGCTTTTTTAGGTATCAACTTCACAAATCAGCCAATAAAAAGAAAAATGCTTTTTTATTGCGGTGCAAAGATATAATTCTTTTCTTTGTAAACAAATAAAAACTATCATTATTTCAGAATCAATACATAAATCGGGCTTTGTAAGCATAGTTGGTTGTCCAAACGTTGGTAAATCAACATTATTAAACGCGCTAGTTGGCGAACGTTTAAGTATTATAACTTCTAAAGCGCAGACTACTCGCCATCGTATTATGGGTATTGTGAGTGGAGATGATTACCAAATCGTTTTCTCTGATACACCTGGGATTTTAAAACCAAATTATAAACTTCAAGAAAAAATGATGGAGTTTGTGATTTCAGCGTTTAGTGATGCTGATGTTTTTTTATTAATCGTAGATATTTACGACGATATTGTTTTAGAAGAAGAATATTTAAAAAAGCTGCAAAATTCGACCACGCCTGTTTTAATTTTATTAAATAAAATTGATATGGCTACTGAAGTAAAATTATTTGAAAAATTAGCTGAGTGGCAAGCTAGATTTCCAAAAGCTGAAGTTATTCCTATTTCTGCTTTAAAGAAATTTAATTTAGAAAATGTAATGTATCGCATCACACAACTTTTGCCAGCAGGCGAAGCATTTTATGATAAAGATACTTTAACAGATAAGCCTGAACGTTTTTTTATGTCGGAAATTATCCGCGAAAAAATGTTGATGAAATATAAAGCAGAGATTCCATATAGTGTTGAAGTAATCGTTAACTCTTTTAAAGAAGAAGAAAATATTATTAAAATACAAGCTGATATTATTGCTGAACGAGAAAGTCAAAAAGCAATTATAATTGGGCATCAAGGTGCTAACTTAAAAAAAGTTGGAACACTTGCTCGCCTTGAAGCTGAAACCTTTTTCGGGAAGAAAATATTTTTAGAGTTGTTTGTGAAAGTTGCAAAAGACTGGCGTAACAACGATATGAATTTAAAGCATTTTGGGTATTAAGAAGGTTTAAACTTCGTAATTATATTCCCAAGCTGATTTGTAGAAACCGTTTTTTTCACAATACTCTATAAACGATTTGTAAAATGGATGATTACCGATTGTTGACGTATCCATTATCACAACTAATTTTTTCTTAGCACGTGTTAAAGCAACATTCATACGTCTGATGTCGGATAAAAAACCTATTTCAGAATTCTCATTACTTCTAACTAAGGAAATATAAATCACATCCCGTTCTTCACCTTGGAAACCGTCAATTGTTTTTACAGCCAATTCTGAAACCGGAAATCCTGAATAATCAAACTCTACAAGTTTTTCTTTTAATAATTCAATTTGTTCTTTGTAAGGAGAAATAATTCCAATTGATAATTTTTGTTCTTCACCGCTAAACTGATACTGTTGCAATAACATTTCTAAATGTTTAAAAACTAAATTAGCTTCGCCAACGTTAGATAAACTTAATGTTTCTGGGTTTTGTAATTCGTCAAAACTACAACCAGCCGTATCAATTAACTCTACTGGAATATTTAAAATATCAATATCTTCATTTAAGGATAACAAAGTTTCTTTAACTGTAGCATCGGCTTCCAATTCATTATTATAAAAATAATGATTACTGAATTGCATAATGTGTTGATGCATGCGATATTGCCTTGTAAGCAATGTAGAAATATTTGGATGTTTGATACATCGGTCCAACATCGTTTCTGCTAATCCTTCTTGCTTTGCTTTAATACTTTTAACAACAGGCGGTAATTGAAAATGATCGCCACTAAAAATAACACGTTTACATTTTAATAATGGAATCCATGAAATGGCTTCTAATGCTTGCGACGCTTCATCAAAAAACAAGGTACTAAACTGTTTATTAGCTAGTGCTTTGTTACTTGATGCAACTGGCGTGCAACTAATTACTTGAGCATTTTCAAACAATGAATTCACAATATAATCTTCTAACAAACGAGATTCCTTAATGCAATTTCTTGCTTCTGCATAAAACAAAGCGCGTTGTTTTGCATCTTCTCTTCCAAAAGCCCGTTTATATTTGCCTGCCATTTTAAAATATTCTTCTGCAGTTTTTCGTAAACTTTTTATGTCTTTATAATTTGCATGACTCTGTATTTGTCCGTCAATGGTAGCTTTCAATAATCCTTCAGAAACTCTTGCTGGATGACCAACACGCAAAACATTAACACCTTGTTCAATCAATTTTTCGGTAATTAAATCAACTGCCGTATTGGTTGGTGCACAAACTAAAACTTGCCTTTCTGTTTGCAAAACTAACCGGATGGCTTGCACAATGGTTGTTGTTTTTCCTGTGCCTGGAGGCCCATGAACTACAGCAATATCATTCGCACTCAATATATGCCTAACGGCTTTATTTTGCGAATTGTTTAATTGTGGAATTAGTACACTTTCATCAATCTTATTAAATGTTGGAATTTCAGTTCCTTCAATCATTTCACGTAGCTCCGCTACCCTATTATTTCTAGCCCCAATAACTTCATCTAATGCTTTTTGCATTTCAATGTAGCTATTATCATCAAACTGAATATTAACGCCTAAACGCCCATCATAACACCAATCTGGTAAATCATCGGTATGTATGATGATTTTCATTTTGTTTTTACTACACTGTTTTATAGTACCAGAAATTTCTTGAACTTCATCGGGATTTTTATTGGAAAATAAACTCACGTTTTTGCCTGCACTAAACTGATGAGGCATATCTAAATTATTCGTGCGTTCAATTTCTAAATGAACATAATCGGCATAACCCAACTCATTACTTAATATTTGTATCGGAAACCAAGTAGCACCATTTTTTTTTCGTTGCTCAATACTTGCTCTTAAAAACTGTTCTTTATATTGAGAAAAATCTTCTTCTCTTTCAATGAATAATAAGTCTTTTAATTTTTTTAATCTATCAATACTTTTCATTTTTTATTTCTTTCTCTTCAACTCAAAATCATAAATCTGCCTTCCTAATTCAGCTAAAAATGGAAGAGCAATTGAATTGTATTCATATTTACCATCATTAATAATTTCATTTTGATTGGTATAAATTACGGCACTTAACAAAAATTCAATATTCTCTTTTTTATTATGAATGTAAGCGCAATCAACCATAAAACCATAGGATTGACCTACAATATTGGTAATTTTTAAATCAGAATCGGTAATTGTTTTTTTACTATCACCATAAATAAAATATTTTTTATAACTATCATAGTATTGTTTAGTAGGATAAGTTGGATGAGAGCTTTCGCGAGGATAGATACTTAAATAATTTAATAAAAATTGTTGGTCAATATTAGATAGTTGGTAACGATTCTCTTCAGGATAAAACTCATTAAATACAAGGCGTTGAAGGATTGAGTGACAATTTTGCAAAGACATATAATTCATTTGAGAAAAATCTTTTGGCTCATTTATCTTTTTATTTTGAGCATTCATATATGCCTTTCCTATCTTAACAGTGCCGAGTGGATGAACATATTTCTTAGAAGAAACCTGTTGATCTAATGAATATAATAACTTAAAATTTCTATCATAAAAAGAAACAGGATTCGTAGTCGTGTGTTCAGTTCCTTTGCAAGCTCCATCATACCGATTAATAATGCGAATGTTTTTATATCCTAAACTTGATAAACGATTATGTAAATAGTCAACGCCTAAAAATTCATACACTCTACCATATGCAAAATTATCACTCACAATAAACATTCGTTTGATATACTGCGAAACACTTGGATAGCCATTTAAGGACGTTGTGTCTATTTTTACCGTGTGTTGGCAAGCATTTGCACTATCAGTAAACATTTTCATTTCCTTATTAATTTGAAGACTATTGATTTTTTCAAGGGCAATGATTGAGCAAGGTAGTTTTACTAAACTCGCACAATAAAAATAATTAGAAGAATCGAGTCGATACGAAAAATTCTTAAAAGTTGGTTTTCCGTTACTATCTCTAGTAATTTGTGTATATAAAATTTGTAAACGAAATGATTTTGCATTTGTGTTTACCATTTTAAGAATTGATTTCTTATTTAAAATAGAATCAAAAGAAAACGCTTGTCCAAAAACAAAATTTGAGAAACAAATTAAGCAAAAAAATAAAAAAAATTTAGTCATTAAAACGCTTCGTCAATATCATTTCTTCTAATAATGTCCTTGCTTGGTCCATCATCATCTATATCCCAATTACTTTTACTTTGAAGTGTTTTAGTATTGGTATTTGGTTGAGATAAAAAGTCCGTATTATTTGTTATCCCTTCATTACTTGAAGGCGTATAACTTTGGCCTTCTTGATAATCGACATCCGTAAATTTAGCATACATACCAACAAACCTCAATGTTACATCTTCAATAGCACCATGTCTGTTTTTTGCAATAATAATTTGCGCTCTATCTTTTGTAGATTGGCCATTTTCATCCACATCTATTTGATAATATTCTGGTCTGTAAATAAACATTACCATATCGGCATCTTGTTCAATGGCTCCAGATTCACGTAAATCACTTAATTGCGGACGTTTACTTCCGCCTGGTCTGTTTTCAACCTGACGACTTAATTGCGATAAGGCAATAATCGGAATTTCTAATTCTTTGGCTAACGATTTTAATCCACGTGAAATTGCTGAAATTTCTTGTTCACGATTTCCTTTAGAATCGGGGCCGCCACTCATTAACTGTAAGTAGTCAATGATGATCATTTCAATTTTTTGTTGTTCTTTTAAACGACGCGCTTTAGCCCTTAATTCAAATATTGATAAGGCTGGTGTGTCATCAATATATAAGGGAGCAACCGATAATTTTTTTATACGTTCATTTAATTGAACAAACTCGTGATTATCTAAATTTCCTTTTAAAATTTTATCTTGCGTAATTTCTGTTTCGGAAGAAATTAAACGTTTTACTAATTGCACTGAAGACATTTCTAATGAGAAAATAGCAACAGGACGATTATAATCAACTGCCGCATTTTTAGCCATAGAAACAACGAATGCTGTTTTTCCCATACCCGGACGAGCGGCCAAAATAAGTAAATCAGATTTTTGCCAACCTCCAGTAATTCTATCTAAAGCAGTAAAGCCAGAAGGAACGCCTAACAAACCATCCGTTTTTTGAGCCGCCGCTTCAATGTCTTCAATTGCTTTTGCAATTAACGCAGTCATACCAACATGTTGTTTTCTAACATTAGAATCCAATATTTGAAAAATATGTTGAGTAGTTGCATCTAATAATTCAAAAACATCAGTTCCATCCTCGTAAGCAGATTTTATAGTTTCAGTACTGATACGAATTAATTCGCGTTGTAAATATTTTTGAGCAACAATACGCGCATGGTATTCAATATTTGCTGATGAAGCAATACGATTAGTTAATGATGAAACATAAAATGAACCACCAACTAATTCTAACTCACCGCTACGCTTTAACTCTTGCGAAACGGTCATAATATCAACTGGTTCGGAGCGATTAAATAAGTTATAAATGGCTTTAAAAATAATTCCATTTTGTTCTTTATAAAAACTTTCAGCAGAGATAACATCTATTACAGAACTTAGCGCATCTTTTTCTAAAAGCATAGCACCAAGCACGGCTTCTTCTAACTCTACAGCTTGTGGCTGTAGTTTCCCAATTTCATGAGTAGAAACAGGAGCAATTAATTTTTTTCGGATTTTATTTTGGTTATCAAAGTTTGGCATAAATATATCTAGGGAGGGTAAAAATGCTTAATACTTTCTACATAACGAATTTACGAAATTAAGTGCAAATTACAATTCTTAACAAGGTATTAACAAGGCTTTACAATCTACTGAAAACCAATACTTAAATTGTTAGTAACCTCATTTGATTTAACTAAAATTGTTAAAAAATGGCATTTTAAACTTTTAAACAATCCAATAGTAAAGAAAATTTTACAAATTTATTTGAAATAATAGACTTAATTTAGCTATGAAGAATGTGAATTAGAATAATATGAATAAACTATTTTTAATACAATTTGCATTTTTATTTTTGATTTGTAAAGTCAAATCTCAAGATGATAACACGAGAAAATTTTTAGCGTTTTACAATTCTCAAAATTTAACAAACAAAGTAAATGTCTTTGATACATTAGATGGTCAAGCTAAATTAGTTTGTTTTCCTTATTTAAAAGAAGATCTTCAAAAAATTAAAGTTTTAGCAACGAAAGATAATAAAGGTGAAATTTTAGATAAACTAGTTAAAATTGAAGGTGAGATGTGCTTTTTGAATAAAAACTATTCAAAAGCTATTCCAATTTATACAGATTTATTATCTAAAAATAAAATCAAAACGTCATTTGATAGCGCACAGGCATTATATATTTTAAAAAACTCATATTTAAATATTAGACAACTAAACAAAACAGTTGAGATTCATAAAATTTTAGTTAGTCTAAGAAAAAGAAATCCGAAAATTAATATTTGGTTATTGAGCCCTCGTTTAAGCAGTATATATTATGAAATGCAATTATATAATGAATGTTTAAAGGAACAATTAAAAGAATATGAAGAAACAAAACAAACTAATTCAAGCTTAATAAACTTCTGCAACAATAGAGGGATTTTTTGGGAAAAATGTAAAAATCAAGATAGTGCCCTATTTTGGTTTAAAAAAGCTAGAGCAGTGTTTAATTTAGAGTACTTAAATAAAAAACTATCTTATGATAATGAATTTACACTTGGATTAATTGAAGGAAATATTGGTCAATCATTAATGGAATTAAAAGAATATGAAAAAGCAATTCCGTTATTAAAATTAGATATTATTGGAAGTAAAAACATTAAAAATTTCCACAATGCTGCTATCAGTCAATTAGAAATTTCTAGATGCTATATGGAGCTAAATAAGTTTGAATACAGTAAACTATATCTTGATAGTGCTAATATGTTAATGTCAGAAATTGATGATTACAAAACAATATTAAATATTATAAAGCAATACGGTATTTATTATACTAAAATTGGAAATTACCGTTTATCAAGTGAATACCTTAATCGCTATATAAATTTAAAAGATAGTATTGAATCAAAAAACAATCTTAAAGAATTAATGACGGCTCAAGTAGCTAATCAGCTAATTGAAAACGAAAGCCTTATTATTGAAAATCAAAAAAAAATAAATGAAAAAAATACGGAAGTCAGTTCTCAAAAAAAAATCAGAAATACATTAATACTATCTGGAATATTTCTTTTAGGAATCATCATTTTTATTTTAATTCAATTGAGTAAGACTAAACATCAAAAACAATTGTTAGAAATAAAAAATAATCGAATTAATACTAGAAATGAAATCATAACAAATTCACTTAAAGAAAAAGATTTATTAGTTAAAGAAGTTCATCATCGTGTTAAAAATAATTTACAAATTATTTCGAGTTTACTAAAATTACAAGCTGGAAAAATGAATAATATTGAAATTCAGAACGCATTGAGTGAGGCTCAAGAACGGATAAATTCGATGTCATTAATCCATCAGCTACTCTATAGAAATAATCAAATGACTAGTCTTTTGTTTAATGAATATCTATCAGAATTAACCACACAAATTTCTTCAAGTTTTTCAATATCAAAAAGAAATATTAAAATTGAACTAAAACTAATTGAATTAGAATTGGATATTGATACGGCCATTCCTTTAGGTTTAATTACGACAGAATTACTTTCAAACTCATACAAACATGCTTTTGGAGATAATCCTGGAAATATACTAATTGAATTATCTCAACTATCTGCTAATAAATACAAATTAAGAATTTCAGATAATGGCAAAGGCTTACCAGAAAATTTTGATATTAAAAAAATCGATTCGTTTGGGTTAGATATTGTGACAATTTTAACTGAACAAATAAATGCAGAATTAAAAATTTACAATGATAAAGGTGCAGCTTTTGAAGTCGTTTTTTCAAAAGCTTAAATTAGACTTAAACTAAGCTAATTTTTGATACGTTTGCCACCATCTATCAGGTAATTCATTATTTACAGCTAGTTCATAATCTTTATAAGAACATGGCAATAGCGTGTGTCTCTCAAATTTCAATCCTGTTGTTGGAGGATAAGGTACTTCCATCCACCATCGATCACTTTTTTTACTTTTAAAAAAATTAATAGTGTACTTTTCATCTTGTAAAACAACGTGAAACTTTACATAATCATTACTAGTTCGTGAAGGGAAATCATTTTTTCGATTATAGAATCCATCTGCAAAACACCAAATCATTTGAGCTGCTAAACTTGCCGTTTTTCCTTGAACATCAAATTCAGGGTTGATTTCATAAATTCCGATGGAAGTTAATTTATCATTCATGCCAGCATATCGCATCATTTGACAGGCCTCTTCGGCATAAAAACCATTTGGAGATGCCTGAGGATTTGCAGGAGCATCACTGTGTTTAATGGATGTAATATCAAAACTTAGCATATCGGCATGTCTAATAATAGGTTCAGATTCTTCAATCATATCTCGAACTTGTCCTAAGCGATAAGTGTCAAAATATAAACGATTCATCATGTTTAATGATGTTGGATCAACTAAATAAGTTTGATACCCAATGTTACTATAATTAAATAAAAAGTTGGGTTGGTGTAAAATAATTTTACCTAAATACCCAACATTTGTAATACTTTCATCAGGATTACCGATATCAAAAGTAGAATCTACAGTTACAACATTAATGGTTTGTTCTAATTTTTCGTACCCTAAAAATTGAGCATAGGTTAAATCTTGACTTCCTCCTATAATGATAGGAATGACATTATTTCTAACTAAATATTCAACCGTAGTTTTTAGCGCATAATATGTATCCTCAACTTCATGACCTTTCTGAATATTTCCTAAATCAATAATTCGAGCTCTAAAACTTCCTTGATACAAATTGTATAAATAATTTCTAACCGAATCTGGCGCTAATTCGCAACCTTCATTATTGGATGAGTTTCTACTTTCGCAAACACCAATAATAGCCATATCCATGTTTTCAATATCAGGAAAATTTGAATCATTTGTATAACTTACAATTACACTTCCTAATTTATTTTCAGCATACGAATTTTCAATTAGATCAATTGGTGCGAAAAAATGTTGTATATCACTCATATCATCCTATTTTGTTTGCCCTAAATATTGCACTATTTAAGACACATAAAATAACCTTTGTATTTATCTTTTCAACAATTTTCAACAGTTAATTTTAGTACTCTAAAATTCCTTACATTTAAGCCTGATGTTGGACACAAAATGCATATATAATGGTCATTTAATTAGCTTATATGAACCGGCTATTAGTTTTACGAATAGGGCATTTAGATACGGGGATTCTGTATTTGAAAGTATCCGTTTAATAAATGGAAAAATCATGCTCTTGTCAAATCATATTCAACGCATTAAATTAGCAATGACCACATTGCGAATGAATATTCCATCAGAATTTAATACGGCAATTATAGAGCATCTTATCCACCTTTTAATTAAAGAGAATAACATTAATTCGGATGCTCGTATTCGCTTAACTGTATATAGAAATGATGGTGGATTTTACACACCAGAAACGAATGATATTTCGTTTTTAATTGAAATAGAAAAAATTAATAAAGTTGGCTACATGCTCAACCAAAAAGGACTTTGGGTTGATTTATATGCGGAAATTAAAAAACCGATTTCTAAAATTTCTAATATAAAAACCGGAAGTGCTTTATTATATATAATGGCGGGCCTTACAAAAACTTCACTAAAATTAGATGATTGCTTATTAATAAATGAAAATGGGCATATTATTGAAAGCATTAACGCTAATATTTTTGTTGTAAAAAACGGTTCAATATATACCTCGCCAATTGCCGATGGCTGTATTGATGGAATTATGCGCAAAAATATATTAGCATTAGCTGGTTTAAACAGAATTTTAACTTTTGAAAAAAGTTTAACAGTGCATACATTAACTGATGCTGATGAAGTGTTTTTAACCAATGCTATTAACGGAATACAATGGGTGGGACAATTTAAAAACAAATATTATACAAATAGTATGGCTGTGCTATTAACCGAAAAATTAAACGAATCAGCAAATTAACTATGATAGAAAATTATTATAAAATAGTAGAAGAAGCAATTACTGCACTAGGAATACCTGCCGAACTAACACGCGCTCCGCAAGCTGGACAGTGGAATTTAAAGAAAGGAAAGTTTGACATTATGATAGATGTTTGGGAACAGGAAAAACAATTTTTATTTCAAATTGTATCTCCTATTTGTACTATACCAGATGATAACAGAGAAGCATTTTACATACATTTATTAAACCGCAATTACGGAATGAGTTCAATGGCTTATGCCATTATGGAAGATTCTGTGTTTGTAAAATATACCAGTGAAGCAAATTCTTTAACTCAAGAAATTATTTTAAATCTTTTAACTAAAGCTGCATTTTACGCTGAACAAAGCGATTTTGTGCCAGCCTAAATATATACCATGCCAAAAATATTATTTGTTTGCTTAGGAAATATTTGTCGCTCGCCATTAGCGGAAGGCATCATGTTAAAATTAATTTCTGATAAAAAACTAGACTTGATCGTTGATTCGGCAGGAACTGCTAAATTTCATGTTGGTGAAGCTCCAGACACAAGAACAATTACAAACGCAAAAAATCATGATGTAAATTTAACAGCCTTAAGAGCTAGACAATTTTCAGAAAAAGATTTTGATGAGTTCGATACAATTTATGTGATGGACAATAGCAATATGTCTAATGTTTTAGGACTTTCAAAAAACGAAATCCAATCTCAAAAGGTTGAATTGTTTTTAAATACACTTCATCCAAACAAAAATATGGAAGTGCCCGATCCTTATTTTGGTGGTGATGAAGGCTTTGAAGATGTGTTTAATATGATTTATGCTACTTGCGAAAAAATAGCAGAAAAACACGCCTTGTAAATCCTGAAACACTTTATTTATCGCTAATAATGGTAAAATACCATTTATGTAGTATTACTTAAAAATTCAATTAATTCAATATTTTTGTGTAATATGAATAATCCAGAATCTCCAGAAATAGAAGCGAAAAATCCATTTCCGTTTAATAATCTTTTTTTAATAAAAGGTTATGTAACGGGTAAAAATGATGTTTTGTTTTATTTATTAGGCATTGCAGCTGCTATGTTAGGATATTTGGTTTTTCAATCAATATTAGTACTTCCATTAATTTCGGCGGCAACTAGTAATGGCATATCAATGGAAGCCATTCTAAAAGATCCAAACATCCTTTTCAATCCTGATGCTATTGGGCTAAACAGATCTCTATTATTAGCATTAATGATGGGCATGTTTGTTTTTACTTTGCTATTTTTTGCTTTAGCTATAAAGTATTTTCAAAAAAAACCCTTAAGCTCAGTTATTACTGGATTTGAAAAAATTAGATGGAAACGATATTTCTTTTCTTTTTCAATTTGGAGTGCCTTAATTATTATTTTAACCATACTATCATACTTCATTTCTCCTGAAGAACTCGAGATTAGATTTGATTTCCCGAAATTTATTATTTTATTAATCGTAGGAATATTATTTATTCCTATTCAAACAGCTACTGAGGAAATTTTATTTAGAGGATACCTCATGCAAGGATTTAGTTTAATATTCAAAAACGGAATTACTCCTTTAATAATAACTTCTGTATTATTTGGATTAATGCATGGAACCAATCCCGAAGTAAAAACACATGGTTTATTTCTTATGATGCCTTATTACATTTTATTTGCAGGCTTTTTAGGCTTATTAACTTTGTTAGACGAAGGGGCAGAATTAGCAATGGGAATACATTGTGCTAATAATTTAGTTTCAGCATTATTAGTGTGCTCAAAGAACTCAGTTTTGCAAACAGATTCCATTTTTTATACAGCCATTGAAAATCCAGCTGGCGAATTTTTAAGTTGGATTGTGATGGCAAGCATCTGTTTTTTCATATTATTTAAAAAATATAAATTATCAAATTGGAAACTAATTATTCGTTAAAACCAAAAACTATGAACAAACTTATTTTAATCTTATCAATTGTATTTACATGTAACCAATCATTTGCGGATGGTGATTATCACTATTTTGTTGATTTAACAAAAGCCTCTAACGATAAATTAACGGTTACATTAATTCCTCCTGATATTACTGAAAACGAAACCTTATTTATGTTTCCAGCCATGGTACCAGGCACTTACGAAGTTTATGATTTCGGACGATTTGTATCAAACTTTAAAGCCATAGGTAAAGATGGAAAAATAATAACCATCGAAAAAATAGATAAAAACACTTATAAACTAACTCCTGCAAATGCTATTAAAGAAATAAGTTATGAAGTGGAAGACACTTGGGATACTGAAATAAAAGAAAAAGTAGTATTTGAACCAGGTGGAACAAATATAGAAGATGGAAAAAATTTCGCTTTAAATACGCATGGTTTTTTTGGATACTTTAAAAATAAAATTGAAGCCAAATTTATTTTAGAATTTACAAAACCGCAAGGATTTTACCCTTCATCAAGTATTTCGGATATTAAATGTGGGCTAACTAAAGATGTAATTTCTATTTTCAATTACCACGACTTAGTTGATGCACCAATTATGTATTGTAAACCAGATACAACTTCAATTAAAATTAGAAACTCAACTATCCTATTTTCAGTTTATTCACCAAATGGTTTAGTAAGCTCAAAATTTATTTCTCATAATTTGCATGAATTATTAATGGCACAGGCAGAATACTTAGGCGGAACTTTGCCAATTGATAAATATGCATTTCTATTTTATTTTACTGACAAGGCTTCTTTAAGCGGTTCTAGTGGAGCATTAGAACATAGCTATTCTTCATTCTATTTTTTACCAGAAGCGGATACGGCATCTCTAGCGCAAGAAATCAGAAACATTGCAGCCCATGAATTTTTTCATATTGTTACACCTCTTAATATTCATGCTAAAGAAATTGGAGAATTTGACTTTAATAATCCACAAATGAGTAAGCATTTATGGTTATACGAAGGCTTAACAGAATATGCAGCACATCATATGCAAGTGAAAACTGGATTAATAGAATACGATGCATTTTTTGAAGTCATGGTTGAAAAAATGAAAAATGCAAGAGCCTTTAATGACACCGTTCCATTTACAACCATGAGCAAATATGTTTTAGATAAATACAAACCACAATATCCAAATGTATATGAAAAAGGTGCTTTAATAGGAATGTGTTTGGATATTATGCTACGCTATTACAGTAATGGAAAATATGGTACACAAGAATTAATGTATGATTTATCAAAACAATATGGAAAAAACACCTCATTTAATGATGATGATTTATTTAATGATATTGAAAAATTAAGCTATAAAGAAATTCGTTATTTTTTAAATTCTTATGTAGGCGGAAATAAACCATTACCTTTTAAAGAAGTATTTAATATGGTTGGCATGAATTATATAGGCTCTAAAACTGAAGAGAAAATAACACTTGGTGGTATTTCTGTGGGTTACAATCCTACTTCAAATCATTTAATAGTAGTTAATACAGACAAATTAGATGCGTTTGGAAAAAAATTAAATTTTAAAGAAGGTGATGAAATTATAACATTTAATAATAGAAAGTTATCCTTAGATAATATTAAAGAAGTGCTTGGTGGTTATATGGAAAACACAAAAGTAGGAGACAAATTAGTGATTGAAGTTTTAAGGAAAGATAAAAAAGGAAACGAAAAAATGAAAGTATTAAAAGCGAAAGTAAGAACAGTATCCGTTACTGAAACCGATATTTTAGAAATAAATGACAAAGCAACCGAGCAACAATTAAGAGCTCGTAAAGAATGGTTGGGAATTAATTAATAAATGCAAAAGAAGCAAAACATATACTGGACTTGCCAAATAAGTGGATGGTTGTTTTATACGGCTATTAACTTATTCTTTTTTAAATTAAGCTATAAAACAAACGCCCTTGATGTTATTATTTTTTTACTTTGGTTTCCTTTAGGAGTTAGCATTACGCACTTATATCGCCTAATTATAAGTAAACTAAATATTTTAAAAAGTAAAATCGTTTACCAGCTTCCTTTTATTATTCTTTCTGCATTTTTAATGTCGTTCGTATTTTTTATTTTCAATGTGTTTATCATTAAACTATTTAGTGATATAAATTATCAATTAGATTATGTGGCTTCAATTTCAAAAATATTAAGCTTGATGCTCATTTTTATAATTTGGTCTGTTATCTATTTTGGCTTTCACTATTTTGATAATTATAAAAAAACCGAAATTCAGAACTTAAAATTACATGCCAATAAAAATGAAATTGAGTTAAACACACTGAAATCTCAGTTAAACCCACATTTTATGTTTAATAGTTTAAATAGTATTAGAGCATTAGTTGATGAAGATCCACAAAAAGCAAAAACAGCCATTACTCAATTATCAAATATTTTGCGAAACACCTTAATGATGCATAAAAATAAATTTATCTCATTTGAGGAAGAAATAAAATTGGTTACAGATTATTTAGCTCTCGAACATATTAGATATGAGGAACGTTTGAAATTTAAATTAGATATAGATCCACAAACATTAAAAATACCGATTCCTCCGATGATGATACAAACATTAGTGGAAAATGCTATCAAACATGGTATTAGTAACCTTGTTGAAGGTGGCGAAATAATAATTAAAGCAAGTTTAGAAGATACTGTTTTTAAAATTGAAGTAAAAAACACGGGACAATTAACTCAGCAATCAAATTCTAATACAAAATTTGGCGTTGAAAATACGAACAATCGTTTAAATATTATTTACGGCAATAAGGCTGTTTTTAGTTTAAAAAATTATGATGATAAAAATGTACTAAGTGAAGTTTTAATTAAACTATAAGGCAATTTTCAAAAAATAAATAAAACAAAAATCTTAAATTAACATGAGAGCAATAATAATTGATGATGAGCGCTTAGCGCGTCAAGAACTTCGAAACTTACTAGCTGTTCATAAGGATATTGAAGTAATAGCCGAATGCAATAATGCACAATCTGCTAAAGAAAAAATAGCAGAGTTAAATCCTGATGTAATTTTTTTAGACATGCAAATGCCAGGGAAAACAGGTTTAGAATTAATTGAAGAGGTTTCAGCACTTCCTGATGTAGTTTTTGTGACAGCGCATGATGAATATGCTATAAAAGCTTTTGAAGTAAATGCATTTGATTATTTGTTAAAACCTGTTTCACCAGAAAGATTAGCTGAGACTATAAAAAAATTAACGCTAAAGGAAACATACGAAAAAAAAGAAAACACAACTCCTTTAACAGAATCTGATAAAGTTTTTATTAAGGATGGAGAAAAAACTTGGTTTGTGCAATTAAGCAATATTCGTTTATTTGAAAGTGAAGGTAATTATGTGAGAGTTTATTTTGATACATTTAGGCCTTTAATATTAAGAAGTTTAAATAGCTTAGAAGAACGACTAGACGAAAAACAATTTTTTAGAGCAAGCCGAAAACACATTGTGAATTTAAGTTGGATAGAAAGTATTGAAACTTGGTTTAATGGTGGCTTGATGGTTAAATTAAAAGGTGGGCAAGAAGTTGAAATTTCAAGAAGACAAGCCGTTAAACTAAAAGATATGATGAGTTTATAATCTGTTATTTATTATAAATTCCTTTATTTTAAGTGTATTAAAATTATTAATATGTATGTTTATATACGGCTCCGCTGGATTTTGTGTGAGGGCATAAAGCGTTGCTAATCCTGCGGAAAGTTTATATTTGTATAATATGAGAAAGTTTAATTTCAATACGCACATTAATGCAATTATTAATAACAAGTTGATTTTTAATTGTGCCGCAGGATTAGCCTCGCATGTTCTATCGCTCAAAATCCAGCGGAGCGGGGAAGTAAAACATGCTGCTAAAAAATTAACTCAAAAAAAATAGTATAAACAATAAATAAATTTCGAAATGAGGAATACACTACTATCTTTCATATTTTTATTTAAGTTAACATCTCTGCAGTCTCAAAATTGTATATTAAAAGATAGGAATTTATCGTTGTCAGATTTAATAGCTAATGAAGAGAAATGTGATACTTTTTTTTTAATTAAGTGTTGTTTGAATTATCAATATTCGAAAAAATTAGATTGGTCTTTATCTTATTTTATTAAGAATACAATAATAAGGGGTAAATCAGAAGAATCTAAAAATACTGCTCGCTTAGAAAGATTTACTTCTTTGTTTTATGCAAATAAATTAATATTAAAAGATACAGCTATTAAAGAAATAGCTGTACTAATTGTAAATGGTATATTTATTTATGATAACTATATGAATAATGAGTATTGTTACTCAGAAAAAGAAAAAAAAACATTAATAAAATTAAACTTAAAAAAGAGTGTGAAGTACAATAGGCATATAAAGTTATATTATGGTATTATTAAAGCTTATATATTTGATTACGAACAGAAGGGTGAAAGTGTAGCTAAAATAAATTACACCAAAGCTTTAGTGCTTAATAAAATACAGTGGGAAATTCCCTATCATGTATCATCCCCCAAGTTGTCGCGGACTTGTAGTCCGTGATAGCTCGTTAGGCGCTTTCCACTTTAAAGATAGCATACAACAACAGTTTAATAAATAATAGCACGGACTACAAGTCCGCGCTAGCGGGTTAGTTAATGAGATAAAATTTTGACAATAAAACTTTGTAATACTTAGTAATAAAAACAGATTATAATTTGTGAATTAAAAACAGCGTGAGGGATGCAAGCGAAAAGCCCGCAAAACATGAGGCACGAAATGTTGTGGACTTGTAGCGACAGCCCGCCTGTGCTGCCTCTTTTGCACAGGCACGCCCAAATTATTTATAATAGATAAACATGCACTACCTTAAACATAAATGCTTTGAGCTATACCCAAGTTGTCGCGGACTTGTAGTCCGTGATAGCTCGTTAGACGCTTTCCACTTTAAAGATAGCGTACAACAACAGTTTAATAAATAAAAGCACGGACTACAAGTCCGCGCTAGTGGGTGGGATAAAATTTTGACAAAAAAAACTATGTAATACTTAGTAATAAAAATAGACTATAATTAGTGAACCAAGTTGTCGCGGACTTGTAGTACGTGATAGCTTGTTAGACGCTTTCCACTTTAAAGATAACATACAACAACAGTTTAATAAATAAAAGCACGGACTACAAATCCGCGCTAACGGGTGGGATAAAATTTTGACAAAAAAACTTTGTAATACTTAGTAATAAAAATAGACTACCAAGTTATCGCGGACTTGTAGTCCGTGATAGCCCGTTATACGCTTTCCACTTTAAAGATAGCATACAACAACAGTTTAATAAATAAAAGCAAGTGCTACAAGTCCGCGCTAGCGGGTGGGATAAAATTTTGACAAAAAAAACTATGTAATACTTAGTAATAAAAATAGACTATAATTAGTTAATTTAAAACAGCGTGAGGGATGCAAGCGTAAAGCCCGCAAAACATGAGGCACGAAATGTTGTGGACTTGTAGCGACAGCCCGACTGTGCTGCCTCTTTTGCACAGGCACGCCCAAATTATTTATAATAGATAAACATGCACTACCTTAAACATAAATGCTTTGAGCTATACACTTATATTTGGTAAAATTTAAATTGGTAAAAAAAAATGAACATAATGATTCGCACAATTTCGAAGCGATAAAAAAGGATGAAGGAAATACTGAAATTCTTAGTAAATTTGCCAAAAATAAACGCTTCAACTAAATTATTAAAATGACACAAAACGAAGATTTTAATCTTGACGATTTACCAGAAGAATTAAAAGGAGATATCATTCCGGAAATTGACCCAGCAAAATTATTTGATGAAAAAGAATATGCAACTCTAATTATTGGTGGTGATGATGGAAGTAAAAAAGACCTTCAAAATGCTGATTATATCAGTATTTTAATTAGCGCTAAAGCAACTCGTGAAGAAAAAGATGAAGCGTTAGTAAAATTAAAAACAAACAAAGCCAACAACTTATTATTATCGGCCATTGCTAAAACTAAAAACTTAAATCAAAAAGCATTAATAATAGCTGCTTGTTGGGAAACTGGCTTAGATTTTAGTAAGGATTATTTAACTTTTGTAGAGCTTATTGGCTCTGAAGATTTTAATGTATCTTTTGAAGCATTTACCGTTATAACCGAAATGGATGCTGAAATAGATAAAGAGACCTTATTAAAGGCAAAAGTAATTTTAACTAAATTAGCTGAGAAGAACTCAAATGCAAAAGCAGCCTTAGAAATGATTTTAAACAAATTAAATACACTATAAATTGCTAAAATTAGTAACGCTTATTTTT
This sequence comes from Bacteroidota bacterium, assembly GCA_038327195.1. GTDB lineage: Bacteria > Bacteroidota > Bacteroidia > B-17B0 > Aurantibacillaceae > UBA4416. Next base: position 18,680 of record JBBQKU010000012.1, on the reverse strand, counting down.
TTTATTTCAATTGTTGTTAATACAACTGTAGCTCAAAACAATACAGAAGTAAAAACCATTAAAGTAAAAAAAGAATTAGAATTTGTAAAGGCAGCTTTTGATGAAACTGAATATAAAGTGATTGCTTTTGACAAATATGGCAATCCTCATCAAAATGTTATAAAATCATTTACGATAAGTTATAAGGAAAATAGTACTGCTTACGAAAATAAAATAATGGGCAATGTTTTTACAGAAAACGTGATTAATTTTTTTACTAAAAAACGAAAAACGGCAACTAAAATTTGTTTAACAAAGATTTTAGCAGAAAATTCGGAAGGCCATTTGGAAGCACTTCCCGACCTTTGCGATATTGTACTTTTTCCAGATTGTAAAAAAGTGAAACATTAATTGTTTCAATATTTTTCAAATCGAAAATAATTCGTGAAAAAATCCTAAAATTCGGTTTTCTTTACTTAAAAAATTAAGCAAATTGATAAATTCAGCTATCTTTGCTACGCTTTGAAAAAATACCTATTATATATTAGTTTAATTACAATTATTGCATTTGCAAGTTGTGACGGCTACAATAAGCTTTTAAAAAGTTCGAATTATGAACTTAAGTTAGAACGGGCTAATGAGTATTACAAAAAAGCGAATTATATTAAAGCTTCTGGCTTGTACGAAGAATTAATTCCTGTTTATAAAGGAACTGAAAAAGCTGAGGAGATTTATTATTATTATTCTTATTGCAATTATTATCAAGGTGATTATAACTTATCTCAATACCATTTTAAAAATTACTATAGAAGTTTTCCGGCAGGTAAGCATGCTGAAGAATGTTTATTTATGAATGCATATTGTTATTACCTGAGTTCACCTGCATATCGGTTAGACCAAACAGACACAAAAAATGCAATGGCTGAGTTACAAAATTTTATTGATCAATATCCCGAAAGCCCTCGTATTGATTCTTGTAATAAAATTTATGACCTTCTTCGTGGAAAACTAGAAATAAAAGAATATGATATAACCAATCAATATTTTCATATTGGTGATTATAAAGCTACAATAGCAAGTACCAAAAACTTTATAGTAGAGTTTCCTGAATCCTCTAAAGTAGACGAATTAATGTATCAAAGTATTAACTCATATTACCTTTTGGCAGTTAACAGTCTGGAATCCAAAAAGTTAGAAAGATTAAATTTAGCTATGGAAAGTTATTTAAAATTAGTAGATTTATACCCCAAAAGTAATTATCTGCTAAAAGCCGAAAGCGTGTATGAAAGTTGCTTAAAAATGAAAAATAATATTAATAAACAATAAGATGGATTTTAAAAAAACTAATGCCGACCAAAGCACTGTAACCCGCGACATCAGAAACTTTGATGCACCAACCGGAAATATTTATGAATCAATTTCTATTATTTCTAAACGTGCTAATCAAATTAGTTCAGAAATGAAAGAAGAATTGTCTGCAAAGTTAGCTGAGTTTGCTAGTAATTCTGACAACCTAGAAGAGATTTTTGAAAACAGAGAACAAATTGAAGTTTCTAAATATTACGAAAAATTACCTAAGCCAGCGTTAATCTCTATTAACGAATTTTTAGAAGATAAAACTTATTATAGAAATCCAGCAAAAGATTAATTCAAAAGCTCAACATTAAGTTGAGCTTTTTTTTTGAGAAAATATATTTGCTTCAATACCAAATATCCCATTTTTATCTGCTAAATATCATATTATTTATATTTAGAAAATTCTAAATTTGCGAATGAAAAAAATTATCAAATTCAGTATTCTTTCGTTAGTTGCTAGCCTATTTTTTTATTGTCAAAAAAATACCCATTCTGAAGCTAAATTAATTCCACCTTCGAGTATTGAAGAGCTTGGAAAACTTTTATTTTTTGATTCCATATTATCAAGAGACAATCAGGTAAGTTGTGCTTCCTGTCACAAACCACAATTTGCATTTGCAGATAACACTCCCGTAAGCTTTGGTGTAGATAGTTTAAAAGGAGGGCGAAATACGCCAAGTGCTATGAATTTATCGGCACGCGTGTTTCATTTTTGGGACGGACGAGCTGAAAGCATGGAAGAGCAAGCTTCGGGGCCAATGGAAAATCCAGTTGAGATGGATATTCCATTATCGGAAGTTGTAAGGAAGCTAAACAAGCACAATCAATACAGAGCATTTTTCATTTCCATATTTGGAAAAATTGCTTCTAAAGAAAACGTGGTTGAAGCAATAGCAGCTTATGAAAGAACCTTAGAAACAAGTAATACTGCTTTTGATAATTACATTAGTGAAAAAGACACAACTCAATTTTCTGAAGCCGCAAAACGTGGCCATGTTATTTTTAATGAAAAAGGTAAATGCTTTGATTGCCATTTTGGTCCAGACTTTACTGGCGACCAATTTAGAAATATTGGTTTATTTAATGGTAAAGATTTAAACGACAGCGGAAGGTTTATTGTAACAAGAAAACTATCTGATTTAGGTAAATTTAAAACTCCTGGCCTACGAAACATTAGTGTTACTGGCCCATATATGCATAACGGAATGCACAAAACATTAAAAGAAGTCATTAATTATTATAACGAACCTGATAAATTTATTTCAAATTCGATAAATAGAGATTCACTTTTAAGTAAACCACTTAATTTAACAGATAGAGAAAAATTAGATTTAGAAGCTTTTTTATTATCATTAACGGATAAGCAGTTTTTGAAATAAATAATCTTGTTAGTCATATAAAATAATTTTTTTTGTAAAAATCATTCCATTCGATTGACTAATTTTCACAAAGTAAATACCAGTATCAAAACTTGAAAATTGTAATTTAGTTTTCTTATTAATTATTTTTTCGCTAAATAGTATAGTGCCTGAAATATCAGATATTTCAACTTCATTGATTTCATTATTAGAAATTATAAAAACTAAATCTCTAGTAGGATTTGGAAAAATAGTTAGGGCTTCAGTTTTTTCAAACTTTGTTATTCCTACTGGCTTATCTTGATTTAATTTTTGAATAAAAAAACCACCTACTATTGTATCGTTAGTTAAATTATATACTCCACTATCTGGGTCAAAATCTGCAATTCCCTCTGTGTTTCCCGCAGTATATATTGTGTTGTTCCCAAATAGAGAAATAGAACAACCATTATCATTATTGGAACCTCCCATACTTTTAGCCCACATAAAGCCACCATTTAAATCTAATTTAGAAATAAAAACATCTTTATTACCTGCTGAAGTTAAATTAAAGTACCCACTAGTAGGATCAAAATCAGCAATTCCACTATAGTATCCAGTTGTATAAACGTTGTTGTAAACATCTAATACTATTGACTGCGAAAAACCATAACCTGTTCCGCCAATTTGCTTTGCCCAAACAAAATCACCTAACGGGTTTAATTTAGAAACAAAAACATCAGATAATCCCAGGGAAGAAAGTGTATATGATGACATTGAACTTGGATCAAAATCAACAGTTCCTTTAAAATAACCAGTAGTGAAAACATTACCTAAAGGATCAATTGTTATAGCAGTTCCAGCTTCATTATTAGAACTACCAATTTGTTTAGCCCATATAAAATTTCCTGATGCGTCAAACTTAGAAATAAAACCATCATTATTACCAAGTGAAGTTAAACTATACGTTAAAAGACTTGGGTTAAAATCGACTATTCCTGAAAAATAACCAGTTGTATAAATATTACCTAAAAGATCAGTTTTTACACAATATTGAAATTGACCTGTATAAGATGCAGAAATTACATCTATTGAATGTTTTGCCCAAATAAAATCACCCAAAGAATCTAATTTTAAAATATAAGTCCCAGGATTAATTGTAGATGTTCCAATTGCAAATACACCAATACCAGGATCAAGATCTAACATATTATTATAAGCATCAGTGATGATAACATTTTTATTATTGTCAATTGTTAGAGATGGAATCCAACCATTGTTTATATGCTTAGCCCACAAAAAATTTCCGTTAAAATCTAACTTACAAATAAACATTGCTCTAGGGCTTCCTGCTGCAATGGTGTATGAGGCGGCACTTGGGTCAAAATCTAAAATGCCACCAAATACACCAGTGGTATATACATTTCCTTGCGGGTCAACATTCATAGAGTATGAATAATTTACAGAGGAATTACCTATTTGTTTTGCCCAAATAAAAGCTCCTAATGAATCATATTTAGCAACAAATACATCGTTTGCCCCTAATGAAGTTAAATTATAAACGGCAGGACTTGGGTCAAAATCTGTTGTACCATATAAATTTCCAGCAACATAAACATTGCCATTTTTGTCAACATCTAAACATCTTCCTTCATCAAACCAAGAATTTGGATAATTATTTGCCCAATCAAAAGTTATTATTTGTGCGTTTGCAAAACACACTGTCATTAGAGTAACCAGTAAGATAAATGTTTTTTTCATAATAATTTTATTAATATAATTACAGCTAGAAGTTTTTTTAATAAAAATTAAAATGGGAAATTAATTTTCATTAAATAATCTAAAATAAATAAAATAGGGGATGTTTTAATTTAATATTAAACACTATATTTTAAATTAATAAAAATGTTTAAACAAAATCAATAATCTAATTTAATAAATTAAATTGAAATATCTTCATTTAATTTACTTTTTTTGTAACTATAACCAAAATAGATAATTAATCCTATTACAAGCCAAATTACAAAACCTATCCAGTTTTTTAAATCAATTTGAGCCATCATATAAAGACAACTAATTAAACCCAATACAGGGATTAATGAATGCTTTTTAATGAAACATTGAATGCTCATATAAATTGAAATTATTACAAATATCCACATTGGAATATTATGTAATAAGGTCCCAAAATCAAAACACTTTTGTCCTTTTGCGCAAGAACAAAAAAACGCAATTAAGTTTTCGTAATTAAAAATATAGGCAGCTACAATAGTACCTATAAAAATTAATGGCGCAATATACTGTGAGTTTAAATAGGGTGTCTTAAACTTTCTTTCTGGTTTGTTTGGTAAAGTATCCAATTTTAAAACACCAGCACAAACAAGCACAAAGGCAAACAATGTTCCAATACTACATAAATCAGTTACAGTAGACATATTCATGAATAAAGCACCACCACCAACAATTAAACCAGTTACTATAGTTGCAAAGGAAGGTGTATTAAATTTAGGATGAATTTTAGAAAAACGTTTTGGTAACAAACCATCTCTACTCATACTCATCCAAATGCGTGGTTGCCCTAATTGAAATACTAATAAAACACTTGCCATTGCAACCACTGCACTAACTGCAATTATACCAGACATCCATTTTAAATTTAATTTATCAAAAACAAACGCTAAAGGATCGTTTACTGCTAAGTCAGTATAATTAACCATACCCGTTAATACCAAGGCAATAATTACATATAAAATAGTACATATGATAATTGCCCACATCATACCTCTTGGTAAATCTCTTTGTGGATTTTTGCATTCTTCGGCAGTTGTACTTATAGCATCAAAACCAATATAAGCAAAAAATACAGCTGATACACCTTTCAAAATCCCTCCTACTCCATTAGGAGCAAATGGATGCCAATTATCAGTATCAACATAAAATGCACCAACTGCAATTACTAATAATACAACGGCAAGTTTTATAATTACCATGGCATTGCTCGCATTTTTTGATTCTTTGATACCACGATAAACTAACCAAGTAACTAAAAATATTATTAATAAGGCTGGTAAATCAGCAATTAAATGAAATCCAAAAATAGTTGGGGCGCTTGTCCAAGCCAAATAAGCTTCTTGTAAATTAAAGCTTAAATCGGATAACAACTTACCACTTGATAATTCATTAACCACATCAGTATATCCATTAGATGCAGATAAATAATCAATCGTCATCCATTCTGGTAAATGCAATCCCATGCTTCCTAAAAGTCCAGTAAAATAACCACTCCAGCCAATTGCAACCGTTATATTACCAATGGCATATTCCATTATAAGAGCCCAGCCAATTATCCATGCAAATAATTCTCCAAATACTACATAACTATAAGTATATGCACTTCCTGAAACTGGCAATATACTTGCAAACTCAGCATAAGCAAATGCAGCAAAGCCACAGGCAATAGCTGTAAAAATGAATAAAAATATAACAGCTGGTCCACCATCAGCACTAGCCTGACCAATCGTTGTAAATATACCAGCTCCAATGATTGCCGCTATTCCTAAGGCTGTTAAATCCTTTACGCCCAAATGTTTTGCTAATCCACCATGAAGCTTACTATCACTTTCAGCTTTTGCTAAAATAGTAGCTATGTTTTTTTTTCGAAATAAATTATTAAAATTCATATAAAATTTTACATTTTGAAATGTAGATAAATATACAAATTATCAGTTAGTATCTACAAATCGTTTTATTATTGGATAGTTTTTTACTTTATTGATATCTAAACAAAGTAATGGAATCAGTAATAAAAAAGGTAAAAATGGAACTTTATATCTAACAATAGCCCCTGTTACAGTTGTGGTTAGACCAATTAATAAAAATGCTAAAAAAACAATACAAGAAAAGCATATTAATAAATTTATATTTTCTCTAGAAAATTTAGCATATGAAAAACACACTATGAAAAATAATAAAATAATAAAATTTTCTAAAGATGCCATCAATTCATTAAACGAATGGCTATCATAAAAAAAAGGTTTACAAAACACATTAAATAATGATTGAGGAATTAATTTTAGAAATGATGGAAAATTGTTTTCAAGCTTCGAAATGCTTATTCCAGAACCTGAAGCCTTAGACAAAGAATGAAAATGATAAATAGAAGAATCCTTATTATCAAAATCAAAAAGTGTATCACGTAAATTATTAATATGATTCACGTTCCAATACATCAATTTTGTATGAGGTTTAACTTTACAAAACATTTGAATAGAATCAACAATTTCGAGAGATTTAAAATCTTTTGGATCTAACCTTATATATTTAGTATTGTTCAACAAAAAAATTCCACCTTTACTTAAATTAACAAAATCATTTTGCCTGGTAACAATGGTTTGAATAACATCTTTATTAAATACAAATTTTAAAGTAAGCATCGTAGTTCCATAAATAATTAGAATACTACTCACATAAAAAAGCAATTTTTGTTTAATTTGAAAATGTTGAACACAAACAAATATTAACAGGGGAATAAATACTAAAACAAAAATGTAAGGCTTTAATATTATAAAAATACAGATGGAAAAAATAAGTGTAAAAACATATTTAGCATTGTAATTTTTATGAATAAAAATTTTAAAAAAACTATATATAAAAATACCCAATAAAAATACAGCGATTGGCTCTTTTAAAACACCTGAAGTCCAGAATAAAACAGAAGGTGTTAAAAAAATAATGCTTGCTAGTAAAATTTCTTTTTTAATAAAATACGATTTAACAGTTTTATAAAATGCAAACTGTCCAATAAACGAAAGGGCAATCATTACAAAAGCATGAACGGCATATTTTCCAAAAGAAAAAAGCATAATAATTGCATTTAAACGTATGGATGTTCGGTTATCATTTAAAAAAAAATCAGAGACAGAATCACTATTTCCCCACTTATCAATGAACTGAAAATAGGTTTGATATAAATAATCTGTTTCATATTCAGAATGAAATCCAAATACCATTTTAACATAATCCAATAAATGATTAGGCAAGGCGTTATAAATAACCAAAGCATCTTGCATGGTTGAAGTACTATCATTTTTAAAAGAACCAGGGTAATAATGAAAATAAATCCAATAGTAAGCAAAACAACCAAATGATTTAATAAACAGCAGAATCAAGATTATTTTAAATGATAATTTATCATCCTTAAAAAAAGATAATTTACTTAGTAAAAAGCAAAATAGAATAAAATATACACTTGCTAAAATCAAAAATCAGATATTAATACGAATGAATTACAAATTACTAACAACTACTAGTTGCTTGGTTTTATAATCAAAAGCAAAACGAGTAATTTTTTTTATTCCTAAGTCTGAAAATGAAAATAAAACATCCCAAGTTTTTGTTAATGAATTATATCTTAACAAATCTGCTTTTTCTGACTTAATTAAACCAAGCTCAGAATGCCAAATAAAATCTTCATTAGTAGATGGATAAGTTGAGTATACTTTACTTTCACGAAGAATGGGATTGTAAATTCTAAATTCTACCGATGTCGTATCTTTTTTTATTCCATAAATAAATTGTGACGTATTTCCTATTTTTTTAAAAGCACGAGTTGGATAATCACAAATCCAAACATCTTTATTTGCTTTAATATTCCATGCTCTTAATGAATGTGGATTGGTTAATTTATAATACAAAATCGTGTCTTTGTTTAACCAAGTAAAATAACCTACTGAATCTATTTCAGGAATTAATAAGTCAGATTGTCCTCCCAATAAAGGAAAAGCCCATACACGTTGAGCAGAATCTGTTTCTACAGTAACCGTTGAAATTAATTTATTATCAGGAGTTAAAGTTGGAGAATATTCACTAGTTTTTGTATCCGTTAATCGTAATAATTTTTTTGAACTAATATTGTAATTATATATATCAGCCTGATTGTCTTCCTTAACACTTACAAAATAAATACTTTTATTATCTAAAGAAAAACTTGGTTGATTATCATAACCTTTACGATTAGTTATATTTAAAGGATTTTTATAAGAATAAACGCCTTCCTTTTTTTCAATTTTCACCAACCAAATATCCGTTTCTGGCATTTGAGCAAAACCATAAATAGAAAAAAATAAACTAAATAGAAATACTTTCATTGTACATTTTAATAAAAAATAATTGCTGCAATCCAAATACTAAATATCCTAAAATCATCCCTACTAGCATACCAACAAAAATATCAGAAGGATAATGAACCCCCATATACATCCTAGAATATGAAACTAAACCAGCCCACATAAAAAAAACAAATCTTACTGCTTTAGTTTGTTTACTAAATAATAAAAATAAAAACATGGCAACTCCAAATGTATTAGCAGCATGCCCTGAAAAGAAACCATAAGTGCCGCCTCTATAATTTTTCACAATAAGTAAGCTTTCTTTTATTTCAATATTATGACTTGGACGATATCGTTTAACCGAGTTTTTGGTAAAACTTGCTGCTTGATCGCAAAGGATAATGATTAAGGTAAAAAACAGAATTAAAATGCTTGATTTTTTTAATCCTATTTTTTTATAAATCAAATAAAATAAATAAATAAATAGTGGTGTGAAAATCCAAATTTCTGAAAGGTAAAACATTATTACATCTAAAAAAGAACTATGAAAAGAGTTTATGGCTATTAAAATATTCCGATCAATTAATTTGAGAGATTCAATCATTTTTAAAAATAGGAAAAAAAACAATTCCTTAGTTTATTTTTACCAAATCGAATTGTTAAAAACTTGTTATTAACCCATTTTATACACTTTTCAGCACTTTTCAACAAAGCCTTAATAAGCAAAATCAACGATTATCTTTGTACTTTACTACAATTTATGAGCAATTTAAAGAAAATCAACAGTGCACTGGTTTCTGTTTATTACAAAGATAATTTAGAACCAATTATTCGAAAACTAAACTCTTTAGGGGTTACAATATATAGTACTGGCGGAACTTTGTCTTTTATCGAAAAACTAGGTATTCCTGTAAAATCAGTAGAAGGTTTAACCTCATATCCTGAAATATTAGGGGGAAGAGTTAAAACCTTGCACCCGAAAATTTTTGGTGGTATTTTAGGTAGAAGAGATTTAGATACAGATGTGGCTCAAATGGAACAGCATGAGATTCCGAACATTGATTTGGTAATTGTTGATTTATACCCTTTTGAAGAAACCCTTTCAAGTGGTGCTAGTGAAGAAGATATTATTGAAAAAATTGATATTGGCGGAATTTCTTTAATTCGCGCAGCTGCTAAAAACTTTAATGATGTGGTTATTGTTTCTTCTAGAAATGATTATCCTTCATTAAATGAATTATTAGAATCTAAGAATGGTTTTTCAGATTTAACGGATCGTAAAACCTATGCGGCCAAAGCTTTTGCTATGAGCAGTCATTATGATACAGCTATTTTTAATTATTTTAATACAACTGAACATTTACCAATTTTGAAACATAGCATTAATAATGGTTCAACATTACGCTATGGAGAAAATCCTCATCAAAAAGGAGTATTTTATGGTGACTTAGAAGCCATGTTTGAAAAATTAAATGGAAAAGAATTATCTTATAATAATTTATTAGATGTAGATGCCGCTGTTAATTTAATTGCTGACTTTACTGACGAACCAACCTTTGCGATTTTAAAACATAATAATGCATGTGGCATTGCTTCTCGCCCATCCATATTAGAAGCCTACACAGATGCCCTTGCAGGCGATCCTGTTTCAGCGTTCGGTGGAATTTTAATTTCAAATACTGAAATCGATTTTGAAACTGCCGAATCAATCAATAAATTATTTTGTGAAGTTGTTATTGCTCCTTCTTATTCTGAAAATGCGTTAACCATGTTAAAGTCAAAAAACAACAGAATCATTTTAGTTCAGAAAAAAGTAGCTTTGCCAACAAAACAAATAAGAACACTTTTAAACGGTATTGTAGAGCAAGACAAAGATTCTATAACAGAAACAAAAACTAACCTAACAACGGTAACTAAAGTTGAACCAACACCACAACAAATAAAAGATTTATTATTTGCTAATAAATTAGCAAAACATACAAAATCTAACACAATTGTTTTAGTGAAAAACGGTCAATTATTGGCAAGTGGAACTGGACAAACTTCACGAGTAGATGCACTTAGACACGCTATTTCAAAAGCTCAAAGTTTCGAATTTGACTTAAAAGGAGCTGTTATGGCAAGTGATGCATTTTTTCCTTTTGCTGATTGTGTTGAAATTGCACATAAATTAGGAATTGATACTGTGATTCAACCAGGTGGCTCTATTAAAGATAAGGATAGTATTGAATATTGTAATGACAATGGAATGAGCATGGTCTTTACTGGAACTAGACATTTTAAACATTAAAAACTAACACTAAGCTATTTTATATATATGGGATTATTTGATTTTTTAACACAAGACATCGCAATCGACTTAGGTACAGCGAATACAATTATCATTCATAATGATAAAGTAGTTGTTGACCAGCCTAGTATTGTTGCTGTTGATAGAACAACTGGGAAAGTTATTGCAGTTGGAAAACAGGCACAAATGATGCATGGTAAAACTCATGAAAACATTAAAACGATTCGTCCATTAAAAGATGGAGTAATTGCAGATTTCCAGGCAGCAGAAGAAATGATTAAAGGGATGATCAAAATGATTAATACCGGAAATAAATTTTTCAAACCATCGTTAAGAATGGTAATTTGTATACCAAGTGGTATTACTGAAGTTGAAAAACGTGCTGTTCGAGATAGTGCTGAACATGCTGGAGCTAAAGAAGTTTATATGATACATGAACCAATGGCAGCTGCAATTGGGATGGGCATTGATGTAGAAGAACCAGTTGGAAACATGATTATTGATATTGGTGGTGGTACTTCAGAAATTGCCGTAATTGCTTTAGGAGGAATTGTTTGTGATAAATCAATTCGAATTGCAGGAGATGATTTTAATGCAAATATTGAAGAATATATGCGACGCCAGCATAATATTTTAATTGGAGAAAGAAGTGCTGAACAAGTAAAAATAGAAGTTGGGGCTGCTATGACAGAAATTGATAATCCTCCTGCGGACTTTGCAGTGCAAGGAAGAGATTTAATGAGTGGTATACCAAAAGAAGTTTTTGTTAGTTATGTAGAAATTGCACACTGTTTAGATAAATCAATTGCAAAGATTGAAGAAGCTATATTAAATGCGCTCGAAATGACTCCTCCTGAATTAGCGGCTGATATTTACCGTACTGGTATTTACATGGCTGGTGGTGGTTCTTTGCTTCGTGGTTTAGATAAACGTATTTCTCTAAAAACAAAACTATCTGTACATGTTTGTGAAGACCCATTAAGAGCAGTTGCCAGAGGTACTGGTATAGCACTTAAGAATGTTCACAAATTCCCTTTCTTAATAAAATAATTTTTAAAATACGAACCAAATAAAATAAATCTGATGAAAAAGCTAATTATAACTTCACTAATCGCCATCAATATTTTAGGAACAAAAAATCTTTCATTTTCTCAAGATGCTGTAGCATTTGATAAAGGAACGCTAGTCGTAACGGCTGGGTATGGTTTCCCTGACTTATATCGTTCATCATTAAGAACGCATTATAACGGATACACCTCTACAACTGTGAGAGGGTTTGGTCCTTTATTATTTAAAGGGGATTATGGTATTGTAAAATTTAAATGGGGACATTCTGTTGGAGTTGGAGCTGTAATTGGATATAATTCAACTACAGTAAACTTCACCCATTACTATTGGAATAATAGCGGATTTTATAATACACCATATACAGAAACAGATAAATATAGAACTATTACGATTGGTGCTAGGGGTACATACCACTTCTTTACCAAAGAAAAATTTGATTGTTATGCGAGTGTTGGTTTAGGTTTTAATATTAACTCATATTCAAATACAACTTCAGTTCCAGGAGTTATTTCAAGCGGATATTTAAATAGATCTGTTATTTATGAAGCATTTACGGTTGGTATTAGATATTATTTCACTAAGAACTTTGGGGTTTATTCAGAGATTGGCTGGGATTTAAATGCTCCTATTCAAGGGGGAATCTGTTTAAAATTCTAATACTAAACGAATAGAATCTTAATTAATAAATGAAAAATATATTTAATTTTTTAAACAGAAATAATTTCTTTTTCATTTTTTTATTGCTCGAGATTTTTTGTTTTGTTCTTATTTCAAAAAACACAGGCTATCAAGGTTCTAAAATTATTAATTCAGCAAATAATATTAGTGCCAATGTTTATCAAATATCTGCTAACACAAAAGAGTATTTACAATTAAAGGAAGAAAATGACCGATTAGCTTTTGAAAATAATTTTTTAAAAAACAGAATGAAAATTGGGTATGCTATCATTCCTTTAAAAAATTATATAAAAAAGGATACTCTATACCGACAAGAGTTTGAGTTTATGAATGCAAAGGTCATCAATAGTTCTGTAAATAAACGAAACAATTACCTAACTCTTAATATTGGGTCGCTTCAAGGTGTAGGGCAAGACATGGCAGTAATTAATAGCGAAGGAATTGTGGGTGTTGTTAAATCCGTATCACAAAATTATTCATCAGTAATGTCTGTACTTCATAAAGATGTCATTGTTCCTTGTAAATTAAAAAAAGAAGGCATAAACGGAACTTTGCAATGGGAAGGTGGCGATTATAGATATTGTATTTTAACAGATATTCCAACTCACGCTAAACTTAAAAAAGGGGATACAGTGATCACTAGTTCATTATCCGGAATTTTTCCAGAAGGAATTTTAGTTGGATTTGTTGATAGTCACGAAAGAAGGCAAAACGAATCTTTTTACACAGTTAAAATTAAATTAAATCCTGACTTCAAAAAAATAAATCATGTTTCTGTAATTAAATTTAATTTCAAAACAGAAAAAGATAGTCTAGAAATTAAAACTCAAACACAAAGTGATAAATGATGTAATAAAAAATAGCATTCGATTTTTAATTCTAATTCTTTTGCAAGTTCTTATTGTGCAAAATATTAGACTAGGTCCATATGTCATTTTATTACCTTATGTATTATTTATTTTATTGCTTCCTTTTGAAACTCCTAAACTTTGGGTTTTAATAATAGCATTTTTTGCTGGACTCGTTATCGATATGTTTTATGACACAGCAGGCATTCATGCGGCTGCATGCACATTGATAGGATTTTTAAGATATTTTATATTAAAATTATTATCGCCTCGCGAAGGTTATGATGTTGGATTAAGTCCTACTATTGAAAGCATGGGTTCATTGTGGTTTATTACTTATGCGTTTATAATTATATTCATTCATCATTTATTTGTTTTTTATTTAGAAATTTTTCGATTCAACGAATTCTTTTCTACTCTATTACGCGTTATTCTAAGTTCGATTGGCACATTTGTTTTTGTTTATATCATTCAATTTTTATTTAATAAATCGAATAAAATAAAATAATGCAAAACTCAAATTTATCCGATAGGAAATTTATAATTTCTGCTTTCTTTATAATTATAGCTCTCATCTATATATCTCGTCTCTTTTATATCCAAATAATTGACGATCAATATAAACTAGATGCTCGGAACAATGCATTTAGATACCGAACAGAATATCCTGTAAGGGGCTATATTTATGATAGAAACGGGAAATTATTAGTTTTTAATGAACCTTCTTATGATTTATTAGTTACTCCTAAATTAGCAAAAGGTTGCGATACTCTAGCACTTTGCAAAGTTTTAGAAATTAATAAAGTTGAATTTTTACGCCGTATGAAAAAAGCTACTCAAGCTCCAAATTCGCCGCGTAAAGAAAGCGTTTTTGAAAAACAATTATCTCCAAAAATTTATGCTGCATTGCAAGAAAAATTATACCGATTTAAAGGATTTGATTTACAAGCCCGAAATGTCAGAAAATATCCACGTCCGATTGCTGCACATTTATTAGGCTATGTTGGAGAGGTTAGTAAAGATAAAGCCGCAAAAGATTCTTATTATAGGGAAGGTGATTACATTGGAATATCTGGGATCGAACGTTCGTATGAAGAACCTTTGCGTGGAAAAAAAGGAACGCAAATTGTAATGGTTGATGTTCACAACAAAACAAAAGGTCGTTTTATGAATGGCCAATTTGATACACTTGCGATACCAGGAAAAGCTTTATACAGTAGTATAGATATTGACATGCAAGAGTATGGTGAAAAATTAATGAAAGGAAAAAAAGGTGCAATTGTGGCTATCGATCCTCAAACTGGAGAAATTTTATGTTTGGTTTCTAGCCCTGGTTATGATCCTAATTTATTAGTTGGAGGAAAAGAGCGTTCAAGAAATTTCACCAAATTATATTATGATTCTTTAAACTTACCATTATTTAATAGAGCATTAATGGCAATGTATCCTCCTGGCTCGACTTTTAAATTAATAGATGCACTTATTGCTCAACAAGATAATTTGATTTCTAGATCAACTGGATTTCCGTGTCACATGGGTTATCCTCCAATGGGCGGACATCCGAAATGTCATAAACATGGGGCAGTAGATTTGCCAGGTTCTATAGCTACTTCTTGCAACTCTTACTATAGTTATGTATTTAGAGAAATTGTGGATCAAAAAAAATATCCGAAATTTGAAGATGGTTATAATCATTGGCGAGATGCGGTTCGTTCGTTTGGTCCAAATACAAAATTAGGAACTGATTTACCCTATGATAAACCTGGAAATGTTCCTTCTGTTGAATATTACAATAAAGTATTTGGTAAAAATCATTGGCGAAGTAATACCGTTGTTTCCTTAGGAATTGGTCAGGCGGAATTAACATTAGTTCCTTTACAAATGGCTAATGTAGTTGCCTCAATTGCAAATAGAGGATTTTATTACACACCGCATTGTATAAAAGGTGTAGGTATTGAAAAAAAATTAGACCCACGCTTTCAAGTAAAACATTATACATACGTACAAAATCAAGTTGCCTACGACAATGTACATGATGGAATGCAAAAATGTTTTGATGCTGGAACTGGTTCTGCATCTCGTATACCTGGCATTGTTGCTTGTGGAAAAACAGGAACGGCTGAAAATCCGCATGGCGATTCGCATGCTGTTTTTTCTTGCTTTGCACCTCGCTATAATCCTAAAATAGCAATTGTCTGCTTAGTTGAAAATGCAGGGTTTGGGGGTGTTTGGAGCGCGCCAATAGTAAGTTTGATAGTTGAAAAATATTTAACAGGGAAAGTAACACGCCCTGAACTTGAAAAACGAATGATGGAGGCAGACTTAATTAATAGAAAAAATTTATTAGGCTCTGGCCATCACTAATTTAATACCATGAGAAAACAAGAACATAGTTTATTTTTTGGTGTAGATAAAATTACAGTATTTACTTATGTAATTTTAGTTTTATTGGGCTGGTTAAATATATACGCAGCCGTTTATAACGAAGATCATCAAAACATATTCGATACCACTCAAAAATATGGCAAGCAATTAATTTGGATTTCATCTGCTGCACTTATTGCTTTTATAATTTTAATAATTGACGCTGGTTTCTTCACCGTATTTGCTTATGTTTTTTATGCTATTATACTAATTGCATGTATAGCAGTTCCTTATCTTGGGCGCGAAGTAAAAGGAAGTCGTTCATGGTTTCGCTTTGGTGATTTTGGAGTTCAACCTGCAGAATTTATGAAGTTTGCAACCAATTTAGCATTAGCTAAATTTTTAAGTAATGTAAATATTGAAGTTGAAAAATCAAGAAGAAATAGATTGAGTGATATTTTAAAAAATTATCAAAACACAATTGTAGCAGCTATATTTTTAGGTTTACCATTAATAATCATTAAGTTATTACAAGATGAAACAGGACTAGCAATTGTATTTGTAGCATTTATTATTACACTTTACAGAGAAGGTTTATCTGTAAATTTTTTAATATTTGGTTTATTTTCAGCTTTATTATTTGTTCTTTCTTTGGTAATGGATCAAAACACATTAATGATAGTATTAGCTATAATTGCATCTATTTCTATTCTATTTGTAAAACGTAATCGGAAAAATTTAATTATTATTTCCATTATTTTAATTACCGCTTGTGGTGTTGTATTTGGCACAAACTACGTTTATAATCATTTAGAAGATCATCAACGTGTGCGTATTGATGTATTATTAGGGCGTGGAACTGTAAATCTAAAAAAAGAAGGATACAATGTAAACCAAGCAAAAATTGCTATTGGCTCAGGTGGATTTTTTGGAAAAGGCTATTTACAAGGTACGCAAACTAAGTATGATTTTGTGCCGGAACAAGACACTGATTTTATTTTTTGCACGGTTGGTGAAGAATGGGGATTCTTGGGTTCATCAGCAGTTATTATTTTAGAACTCTTTTTAATAATTCGAATTATTTTTATGTCTGAACGACAACGCTCTCCTTTTAGTAGAATATATGGTTATGGCGTAGCTTCCGTCTTATTTTTTCACGTGGCAGTTAACATTGGAATGACGATTGGATTAATGCCAGTAATCGGTATTCCTTTACCATTCTTTAGTTATGGAGGTTCCTCATTATGGTCCTTCACTATTCTATTATTTATTTTTATAAAATTAGATGCGAACAGATTAGTTATTTTGAGATAATAACGGCACTGAAAAATATATTTCAAACTATTTTTTTTGAATAAAAAGCATTTTTGCCTTTACTAAATCTATTTCTTTTGCATCTGATAAATCCAAAAAATAATTCAACTGCCAATTTTGAGTTTTTTGTGATTGCTTATTTATTGCAATATCCCAAGGAGGATAAACACGTATTGCTCGCTTGCCACCTTTACCATTGATAGATAAAATTCCTTTTTCAATCAATATCGACTTCGGAAAAATAAATTGTCCAAAATTAGTTTCATGCATTGCACTAATGATTACTAAATCCAAATCATCAGCCATATCAAATGGTTCTATAGGGCCCTTTCCTGTCCGTTTCCAAAGTGTAACGAACTGACCAATTTTAGTAGGAGTTATTTTTGAGACTCTAAACCGAACTGATAAATTATTCAATTCAAAACTACATGCTCCATATTCCGCACTTTCAAATTCAGTAATTGCTAAAGAATACTTAAATCCACAACTATCAAACACGCGCGTTTGTATTGCATATAAATCCTTATGAATTGCAATTTCTTTCGCCATTAGATTTGTAAATTCTGACTTGCGGCTATTAACCTTGGCGTTAATAGCCATTCTATTTGGTGATTTTCTTCAGCACTAAAATCTTTCCAACTTTTTACATTTGATTTTATTGATACTGCACAAGAAGTTGGCATTTCAATAGCACTTCCATTTTTTAAAACAAGTCTCGAAACTGTTTCCTCAAAATATGGATTGTGACCTACTATTATAACATAATCAATCGAATCATCTAGCTCATCTATTGCCATTTGAATACTTTTGGCATTTCCTGGATATAAGAAATCAAATTCCTCAATAACTTTTTTATACTGACAAACCTCAGCAATGATAGAAGCAGTTTTAATAGCTCTTTTTGCAGGAGAGCTAATCAGTATTTGCGGACAACCTACCATTTTATAAATCACTTGCCCTAAATTTTTACAATCACTAATACCTTTTGTATTTAAATCTCTATCAAAATCATTAAAATTATCTTTTATTGCTTTTCCATGTCGAATAATTACTAATCTTTTATCGTTCATGATTTCTACATTTATAGTATTTACAAAATAAGTTTATTTAGCATTCAACAAACTAAGGTTGTTTATTGGCAATCATAAAATTGCTATTCTTATCTCTAAAATTATAACCAATGCCAAAACCAATGGGGTTTGCTCCAAGCAATTTATAAGTAGAATCTAAATCAGCTTGGTAAAATTGAGAAAACATAGAAATAGGTTTTAAGTATTTACCATAAAATACATAATTCCATTTACTATTACTTTCTGTGAAATAATGAAAGGCAATACCA
>JBBQKU010000011.1:0-109454 GCA_038327195.1 Bacteroidota bacterium | reverse complement strand
AAAAACAGCAACATTAATTGCAGCTTGCTGTTCGGCGGGTGTTGCTTCGGTAAGTGATGATAAAGTGTTAATAAAGACTTTTCTTGATTTTGGGACTTTTACAGGAATTGCCTTTCAAATAAAGGATGATTTGTTTGATTTTGGTGATGATACGTCTATTGGGAAACCGACTGGTATTGATATCAAAGAAAAAAAAATGACATTGCCATTAATTTATGCGTTAAATAATTGTACTTGGCTTGAAAAAAGAAAAGTAATAAATATTGTAAAAAACCATAATAACGACCCTAAAAAGGTGAGTGAAGTTATTAATTTTGTAATCGAAAAAGGTGGAATAACTTATGCTGAATCAGTAATGAATACATATAAAATTAAAGCATTAAATTGCCTTACAAACATTCCTGATAGCGAGTCAAAAAGAAGTTTAATACAATTAGTTAATTATTCAATAGAGCGAAAAAAATAAGATGATGAAAAAAGCAATAAATATAGCTGTAGTACTTTTAATATCTTGTTTGTTTTTTACAAATTGTAAAAATGAAACTGATAAAAAAGAGGAAATAACAGTTACAAAAAATGATACAATCAGTAATTTAAATTTGAATGCAACATCTTCCCCAATCGCACCTCCAGACAAAGATTATACTGGCGATTATGTAGATAAATATCCAAATGGTGTTATAAGATTTACAGGTTTTTTTAGATTCGGTAAACGTCATGGCCAATGGCTAGCATTTTATGAAAATGGTATTAAATGGAGTGAATGTTATTACGATAACGGTAAAAAAAATGGACAATCAACTGTCTATTTTCAAAATGGAAACATTCAATATACGGGTTGGTATAAACAAGATTTGCAAGATAGTCTTTGGTTTTTTTATGATGAAAATAAAAAAGAAGTTGATAGAAGAGCATATAGAAAAGGAGAAGAAACAGGGTTGGTAAATTAAAACTAGTAATGAAAAGAAAACCTATAAAACAATTAGCAAAGCCTCATCGTATTTTATTACAAGCGATTGTAAATGCGTTGAATGTAATATTTACAGAAGATAAATATGCTGACAAAGTTATTGAAAAAACATTAAAAGAAAATCCAAAGTTTGGAAGTAGGGATAGGAGATTTATTGCTGAAACTACTTATGGCATCGTTCGTAATTATAGATTATTAAATCAATTGACTGATAATTCAAATAATTTTTGGGAAATACTTGGGGTTTATTTTATAGTTAATTATCTGCCAATTCCTCATGAAAGAGAATTTAAAGATTTAAATGAAAAGAATGTATTAGATGCTAAGAAAGCAATCAATGACGAAAGTATTTTACAATCTTACCCTGAATGGTTATGGAATACATGTGCTAAGGAACTAGGAAAAGATAAATGGGAAGAACAGGCAAAAGCATTAAATGAACAAGCGCAAGTGGTTTTAAGAGTCAATACGCTTAAAACAAAAAAAGAAATATTAAAAAAACATTTAGCAGAAAAAGAAATTGACGTTGACTTGGTTGAAGGTTATGATAGCGCTTTAGTTTTAAAAGTGAGGCAAAATATTTTCAGTAACGAATTATTTAAATTAGGATTATTTGAACTTCAAGATGCAGGTTCACAAGCTATTTCTGAATTTTTAGATGTTAAACCTGGTATGCGAATAATTGATGCATGCGCTGGAGGCGGTGGGAAAACTTTGCACCTTTCGGCATTAATGCAAAATAAAGGACAAATAATTTCTATGGATATTACACAATGGAAATTAGATGAACTTAAAAAAAGAGCACGAAGAGCAACAGCAAGCAATGTTGAGCCTCGTTTAATTGAAGGTAGTAAAACTATTAAGCGATTGGAAAACACAGCTGATAGATTATTATTAGATGTGCCTTGCAGTGGATTAGGAGTAATAAAACGAAATCCTGATGCAAAATGGAAATTGAGTTTAGAATTTATTGAAAGAACAAAAGCAGTTCAAAAACAAATATTAAACGACTATAGTATTATGACTAAAAAAGGTGGATACTTAGTTTATTCAACCTGTAGTATTTTACCAAGTGAAAATAGAGAGCAAGTAAATACTTTTTTAGAAAATAATAAAGGTTTTGAATTTATTAAAGAGAAATCTATATTGCCAAGTGAAGGATTCGATGGGTTTTACATGGCTTTAATCAAACGAAATACTTAAAAAATAATCAATTCATAAATATAAATTAACCAATTAAATAATACATACTATGAAAAACTTTACAGCTATCCTTTTTTTATTCATTTCAACTTTAGGATTTTCGCAAACCAAAATAGAAAATGTAGACGCTACTACATTTAAAAAATTAATTGATGAAAAGAAAAGTGTGTTGATTGATTTAAGAACAAATGATGAACTTAAAAACAAAGGCTTTATAAAAGGCGCTCAACAAATTGATTATTTTGGAAAAGATGCGGAAACAATTATTAAAAAATTAGATAAGAAAAAAACGTATTTAATTTACTGTGCTGGTGGTGGTAGAAGCGGTGAATGTGCAGATTTAATGAAAGCTAATGGATTCTCTCACGTTGTTAATTTAGAAAAAGGATTTGACGATTGGAAGAAAAAAGGCTTTGAAATAGAAATGAAAAAGTAATTTACTATATAAATAGAACTTTTGTATATTTAGTATAACATCAATAGTGATTATTATGAGATCTAAATTATTTTTTCTTTTATTATTTTTACTTACTATACTTAGTCAAAGTTTGATTTCTCAAAACATCACTTTTTCCGGATATATATATGGTTTTTTAGGAGAAAAAGTAATTCTAGTTAAAAAAGCAAGTAAAAATATTAGTTTTGAAGGGCCAATTAGTGGCGTAAAAATTAACATAAAAGCAATTAATGGGGACGAAAATTTTGATGTAGTTTCTGATATTACTGGCGCTTTTTCTTTTACTCTTCCTCGCAAGGATAAATATATTTTAATCGTTACAAGAGATAGTTATTCATCGGTCCGTATTAGTTTAAATTACGATGATGGTGGAGTTAAAACAAATTATTTAGGCTTTTCATTTATCCTTAAAAAGGATGATAATTCAACTAATGATATTGGTGATATCGTAATAGGTAATGCAGGTAAGCTTTATTATACTACAAGTCAAGTATCTCAAAAAAAATCTAGCATTGATGTTATGTTATCTAATAAAATATTGTTCGAGAAATCTGAGGCAATAAATAACACTTCTGCAAAAAACATAATTGAACAACCAGTTATTTTGAAACAAAAAGCTTTAAAGCAACCCGATTTATATACAGAAAATAAGGTGGTAAAAGTGCAAGTAGTTTCTCATAATAACCCTATTACTAAAAGCATTATCTCTAATTTAAATGCAATTATCTTAGACACTGTTTCATCAATTGAGAATTTACATATTCAACTCCAAAAATCTAAAGATGCCTTATCGCAAATAGACACATCAGACAATAATTATAGTATTTTATTGACACAAATAATAAATGCGGAACGTCAAATAAAAACAAAGGAATTACTTATTGAATCTCAAAAAAAAGAAATAACTAATTCAAATAAAATGATAATTTTCTTAAGTTTATTTTGTGTCTTTGTTTTAATATCACTTTTATTGTTGCTGTATTTTCTTAATCAAAAGAAAAAGTATAATTCTGAGTTAAACAAAATTAATAAAAACGTGACTGCCATAAATTCTAAATTGGTAAGTAGTATTCGCTATGCTTCTATTATTCAGTCTAGTTTTTTTAAAGATAAAAATTTGATACGTAATTTATTTCCAAATTCGTTTATTTTTAATAAACCAAAAGACCTATTATCTGGCGATTTTTATTGGTTTTGTCAAAAGAATAACCATAAAGTTTTGGTTATAGGTGATTGTACCGGACATGGCGTACCAGGCTCTTTGTTAACTATGCTAGGACATAGTTTATTGGAGGAGATTGTAACTGTAAAAGGCGAAGTTTTGCCAAGTAAAATTTTATTTGAGTTAAATAAAGCTGTTATTTCTGCATTTTCTCAAAATAACCAATTAGAATTTGGAATTGATATCACTGTTGTAAGTTTGAAAGATGGAAGTGATCAAATGATTTTTTCTGGATTAACTAATGGACTTTATTATTACTCAAATGGGGAATTGACCTACCATAAAGCTTCACCAAAAACAATTGGAACAATTTTAAATAAGGAAGATTTAATTGATAACATGATTTCTGTGAAACCTGGCGATAGTATATATTTAATGAGTGATGGCTATTGCGATCAATTTGGGAAGAGGCTTGATACTGTTGAGAAATATAATTTGTTACGAATGAACAAATTGTTGACTAAAATCTCAAAATTTAATAATTTTGAGGATTGTGAATCTTCACTAACTTCCGATTTTGAAATCTGGAAAGGTGATAGAGAACAAACTGATGATGTAATTGTTGTTGGGATAAGAATTTAATATTCCTTTAGAAGAATATTTATATTAGGGAAAATTGCTTGAAATTCTTCACCTTTTATTTTAATTAATTCATCATTTTTATCATACCTCCAAATAACAGACAAGTCGTTTGATTTCTCATAGATTGTATGTATAAGTTTTAAGATTTGCTTATTAGACATAGAGTTCATATAACCCAAATTTATATCAAGGGTTGTATTTGAAAATGAATTAAAAAAACTAAATAGCTTTTCAGTCAAGGGTAGATAAAATTCTAAGGAATTTTCTGGCATTGAAATACCTTTAATAATAATTAAATTTTTAGAACCATCTCTCTCCATGATAATCGTTGGAGTATCCTCTTGTGCATCTATTGTAAATATTTCTTTACTCATAATTTAGCTTAGTCTTTAAAATTAATTCAAATAGTTCTTCATTTTTTTCAATTGAATAAAATTCGATTTTTTCAGGATAAATCAAGGTCGCAATATCTATTAATCCTAAACCATCAGATTGAGAAAAATCAGCCAATTGTCGTTTACTAATTTCCTTTAATTCATCATAATTTTTTTGAATTAATGATTCTACTTTTTTTGAGAATTTATCATTTTTATTTTTAGTTAATAAATTATACGTACTTATTTCTAACCCATTATCTTTCCATTCTAAAAAAAGTTGCCCGGTGATTTTGTTACTTAACTTATATGCATGTTTTTTAATGTTTTGGCTAAGTTCTATTAATAGATGATGGGTTTTTGTATTTAAACTATTTTTATCTTCTTTTTTTACTTTTTTAAGTAGATCGAGTAGAGATTTAATGAAATCATTCGAGAAATCACCACCATAATAAAAGGTGCTCGTGTTTGAATTAAAGTTTTCTTTAAGAGTTTCTATAATATTGAATGTTGAAGCAACATTATTGTTATTTTCTGTTATTTCATCGTTAATAGAAATTGAAAAACTAAGTGAATAGGTTGAATATTCTTCCGTTTTTTTTTCAAAGGAATAGGTTAAATTATTTTCACTTTTTCTTGCTAATTCAATTAATCCAAGGCCTGCACCTTTTTCAGTTAATGTATCGGACGCTAATACTTCTTTATAAGTCTCGCGTAATTCTTCTTTATCTTTTATCGATATGCTATCAAGTTTCTTTTTTAAATTATCTATTTTGTCATTATTAATCATATTTTGAGTATATATGTTTAGATAATGATTGTCACTATAAATTAGGGCAAAATCTTCTGATGATATAACATGAGCACTATAACGTTCTATGTTTTGCAGTGCTTCAATTAATGTATAAATAGCTGTTTTTAAATTAGATTTTTTCACGGTAAGTTTAAAATGTTGCTCCACAATAGCTATTATGCTAATAGTTGGGGCTTCTAAATAATTTCCCTGATAAAATAAGATAAAAGGGAATTGAGATGCGTAATTTGCTAATTTGAGTTTTGATTCCATATCTTATTTCAAAAATAAGCTTTTTATATTGTGTAGCAATATTTTAACCAATACTCATAAACGTTTTATGTTATTTTATTGAAAGATAAATCGTTGAGATTTTAGCTTTAAATTTTCTTGCTAGTTTGCTTAATACAAACACATCTAAATCCTAGCCAAGCTGTAGGTTTAGAATACTCAATTTCTTTTCCAACTCTGCACTCTTCAATTCGGTTTCTCCAACCGCCACCTTTACTAATCCCTTTTTCGGAAACCATTTCAGCTACATTACCGAGCATATTATATAAACCTATGAAGTTTTTATAATATGCTGTCACTGGAGCTGTAACATCAGCATTTTGAACAAAATCATATTTTTGAATCCCAGCAGAATCAATAATGTGAATGCAATTTAAATTATATTTCCCTTTTTCATTTTTACCATTATTAGATAAAAAATTACTTGAAGATTCTGCTAAAATTTCCCATTCGACTTTGCTTGGCAATCTGTATTCAAAATTTTGATTTTTGAAATCTTTTTTAATTGTTAAAAATGTTTTTACGCGCTCGGTTCTCCATTTGCAATAAGCTGTTGCTTGCTCATAACTAATTCCTACAACCGGATACTCTCTATATGCTATATGACGATAATAATATTTCACATAAGGTTCGTTATAGGCTAATTTTTCTCTCCAACAGGTCGTATCTGGTAATGAAGCAATGTATTCTTTTGACAACACGCCATATTTTGACTTGACAGAAAATTCATATTCCTGCCAAGCAAAATTTGTTATTTCACAATTATCTGCAAATAATGTATCATTTACTTGCACAGTTCCTGGAGGAACAAATGGTTTAATCTTTTTAGAAAATGATAATGCAATAATTGAAATCGCTATTAGTGGAAGTATTATTTTTTTCATAATTTATTAGTAATGAATTGCAATATCAATAGTGTTTATTTTTTTTGAACAGAGTATCAAATAAATCAAACTAATCTGTGTTAGTTATGTTATGTTTTAAATTCCTAATGCCTTTTTAAAATCAACCACGTTGTCAATATCAGAGCTTATTTCTTTTAAGTTTATTTTATTTTGTTGGTTTGACGTATTATTCGCAAAAGTTTCATGATCACATATATACGTTTTTCCATTTGCAATTATACATAAGCTGTATTTTTCATTTGGATTAAATCGTAAGGGTTCATTTGGACTTAGATTATAAACTAAGTTTTTGTCATTGCAAATAAGATAAATGAAAGTTAAATTAATGGCTGGACTATTACCATTTACTAAATAGATAGGCTTTATCAATTCTCCCTTTGGCATTGAATTAGGACAATCCGAATTGTAAATCCCAAAATTCGATACTTGAAAAATTCTTGTAACACGCTGCTGATTTCCAATTGTATTAAATTGAGTTGCTAATTGTTGCTCTCTTTCTAGTCTAATTTTGATGCGTTCATTAACCAAATCATCAGTTAATTTTTTTTGTTCAGCTAAATATTCTGCTTGTTTTTTTTCGAACTCTTCTTTTAATCGTTTTTCATCCGCCAATCGTTTTGATAAAACATTTTTGTATTCATTAAACTTCATATCAAATGTCTTAATAGCATTATCATAATCTTTGCCAGATAAAGCAGGGTAAACAATTAGTTTTTCAACTCGTTCTTTTAATTTAAGAGTTAATAAATAGTTTTTACCTTTTTGGGTTCCTTCACTAATTTCTGCGCTACTCCATGTAATATCAGCTAATTTAGAATTGTAATTTTTATTTTCTGAGCCAACTTCAAAAACCATATTTTTAAATGTAGCTAACTCTGGAAATTCTTTTGCACTCAAATCTAATTGAAATTGATCTTTACCAGGAGTTGCCTTTATTGGTTTTGAAGGCTCATTAGTTTTTGGTAATAGATTTACTTTTTTTGTAAACGACGCTTTTTCTAATTCAATTTTCGGAGGAATAGCATTTATTTGTTTTTGTAATGTTTTAGTTATTAAATTTTCATTTAAAATACTATCAACTTTTATATTTGATTTCTCATTTTTTTTCTGACTTTTTAAGGAATTATCTCTATGCAAATAAGTCCAATTTTTAGCAATAGTATCTAATGCATACATATTAAATTTATCAGCAATTTGTGTTGATTGTAATTCAACTGTAATTTGTTTTTTTGGATGAATAAAAACTGGTTCATTATTTTGATAACCTTTAATATCAATCATGCCCGCACTTTCCAAATGTGATTGAATGCCCGCACTATCATATTTCATTGATATTCCACTTGCTATAATATCTGCTTGGTTGTGAAACTCTCTAAATTGAATTTCAACATCGCCTATAATGTCTTCACCTTTTTTATTTACAAAAGCGTTTTTAGGAATTATAATTTTTGAGTTTGACTGTGTTTTAAATGTTGCACCTTGTTCGCTTTTCAATTTGAATTTTTGTGTAGGAACATTAATTTTGGAAATTGGAGGCGCTATAAAAGTCTTATTTGACTTAGAGTTTTGTGTATTGGTATTTATTTGTTGAGGTAAAGTAGTTATTTTATCATTAGCTATTTGTTTAGTTTCTTTGTTTTTAAATACTGAAAAATAGGTTACTGTGCATAAAACGGTTACTCCCGCTATAATTGCCGAATAAGTAATTTTTTTATTTTTTAAAAAATTAGTATCATTTCTGGCTTTTTGTATGCTTTGTTTTTTGAATGATTTTATTAATTCTCCAAAATCTTTGTGCGAATTAATTTCTTCATCTGGAACAGGTTTTCGGTCTACATTAAATTTAGTTGCCATTTTATTTGAATTTTAAATGCTATTTAAGTTCTGAAGTTTTAATTTGTATTCTTTTAATGTTATATATTTGAATTGAAGGTTCTCAAATGGTTTTTCCGATATAAACGTTTCATGCATAGCAAGCA
The DNA here is from genome assembly GCA_038327195.1 of Bacteroidota bacterium. Lineage (GTDB taxonomy): Bacteria > Bacteroidota > Bacteroidia > B-17B0 > Aurantibacillaceae > UBA4416. The sequence goes on along the minus strand of JBBQKU010000011.1, from coordinate 100,678 downwards.
TTATTTTTCCTTGATATGTTTTTAATGCTACAATAGTGATTTTTTCGCCTAACGGTACATTATGAAAAATTCCTTTACTATCACTTGATAAAATTGATTTAATGTTATTGAATACAATTAGTAAATTGGCTTCTTGATTTAACTTAACTAAATAATTAATGTTGTTTGTATTATTGTAAAATCTATCACAATTTATCCACCCCAATTTTTGAGTGCTTAAAAGTAGATACTCTTTAGCAGTATTAATATTAGATAATGGGCTTGTTTCCAAAAGTTTTATATGTTTTTCATAAACTAATTGACTTTTTCTGATTTTTAATAATCTGTTTTTATAGGTAGAAACACCAATTGCTTTGTTATTATATGCGCTATTAATTTTTTCGTAATTTATTTTTTTAATTTTAGGCGTAAAAGTTAAAATTACTGAAACTAAACTATCGGGATTGCCTTTTCCCATTTTGAATAACTTATCAAAGAAGTATATGTTAACATCAGATTTCTTTTTCATTTTTACCTTAAAACTTACTGCAACGTTTACAGTTATATTTTCAGAAACCGAAGGCGTGTAATCGGTTTTAAATACAAACTTATTTTTTTTGTTACCCGTTAAATAACCATGCAAAATACCTAGCGTGTCAATGAAGCCAAGTGCACCCCTTATAATTTCACTATTATTTTGAATAAGTTCTCTTATAGGCATCAATATTTCTGTTGTGTAGGTTTGTTGAGAATTATAAATGAGAGCAGGTGTTTTTTTAGGCAGTAGATCGGGAAATATAAAAGATTTATCAATATTGGAATTCATTGAAAAATTTCGGATTCCTGCTCTCCACCTTTGAGCAAAGCCAGTAATTCCATTGTTTAGTTCCCAATTAATTCCAGAGCTATCATGAACCCCATTAAATAACTGCATTCCGTCAGTATTTTTAGTTTGAGGAGTTGGTATGGCAATTGTAATATCTTTTCCCTTTTTTAGTTTTAAACTGTCGTTACTATCCTTTCCTGTTGCTAATAGAAAAAACATCCCACCAGTTTCAATCATATTACCTCTACTGCTAGTAGTTAAGTTAGCTAACAATATATCTGAAATAGTGTAATATTCATATATACATAATTTAATATTCCCATCTAATAAAGTTTGATTATTTGTTCTTTCAAAAGAATTTGCTGGAATTGTAATAATAGTACCTTCTTTACATTTTATAATGGTATCCTTTCTGCTATTGATTGTAAATATGGATGCTTTTTTTCTATATTTTTTAAAAATATCCGAAATTGAGTTTATATTTTCTTCGTTTAAATTTATTTTATTATTATTTATAGCTATAGTTTCACTAGAATCAAGGTTATTGGGAGTCTCATTATTCATTTCAATTATAGTATCCTTTATACTAACATTATTATTACCATTATTTTCCTTTGAATTATTCGAATTACAGCCATAAAAACCAGAGGTTAAGATGAAAAAGAATAAAATATTATTTAAAAATTTATTCATGAAATCTGTTTTTTAGTAAGCGTTTTTTTTACTCTATCAAGTATGCGATATAATTTTACTTTCGCATTTGTTTCTGTTAAATTAAGTATTTCTGCAATTTCTTTAAATGGTCTTTTTTCAAAAAATCGTAGTTCTATAAGTTGTAAATCATCTTCAGGCAAATCTTTGATAACTGTCATTAATATGCTTTTATATTCTTCCATGTATTCTTGTTCAACTTCTTCGCAAATATTTCTTAAATCACTTATGTCTGCATTTACAGTTCTTAAGTTTTTTTTAGTTCTAAAAAGTTGCATTACTTCGCTATGTGCAATACGGTATAACCAGCTTCCAAATGGCACGCCTTTATATTCATATTTTTCAATATTAGTAAGTGCTTTTAAAAATACCTGTGATGTCAAATCAAAGGCTGTATCCTTGCAATCCATTCGTTGGTATACATAACCAAATATTTGTTTGTAATACTTGTCGTATAAAGGCCCAAAATGTTCTGGATTAAGTTTCGCAGCCTCAATTAATTGTTGCTCAGTTTGCAACATATCGGCGGTATGGTGGTATCGCGGGGAAAATTCCATATAGTAAACTGCGTTTAAGAGCATTATGAAGTTATAATGCGAAACGCCTTAAATAGTTACACTAATATTTAAATTAGATGTTAGTAAGATGTTAAGTCTCTGATTTTCAAACCTATTATTTTCATGCAGACTGAGTGAAATAATTAATTTTGATGGCGAAACATCATTTTGAATGAGGGAATGAAATAAAAAAGAGTGGATTTTATTTATAAAATTCACTCTTTTATCTACATTATTTCAATTATTAATTATCTTTTTTAATTAAACGGTTAAAATTTCTTTTTCTTTTTGTTCTAAGTGTTTATCACATTTTGAAGAATATTCATCAGTAATCTTTTGCATGTTTGCTTCACCCGATTTTGCCTCATCTTCTGGTAAACCAGCTTTTTGTAATGCTTTAATTTTGTCAATAGATTCTTTACGAATATTACGTAAACTAACTTTTGCATCTTCGCCAGCTCCTTTAGAAGTTTTTACTAAGTCTTTTCTGCGTTCTTCGGTTAAAGGTGGAACAATTATACGAATCAAAACTCCGTCATTTTGTGGATTAAAACCCAAGTTGGCCGCTTGAATAGCTTTTTCAATTGGTATTAGCATTGATTTATCCCAAGGCTGAACAATAATGGTTCTTGAGTCTTGAGTATTTACACTTGCAGTGCTACTTAAAGGTGATTTACTTCCATAACATTCCACCATAATATTGTCTAGCATTTGTGGATTTGCTTTTCCTGCTCTAATTTTCGCTAAATCTGACTCTAAATGTGAAATGGTTTTCTCCATTTGAGATTTCGCACTTTCTAATACTGTTTTAATATCGCTCATTCTGTTTTTTTATTTATGTAAATGTAATTGTTTTCTAGCTATTTTTATACAGCTACTTCTGCTTTTATATGTGGATGCGGATTGTAATTTTCTAATTCAAAATCATCTATAGTAAAATCAAAAATAGATTTTACATTTGGATTTATTTTTAAATTTGGTAATGGTCTAAAGTCTCTTGTTAACTGTAAATTAGCTTGTTCAACATGATTTGAATAAATATGCGCATCTCCTAATGTATGAACAAAATCACCTAATTGTAAGTTGCAAACTTGCGCAACCATCATAGTAAGAACGGCGTAAGAAGCAATATTAAAAGGAACTCCTAAAAATATATCAGCACTTCTTTGATATAATTGACAACTTAATTTTCCGTTAGCTACATAAAATTGAAAAAATGCGTGACAAGGAGGCAATTTCATATTATTAATATCTGCAACATTCCAAGCGCTCACAATTAGTCGTCGAGAATCTGGATTGTTTTTTATCATATCAATAACCTGTGATATTTGATCGATATGTTTTCCATCAGGCGTTGGCCAACTGCGCCATTGATAACCATAAACAGGCCCCAGGTTTCCTTCTGCATCTGCCCATTCATCCCAAATACGCACCCCATTATCTTTTAAATATTTAATGTTTGTGTCTCCTTTTAAAAACCATAATAACTCATGAATAATTGATTTAGTATGTAGTTTTTTCGTTGTTAATAAAGGAAATCCATCAGCTAAATTATAACGTGTTTGGTAGCCAAAAACACTGATTGTTCCTGTTCCTGTGCGATCTTCTTTTTTTACACCATTTGCTAAAACGTGGCGCATCAAATCGTGATACTGTTGCATGATTAAAAATGTATAATGATTAAAATATTATTCAAAAATAAAAATCCTTTCTGTATAAACAGAAAGGATTTATTAAAGGTTATCAAACATATTTTACAAAACATTAATATGCCCTACAAATTCTCTTTTTTTATTTTTAAAATCTTTCGCTTTTATTTTATAAACATAAGTGTCTTGTTTAGCCATTTTTCCACCTTTTATTGAACCATCCCAACCTTTATTTACATCATTTGTTTTAAATACTAGCTCACCCCAACGATCGTAAATCATCATTTCAAAACTGTCACTTAAAAATCCCATCCCACTTACTTTAAAAACATCATTATTACCATCTGGCCTGGTAGGCGAAAATGTATTAGGAATAAATAAGGCAAATTCGTCTTCTACTTTTAATAATTTCATTACTGAATCTCTGCAACCAAAACTATTAACTACTGTTAATGTGACACTATAATTGTATGCATTTTCATAAATATGAGTAGGGTTTTTAATATTAGAGGTATCATTAGCCGTATTCACAAAAAAATCACCAAAATCCCAATGCCAATTTGAAATCGGCAAACCAATAGTAGATTGGTCGAAGAAGCTTACTTCGTTAATTAATATTGTTGGATTGTCTGGAGTCCATCCAAAATCTGCCGATGGTTTCGGATCAACAATTACATATGCATTATTTTTTAACGAATCTATACAACCATTAATATCAGTTACTGTAAGAGTTGCTCCATACACACCGTGAGTTAGGAAACAAAAGCTAGTTGAATTGCAACTACCATACACTAAATTATTAGAAAAACGCCATTGACAACTTGTAGAAACTGGTATACTAGAACTAATTAAGTCTGTACAAAAAGCTTCGCAACCTCGGTTATTGGATGTCGTCATCGTTATTACGGGAGTTGGATTAACAACAACTGTTGCCGTAGCTATAGGACTTAAGGTAATTGGACATATCGCATCCGAAAGTGTAATTGTATATACTGTTGTAGTTGAACCAGTAACCGTAGTTGTAGCTGAATTAGGATTTGATAATCCAGTTGTTGGTGACCATACATAATTATAAGTTCCACTTCCTCCCATGCCATTTGCAGAAAGTGTTCCATTTTTACCATAACAAACAGTAGTATTAATCGGCAAGCTTGAAAAATTAAGATTGTTGTAAACCGTAATTGCTACAGTACCTACATTTACACATAGTCCAGTTGTTATGGTTACAGTGTAAGTTCCATTATTAACAATACCTGCATTTGTAATAGAAGGATTTTGTGTAGTTGAAGTAAAACTATTTGGCCCAGTCCAACTATAAGCAGTTCCTCCTCCAGGAGATGCTAAATTAATGGTTCCATTATTGCAAATTGTTGAAATAGGCGCTAAGGCTGCTGGTAATGCTGGAATAACTATAACATTACAGGTGTTTTGAGTCACACAAGTACTAGTTCCAACAATAAAATTTGCCGTTACAGTATAAATACCAGCCTGAGTTGGGTTAATACCAGCTATAGTTGGATTTTGAACAGCAGATATGTAACCTAAAGGTCCAGCCCATGAATAGGATGATGCGCCAGTCGCATTTGTAGAATTGAAAACTTGAGTTCCTCCTTGGCAGATGGTGTAGCTTGGCGTAGTCGTAATGGTAGAAGTTGGAATTAAACCAACTGTCGTTGTAGCAATTATAGTACAGCCTAATACTGAATGGCCAATTACTGAATATGTTCCAACCATGCTAGTTGTAGCCGATGGAATTGACACATTTGCTACTGTTGTTGTTGAAGTGAAGGCTGGTGGACCAGTCCAAACATAACTTGTAAAGCTTGGAGATGCAATAAGGTTTATCGTACTTCCTGGACATAATAAACTATTACTTGAAAGCGTAAGAGTTGGTATTGTTAAAACAGTAATAGTTCCTGTATTTACAACAACTGTAGGAGTTAAAGTGACGGGATTTATCCCACTAATTGTTACAGAATATACAGTGGTGACCAGTGGATTGACAGAAATGGTGCTAGTTGTGGCTCCTCCGGGATTCCATAAATAGGTAGGACCAGTAATATTTGATGTGGCCGTAATTGAAGTTGTTGCTCCAGGGCAAATAGTTGCACTTGTTACACCAGAAGAAAGTAGCCCACAATTTGTTGATCCAGTACTGCCTATATCTTGACCGAAGGTTATATTTTGTACGATACCAGAAAAATTGGTAATCAATAGCATATAGTATTGACCTACAACAGCACCAGAAATTGTACATGTTTCAGTAGGAGATCCCGAATAACTACAATCTACAGTGTTTCCTGCTGTTAAATTACCACAATCTCCAGTAGGAGACGTAAATGGTCCCCAACAAATAAAGTCAACATCACCGCCGCCGGTTCCAGCAATATCAATAATAATTGTTCCCGCAGTTGATACTTGAAAGTAATACCAAGCAGGATTTGGTTGGGAGCCTAGGCATCCATAATTTGGCCCAGCAGCTGCCGAAGTACCTGCAGTTGTTGCAGGAAAAGTTACCGAAGTAGGACCAGAACAGAATGGCGCAGCTCCTGCACAAGTTGATTGAGAATAATTACTAAATGCAATTATTAAAAAAAACGAGGTAAATACTATTTTTAAAAATGTCATACTTTTTTCGAGCTAAAATATTTCTTTTATAACTTGCATAAAATTATTATTATTTTGATTTTTTATTTCTGATTAAAATCATTTTATTCAACAAAATCAATCTTATAAAATAGTTACATGCCCTACAAATTCTCTTTCCTTATTTTTATAATCATTTACTGTTATTTTATAAACATAAGTGTCTTGTTTGGCAATTTTACCACCTTTAATGGAACCATCCCATCCTTTATTTACATCATTAGTTTTAAAAACTAATTCACCCCACCTGTCGTAAATTCTCATTTCAAAACTATCACTTTTAAAGCCAATACCACTTGGTTTAAAAACATCATTGTTTCCATCAGGTTTTGTAGGTGTAAAAGTGTTTGGAATAAATAATGCAAATTCATCTTCAATTTTCAAAAGTTTAATAACTGAGTTTTTGCATCCAAAACTGTTAGTTACTTCTAACGAAACGCTATATGTATAAACATTTTCATATACATGTATTGGTTTTGGAATATTAGATGTGTCTTTCTCCTCCAACACAAAAACATCACCAAAATCCCAATGCCAATTTATGATTGGTAATCCAATTGAAGATTGATCAAAAAAACTTACTTCATTAACTAATATAGTTGGGTTATCTGGAGTCCAACTAAAATCAGGACTTGGTTTAGGATCAACCAAAATAAACGAATTATTTTTTAAAGAATCGACACAGCCATTTATATCTGTAACTGTTAGCGTTGCGCCATAAACACCATGTGTTGGGAAGCAAAAGTTTGAGCTATTGCAATTTCCTGAAAATAAATTATTTGAAAAACGCCATTGACAGTTTGTTGAAGCAGGAATACTTGAACTTATTAAATCCGTACAAAAAACCTCGCAACCTCTATTATTTGAAGTTGTCATTGTAATAATTGGTGTTGGATTAACGTTTACAGTTACTGTTCCAACTGGATTGATAGTTATTGGGCAGTTAGCATCTGATAGTGTAACAGAATAAACTGTAGAAGTTGACCCTGTAACTGTTGTAGTACCTGAATTAGGACTAGATAACCCAGTAATTGGCGACCATACGTAATTATATATTCCACTACCGCCAAGTCCTGTAGAACTTAAAATTGAATTTTTGCCAAAACAAATAGTTGAAATAGTTGGAGAATTACTTATGCTTAATATATTGTAAACAGTTACCGAAACAGTACCAATATTAACACACAAACCGGTTGTTATAGTTACTGTGTAGACTCCATTATTAACTATATCAGCATTAGTAAGGTTAGGACTTTGAGACGAAGATGTGAAGCTATTTGGACCACTCCAATTATATGATGTTCCGCCACCAGGCGCATTTAAACTGATGGTTCCATTATTACAAACTGTTGGTATACTTGGTAATGTTGCTGGAGTTGCTGGAGTAACCGTTACAGTTGTTGTATTATTATAGACGCAAGTATTTGTTCCAGAGGTATAGCTAACCGTAACAGAATAGGTACCACTATTTGTAGGAATTGATGATGTTGTTACAGTTGGATTTTGAATTGAAGAAGTAAACGCTAACGGTCCGCTCCAACTATAGCTGGTAGGCGTAATAGTAGTAGTAGACGTTAGGAAAATACCCCCTCCTTGACAAACGGTGAAGGTAGCAGGTGTTATAACATTTGAAATAGGAATTAATCCAACAGTTGTTGTGGCAGTAGCCGTGCAACCTTGCGCTGTTCTTCCAATGACAGTATAAGTGCCCGCCATACCCGCACTAGCCCCAGTAATAGTAGCACTAGTAATGGAAGTCGTTTGAGTATAAACAGGAGGGCCAGACCATGCATAGTTTGTAAAGCCTGGACTTGAGCTTAAAATAATTGTTCCAGTCGGGCAAATCATACTGTTACTAGTTAAAGTAATTGTTGGATTAGGTAAAACAGTTACAGTACTTGTAGAAACATTAGTAGTATAAGTGGTGGTTATAGTATTAGTTCCTCCAACAGTAACTGTGTATATAGTTGTTGCAGCAGGCGAAACAGTAATAGTTTGAGTAGTAAAGCCACCAGGCATCCACGTATAAGAAGCACCAGCTAAGTTTGAACTTGCAGTAAGGGTTGCTGTAGCAGCCGGACAAATTGTTTGACTGGTTGTTGAAGAAAAAGGAACACATGAAGTTCCTGCCGTTCCAGTAAATGCCATATTAATAGTACCGTTTACATTACTAAAATTTGTAACACAAATAATAAAAGATTGCCCTGCGGTAACAGTCAAGCCTGGTTGAAAATTCCCTGGATTTGCACCAAGCGGAACAGGTCCAATACCAGTGCCACCTGTAGAAGAGGCATTCCAATTACAAGTAACTGGAGCAAGTGTATTATTTTGAATATCAGCGCAAGTTGAAGGGGTTAATGGCCACATTGCCCAATCTGTATACCCTAATTGAGCAATGTTAAACTCTAATGTACCTGAAGAACTAATATTTACCGTCACCCAAGTTGCATTCAATTCTCCAGCTAATAAGCAGCCTGAATTTATCCCAGTTGGGTTTGTTGCAGGGTTACTAATACTACTTGTGGAGTTGCCTGGTAAATCCATAATAGCACCATAACTAGTTGTAGAAGTATTCATTGTAAATGGGAATGATGGATTTCCTGCACACGCTGAAACCGTAGAAGTGGAACAGTCTAGAGGAGATTGAGCAATTGAAATATTCAATAAGAATATAAAACAGATAAAAAATATATTTAATTTTCTTTTCATTATCGTGTTAATAAGGCGTTAAATGATTTAAATATATGGACAGTTTCAAGGTTTTGATAGATCAAAACACCATTATTATTAAAGGTTAAGTTTTTAATTGATTGATTGACTTCCATTTTAAAAAGTTTGGAATTATTTGAGAATGATTTAAAATCACAAATAGAATATTGATAATTATTATTGTCTTTTTTCATGCAGATAGAATATTGCATTTCATTATCATCACTTGAAAAAGATACAAAAACAATACCTTTGATACCGTCCTTTAACTTTGCGTTTTTGTATATTTCACAAACACGAATCATTTCTTTATTCATTTCTCTAGACGTAATATCTTTTGAATTCCAAATTGTTAATACTAATAATTTATTGGAAAAATCTATTTCGGGAAAAGCAGATTTAATTTCTTTTTGAATAGAAGGATAGTTAATGTTTTGCGCCTTAAAACTTGCAAAAACAATAACAAACAAACTGATAAGCAATGATTTACACATTATAATTTAATTTATAACGCAAGTTACATTAAATTGTATACTTAAGGTTAAATCTTAATCATTTAAACATACCAGTAACTCATGATTATAGTAATCTTAATAAGTTAGTGGTTTTTTTATCCATTTTGACGGATTATTAATGACTATTTCTAGTTCAAAAACATTCAAATCCCATTTTTTATAAAAAGGAAGTTTAAAATTAATCTATAGCTTCTTGAATTTTATCCATTTTCGCTTCTGAATATTTACCGGATACTACTTCTACTATTTTTCCTGTTAAATCTATGACGTAAAAATAGGGTTGATTATCGTCCGTTGGACTAAGTTGAGATTTTAATATCTTGATGTCTGTATCACAGTCTATTACATTTTCCCATAGTTCTTTTTGTGTAGCAGCTTTAAAATCAGCAGCAGCTTTCTTAAATCCACTAATTAATGGGATGAAATAGTAATTTACATCAAAGTAGCTAGCAACATCAAAATAATCTGTGCCTTTAGGTTTTGCTACAAAAATGTCATACATCGGTTGAATCCAAGTTTTTAAATTTTCTTCAGCACTTCTTTTATAACAAATTCCAATAATGGTGAATTTTTTAGCTGATTTTTCAGGTAAAGAGACTGCGGCCCCTTCAAGTGTATGACCAATTAAGCTAGGAAATGGTTTTTTTATTTGAGCAAAATTTTGATATACTAAAAAAAGGAAAAGAGTTAATATAATTAATTTAATAGAGTTCATAGTTTCGTTTTTTAAATATTATTTTTTACAATTTTTATAAGCCACCTAATAAGCAAATTCTATCAAACTCTTCAGGTTTAACAATTCCTACTGATAAACGCTGAAGTTTCACTAATTGCATTTCTTTTAAGTATTCGTCTGCTTTAATTTGCGCTAAAGTAACAGGAATTTTAAGGGTTTTAAATGGAGCCACATCAACACTTACCCAAGCTTCTTCAGTAGTTGTTGGGTCTTGATAATATTCTTTAACAACTTTTGCAATTCCGACAATGCACATACCTTCATTACTGTGATAAAATAGCAATAAGTCGCCTTTTTTCATAGCTTTTAAATTATTTCGAGCTTGATAATTTCGAACACCATCCCAGCAAGTTTTTTTATCTTTTTTAAACTGATCCCAACTATATTTAAATGGTTCAGATTTAATAATCCAGTAATTCATCTTTTAATTTTTATCCTAGTTTGATAGTAAAGTTAACTGAATTTAAAATTGGTTAATTATTTGGTTTAATACAAAAGAAGTTGATAACAAACAATTGAATAAATTAATTTAAAATAAGTTTGTATTCTTATTCAAATTATTAGATTTGTTACGCATTAAATAAAAAACAAATGGCACATTTATCAGATAGAATAAATCTTATTTCCGAATCTCAAACAATAGCAATGGCAAGAAAAAGTCGTGAGCTAAAAGCACAAGGAATTGATATAATAAGTTTAAGTTTAGGAGAGCCAGATTTTGCTACTCCAGAAGTTATTAAGCAAGCTGCAATTAAGGCTATAAATGATAATTTTAGTTATTATACTCATGTGAGTGGGTATGTTGAATTGCGAGAAGCTATTGCTAGAAAATTTAAACGAGATAATAATTTAGATTATACAGCGGATGAAATAGTTGTTTCAACTGGAGCAAAGCAAAGTATTGCGAACGCTGTTTTATGTTTAATTAATCCTGGAGATGAAGTTTTAATTCCAACTCCATTTTGGGTAAGTTATTTAGAGATTTTAAAATTAGCTGGTGGAACTCCAGTTATGATTGATGCGGAAATTGAAAACGATTTTAAAGTTACGGCTGCTCAAATTGAAAAACACATTACGCCAAAAACTCGAATGATGATTTTTAGTACGCCGTGTAATCCAACAGGTTCTGTTTATAGTAAACAAGAACTTCGTGAAATTGCAGACGTCATAAAAAAATATGACGAGCTTTATATTATTAGTGATGAAATTTATGAGCATATAAATTTTGTTGGTGGACATGAAAGTATGGCGCAGTTTGCAGACATCAAAGATAGAGTGATTACAATTAATGGTGTTTCAAAGGGTTTTGCTATGACAGGTTGGAGAGGTGGAATTATGGCAGCTCCAAAATGGATTGCTCAAGCTTGTGATAAAATGCAAGGACAATTTACTTCTGCTACTTGTAGTATCACACAAAAAGCGATGCATGCTGCAATGGATTTACCTGCAGAAAGTACTCACTATATGCGAGATGCATTTTTAAAAAGAAGAGATTTAGTTTTGAGTTTAATGAAGGATATTCCGGGACTTAAAACTAACACACCACAAGGCGCATTTTATGTTTATCCTGAAGTATCTGCTTTATTTGGAAAATCGTATAACGGATTTACTATAAACAACGCAACAGATTTATCAATGTATTTGTTAGATGTTGCTTATGTTGCTTTAGTACCAGGCGCAGCCTTTGGTGATGATAAATACATTCGCTTTTCATATGCTACTTCTGAAGATAAATTAATTGAAGCTTTAAAAAGAATGAAAGAAGCAATTGAAAAATTAAAATAATTAAAAAAAGAATCATATAATTTTTTTCTATAAACAGTATTGCTCTTAAATGAAAAAATTCTCAGTAAAAAAAGAACACATTCGCGAAATATTTAAATCATTTAATAATTTAAATGTTTTAATAATTGGTGACGTCATGATTGATAGTTACATGTGGGGAAAGGTAAATCGCATTTCTCCTGAAGCACCAGTTCCAATAATTGCGGTTACTAAAAAGGAAAAACGTTTAGGCGGAGCGGCAAATGTGGCGCTAAATATACAAGCAATGGGTGCAAATCCAATTTTATGTTCTGTAATCGGTATCGACCTTGAAGGACAAAATTTTTTAGAATTATTAAAGACTCAAAAATTAAGTCAAAAAGGAATATTAAAATCTCGTACTCGAATTACAACCGAAAAAACACGAGTAATTGGAAATAATACACAGCTTTTAAGAATAGACGAAGAAGTGGAGGAAGATATAACTCCTTCCGAAACACAACAATTGATTACATTAATTTCATATATCATACAACACGAAAAAATTGATTGCATATTATTTGAGGATTATAATAAAGGATTAATTACACCAAAATTAATTTCAAAAGTTGTAGAATTAGCTAAAAGTAAAGGTATACCAACATGCGTTGATCCTAAAAAAAGAAATTTTAACGCTTACAAAGGAGTAACATTATTTAAGCCTAATTTAAAAGAATTACGAGAAGGTTTAAAATTGGATATAAGTTCAGATAATATAAATGAATTACAACGAGCAATTAGTAGCTTTAGAGTAAAACAAAAATTTGATACAGCTCTTGTAACCCTTGCAGAAAAAGGTGTAATTATAAATTCTCGTTCTATAAAGGAACATACCCCGGCGCATATAAGAAGTATTGCAGATGTTAGTGGCGCAGGAGATACTGTAATTAGTATTGCATCTTTACTGATGGCTTTACACGTTAATCCGATTGTTATTGCACACATTTCTAATTTAGCTGGTGGATTAGTGTGTGAACAAATTGGCGTTGTTCCTGTTAATAAGGAACAGTTATTAGAAGAATCATTGAAGTTAGACTTCGTGAAATAAGGAAAGAAAAAGAATTTAGCGTTTTTAAACACAGGGATTAAGAGTTAGAGAGTTCATAGAATTAATAAAACAAAAAAACTCAGCGAACTCTTAATCTCATAATCTCTATGATGAAAATAAACCAATAACCTCTGTGTTGAAAATAAAATAAACTTAAAATGGAATCAATCACACCTTATAATAATTCGGATTCAAAAAAAGATCAAGTAGCGGAAATGTTTAATAACATTGCATTTCGTTACGATTTTTTAAATTCGTTACTTTCTTTAGGAATTCATAAAGGATGGAGAAAAAAATGCATTACATTAATCTCAAAAAATAACCCAAAGTATATTTTAGATGTGGCTACTGGCACAGCAGATTTTGCAATTGGCGCACTGAAATTAAATCCTGCTAAAATTGTTGGAATTGATATAAGTGAAGGAATGATGAAGTTTGGGCGAGAGAAAATAAAAAAAATAAAACAGGAAGATAAAATTTCATTAATATATGGTGACGCTGAAACATGTGATTTGCCAGATAATTCTATAGATGCAATTACAGTAGGATTTGGAGTTCGAAATTTTCAGAACCTAGAAAAAGGTTTAATAAATATGAATCGTATTTTAAAATCTGGTGGACAAATTTGCATATTAGAATTTTCTACACCCCGTAAATTTCCATTTAAGCAATTTTATAAATTTTATTTTAAATACGTAACGCCAACCTTAGGAAAACTTTTTTCAAAAGATGCACGTGCTTATACTTATTTGCCTGAGTCTATAAAAGCATTTCCTGATAATGAAAATTTTGTTGCTATTTTGAATAGATGCGGATATTCAAATGCAAGTTATCAATCTTTAAATTTTGGATTAGCTGCAATTTATTTAGCTGATAAAAAATAAATTACTATTTATCTAAATAGTGAAATTTTTCCGTTTCGGATTACTTTTTTATCATTACTTTTTTGAACTACTTCTAGACGATATACATACACATCATCAGGGCAAGGATTACTTTTAAATTTACCATCCCATTTTAAATTAATGTTATTTGAGTTAAACACAATATTTCCCCACCTATCTGTAATTACCATTGAATAATAACTATAATCGCACTGAAAATTTACTGAAAATAAATCATTGCGATCATCATCATTAGGAGTAAAGCTGTTTGGAATATAAATTTCACAATCACAGTTTTTATATTTCACATAAACACTATCAGTTTTGGAACCACAATTTTTTGAAACTGACTTAACCCAATACACACCTTCTTTAGTTGCGTTTATTGAATTGGAATTTGAACCAGTATTCCAATATAGTTTTACATCACTTGGGGCTTTTACAGATAGTGTTTTGTTAGGCTCACTTTCGCAAACAATTAACTCTTTTCCAAAGTTAGGAATTGTACCTACAAACCCAATTACTTTAAATGTATCAATGTAACTGCAGGCTTTATTTGAAACCTTTACCCAATATTTATTAGGCTTTTCAATTTTAATATTGTCTGTATTTTCGGTTGTACTCCAAGTATATTTATAGGCTTTATTCTTTGTGATTATGTTTAAAAGTGAGCCTGTACACAAAAAAGTGTCTCTAATATTTATTTTTGGTTTGTCAAATATTTTAACATAAGTAGATTCATTATATGTTTTTTTTCCATCTCTAATTTTTAAAAAATATTGTCCTTTAAATTTTAAAAAATATTGTTTAGAATTATATATTGAACCATAAGGTGTATCCCATTGTATAACAGCATTTTTACTGACTTGTTCTTCTTTGAAACTTATAAGGATAGAATCACCAAGGCATACGAATGTAGTGTCAGACAAAAATTTTATCGGTTTTGTTTGAGCTTTTGCTTGCAATAAAAATATGCAGAAAAAAGTAATAAATATGTTCCTTATTTTTTTTATTTTATTTAAAATTAATGCTATTATATAAGCGTTGAGGTTAATTTTTATTAAATTATAAAATATTGATTGTTTATATTTGAAGTGTAATGGTAATCAACGTTCCATGATGTGATTTATCTAAATCTTCTTTATCAATAATTTCAACTTTTTGTTTTTTTCCAGTTAATTTTGTGTTTAATTCTAAAATGTTTTCAATAGTTTTTGTTCCTAACGATTTATGACCAGCCTTGGCATTTTCTTTAGCCTTATTATAGCCAATTCCATCATCTTCTATAATAATTAATAAAGTTTTTTCATTTTCTTTTTTAAATCGAATGAATAAATTTCCATGTTGGTGTTTTGGTAAAATACCGTGTATGATTGAATTTTCAGCGTAGGGTTGAATAATCATATTTGGAATTTTAATTTCAGATGTGTTTAAAGTTGGATCAACTTCAACAAAAAAATCAAATTTGCCTTTAAATCGTTCTTTTTCTAAATCGAGGTAATAGTTTAGTCTTATAATTTCTTCACTTAGAAGAATTTCGCTTTGAGCAGCTTTTTCAATAATCATTCGAATTAACCTGGAAAATTTTGCTAAATATTCGCTTGCCTTTAAAGAGTCGTTTAAATTAATGTAATTTTGAATGCTCGTTAAAGAATTGAAAATAAAATGTGGACTCATTAAAGAGTTCATTGCCTGATGCTTTAATAAATTAACTTGGCGGTCTTCTTGTACCCTTTTTGTTGCATTTCTTTTAATCCTTGTAATAATAAAATAAGAAATGATACTTAGAAATAATAACGACCCTAGAATTATACTTAGCGTAAACCAAATTGTTTGTTTAAAAGGAGTATCTTTTTTGATTTCAATTTTAATTGATTCTGACCAATTAATGTTATCATATGAACACATAATTTCAAGCGTGTGTTTTCCTCCTTCAATGGAAGTTAAATGAACTTGCGTGTTTTCAAGATTCAACCAGCGGCTTTTATCAAATTTATATTTGTAAAATTGTTTATTTGGCTTTATAAAAAATGGGCTAATGAAATTAATAATGACATCACTTTCTGAGCTTTGTAATTGAATATTGTTGAAGTTAAATGAATGTGATTTTTTTTCGTCTACTTCTAAAGATGTAATGAATGGTTTTTTTGGAATTTTAAATGTTTTTAGTAAATCATTTATAGAACAAAGTGTTGTGCCTTTGTTTGTACAAATACAGCAATTGTCATTGTCAAAAACAATATCATTAATTGTATTTGATTGTAAGCCATTTGTTTTATTGTAAATAGCAATTGGATTAAAAATCTCATCACATATAAAAAGCCCATCTAATGTGGCAATCCAGATTTTGTTTTTGTAAAATTTAATTTTTTTTACAGAAGTTAAGCGATGTTCACCCACTTGTTGAATTAAAGTTGAATCTTCAAAGATTGTAATGCCGTTATCATGGGCTAAATATGTTTTATGGTTATGATTTTGAATATGATTAATGTTATAATTAAAATAATCACTTTTAAATTGTTTATATAATTTTGTTTTATGGTTATATAGTGATAATCCTTCTGAGGTTCCTACAAAAACATTTTCATTATTATCATAAACACTATTTATTTTTGTTCTGTAATCAGCAAATGAAATAAGGGTATCAATTATTGTATATTTCTGAGAATTAAAATTACTAATCTTATATAGTGTTGCCGTACCATCAGCAAGGTAAGCTATGTTTGGATTTGCTGTATATTCAAATAATCGAGATGGTAATGGAATGAAGTTGTAATGTTCATCATTTATTAAACTTGATTTTACCAAGTTTGAAATGGAGTTTGTTTTAGAGTAAATAACGTTTTTATGATTTGGGCTAATTCCGAATATCTCTTCTCTAAATAGTTCATCTGGCGGCACAATTGTTTGTGTGTTACAAGTCATTTTATCATAAATAAATAAACCATTAATAGTTCCTACGCAAATGTTATTATTTATAAATGTTGCACAATTAACTGGTAATATTTTTTTTCCTGAAGTATAATTTATGTTTTTAAATAATGAATTTTGAATAAAATAAACACCATCATTAAAAGTACCAATCCAAATATTTTCATCACTGTCTTTAATGATGCAGTTAACTAATACTTTGTCAATACCAAGTATGTCAAATACATTGTAGGTTATTCCAGCTTCTATTACAAATAAATTATCGTCTGGCGTGTTTGTAAACCAAATTCTGTCGTATTTATCAATTAATATTTTACTAACGCTAGCGATATTATTAAAACTAAAAAAACTATTTGTTTTTTGTGTTTTGATAGGTATTGTTTTTATAACAGTGTTATTTTTTAGACAGAAAATTGCGTTATCGCTTCCTAAATAAATTAGTCCATTTATATCTTCATTTATAGAATAGATTGGACTCTTTTTTCCTATTTCAATTTTTGTTTGTTTACCATTATTAAAATTATACAAGCCATCAGATCTGCCAACTAATATTGTATTTGATTTAGTTTTAAATAAGCAATATGCTCTATTGTCCTTATTTTTATTAAAAATTTCATCTTCAATAATTTTTCCAGTATTTTTTTCAATTGCAGAAACGGAAATTTGATCGGTTAGTGAATATGTATAATCATTTGTGAAAATTAATTCATCAACTGAATTATTAAACTTTAATGATGTATTTAGTGTTGCAACATTAGTTTGATTGTCATAATTATAAATTCCTTCTTTGCGATTAATTATTACCAATTTATTCCCTAAATCAAACCCTATGTTTCTTGTATAATTCGATTTTAAAGCGGTTAGAGGTGTTATTTTAGAAAAGTTGTAACCATCAAAATTATAAATACCGTTTTCTGTTGCTAAATAAAGGATGTCATTTACATCTTGTTTAATTGCAAAAATGTTTGCGTTACTAAGTCCATCTTCTGGTCCAAAATGTTGAAATGAAAAACTTCGATTTTGAGCATTACTATTTAGTTTAATAAATAATATTAAACCAATCACTAAATATTTACCTATCATATTATTCATATAATGCTTAATAAATAGTGAGTTTCGGAATTTAATGAGATAATTACTAATAAAATAAACTTTAATTTTAATTTATTTCGGGGTAACAGCCCTAGTTTTTAAAAACTCAGCAAATTCTTGTGATCTTGCTTTAGAAACTTGTATGCTAGTGCCATCTGACATTAAAATGGTACCTCCTTCAGCATTTGAATATTCTTTAATATAATCAATATTTATTAAAGACGAACGATGTATTCTAAAAAACACATTAGTGGGTAAAATTGCTTCAAATTCTTTTAATGTTTTTGAGGCAACAATCTTTTTATTATTATTATTACTTAAGTAAATATTAGTGTAATTATCTGAAGCCTCAAGCCAAACTATATCTTTGTAATCAATTAACGTAAATCCCTTACTATGATTAATTAATACCAAATTTTTATCTACAGCTGCTGTATTCGCAGGAATTCCTTTTTGTTCGTAGTGATGTACTACTTTTTTTACAGCATCTTGCAATTCTTTTAATAATAATGGTTTTAAAAGATAATCAATTGCTCCTGCTTTAACCGCATTTATTCCATGTTCACTATAAGCCGTTAAAAATATTAAACAAAAATCACGATGTGCTAAGCCATCAATCATCTCTAATCCTGTCATACCAGGCATATTGATATCGCAAAAAACAACATGTGGTTTTAAATCTTGTATTAATTTTTTGCCTTCCATTCCACTCGCACCTTCAGCTATTACCTCTATTTCAGGGCAATATGCTGCAAGCATTGCTTTTGTATTACTGCGGCTGTTTTCTTCGTCGTCAATGATTATTGTTTTATAAGTTTGCATAGCATTTATTTTTAAGCTAATCTACCAATAATTCGACTCAAATTCAACACATTTATTTAATTATATAAATGTTTGAGTGGAATAGTGTTTTTTTGAAGGGAGTATTTATTATCTTGCACTTTTATTTAGTTTAAAACGTTATGACAACAAAACTTTACTCTTTCATTCTCTTATTTGTATTTGCAATTAATTGTAATGCGCAAAAAAACATTTCAGTAGAAGATATTTTTACTCAAAAAATATTTACAGCCAAAACAGCCTCTGGTTTTAAGGCAATGAAAAATGGGATTCATTACACAGACATTATAACAGATAGCACAGGTAAAAGTTTGGTTAAATACGATCTTAAGTCTGGCGCTAAAATTTCTATAATTGTTAAAGACAAAGACATGTTGTTGGCAGGACGCCCAATTGATATAAGTAATTATACTTTTAGTCCAGATGAATCAAAAATTGTTTTTAAAACCAATTCGGAGGATATCTATAGGCACTCTTCAAAAGCAGATAATTATGTGTATGATATTAAAACTGGAAAATTAGCTCAACTTTCTCCTGAAGGAAAACAAATGTTTGCAACTGTTTCTCCTAAAGGCAATAAAGTGGCCTTTGTTAGAGATAATAACTTATTTATAAAAGATTTAGATTTGAATAAAGAGATTAAAATTACTTCTGATGGAAAAATTAATGAAATAAAAAATGGTTGGGCAGATTGGGTTTATGAGGAAGAATTTGGTAAAGCTGATTTTTTTGAATGGAATGCAGATGGCACAAAATTAGCCTACGTTCGTTTTGACGAAAGTAAAGTGAAGGAATTTTCGTTTGATACCTATAACAATAATTTATATCCCGATAAAGTTACGTTTAAGTATCCAAAAGCTGGTGAAGACAATTCGATAGTTTCGGTTCATATTTATGAATTAAAAACTTCGGTTAGTTATAAAGTTGATATTGGTGGTGAAACAGATATTTATATTCCACGTATTAAATGGACAAATGATGTTGATGTACTATCAATACAACGTTTAAACCGTTTACAAAATAAGTTAGAGCTTTTATATGCTAATGCAATTAATGGGTCGACTAAAGTTATTTTAACGGAAGAAGCAAAAACGTATATCGAAATAAAAGAAGAAATTGTTTTTTTACCAAACAACAAAGGATTCATTTTGACAAATGAAAGTGATAATTACAACCATTTATATTATTATGATAATAATGGAAAAGTTGTAAATCAAATTACAAAAGGAAATTGGGATGTCATTACTTTTTATGGATATGATGAAAAAACAAATACCTTATTTTATCAAAGTACTGAGCAAGGGCCAATAAATAGAGATGTGTATAGTGTTAAACTTGACGGAACATCTAAACTACGCTTATCGCCTTTAAATGGAACAACTGAGGCTGATTTTAGTGCAGGATTGAAATTTTATGTCTCTACTTATTCTGATGCAAATACACCTGCGGTATACGAATTGCATAGTTCTGATGGTAAATTAATTAAGGTATTGCAAAATAATTCAGAATTAAGAAAATTAATGACAGATTACAAATTATCAAAGAAAGAGTTTTTTACATTTAAAAATTCTGATAATGTTGAGTTGAACGGATGGATGATGAAACCTCAAAATTTTGATGCCTCAAAAAAATACCCTGTTTATATGTTTGCTTATAATGGACCTCATTCTAATAAATGTAATAATGCATGGGAAAGAACTGAATTTTGGTGGCACTCGCTTTTAAACCAAGAAGGCTATATTGTTGTGTGTGTTGACGGGAGAGGCACATTAGGAAGAGGAAGAGAATTTAAACATAGTACATATATGCAATTAGGAAATCTTGAAGTACAGGATCAAATTCAAGCAAATATATATGTAGGTAATTTGCCTTATGTAGATAAAACTCGCATTGGTTTTATGGGATGGAGTTATGGCGGATATATGGCAGCTTTATTAATAAGTAAAGGAGCAGATTATTTTAAAGCAGCCATAGCAGTAGCGCCTGTTACTAATTGGAAATTTTATGATAATATTTACACCGAACGTTTTTTAAGAAAACCAATTGATAATAAAAGTGGATATGAAGACAATTCACCTATTAATTTCACAAAAAAAATAAAAGGAAGCTTTTTGCTTGTGCATGGCAGTGGAGATGATAATGTACATTATCAAAATTCAATGGAATTGTCAAGAGAATTAATTAAAAATAATATACCGTTTGATTTTATGACTTACCCTAACAAAAATCATGGTATTTCTGGTGGTTTAACACGGACACATTTGTACAATAAAATGTTGAAATTTGTGAAGGAGAATTTATGAGGACTGATAATTATAAATTAGGCAAGTAATTATGCTGATTTAGATTGTGAATTAAAAGTATTTATATTACAAAAAAAACTTATTGCGTATGGTTAGTTATTTTTTAAGGTCGAAACGGGCTTTAGCACTGTATGTTAGGTTTCACGGACGAGACGTCCGCGATAGCAGGTGATTGCTGACCTAGCTGATAACGGCGGTAATTTAACAAGAATTAGAATTGATCCAAATCAATATCCTATCGAAAGAAGAGAAATTTCGAATTTTATATCAGGCACAAATTATTTTGGCATTAATGATATTGGTAAACCTATTAGTTATTTTTTAAATAATTATGATAATAACCAAACACACATGTGGGAATTAGATAAAACATTTGATTTATTAGACAGTAAAAAAATATATACATTGTTATGTGTATTAGAAGATCAATTTTTTTCAGTTGCCTCAGCTTACGATTGGGCAAAACGTGATGTTTGGAACACAAATCCATATTCTACAATAACTGGAAATAGTTATCCTGGTAATAAAGCTTTTTTTTCAAATCCAAGTTCAAAAGCAGTTTTTAAAAAATACTTAGCATATATTCACGCACGCTGGGGGTATGGCCCAAGTTTGGCTGCTTATGAAATGGTAAACGAAACTCATAATGTAGCAAATGATATCAATCACAATATTGATTCAGCAACAGTTCTTTCTACTATTGTTTATTTTACTGACCCAGCATTAAGAAGTGATGTTAGTAATTGGGTTTGCGAAATGAAAACAGAGCTTAAACTAAAAGAGCCTGTGCACCTTGTTACCACTGGCCCAAGCGAATATCGTAATCCCGGTATGGCTTTTGATACCATCCCTTGCCTTGATTTTTGGATACAAAATGAATACTCTTTTTATTCAAGCGATGATGATTATTATAATCGTGATTTTCAAAGACATAGTTTAGCTACAAAATGGTTTAATACAAAACGACCTTTTATATGGGGCGAACTCGGTATGCCTGATTACACTAATGATATTGACACACGTAATGATCGGACATTTCATAACGCTAATTGGATAAGTATAATGAGTGGTGCTTTAGGATGTGGCATGTATTGGAATGATATGGGGCAAGTAGGGGGTATTAATCATCGGGCTAATTTTAATGCAATTAAGGCCTTTGTAGCGGATGTAGATTGGAATCAAAAATGGATCCCCTATTCAAATGTTGCTTATATGGACGGTTTAACAGTTAATGGAAAAACGATGTATACATTTCACGCATTAAGGGCTGATGGTAAAGCATTTATAGCATACACCCACAATAATTCCTCACATTGGGCAAATGAACCCGCATCGGTTTATGATGTACCGTCTTCAATTGTTAAAGATACCTTAGCAAAAAGGCAGGGCATTACACTACCCCAGTTGAAATATAATATAGATGGGGAAACTGATCCTTTAAATAACCCGTATTTTTTAATTAGAAATTTACCAACCTCGGCCCTATTTGGGCTTGGCAAGCCTTATTCGGTTGATATTTATAAAACATACGGTAGTGGTGGTATTATAAAACATATTAATACAAATAGTGTTGGTCCATTTTTGGCAATAAATATAGATATGCCATATGACATTGGACCAATTAATTACCCAGATTATGCTTTTATTGGTGAAGAACTTTCAGTTTTTAGAACGGCCGATACTATAGTAATGAATAGTAAAGATAGTATTTATTTAAAACCTGATTTTTTGGCTCAAAATGTTAATTACACTTATTTATATGATTGGGGTAATGGTACAACAAGTAATGATAGTTCTGCCATCGTGCATTATACCAATGCAGGCACATATATAATAAGTCTCACTGTAAAAAATACGAGTAATGATACTTCAGCTACTTACTATCAAACCATTACTGTGAAAGATTTGGCTAAATTGCAAACAGAGGCTAACGTTGTAATTTATCCAAACCCAACAATGGGAAGTTTTCACCTCAAGTATGACGAACTTTTATTTTTGAATCCAACTATAAAAATATACGATGCGTTTGGTAAATTAATTACAATGCAAAAAGTAACCAATCCAAAAATTCATTTGCCACAAATAAGCAATGGCATTTATTTTTTGCAATTTTATGGGCTCTATTACCAAAAAACACTTAAATTAGTTGTACAAAATTAAAATCTAACTATCATGAAATATACATTTCAAATAATTTCAATTGTAATTTTGCTTATCATTATCTCTTGCAAAAAGGACAAACCAATAGTTTCAGCACCACTATCAATTACACCTAAGTATTTAGCTTTAACAAAAAACAATTGGAGGCGGGTTGGAATGTGGTATGATACTACGGTAACAGCAAAGTTAAACCCGAGCATTGTGCCTGCTGATAGTTCAATAAATGTTTTGAGTTTTATGGATTCTTGCGATTATTATACCTGTATTCAATTTAATCCGGATGGTTATTATTATTCTCTTAAAGGAAAGTATTGCCCATACCCTTGGTCTAATACTTATATTGGTAAAATAAATGAAGGATTATGGAGTTTATTGAATAATGACACACAATTAGAGTCTTCCGGAACTTACGAAATAATAATGCTTAACGATACAATTTTAAAATTTTATGAGTATGCAATATATAATTACACAAAGAAATTAGTTATTGTTTGGAAATTTAAACCCTATGTGTATAAATAAGTATTTAATCATTTATTGAATCCGTGATATACAAGTAAAAGCTTTAGGCATACGTGCTTTTGTAGTATATAATAAGTTAATGTGAAAGTGCAAATTTAAAAAGACAGTACATAGTTTTTACCTTTGCTGTATTAAAAGCTAATTATTTAAATAGCCAGTATATTAGCATATTTTAAAAGTTCGTCATCTCGTACATTTATAAAAGAGTCAAAACCCATAGCGGGGTTTTAATTTTCGTCAGTTCAATATCTTAAATAGTCTTAATTGTTTTAGATTAATTGAGTAAAATTGCTATATTTGATAGCCTTATGGAGAAATGAATGAAATTTCGATCCAAAGTTTAAAATAGACATATGAGTAAATTAGATATTAAAAAAGTTGGATTGGCCTTACAAGGTGGTGGAGCTCATGGAGCATTTACTTGGGGCGTTTTAGATAGACTTTTAGAAGAAGATCATATTGTAGCCGATGCTATGTGCGGAACTAGTGCAGGAGCTGTAAATGCCGTAGCTTGCGCTTATGGTTTGCATGTTGGTGGACCAAAAGCTGCTAAAGAAATTTTAGAAAAATTATGGCGCAAAGTTGCACAAGCAGGAAGCATGTTTCAACCAAGTGGTTTCGATAAAATGTTTGGCGGTGGCGATATGCATAATTCACCAAGTTATATGATGTTTAATAACATGAGTCAATTCATGTCGCCTTACAATTTTAATCCTTTTAATTATAATCCTCTTCGTGATATATTAACTGATTTGATTGATTTTAATGAGCTTCACCTATATAACAAAAAGAAATTATTTATATGTGCAACTAATGTTAAAACGAATAGAGCAAAAATTTTTAGTAATAAAGATATAACGGTTGATTCGGTTCTAGCTTCAGCGTGTTTGCCATTTTTATTTCAAGCTGTTGAAATAGAAAATGAATATTATTGGGATGGTGGTTATATGGGAAATCCTCCAATATTTCCATTAATTACAAATACACATTTACACGATATCGTTTTAGTTAAAATTAATTCAATTATTATTAATTCTGTTCCAACAACCGCAAGAGATATAGCAGATCGTGTTAACGAAATTTCATTTAATAGTAGTTTGATTAACGAAATGAAATTAATTCATTACCGTAACGAATTATTAAGAAACGGAATTTTAAAAACAGATGATAAAACAAATAGAGAAATATTTGTACATACTATTTCAGGTTACGATGCTTTGAGTCAATTAAGCTATAGTAGTAAAATGAATACATCATGGGAATTTTTATTATCGCTTAAAGAAAAAGGTAGACAAACGGCTTCTAAATGGTTAGATACAGATTATAAACAAGTTGGTTTAAAATCTACATTTGATGTAGAGGAACATTTCTTTGAAAAATTTTAAAATTAGGAGAAGTTTTAAATGTTAAGTTTTCTGAAAAATACTTTTAGTTTAGTTTTTTTTATTTGTCTGTGTTTCCGATTAAACGCCCAAATTTTTTATCCAAAGGATAGCAGCTATATAAGCACGCTTTCGCATGATGACAAAACTAATTTCCAAAAATATCAATACCAAAAAGTAGACACCACAATTACTAACTTTCAAAATTATTTACCTCGTAATACAAATGGAAGCTATGGCTTACCTTCTTCGCCTTTGTTATTTACCTATCAAACACAAGCATTAGGTTTTAATTTTTATAATGCGCCATATCAAAATGATATGATAAACAAAAGCAATGTATTATATCATCAAACAAAAGGACCTTATGCTAGTTTAACTGGTATTGCAGGTAGTAAGCAAGAGCAACTCTTTAAATTTTTGTTTAGTAACACATTTAAAAATAAATTAAATATATCTTTAGGGTTTAATCGTTATGGTAGCTTAGGCTTTTACAAGCGTCAGCAAACTTTCACTAATAATTTGTATGTATCCAGTAATTATGCTAGCAAAACCAGCAGAGTAGGGTTTTATAGTTTTTTTTTATTTAATAAAGTTAAGCATCTCGAAAATGGTGGTTTAAAGTATGACTCAGTTTTTAAAGAAAACGTAAACATCAATAAGCAACTTTTGACCTTAAATTTGAGCGGAGCTAAACGCGAAGTGCGTTATACGACCTTTAATTTTAATCCTTGGTTTCGGTTAAATAAAAAAGAAGATAGTTCAACTATTTTTTCTCATTTTTTAAATTATGAATTTGAATATAGAGGTAATTACTCAAAATATTTAGATAATGGAATTGCAACAGATAATTACTACCAAGTATTTTATTTAGATACTGTAAAGACTAATGACTCCAGCCATTGGCGAAGTTTTTCAAATGGACTAAATTATGTGTTAAACATTAATCCAATTCATTCTAAATTACAATTAGGGATTAAAAATGAGTATAACCTAGTGCATCAATATGTTGATTCAGTCATCCAAAATAATAGCGTGCAGGCTGGATTTTTTGTAAATCAAAATAATTATAACGGTTTTGTAAAAGTCAATTATATTGTAAATGGTGGAAATGTAAATGACTATTTGATTGAAATCAATAATTCGTATTTAAAAAAAATAAAATTAAATAATAAATCCATTTCATATAAAATCTATATAAATTATTCAATGGAAAAACGACATGCTGATTATATTTATAATAGGTGGTTTAGTAATAATTATGAATGGAGTAATAAGTTTGTGCCAACAGAAAAAATGCAATCTACGGTTGGAATTACTAGCTTAGATAATCGTTTTGGTTTTGGCTTAATTTCTCAACAAATCAAAAACCAATTGTATTTTAGTGAAACTATTACCCCAGCACAAACTTCAACAACTATTCAAAATTTATCTGCATTTATTTATAAAGATTTTCTGTTGTTTAAACATTTAGGATTTAATATTAAATATAATTATCAATCATCTTCTTATCAGGCAATAACCTGTTTGCCAACTCATATTTTAAATTCAGCCTTATATTATCAAGGAAATTTATTTAAAAATGCGTTACAGCTGCAAATTGGCTTTAGCGGAACTTATTTTAGTGAGTTTAATGGAATGGCTTATTCGCCTGCATTAAATATGTATTATGTTCAAACTCAAAAAACAGTTGGCAATTATCCGTATGTAGATTTCTTTTTAACCGCTCGAATTAAACCAGTTCGCTTTTTCGTTAAGATTGACCATGTTACACAAGGCTTATTTGGTAGTACTTATAGCCTAACGCCTAATTATATTCAAAATGATAGGGCATTTAAATTCGGATTAAATTGGTTATTTTTTGATTAGCACTAGTTTTATACGCCTTATTTTTATTATATTTAATATTATCTGAAATTATTCAATAAATATGAAATACTTTATTTTCTTATTTTTATTTGCCTTTTTGGGTTTTACTAATTGTTTCAATAAAAAAAAACCAAAAAAAATACTTTACTCGGGTCATGTTTATGATTCTCTTGGGGGTGCGCCTTCTTCAGGAATTCGTGTTTTAGTTACAGCTTGTGTTCCGAGAGATGCAAGGTATTATTGCACAGCTAATGACTTAGCAAGTTCAACAACTGATGCAAATGGTTTTTTTAAAATGGAATTTATGTCGGCTACTTCAGAAAAGTATTTTATAGATTATAAATCGAAGCATGTAAGCGTACCAAGTGGAGATTTTAATAACTCACAAATGACAACATTATACCTTTATCATTAATTACAGTGCATTTTTGTTTTTTTTAGAATAATAAAAATTAAGAAATAAGTGTTTATCTTAAACGTTATAGTTCATTAAATTTTGAATAAAATGGTTGTTTTTTTGTTTAGGTAAAATCGATAAATATTTATTAATTTAGCCTTCAATAAAAACCAAAACTCTTATGTCAAAAATCCACAATTTTAGTGCAGGTCCAGGTATTTTACCTTTAGAAGTATTACAACAAGCATCAGCTTCTTGTTTAAATTTTGATAACTTGAATTTATCATTATTAGAAATTTCGCATCGTAGTAAAAATTATGAAGCCGTTATTGACGAAGCGCATCAATTGATTAAAGATTTATTTGAAGTTGGTGATGATTACGATGTTATGTATTTAGGCGGTGGAGCAAGCCTTCAGTTTGCAATGGTACCTTATAATTTATTAAGAGAAAGTGGTACAGCTGCTTATGTAAATACAGGTGTTTGGGCAAGTAAAGCTATTAAAGAAGCTAAAATTATTGGTAATACTAAGGTGATTGCTTCATCTGAAGATAAAAACTTTAACTACATTCCTAAAGGTTACGAAATCCCTAAGGATGCAGATTATTTACATATCACATCAAATAATACTATTTATGGAACTCAATTAAAAGAATTCCCTAAATGTGATATTCCTTTGGTTTGCGATATGAGTTCTGATATATTTAGTCGTAAAATTAACGCTAAAGATTTTTCATTAATTTATGCTGGTGCTCAAAAAAACATTGGGCCTGCTGGTAGTACAATGGTAATGGTTAAGAAAGGTATTCTTGGTAAAACAGGAAGAAAAATGTTATCCATGTTGGATTATCAAGTACATATTAAAGGAGGCAGTATGTATAATACGCCACCAGTATTTCCAATTTACGTTACTATGTTAACCTTACGTTGGTTAAAACAACACGGCGGTGTAAGCTGGATTGAAGGAATTAACCAACAAAAAGCTGATTTACTGTATAATGAAATTGATAGAAATACTCAGTTTGTTGGTACAACTGCCAAAGAGGATAGAAGTAATATGAATGCTTGTTTCCTTTTAAATAAAGTTGAATTAGAACCTGAATTTGATAAATTAGTGAAAGAAGCAAATATTAGCGGTATTCGAGGTCACAGAGATGTTGGTGGTTATAGGGCTTCCATGTACAATGCATTGCCATTAGAAAGTGTGCAAGTATTGGTTGATGTGATGAAACATTTTGAAACTAAATTTGCATAGTAAAAATTGCGCTGAGTTTTAGCGCAATAAATAAATACAATTTTCGTTTTTGAAATATGAAATTTTTAGTTTTTTTAATAGCATGTGTTTTGAGTTTATCCTCATGGGCTCAAGCAGATATTAAAGTGACTAAATTACCAAAATTTTCAATAAGAGCTGGCATTGGTATACCAGAGGTAGTTTCTAGTAAGGCATTAAGAAGTTCGTTTTCTGGTGTTATTTCTTCTGATATAAATATTAATTACACGCTCTTTTCTAATTTTTTTATTGGATTTGGTTATAACCACATTTATTATAAATCACAGAAACATTTTAGAGAACAGTTTATAAATACAAATATGCAAATGCATAATGGGTATTTTAAAATTGGTTACGATCATTTTTTTAGTGATAGGGGGTTTACTACTGTTAGTTTAAATGCTGGCGTTAGTTCAACCAAATATGCGGGAATCATGTATAAGGCAGATTCGTTAATAGGTAAATATCCTACTGGGTTTACAAGTTCATTTGCAGAACCTAAGTTTGGTGTCAATTTTTTAGTTGAGCCAAATTTTGGATTTGGAGGTTATATCTCATACCATTATAATTTTGCTCAGTTTAATCCTGCATATCCAGGTTTTGATAAATGGTTGGATTATTCTAAAATTAGTAATAAATGGAGCATGAGCTTAATTACAGTTGGATTTGGTTTTTATTACGGAATTGGAAAAGTAAAATAAATAGTATGACTAACATTGCCATTTTTGCATCAGGAGGAGGAACAAACGCTGAAAATTTATTTCAATATTTTAATAACGATAAACGTGTTAAAATAAAATTGGTTGTTACAAATAATGATAAAGCTGGTGTTATTGAAAAAGCAGAGCGTTACAAAAAAAATGTACAATTAATTAGCAAAACTGCACTTAATGAATACACTGATAAAATCATTGAATTTTTGGAAGCAGAAAAGATTGATTTTATTGTATTAGCAGGTTTTTTATTAAAAATGCCAGAAGCATTTATTAAAGCATTTCCAAATAAAATCATAAATATTCATCCGTCTTTACTTCCAAAATATGGTGGGAAAGGGATGTATGGTAGTTTTGTGCATGAAGCCGTTATCGCAAATAAAGAATCGAAAAGTGGAATTACGATTCATTTTGTAAATGAAGAATATGACAGAGGTGAAATCATTTTACAAAAAGAATGCGCTTTAGATGAAAATGATACGGTTGAAACGTTATCTAAAAAAATTCATGATTTAGAAATGGAATATTTGCCAAAAGCCATTGAGACCTTAATTTAAAAATTATTATACCATCTTGATTTGAGTTTTAGCATAAAACACTAAACGAAAAGCTTAGATGGTATTATGCCTAGGAGTAAATAATTGGACTGAAACATTTATTTATTCGGTATTATACCAATTACAATTATTTTTTAATCCAATTAATAAAATAATTAATTTGGTTATGCCGACACTACATAAAAATTGTACAATAAGGCTTTTCTGAAATTGGACTATGTTTTATGTGTATTCGGTATTATTTCCCTTTTCCTTCTTCTTTCCAACGATAATAGCAATCCATTACACGGTAATATAAATCATAACCTTCATTATTGATTATAAAATCATTACTTAAGTAATAACAATATTTTCTAAATTTTTCGAAATCAATATTTTCATCGCCAGTTAATTTGCGAAGCGTTTCTCCATTAAATTTTTTACCAACTTCTTCTTGTATAAAAATATCTTCAAATATTTTAGCTAGTTTCCGTTGCTCTTTTCCCTTTTGACTAAACTGCATGTATAGAGCTGTAATTGGACTTTGAATGGCGTTTATCGTTGATATTTTTGAACCACTAATAACCCGTTTCATATATTCATTTTCGTATGGTTTTAATTTAAAATCGCTCACAACTACTTGATTTAAATTATAAGTAGTCTCATTCATAATAATTTTACATTGTGAGCCTTCACCATTAAATAATTTTTTGACAGGGACTTTTAATCGTTTATATCCTATGAAAGAAAAAATGATTGAATCGCAGATATTGGCATTAATGACAAATTTCCCATTTCCGTCGCTCATTTCCCCATGTCCGGTATTAGTGTCAATTACATATACAAATGGAATGGCTGTTGAACTATCTGACCCAACTATTGAACCTCTAACAGTTACTTCTTGGGCATTTGAATTAAAAAATAAAAACAAAAAAATGCATAAAACATAATTAGTACTGTTTATTTTAAAAAAACTCATATTTCAAATATAGATACTTATTCACAAACAGTTAATAATTTAACCTTTTTTAATGCGTTTTTTAGCGTAAATTTAATCCCAGTATATGGATAATTTTGTTGTATCGGCTCGTAAGTATCGTCCGCAATTGTTTAACACCGTTGTTGGGCAAAGCCATATAACAAATACTTTAAAACAAGCCATTAAAAACGGAAAAGTTGCACAAGCTTATTTGTTTTGTGGTCCTCGTGGAGTTGGTAAAACAACGTGCGCTCGTATTTTCGCAAAAACGATAAACTGTACAAATTTAACTGCTGATGGTGAAGCTTGTGGAGCTTGCGAATCATGTGTTTCTTTTGATTCTGGCGCTTCATTAAATGTATATGAATTAGATGCTGCGTCAAATAACTCAGTTGATGATATTCGAAATTTAGTAGATCAAGTTAGGTTTGCACCACAATTAGGCGATTATAAGGTATATGTTATTGATGAGGTTCATATGCTTTCTACGGCTGCATTTAATGCTTTTTTAAAAACATTAGAAGAACCGCCAAAGCATGCTAAATTTATTTTAGCTACTACCGAAAAACATAAAATTATTCCTACTATTTTATCTCGTTGTCAGGTATTTAGTTTTAATAGAATTAAAGCAGAAGATATTGCAGAACAATTAGCATACATTGCAAAAACAGAAAACATTACTTATGAGCAAGAAGCGTTAAATATAATAGCGCAAAAAGCAGATGGTGGTTTACGTGATGCTTGTTCTATTTTTGATCAAATGGTTACGTTTACCGGAAATCATTTAACTTATAAAGCAGTTGTAGAAAATTTACACATTCTTGATTACGAATATTATTTTAAGTTAACGGATGCTGCTTTAAACAACCGCATGGGTGAAATTATGGTAACCTTTGATGAGATTTTGAAACAAGGGTTTGATGGACATAATTTTATTATTGGATTTGGAGAACACTTAAGAAATTTATTAGTTAGTAAAGATCAATATACTGTTCAGTTATTGGAAGTGAGTGAGCAATTAAAACAACGATTTGCGCAGCAAGCCCAATTATGCGAAACTTCTTTTTTATTAAATGCATTAAATTATATTAGTAAATGTGATGTAAATTATAAGTCAGCTAAAAACCAGCGATTGCAGGTTGAAATGACCCTTTTACAAATTAATAATTTAACTGCCGCACACTCAAATGCGGAAAAAAAAAAGATGAATTTGTAGATTCTAATAGTTCTCAAACTGAAGGCGAAACAAATCAACAACCAACTCCTGTAACAAAATTTAATGCAATTCCTCAAATTCAAACGGTTAATAAACCTGTTTTGAGTTCGAATGAAATTAGAAATATTAAAACAGAATTTTCATTACCAAATACTATTTCAAGTCAATCTCAAACTAATGCAGCTGTAGTTGAAAAAACGATTGAGGCTAATATTGAAGCTGATGTAGAATTAACTAGCGAGACTGCATTAAATGGCGTAAAACAATTTGCTGAATCAAAATTACAAAGTGGAAATAGGCAGTTATACGCAACGCTAACTTCTAGTAAAATAAGTTTTAATTCGCCTACTATTTTAATTGAATTAAATAATGAAGTTCAACGCGAAATGCTAACTGCTATTAAGCAAGATATGTTGGATGAAATCAGAACTATATTAAAGAATAAACAAGCTCAATTAGAAATAAAAGTTTTAGAAACAGTTGATTCTTTAAAGGCTTATAAGCCAATGGATAAATTTAAATTGATGTCCGAAAAAAATCCAATGCTGCTTGAACTTAAAAAAAGATTTGATTTAGATATCGAATATTAGCACATTCTACAAATTGTAGCAATACAATACTATAAAACGACGTAATTTTGATTTTATAAAGAATTAAATTATGTCGAAAACTAAAACCTCTTATTTTTGCCAAAGTTGTGGTGCACAGGCAGCCAAATGGGCTGGTAAATGCAATAGTTGTAATGAATGGAATACGCTTGTGGAAGAAGTGATTCATAAGGAAACTAAAAACGATAGATTGCAATTGTTTTCGGCAAACAAACACGAAAATCATAAATCAAATCAGTCTGTTTTATTACAAGAAATTGGAATTTCAGAATATCCTCGTATTCCTGTTCCCGGACAAGAATTAACGCGTGTTTTAGGTGGTGGTATTGTGCCAGGAAGTTTGGTTTTATTTGGTGGAGAACCAGGTATTGGAAAATCAACTTTGATGCTACAATTAGCTTTGCGTTTAAAGAATTTAAAAGTGCTTTATGTAAGTGGAGAAGAGAGTGAACAACAAATAAAAATGCGTGCAGAACGTATTGGTGTTACAACAGAAAATTGTTTTATACTCCAGGAAACAAATACTCAAAATATTTTCACTCAAATAAATATAGTGCAACCGCAATTGGTTGTGATTGATTCTATACAAACTATTCACACCAGTTACATTGATAGTAGTCCAGGAAGTGTAAGTCAGGTGAGAGAATGTGCTGCCGAATTTTTACGTTTTGCAAAAGAAACCAATGTGCCCGTTTTTATGATTGGCCATATTACAAAAGAAGGAAGTTTGGCTGGCCCGAAAGTATTGGAGCATATGGTTGACACCGTTTTGCAGTTTGAAGGCGATAGAAATCATATATACAGATTATTGCGTGCTACTAAAAATCGTTTTGGAAGTACCAACGAAATGGGTATTTACGAAATGAATGGTGATGGCTTGAAAGAGGTTTTAAATCCTTCTGAAATTTTAATTACTGATAGAAATGAAGCCACGAGCGGTGTTGCAATAGCAGCAACTTTAGAAGGAAACAGGCCCTTATTAATTGAAACTCAAGCATTAGTAAGTACTGCCGCATATGGAACGCCACAGAGGTCTTCAACGGGTTTTGATTTAAGGCGATTATCAATGCTTTTAGCCGTTTTAGAAAAACGTTGTGGCTTTAGATTAGGCGCAAAGGATGTGTTTATTAATATTGCAGGTGGAATAAAAGTAGAAGATCCTGGTATTGATTTAGCATTAGTTTGTGCTGTATTATCGAGTAATGAAGATTTACCTATTCCTCAAAATGTGTGTTTTGCTGCCGAAGTTGGCTTAACAGGCGAAATCAGGCCTGTAAGCAGAATTGAACAGCGTATTTTTGAAGCACAGAAACTGGGATTTGAAAAAATATTTATTTCAACTTATAATTTAAAAGGCTTAAATTTAAAGCAGTTAAAAATTGATGTCATTGCGGTTACTAAAATGGAAGAAGTGTTTAGTAAACTGTTTGGGTAAATTTCAAATATAAAGCAATCATCAATTTTTTAATAAATACTTTACGAATATTAAAAAATAAAAATGAATACCTTAATAAAAAAAATAAGTAAAAATTTAGCTGCTGCGCTTACCGAAAATAAAATAATTGAACCAACTCCTTTACAACTAAAAATAATATCTAAAATTAATAGTGGTGCTGATTTGATTATTGAAAGTGCTGATAAAACAGGAAAAACAACGGCTCTTGTTATTACAACTATTCATAAATTAAAAGCTCCTTTTGAAGATGCGGCTCGTGCTTTAATTATTGTTCCAAGTGTGGAACATGCTATTGAAATGGAAAATCAATTTAAGTTATTATCCGAAGGCTCTAATTTAAGAATTCACACAGCACATGAAGGTGGGAAAATTGATAAACAAAATGAAGATATTTATATTGGTGCCGACGTTGTAATTGGAACACCAAAACGTATTATGGAAATTTATTTCCGTAAAAATATTAATATTACAAAAGTTAAATTATTTGCTATTGATGATACAGAGCTTGTTGTTAAAAATTTACACCAAGGTTATATTCATAGGTTGTCAGATAGTTTGCCTAAATGCCAACATTTAATTTTTACTAATAAATATTCGGAAAGAATAGAAGCAATGATTGAAAAATTTATGATTGCCCCTGAGTTTATTCAAGGGCAGTAATTTTTATTTTTTAATTTTTTGGGCGTGTCCCAAAAGGGTCGGGCTTTACGTTTCAATCTTTTTTTCGTGCCTCAAAAAGGATTTTCACTTCAATCCCTCACGCGGGTTTATCATAAACTGCAAATTATAATTTCACTTGAATTATAAATAGCGAGAGGGATGCAAGCGAAAAGCTTTTTTAAATGAGGTCGTTGAGGTACTCGAAACGCCGAATTTAAAAAACATGCAGCGACAGCCCGTTCTGGCTCCCGCCAGACTCGCCCAAAATATCAATGTAATAATTGATATTATTATTAGGGCGTGTCCCAAAAGGGTCGGGCTTTACGTTTCAATCTTTTTTTCGTGCCTCAAAAAGGATTTTCACTTCAATCCCTCACGCGGGTTTATCATAAACTGCAAATTATAATTTCACTTGAACTATAAATTGCGAGAGGGATGCAAGCGAAAAGCTTTTTAAAATGAGGTCTTTGAGGTACTCGAAACGCCGAATTTAAAAAACTTGCAGCGACAGCCCGTTCTGGCTCCCGCCAGACTCGCCCAAAACATCAATGTAATAATTGATATTATTATTAGGACGTGCCCCAAAAGGGTCGGGCTTTACGTTTCAATCTTTTTTTCGTGCCTCAAAAAGGATTTTCACTTCAATCCCTCACGCAGATTAATCATAAATACAAAATTAAAATTTCAATTGAACTATAAATTGCGAGAGGGATGCAAGCGAAAAGCTTTTTTAAATGCATGCATTTAAAAAACTTGCAGCGACAGCCCGTTCTGGCTCCCGCCAGACTCGCCCAAATCACCAATATTGAATACATGTCTCAAAAAAGATTTTCAATAATCTGAAAGACTAATAAAAACTAATCTTTAATAATTTTCTTTCTTGTAATTGAATGGTTCTTGTTTTCAATTTCTAAAACGTAAACGCCTTTTGTAAATGAAGAGAAATCAATGTTTATTTTTACGTCATCCTGTAATATCGAATTAGTATATAAAGTATTTCCTAATACATCATAAATAGAAATTTTTTCAATGGTTTGTTTCACGTTTTCTATTGTTAAATCAGTGTTAACAGGGTTAGGGTAAGATAAATTATTGATATTGTTTTCGGTCTCATTGAGAGATGTGATACAAGTCAATTTATTAATATAATCCCAAAGTGTATTGTCAAATGACGAAGCTGCTAAACTAAATCCACCAGCTGTATTTCCTTGTCTAATAATCACGATATTTTGACTAGGAACAATATAAATTTTTTGATCATTTTTCCCTAAAGCACAATACATATCACTAGGTGCATTCGACATTAATGTACCTGGAAATACAATTTGAGATTGCGGAGTCATAAAACTTGTTTTCCCATTTAACCAAAATAAATAACCATAAGAATAGTTTAATGTTTGTGAAGTGTGAGTCATGCTTTTAAAATAGATTGAATCCTTCAACAAAGTATCTGCACTCCAAATGCCTTTATTTAAATTTAATAAACCAAAACGAGCCATATCACGAGCCTTACTATAATAAACTTGTTGCGACCAAATGCCTCCCATTCCAATATGTGTTTTTATCCAGTTTGTTGTTATGGTATTATAATTTAAGCCAACAGCATTACTAACTACATCCTGAACTTTTCGGTATGCACCAGTGTGGTAAGCCCAACGTGTGCCTGCATTTGCTTTGTACATTAAACACGTTTTTGCTGTATCCTCATTATCACATGGTAATGGTGGCGCATCATCTAAACCGCTAGTCATTTCTAATAAATGCTTAACTGTAATCATATTTTCTTTTATCAATGGTGCGCTTGTCCAACCGGTTCCTAAATAAGTAGATACTGTATTATTTATATTAATATAGCCTTTTTGTTGTGCAACGCCAGTTATAAAACTAGCTAAACTTTTACTCGCCGATGCCCAATAAAAGATAGAATCCTTTGTGTACGTGCCAAAATATTTTTCTAAAACACGTTTCCCATCTTTTAAAATAATAAATGATTTTGTGTTTTTTGCTTGTAAATAATTGTATAACGAATCAATGCGGGGCTGGCAATACCCTATGGATGATGGTAAAATTGAATCCCATACATTGCCCGTTAATGGTGGAAAATACAAACTTTGAGATTTAAGAGAGGAATTAACTAGGATTATCGATAAAATTAAAAGTAACTTTTTTTTCATAATTTTTTTTTAGTCTAAGTTGGACTTAATGAAGATACAAAAGTTTAATTTAGAATAAAAAATATTTCATTACATTTATACAGTATGGAAAATTCAAATCAAACTATTACTAACTGGTTTTTAAAAATTGGGAAAATAGAAGGCTATAGTTATTTAATATTACTTGGAATTGCAATGCCTTTAAAATATGTTTTTAATATGCCGGAATATGTTCGCCCAGTTGGCTCACTTCATGGTGTTTTATTTGTAGCTTTTATGGTTTTGTTAGCTATGATGTTTTTTAAAGTAAAGATGTCGTTTAAAAATGCTTTGCTTGCTTTTTTACTGTCATTAGTGCCTTTTGGAACATTCTTTTTGAAAAGATTGATTTAAGTTTTATTTAAAGAAATCATTATATATCTTTCCCGAATCTTCATCTCCTTTTCGGTATGCTTCTAAAAAATCTGCTTTTGCATTATCATCTTGTTTTAAATTTAGATAAGCTAAACCACGATTATACAAAAAGGCATTTCTCATTCCTACTAACTCGATTGCTTCACTGAATTTTCTCACAGCTTCCTCAATTTTTTTTGCTTGCATCAAAGATGAACCTTCTTCATTTAATGTAATAGCTTTTCCGTTTTTTATAGCATATTCTTTTTCTTTAAGTTCCATTTTTTTAATATCTGGTTCAGTTAACGCTTCTTTAAATACAACAATACAAACGTCATTCGCCGTTGCTTTTGAATTTGGTTTCTCTAAACAATAATAAAACTTTAACGTTATTATTGTATCTATTGGATTACCATTTCTTGAGCCAGGATTCCAATTAGGAGATAATTTTGAAACACGTTTTGTTTCATTGTTCAACTCTAAATTAGGGCCAGCTGTCCTTACTAATTTAACTTTCCCTTCTTTGTTGATGTAAATTGTTACATCAACAACACCTGATAATCTCTCTCCTGAATTACTTATAGGATAGTTTATAAACTTTTGTGCATATAAAGCAAACTCTTTTGGCCCATTAGGAAACTTTGGTGCGACATAAGAATTTGTATTTTCTGGTTGTGATATTAAATTGCCTGTAAGTAATACAAAGAGTATGAATATTGATGTAAAGTGCTTCATTGAATTTAGAATTTTCCTCTAATATAAAAGTTTTACTTCAATCTTTCTAAAACACCTTTACGTTTCACAATGTTTTTATAATCCCATTGTATCTCATTGGCTTTCTTTATCCAACGTTTCAAATCTTTTATATTGATTTGTTCAGCAGATGTATAAGTAATCGAAGCATCTTTAAATTTCCCACTTTTACCTGGCGTTAATTGCTCTTCTTCAAATGTAACACCACTCCAAAACATCAACTGTAAACCTGCTTTTAATTTACTATAGCCAACTATAGGATTTTCCTCTAAAAACCAAACAGGATGTGCATGCCAAATTTTATTTTCAGCTTCAGGCAAGTGTTTGCAAATTTCTTCATGCAATACATCGCAAATTTCTTTGTCTTCTGCTGTTTGAGCATCGTTATAGGTTTGAATGTCTTTGTTCATGTTTTTTAAATATAGAATTAAGATACGTTGTTAAAATTTATCTATGAATTATATTAAAAACTTTAAGTCGTTAAAGCATTTTATTTAAATTGAATCTAATAATTCATGTCTGTATTTATCTAGTATTGTAGATTTTGATAAAAAACCTATATAAATCTCATTATCAACTACAGGTAAATTCCAGTGACCCGATTCTTCAAATTTTTGCATAATTGTAAAAATATCTTCAGTAATATCAATCACCATAGTTGGTTTTCGCATCACTTCCTTTGCGGTTACTTTATCGTATAACTCA
The DNA here is from genome assembly GCA_038327195.1 of Bacteroidota bacterium. Classification (GTDB taxonomy): domain Bacteria; phylum Bacteroidota; class Bacteroidia; order B-17B0; family Aurantibacillaceae; genus UBA4416. The sequence goes on along the minus strand of JBBQKU010000011.1, from coordinate 61,674 downwards.
GCATTAAACATCTCTTCTCTAACATTATCTAAGTATATAATTCCAAGTAATTTATTATTCTTTTTTACTACCGGGTAAATATTTCGTTTAGAATGTTTAATAGATTCAACAACATCTCTTAAAGTTGCTTTGAAATGAATAGTTGCAAAATCTGTTTCAATCATAGTTTTAATATCAATTTTACTCAATAAACTAGTGTCTTTATTTTCAGATATAATTGTTCCTTTGTCTTTTAATCTCCTAATGTCTAAAGATTGTGGATGAAAATGTTTCACAATGACAAAACTTATAGATGACACAATCATTAACGGAATAATCAATTCATAACCCCCTGTAATTTCAGCAATTAAAAATATGGCAGTTAATGGAGCATGAAATACACCACTTAAAATACCAGCCATAGCTACAATAGTAAAGTTACTTACAGGAATATCTTTGAAACCAATTAAATTTAAAAAAAATGAAAATGCAAATCCTAAATAAGCACCTACAAATAACGACGGAGCAAAGTTACCTCCGTTACCTCCACTGCCTAATGTAATAGCAGCTGCAATGGTTTTAAATAATAAAGTTAGAATGATAAATAAAAGTAGTAACCATTTATTATTAATTAAATTAAAAAGCAAGCTATCCTTAATTAAGTCATCTGTTCTAAATTCTGAAAGGGCTTTTATACTTTCGTAACCCTCACCAAATAAACTAGGGAATAATGCAAATAAAAATGCTAATGCAATACCTCCAATAATCCATTTCGTGAATCGTGATTTAATTTTATGAAATTTAGACTCCACTTTATCAAAAAAATTGACATAGTATAAAGAAATTATGCCTGCCAATAAACCTAAAATGACGTAGAAAAAAAAATTATGAGAATCGAAAGGTTGTTTTAATTTAAAAAACAATAGGTTACTTTCATTTAAAATAATTTTCGAAATTAATGCACCTGACGCTGCAGCAATTAGTAAAGGAATAAAGGTTGTAATACTAATGTCAACTAAAATAACTTCCAATGCAAATAATACTCCAGCTATTGGTGCATTAAATGCACCCGCTATCCCACCTGCTGCTCCTGCTGCTAATAGAAGTGTTCTATCCTTATAACTTAATTTATAGGTGCGAGCAAAGTTTGATCCTATAGCAGAGCCTGTGCTAACAATGGGCGACTCTAAACCAGCTGAACCACCAAAACCAACCGTAAATGCACTAGTTATAATATGAGAATACATTTGACGAAATGGCAAAAAACTACTTTTTTTAGCAATTGAAAAAAGAATATCTGTATTTCCCTTACTTAACTGATTGTGTAAAAAATATTTTATTATTAAAATTGTTACACCAATTCCAATTAGAGGTAGAATTAAATATAAATATTTGAAATCATATTTTAAAAGAAATTCATCTACTAAATAATGACGAATAGCATGTACAAATAATTTTAAAATTACAGCTGCTATGCCCGCAGAAACACCAACTAAGATACTTGAAAAAATTAGAAATTGTTTTTCAGTAGTTTTCTCGTGAATCCAATTAATAGCACTCTCTATATAATTTATTTTTTTTAAATTCATTTAATTAATTCTTATATGATATTTCAGACTAAAGTAAGTACATTTTCTTATTAAACTAAAAGCAATTTTTCATCGGTAGTTTATCAAACTCGCAAACAAAAGTTTCTTCTTTGAACAAATAAATTTTTAAACCGAGAGTTTTAACATAAAACTTTGAAGGTTTTGATTAATAGATCTAATTTCAGCCTTTAATTGATTTATCATACTTGTTCGGGTGTGTAAATCATTTGATTTATAATAGCCTCCAATACCAAAAAATAATTCTTCTTGTTTCTTCATTGTTTTATTATCAATTAAGCCATCATCTATCCATCTTTCCTTTAATGATTGTATAGTGCTTATTGAGCCTCCTGTATTAAATTCTTTTCCATTTAAAACAAACCAAATAAATGGAGGATAAATTGAGGATGTTTTTGGATCATACCAAATATCAGATAGAAGATTTCTTGAATGTTTTATTTCTATGCTTTTTTTAGATGAAAAAACAGCTAATCCGCCCGCTAAAGCGCTAATAATACTTCCGCTAACACCTATGGAAACTTGCATTTTTTGATTTGTACTAATAGAAGTAACAATTGATGTTAAGGCGCCTGTTACAACGGACAATATTGTCAATCGTTGAACGCGAGTATCATTAATGTGATCCAAATAGTTTGCTAGTTGTTTTGAACGCTCGGATTCGCAGTCAAGTTCGGCAGCAATACTTTGCAATTCAGTGGAAGCTAATAATAATCGATTAAAGATTTGTTGTTTCTTGACCATACAATAGATACTGTCTTCATCATCAACGCTCTTCTCTTGAAGTTGAACATATTCATTAAGTAGTAATAAAGAGCCACTGGCATTTGCTAAAAGCCAATCTTGATAAGAATAATGTTTGAGTAATTTTTTATCGGCTACTAAATATTTTGTAATATCATTTAACGGCAAATATGTAGAGTCATAAACATACGAACTTGGGGGCGCGCAATAACTTAATTGCGAGACTCTGAGATTTGATTTTGTTAATGAACATGCGCTCAAAATAATTAAGCAGGAAAGCAAACCTAATCTGTATGTTTTTTTTATAGCTAACATTTTATTTTACTAAACGGTTACTCTTTTATGATTTTAATTTTTTCTATATTAAACTTTACCTTCAGCCAGTTTTCCATTTTTTTTAAATCATCATTTTTAAACTTCATTGAATTGCTTTTAATGTAAATAACTAAAATTGTATCCATGGTAGTTGTTGTATAATCAATTGTTTGATTAATCATCAACTCTTGAGGCTTACCGTATAATGCATTGAACTCTTTAATTGCTCCTCCACGTTTCTTTTCAAAGCTACTTTGATTTAATAGTTGTTTTTTTAAATTAGAAATCTCATCAACTTTTGATTTTAAAAGATCTTCTTGTTTTTCAAATATATCTTCAATTATTCCTTCTTTTAATTGATTCATATCATCTTCACGTTTCCCAAATGAAATACTATTTTTGATAATAATATTGGCATTTTTTAAGTTGAAACTTTCTTTTTTTAAATCTAAATTCTTTTTTAGGCTATCCGTTTTTTCACTTCCTATTACAGTAATGGTTATTTCATTTATTTCAGGTAATATTTTTTTATTAATTACGGTAAAATTTGAGGTAGTTATTACTTCATTAATAAATCTATTCGCATTTTGCTTAAATATTTCATTCCTAACAAAATGGTACGCTAAATATAAGCTTGGTATAATTGTAAGTACAGCAATTGTTACAACCCATTTTCTAACTTTTGCTGCTGTTTCTTTATTTACATGTATTATAGGTTTAAAATTTAAAAAACGAATTATTAAAAAAGTTGCAATACTTATGAAAACACTATTTATAATATACAGATAAAATGCGCCAAAAAAGTAATTCCATTGGCCTGTAGCAATACCATAACCTGCTGTGCAAAGTGGAGGCATTAGTGCAGTTGCAATAGCAACTCCTGGAATAACATTATTATATTTTTTTCGAGAACTTGCTACAATACCAGCTAAGCCTCCAAAAAAAGCGATTAATACATCCCAAATTGTTGGAGATGTTCTTGCTAATAACTCAGATTGAGCAGTATGTATAGGTGAAATGAAAAAATATACAGTTGAAGTAAAAAGGCCAATTAGTGTAGCAATGAGTAAATTTTTACCTGATTGCTTTATCAATTCAAAGTCAAAAACACCAGCTCCCATTCCAATCCCCATAATTGGACCCATTAATGGCGAAATAAGCATTGCTCCTATTATAACTGCAGTGGAATTAACGTTCAAACCTATTGATGCAATAAAAATTGCAAAGATTAATGTCCAAAGATTGATTCCTTTAAATTCTACTGCTTTTCTTATATTTTCAACAACATCAATTTCATTTGCTTTGTCTTCATCCAGATTAAGCCGATACTTCAACGTTTTTTTTATTAATTGAAAAACAGATTCATTCATATAATTCAAATATAACTATTAAAGCTTTATTATATAGAACATTTTGTTTATGAGAATTAAATTGATATTTCATAACCGTCTTCCATATAATTTATTTTGTAAAAACCCTGAGACCTATCATTCCATGTTTGAACAGATCCTAACTCTCTATTACGTTTTAATAGATTTAGGTCTAAATCCTGATATATTAATGTTTCTGCATTTGGTGTAGCCTCAGAGGCTATCGCTTCTCTGTGAAATTCTACATCAGATGGAGTGAAAATTGCAGATTGAGAAAAATGTACATCTAAATTTTTCACGTCTGGTAAATTTCCAACGCAGCCAGTTATAACTACATAAATTTGGTTTTCAATTGCTCGTGCTTGCGCACAATATCGAACTCTTAAATAAGCTCTTCTATCATCTGTATTGAATGGTACAAAAATTATCTTAGCGCCTTTTGATACTGCAATTCGAGCTAATTCAGGAAACTCTGCATCATAGCATATCAGAATAGCGACCTTACCCTTATCTGTATTAAATACTTTAATTTTATTTCCACTCTTAACTCCCCACCATTTTTTTTCGGAAGGCGTAATATGAATTTTGTATTGTTTATCGAAAGTACCATCACGTCTGAAAATATATGATACATTATATAGATTATCATCTTCTATAATAAAATGAGAACCTGCAATGATATTTATATTATACTTAATTGCAAGTCTGGTGAATAAACTTTCGTATTGGGGCGTGAAATTGCTCAATTCTCTAATTGCTTCTCCTGGTTTTTTATTAGGCAAAAATGATAGTAGTTGTAATGTTATCATTTCGGGAAATACTACAAAGTCACTTCTGTAATCTGATGATGTATCTACAAAAAACTCAATATGTTTTTCAAATTCTTCAAAATTTTTAATAGTCCTCATTTGATATTGAATAGCACTCACTCGAACATAATGTGACTGTGATGAGTTTGTTGTTTGTTTTGCCTGGTAGCTATAATTAACCCATTCGAGTAACGTAGCGTAGCCACAAGATTCAAAATCATTAGGAAGATAATTTGGCAGAATTCTTTTCAGAGAAAAGCCGTTAGATAATTGTGCTGTTAAAACAGGGTCATATAAACTTTTATCTATTACTTTTTCAACATATCTGTCAATTGATATAGTATCCTTATGTTTATGAAAATTAGGCAATCTACCACCAGCAATGATTCTTTTTAAATTATATTTTCTTGCAATATCTTTTCGGCTATCGTATAATCTTCGTGACAATTTCATACCGTGAAAAGATGGGTCAACCATTATTTCCATCCCATATAGTGTATCTCCGTATAGTGTATGATTAGAGATATTTCCATTATCAGTTAGTTCATTCCAAGACGATGTTTCATCATAATCATTGAAAGTTAAGATTAACGAGCAGGAAGATGCTATTATTTTTTTTCCATATTGAATACAGGATTGGCCTTCTGGGAAAGTATTCAGCACATTTTTAAATTGTTCATTCGTCCATGGCTTCATGCCGGGAAAACATTTTAATTGAATAGCAATTAATTGAGAATAATCTTCAAATTTAATATTCCGAAGTTTAATTTTTTTTATAATATCTACTTTTTCCATATGATTTATTTTTTTTCCATTTCAAATAATAATATAAAACGAGAATTACTATAACGGTTAAACTAAGTGTTATAGGAATTGCCATAAAAATAATTTTTAGATAATTTATCATGAATTATTGAAAGTTTAAAATTCTTGAATGCAATTACTCCTTAATAAAAATTAAAAACATTGATAATTGTCAATTTTTAATTTAATGAAATTGATGTATCTGTAAAGACTAATAAACAGGATAATCCAGGCAGATTGATTATAAAAAAAATACATCAATTAACATTATTTATAATTAGTGAGGAGTCATTCGTTAAGATAATAAGTATCTTAAAATATGAAAAGCCTGCCAATTCGTTACAACTTGACAGGCTTTTGCATTGTATTATATAAGTATATCTGTACAAATGTAATTATTTAATAAATAATTAAAATTGACAATTGTCAATTTTAAACTTAATTCTAATTAATAAATTGACTCATGGAATTTAATATTGAAAAATACCATTTAAAATCATCTTCACTTTTTGATAACTTAACAAAAGAGGAGTTGTTATTTGTAAAAGGTAAATTGGTAAGAAAGGAATATTTGAAAGGAGAAGTTTTGTTTAAAGAGAAAAGTTTTTCAAAAGGAATTTATATTTTAAGGAAAGGGAAAATAAAAATTTTCCAAACTAACCATGATGGAAAACAAAGTATTGTTTACATATATAAAAAAGGTGATTTTTTTGGATATAGACCATTATTAGCAGAAGAGCCAAATCCTGTTACGGCTATGGCATTGGATAATTGCGTAATATCATTTATTGCAAAAGATGTATTTTTAAATGTTTTGGCTAAGTCGCCCACTTTGGCAAAAAGTTTAGCTGTAACATTATCAAAAGAGTTTTCTGTTTGGATTAATAAAATGACCATATTTTCTCAATACGGAGTAAAAGAGCGCGTAGCATTAAGTTTGTTAATATTGAATCAGGTTTATAGAAGAAGTGAGGGTGAAACTAAATCTGCACTTATTACTATTAATAGAGATGATTTTTCGGGCTTTGTTGGAACCGCGAAAGAAACACTTGTGAGAATGTTGCGCATTTTTAAAGATGAAAAAATTATTGAAACTAGAGGAACAAAAATTGTGATTTTAAATCCTACAGCTTTATTAAATATAGTTTCAGAAATGTAAAAATTAATATATGGAAAGAGACTACATTATAAATTTCATTTTGCTTCATAATAAGAATACTACTATTGAGGAGCTCGAATTTTTAAGTATAGGCTCTTTAGTTATGATCAAACTACAAATTGAATTGGAACTAATTAATGTAACCCTTGATTAAATCCTACTTATATATATAAGTATTGAACTTGTTTTTGAGAAATCAATTTAATTGGCGAGTACAATAAAAGTTAATCTAATCCTTTTTCACTATATTTAGAGTCTATGCTAAACTTTTTTGCAATTATAATTACGATATCTGCTGCATTTGGCTACATCAATCATAAGTGGCTTAAATTGCCAACTACCATAGGCGTTATGCTTATTAGTGTAGTACTTGGTATTACTTTAAAACTAATAGAGGTACTAAATCCGAATTACATTTCTCCGTTACGAGAATTCTTAACTGGTTTTGATTTTAGTGCTTTTGTATTAGATTTTATTTTATGTTTTTTATTATTTGCAGGTTCATTGCATGTGAAATTAGCTCAATTAAAAGGAGTTAGGGCAACTGTGTTTTCTTATGCAACCATTGGTGTAATTTTGTCGACATTAATTATTGGATTTTTAACCCATATAATAATTGGATGGTTTGGTATTGAAATAGATTTAATTAATTGTTTTTTATTTGGAGTATTAATTTCACCTACAGATCCCATTGCCGTTCTGAGTATTTTATCTAAATATAAAATACCTCAAAAGTTAAAAACAGAAATTATTGGAGAATCCTTATTTAATGATGGTGTTGGCGTTGTTATATTTGCAGTTATATTTTCTTTAGTAATTGGTGGTCATGAATCATTTTCATTAAAAAATGTTACAGAAATATTTATAATTGAAGTTTTTGGCGGCATTGGAATTGGATTATTAATTGGATACTTAGGTTATTTTATGATGAAAAACATAGATCATTATCAAACAGAAATATTGATTACACTTGCAGTTGTTACGGGTGGATATTCTATTGCATCTCAAATTCACGCCTCTGGACCCTTAGCTATGGTAGTTGCAGGACTAATAATTGGAAACAAAGGAAAAGAAAATGCAATGTCGGATTTAACTGCCGAATACATAGATAAGTTTTGGGAATTGATTGATGAAATATGCAATACTATTTTGTTTGTACTGATGGGATTAGAAATATTTTTAGTTTCTTTTGATGTTAAATATTTATTGATAGGTATTATTTTAATTATTGTTTCATTAGTAGGAAGGTATTTATCATTGCTTCCAACATTTTATTTTTTTAATAGAAAGGATATTAATAAAAAATTAAACTTAGCCGTATTAACTTGGGGTGGATTGAGAGGTGGTATTTCTATCGCCCTTGCTTTATCATTAACTCATAAAATTGAGGGTAGTAGTTTATTTATCGTGAGTACTTATTGTATTGTTCTTTTTTCAATTATTGTTCAAGGTTTAAGTATTAAAAAACTATTAGCTAAATATTAATTATTTTAAATGAATTTATTATCTAAGTTCGTTTCATAGCCAAATATAGCTATTATGATTATATGTCTTTGACTAAGTGTTTAGATTGAGAAGGCATTAAATGATTAAAATTTCGATGCGTATATATTAGTAAGGTAAGGGAATTTAATTTATTTAGACATTACACGTCTTAACTAAAAAATGTAAATGAAATCCTTGACAACATATTGTATTATATCAAATACAAATAGCTTTAAAATAACTGCTGCTAAACCCACACGTAAATCAACTAATATGCTAAATAAAACAGAAATTGTTTTTCAGTAGTTTTCTCGTGAATCCAATTAATAGCACTCTCTATATAATTTATTTTTTTAAAGTTCATATTAATTAAATTATTTTATGAGAAGCTAATCTGTTAAAAGTATCGCTTTATTAGTTAATATAATTTTTTTAAGATTTTTTCGCATTTTTTTTTAAACTACGTGTGTTACTATTGGTTTGTTGGTTCAATCATATCCCACAAATTACCATACAAATCGGCAAAGACAACTACTTTACCATAAGCCTCTGTAACTGGATTTTTAACTATCGTTATTTTATTATCAATTAAATTTTGATAATCTCTTTCAAAATTATCTGTATATAAAAACAAAAATACTCTGCCGCCTGTTTGGTTTCCTATTCTACTTTTTTGTTCTTCGCTTGTAGCTTCTGCTAAAAGCAAGCAACATTCGTTTTTGGTACTTGGCGAAACTATTACCCAACGCTTTGTTTCACTTCTTTTTGTATCTTCAATTAAATTAAAATTTAGCTTTTTAGTATAAAACTCAATCGCTTCATCGTAATTATCTACAACAAGTGCTATATGTGCAATGCGTTTATTCATCTGTCTTTTCTAATTTTAAATGTATCATTTTTAGAAATTCAGTAGGCTGATCTACAAAAAAAAGAATTGTGCTTGCTTGTTTTTTTATCCCGAACATTTTAATAATTTCAATAGGTTTTTTTACTTTTAACATCATATTATGACTTTCGAGCTTTCCTAATAGAGCAATTTTTATAGCGTCTTTATCATCACAATCTTTAGTTATATATTCTATGCTTTTAATATTATCAATTTCAATAAAAGCATCAGCCGCTAAGCCCATAAATAATTCTAACGAATTTTTTTTAATGTTTATTAATCTTTTTTTAATTGCCCTAATATGAGCAAAAAACTGCATACAAGTGTAAAGACTTAAACCTGTAATAATCCACGCGAAAATATTATTTATTAAAGAAAATGCAAAGTGCATTACAACAGCTTCTATTAAAAGTATGCTTAATAAAGTATATAAAACAACGATTAAACCATTTTCTTTAAATGAAGTGAAAACATTATTTTTGCCAATGTTTTGATTTTTACTACTAAAAAATACATAATAAAACATAGCTATTTCTGAGGCAATAATATTACTAGTTTTTTGTTGTCCAAAAATGTTTCTACAATGAATTAAAAAATCTATATGTTGTTCTCCTTTTAATTTTAGTAATCTATTTTTTTTTACTAATTTTTTTATAACAATAAATATAATAGTGCCTTCTACTAATGGTGAAATCCAAGTTTTACAAAAGTTTAAAATAAAATTTGAATCAGAATTTAAGATTATACCTCCTAATAAAATACTAATTAAAAAAACTCTTAATATTGTTAGTTTACTAATATTACTTTTTCTTATTATTAAAAAATAAATTAGGGGTATTGTAATTAATAAATCAAAAACAATTCCTAAAGAAATACTATTTATATTGTTTTTATAAATAGGTAATAATGTAATTAAGAAGCATCCAATATATAATAAAAAAGGTATTCCAATATATAGTTTTTTGCTTGGATTGTAGTTTTTTAAGTCAATGGTCATACTAATTTATTTAAAGTATTTTAGAATATTTATTTTTACTATTTAAGTTAAAAATTATCTAGTAAATTTTACATGAAGATACCTAATAAAAAGTCATATTTTTTAATAATAAATTCTCTAAATTATAGTTAGTGTTCTGCTTTATTTCTTTACTAACAAAGCTAAATTTTATTTTCAGCTTCAGGCCAGTGTTTGCAAATTTCTTCATGCAATACATCGCAAATTTCTTTGTCTTCTACTGTTTGAGAATCGTTATAGGTTTGAATGTCTTTGTTCATTTTATTAGTATGTTGCATTTAATTTTCATAAATCCCGAAGGGATTAAATACGAATAACACCGCATTTGTGCGGTGCGATAATACAGTATGTCATAAAACAACCACAAAGTGGTTGAATAACTATAACATATATTTTTCATCAAACTCAATTTCATGTTCTTTCAGTAATTCTAAGTATTCATCTTTAAAAGTTTTAATTTTATGATGTTCTTCTTGGTTTTTTACATACTCAATTAATCTATCTTTTTCTTTTACAGTATATGTAAATGCTCCATAACCATCTTGCCAACCTATAAAACCTTCAAATAAATTTTGTTCTTTAATATACATTGAACTAGCTACCTTAATGTCTTTTACTAATGATGCCAATGAAATAGATGGATGCAAATGAGTGACAATATGTAAATGGTCTTCAACGCCATTTATTCTGTATAAATGACAGTTTTTATTTTTTATGATGCCCCAAATATATTTAAATAAATCATCTCTATTTTTCTTCTTCATCACACGTTCTCGATGTTTTGTACTAAATACAATTTGATAGATTATTTGTGTGTAGGTACTCATTATTTTATTTTTTATTCAAGCCCTTCAGGCTTGTATCTATTTTAGTTTTTTATCCACAGGTTGCACCTGAGGTTAATCATATTAAAGCCCTTCAGGCTTTTGATTGAAATTATGAAAATCCTCTATCAATTATTAATAATGTTTTATTGTAGTTTTGGATTTCTTTGTTCATTTTTTTATGATTATTATTTGAAGGCTATGTTAATAATTATTACTTATGTTTTAATTCGAAATCATTTTTAATTGGTAATCCTACATCCGAAAGCCAAAAACTATTTTCATTTTTTTTCAATTCTTGAAAAATTACTTCTTGTTGTTCTTTAGTAGGCATAGGTCTATTATCTATTTGTTTTATCCTGTTTTGGAAAAAACCTCCCATAAATTCATCTGTAATATTTTGCGGGAGATTTAACATACCTTTATTAAATCTGATTTTTAAATCAGAACAATCGTTTGGATCTCCTTTAACAACAGCCCAAATGATGAATCGTAAAAATTTTACATATACCGCTACTTTTGTCTTTTTTTCATTAGCAACAATTGTTGCATTAATAACACGTGTAAAATATAAATCAACACCAATTCCATCAGTGTTATGATTGGATATTCTATCTGTAAGGAATATATTTAAATCATTATATTTGATTGGAAATGTATAATCTTTTAAAAACAATTTCCATTCTAATTCAACATCATTAAGAAATTTTAAATCCTCATTATTTGAAATGTCGGGGTACTTTAATTGATCAATTAAAACTCGCCACAAAGTTGAAATCATAAAATAGGCCATGTTTTCATCGTATTCAAATGATTGTTTATTGTCAGCTAAATAAGGATAAAAAACATTGTTAGCAAACCACCTTTCTCTTTTACTAAATTCTTGTTCAGCTTTTTCTGATAACAAGAAGGATTTTGGTCCGTCCTGAACTCTCTGATTAGGGTTTTCGTAGGTACGCAAAAACTTTCCCCCGGTTTTTTTTAAATAGTCAAATGCGAATTTTGGAATAATATGACTATGTCGTAAATCCGATTCGATTTCATATAAAGCACATTTTTCTTTCATAATAGTTTGCTATTAGCTAATAATATGACTCTATCATACATATTTACCCATAATGGGAGTGTCTTGTAGGATACGCATCATATAAATATACATAAAATAATAAACCATCAAATCTGGTTTTTACCCAATTTTAGCTTAAAAAAAGCCTATTTATTCCATCAATTTTTTTATATTTAGTGTGTATTATTTAACAGATATTTATCATGAACAAATTACAAAATTACGCTTTAGGCCAATGGGCAGCTGGTTCCGAAAATGGACAAGAATTATATAACGCAATAACTGGAGAAGCTATTGCTACGGTTAGTAGCAAAGGATTAGATTTTGGTGCGATGTGCACTTATGCGCGTAACGTTGGCGGGCCAAAACTTCGTAAAATGACCTTTCAAGAAAGAGGTTTAATGTTAAAAGCATTAGCCATGCATTTGCAAACTAAAAAAGAAGAGTTTTATAAAATCTCATGGGCAACAGGTGCAACACGCACTGATAGTTGGGTAGATATAGAAGGTGGTATTGGCAATTTATTTGCTTATGCGTCTTTACGAAAGTCATTTTCTAACGAAACATTTTGTTATGATGGTGAAGTGGCACGTTTGTCAAAAAACAACACATTTATTGGACATCACATTTGTGTTCCAAAAGAAGGTGTGGCTATACATATCAATGCTTTTAATTTTCCGGTTTGGGGAATGTTAGAAAAAGTTGCCGTTAATTGGTTGGCGGGAGTTCCTGCAATTGTAAAACCTGCAGCATTAACATCTTTTTTAACGGAAGCAGTTGTAAAAGAAATTATAGCAAGTAAAATTTTACCAGAAGGAGCCTTGCAATTAATTTGTGGTAGCGCTAACGGAATTTTAGATCATGTTGAAAGTCAAGATGTGGTAACGTTTACAGGTTCGGCATCAACTGGTAAAATGTTGAAAGCACATCCTCGTTTATTGCAAGAAGCAGTTCATTTTAATATGGAGGCAGATTCTTTAAACTGTTGTGTGTTAGGAACAGATGTTACAACTGCAATGCCTGAGTTTGATATTTTTATTAAAGAAATTGCCAGAGAAATCACAACAAAAGCTGGACAAAAATGTACCGCTGTGCGTCGTATCATCGTTCCTGAAAATATGGTGGAAGATGTTCAAATTGCACTAGGTAAACGCTTATCACAAAATGTAATAGGCGATCCAAATATAGAAGGTGTTCGCATGGGTTCTTTAGCGGGGCAATCGCAATTAATAGAAGTTAAGGAAAAAGTTGAATTGCTTTCTAAAACACAAAAAATAATTATTGGTAGTTTCGAAAACTTTGAAGTAAAGGGTGCTGATAAAAATAAAGGGGCGTTTATGCCTCCAATTATTTTTTATAACGATAAACCATTTACAAATACAGATTGTCATAACGTTGAAGCCTTTGGCCCTGTAAGTACGATTATGCCTTACAAAACAATTGAAGATGCGATTGAATTATCTAAAATGGGAAAAGGTTCTTTAGTAAGTTCTATCATCACAGCTGATACTTCTATTGCTCGCAAATACACAATTGGTGCAGCTTGTATGCATGGTCGTATTTTAGTGTTGAATGCAGAGTGCGCTAAAGAAAGCACTGGTCACGGAAGTCCAATGCCAATGTTAGTGCATGGTGGCCCAGGAAGAGCAGGTGGTGGAGAAGAAATGGGTGGAAAACGTGGCGTGTTTCATTATTTGCAACGTACTGCCATTCAAGGTTCACCAACTATGATTACTTCTATTTTAAATAGTTACCAAGTAGGAGCTAAAATGATTATAAAAGATGTTCATCCTTTCCGTCAGTATTTTGAAGATTTGGAAGTGAGTGAAACTACTATTACTCCTACATACACAGTTACGGAAGATGACTTAGTAAACTTCGCAAACTTAACTGGTGATAAATTTTACGCGCACTTGCAACCCGAGTCATTAGATGGAACAATTTTTAAACGCACGGTTGCACATGGTTATTTCATTTTATCAAAAGCAGCGGGTTTATTTGTGGATCCACCTAAAGGACCAGTTTTATTAAACTATGGTATTGATGAGTGTCGTTTTACTCGCCCAATTTATCCAGGAATGACCATTGGTGTTAAATTTACGTGTAAAGAAAAACTAGCCAACGATAAACCATTAACTGCTGCAGATGGTAGTGAAGTGAAAGTAGGTATAGTAAAATGGGTAGTTGATATTTACGATGCTAGTTCAATGAATATTTTAGAAAAATATGATGCCGTTGACCAAGCTGGACAAACAGTTGGTATTGCTACTATTTTAACGATGGTGAAATTGAAAAATCAAGAGTAGAAATTATAATAAGTAACTCGAAATTAAAAGTTATAATAATTTGAATTCATTTTTTGATAAATGAGATGTGGTAAATAAAAAAACGTGTATGTATAGTTTAATTGGCGAGGAAAATAAATAGATGTGGACACACTTAAAATATAGTATTGTTTTATTATTTATATGCTTTAGAATTAGTTCTCAAGATATTGATTCTCTTAAGCGTACAATAAAGTCTCAAACTGATACTACACTTTTTAAATCAGTTTTAAATTTAGGAAATGCCTATTTTAATAGAGGGCAGTTAGATTCTGCTATTTCAAATTTTTCATTTGGGTTATTAAAATCTAAACAAGCTAGTAATAATAAATTTGTTTGTACTTTTTTAATTAAGCTTGGAACTATGAATAGAGAAAAGGGGATTTATAATGTATCCTCTCAACTTTTTTATGAAGCGTTAGATATTGCAGAGAAAAATAATTTTAAAATATTAAAGGCCAGTTGCTATAATGGAATTGCAATTATTTCATCTATACAAAAAGATTATTCAAAGGCAATAGAAATTTACAATAAAAGTCTTGCCATATATCAACAGTCGAATAATCTTTCTGGGCTTGGCTCCGTATACAATAATATGGGATTAGTTTATCTTGATCAAAAAAATAATACGATTGCCCTAAAGTTTTTTTTAAAAGCTTTAAATATTAATAAAAGTATTTTTAATGATTTTGGAATAGCTACCAATTGCGAAAATATTGGATTAATTTATAATGATATTGGAAATTATAAATTGGCATTAGTTTATTTTTCAAAGGCACTAAATTTATGGTATTCTCATCATGATGATAATAGTATTTCAATAAATCTAGGTTATATTGGTAATTCTTTAAACATGCAAAAGAAGTACACAATAGCTATAGATACTCTGAAAAGAGGATTAAGTTTTGCGAATATCGCTAATTCACAAACGTCAAAACGTGATAACTCTTCCTATTTATCTTTTGCATATGAACAGTTAAATGATTTTAAAAATTCATTATACTATTACAAATTAGCAAAAGAGTTAACCGATAGCATTCAAAATAATGAAAAAACCAAACAAATAACTGAAATACAATTAAGTTATGGGTTTAATCAATTAAAAATGCAAGATTCAATTAAACATCAGTTAGAAGTTCAAGTTAAAGAAAACCAACTTTCAACAGAAAAAAATTACAAGTACATTATAAGTTCTGTCCTTTTTATTATTGTAGCGTTGTTGTTTTTTGTTTATAAAAATTATAATGAAAAAAATAAGGCTAATATTATAATTACTGAACAAAAGAACATTGTAGAGTCTAAACAAAAGGAGATTTTAGATTCTATTTCTTATGCTCGAAAAATACAAACTGCGTTATTAGCAAATAAAGAATTTATGGATAAAAATGTAAAAGATAATTTTGTCTTTTATAAACCTAAAGATATAGTCAGTGGTGATTTTTATTGGGCAACTCAACATAATAATAAGTTTTATTTAGCTATATGTGATAGTACAGGTCATGGTGTACCAGGCGCATTTATGAGTTTACTAAATATAGGTTTTTTAAATGAAGCTATTAAAGAGAAAAATATTGAGCACCCAAATGAGATTTTAAATCATGTTAGGCTTCGTTTAATTGAAAGTATTAGTAATAATGGACAAGATGGGATGGATGCTATATTAGTTTGTTTTGATAAAATTAATAAAACAATTACTTATGCTGCGGCAAACAATCAACCAGTATTAGTTAGAGAAAATGAGTTAATAGTTTTACCAAAAGATAAAATGCCAGTTGGTAAGGGTGAAAATATGAAAAGCTTTAATTTACATACTATAAATTTTCTGCCTAACGATACATTGTATTTGTATACCGACGGTTATGCAGACCAGTTTGGTGGTGAAAAGGGTAAGAAATTTAAATCTAAACAACTTCAAGCCCTCTTGACATTAATAGCGAATCAACCAATGGAAATTCAAAAACAAAAATTGAGCGATTCTTTTAATAATTGGAAAGGTTTACTTGAGCAGGTTGATGATGTATGCATTATGGGAATTAAATTATAATTAATTTGTATTAAATACTTTAATGGGAAAACAAAAGAATATCATAATTATATTGCTGTTAATGTTTATCAGCATTTCGTTTGAATTTTTCCCGCAAATTGATTCTTTAAAAATGGTATTAAAGAATGCTAAGAGTGATACTGCAAAATCATTTTATTTAAACAAAATTAGCGATCAGTCTATAAAAAACGGATTAATTAACGAAAGCATTGAATTATCAAATCAATCTTTAGTTTTTTCTGAAAAATCAAAGTATTATAAAGGTGAAGCAAGAGCAAATTTTAATTTAGGAAAGGCGTCTTTTATAAATGGAAACTATAAAAAGGCAATTTCTTATTTTGAAGAAAGTAAAAAAATTTACACACAAATTAACGCTAAAATTTCTTCCGGAAATTGTTTAAACGCAATTGGAAATGCGTATTTGTTTCAAAATAATTCCCCAAAAGCATTACAATGTTATTTTGATTTAATGGTTTTACAAGCAGACATAAAAGATTCATTGGGACTTGCGATAACTCAAAACAATATTGGAAACGTTTATTATCAACAAAATCAGTTAGATAAAGCAAAAGCCTTTTATAACAAAGCTTTAAATCAATTTTATTTAATAAAGGACTCAGTTATGGCAACAATGTCATTAGATAATTTAGCAAATATATATGCCGATGAAAACCAAAATGAGAAAGCGCTTGAGCTATATTTCAAAGTCTTAATTAGTAGATTAAAAGAGGGAGATAAATTAAATATATCAAACTCTTATGATAACATAGGTATCGTTTACAAAGAAAAAAATGAGTATGAGAAAGCGCTGACCTATTTTAATAAATCACTAATAATTAGAAAAGAATTAGATTACAAAGAAGGATTGGTTTTGTCTTACTCAAGTATTGCTAGTTGTTATGTATCACAAAAAAAACAAAACATGGCAATAGAAAATTATAATAAGGCCTTACAGTTTGCAATTCAAACAACTTCATTTATAGGTATTCAAGATATAGAGTTAAAACTAAGCGAAGTTTATGAAGTTCTTAACAATAATAAAATGGCGTTGTTACATTATAAGAAGTATAAAATTGCAAGGGATAGTTTGTTTAATGAAGAAAAAACTGAAAATACTGTAAAAGCAGAAATGAATTATGAATTCGATAAAATTCAAACTGCAGATAGTTTAAAAACTGTTGAAACAAAAAAAATTAATGATCTAAAATTAAAACAAGAACAGACGCAAAAAATTGCACTATATTTTGGTATTTCGTTAATAGCAATATTTTCATTTTTTATTTACAATCGCTTTAGGCTATCAAATAAGCAAAAAAAGATTATAGAACTACAAAAAATAAGTGTTGAGGCTAAAAACCTTATTATTGAAGAAACTCAAAAGGAAATTTTAGATTCTATACATTACGCCAAAAGAATACAGTATGCCTTACTCGCTAACGAGAAGGTATTGCAAAAAAATATTCCTGAACATTTTGTATTATTTAAGCCAAAAGATATTGTCAGTGGTGATTTTTATTGGGCTACTGAACATGATAATAAATTCTATTTAGCTGTTTGTGATAGCACAGGGCATGGAGTTCCTGGTGCATTTATGAGTTTGTTAAACATAGGATTTTTAAGTGAAGCTATCAAAGAAAAAAATATAAATAAACCTAATGAGGTTTTAAATTATGTCAGAAAACGTTTAATCGAAAGCATTGGTAATGATGGACAACAAGATGGCATGGATGCTATTTTAGTTTGTTTTGATAAAACTTTAAACACGATCTCATATTCGGCAGCTAATAACGAACCTATATTAATCTCTAACAACAATTTGGTGAGTGAGCTTTCTGAACTCCCAAAAGACAGAATGCCAGTTGGAAAAGGGGAGAGAATGGATAGCTTTACATTACAAACTATTGATTTTAAAAAAGGAGATACTTTGTATTTATACACTGATGGCTTTGCTGATCAATTTGGTGGGCCAAAAGGAAAGAAATTTAAATACAAGTCATTGAATGACTTACTTTTATCTAATGAGAATAAGTCAATGCTAAATCAAAAAGAAATTTTAATAGATGCTTTTACTGGGTGGAAAGGGAATTTGGAACAAGTAGATGATGTATGTATAATAGGAATTAAGTTGTAAATAAAAATGTTTAATATTAAAATCATATTATTATTTATTGTAATTTATTTACAAGGTTTTTCTCAATTATCAAAGAAAGATAGCTTGTTGATGCAAATTCGAAATAGTAAAGATAGTAGTGTAAATATGAAAATTTATACGACGTTATTTATTGATAGAAATAATGCGAGCGATTTCAAAAATGCTATATTGTTTGCTAATAGAGCATTGAAATTATCTAAAACTTCTGGAGATACGCTTGCAACAATTATTTCATTAAATAATCTAGGTGATGCTTATTCGTGCATCGGTTCCGTAAATGCATCAATTAATTTCTACCAGGAGGCGTTAAAACTTAGCGATGAGATTAAAAATGCGAAACAGACAGATATTTTATTAGGTGCTCTAGGTGTAGAGTACACTAAACTAGGTGAAATTCAAAAAGCTTTAAAATATTTAAAAAAAAGTCTCGATAATAACCAGAAAATTAAAAATAAACATGCGTACTCAGCTATTTACAATAATATTGGAATTCTTTATAGAAATGATGGAAAGTATAATTTAGCAATGGATTATTATTTTAAGGGTATTGAAATATGTTTAGAATTAAAAAACAAGCCAGTTTTGATGCAAACTTATAATAATTTAGGTATTGTATATAATAAAATTGATGACCAAAAAAATGCCATGATTTATTATGAAAAATCTCTGTTATTAGCAATTGAGTTGAAAAATAAATTTCAAGAAGGAATTGTTTTAGGCTATATTGGCGCAGTTTATTTTAAAAGAAAAGAATATAAAAAGGCTGAAGATAGCTTTTTAAAAACATTAAAAATTACTGAAGAAATAGAAGATTTAGAGGGTATTATTGAAAGTAATTATAATTTAAGTGAGATTTATGAAGAAACTAAACATCCTGATAAAGCTTTGTTTTATCTGAAAGCTTATTTGAAACAAAAAGATGTATTGGATAAAATTAATAATGAGAATAATATACAAAGTCAAGAAATTAAATCCGAATACGAAAAAGAAAAAATTGCTATAAAAAAAGAACAAGAAAAGCGTGATTTAATTTCAGTTTCTGAGCAAAAACGACAACGTTACGTTATTTACTCTATTTCGATAGGTTTTTTAATTATTAGTATTTTGCTCGGCTTTCTTTTTAAAAGATTTAAAATCACAAATTCTCAAAAACTTATTATTGAAAACCAAAAGCAAATTGTTGAAGAACATCAAAAAGAAACGATTGATAGTATCAACTATGCCAAACGAATTCAATATGCCTTATTAGCAAATGATGATTTATTGAATAGAAATTTGAAAGAACATTTTGTTTTTTTTAACCCAAAAGATATTGTAAGTGGTGATTTTTATTGGGCAACTGAATACAACAATAAATTCTATTTGGCAGTTTGTGATTGCACAGGACATGGAGTTCCAGGTGCTTTTATGAGTTTATTAAATATTGGATTTTTAAGTGAAGCAATTAAAGAAAAAAACATAGAGCAACCAAATGAAGTTTTGAATTTTGTTAGAAAACGGTTAATTGATAGTATTGGTAATGATGGACAACAAGATGGCATGGATGCTATTTTAGTTTGTTTTGATAAAACTTTAAACACTATCTCATATTCAGCTGCCAATAATGAACCAATATTGATTTCAATTAATAATTTAGTAAGTGAGCTTGTTGAACTTCCAAAAGATAAAATGCCTGTTGGAAAAGGTGAAAATATGAATAGTTTTAGTCTTCAAACAATTAATTTTAAGACTGGAGATTCTTTATATTTATATACGGATGGTTTTGCAGATCAATTTGGTGGACCAAAAGGTAAAAAATTTAAGTATAAACAACTGAATGAAATGTTGCTTAAAAATATTGATATGTCTATGGCAGATCAATATATAGAAATTACTAATACTTTAACCAATTGGAAAGGGGACTTAGATCAAGTTGATGATATATTAATTATTGGAATTAGGCTTTAATGAGGTGTTTAAAAAAAATAGCGGTATGTGTTTTTTTATGTTTAGCATTTTTGTTAAATGCACAACAGTATAATTTTAAAACTTATTCTGTTAAGGATGGTTTAGCTCATTCTCAAGTTTCTCAAATAATTCAAGATAAAGATGGGTATTTATGGTTTTCACTTTTTGGAGGAGGCATAAGTAAATTTGATGGAAAGTCATTCACGAATTATAGTGAAAAAGATGGTTTAGCAAGTAATTTAAATCGCCCAATTATAAAAGACAAAAATAATATTCTTTGGATTGGCGCTTTAGGTGGAGAAATTACCAAATTTGATAATGAAAAATTTACAAAATTTAAACCAAATGGAACTATTTTTAATCAGAAAGTTTATACAATACTTCAAGATTATAAAAATGAATATTGGTTTGGGACAGACAGTGGTATATATAAATATAATGGAATAAAATTAATTAGACTAGGAAAAAAGGATGGTTTACCAGAAGTACCAATCATGTGCATATTTCAAGATTCAAAAAAACGAATTTGGATTGCTGCTTGGGAAAAAGGAATTTATTGTTTTGATAATGAAAAATTTTATCATTTCGAAACAAAAGATGGATTGTCATACCATACGCAAATTGGAATAAATGAAAGTAAGGATGGAACCATCTGGTTTTCTTCATTTAAAGGCGTTTCGATAATTAAGCCATCTATTTCTAATAAAATTTTAATCACACATTTTAATCATCCATTATTAGACAGTACACTAGTTTATAAAGCATTAGATAATGACAATGGAACTATTTATTTTGCTACTAATGATAATGGATTGCTATTATATGATTATAATAAGAATAGTTTTGAAAATATCACTACAAAAAATGGTTTACCAAATAATTTAATTTATAATGTTGAAAAGGATAAAGAAAATAATATTTGGATTAGTTGTTGGGGATTTGGTGTACTCAAATTTTCAGGAAAACGATTTATTCACTATACGATAAAAGAAGGATTAAATAAAAATATTGTAACTGCAATGAATGAAGATAATTATGGAAATTTAATTATCGGAACAGGTTCTGGATTAAATTATTTAAATAATAATGTCGTAACGGAGTTCATGCCTGAAATTAAAAATGAAAATATTTTCAAAATTGTTAAAGATAAAATTGGGAGTTTATGGATTTCAACAAATAAAGCAATTTATCATCAAGTAAATGGAAAAACTATAAAATATACCAATAATGATGGTATTCAAGCATTTCCTGCCAGTGCTATGGCTTGTGATAAAACTGGAAATATGTGGTTTGGTTCTTGGTCTGGTGGCGTTACCAGTTTTGATGGAAAAGAATTTAAGAATTTATCAATTGGTAAAGATGGCGTTAGTAGCAGTTATATTTACTCTATATATCCTGATATAAATAATGACATTTGGATTTGCACATGGGATGGCGGTTTAACAAAAATATCAAATGGTAAATTCACTTATCTAAATAAAACGGATGGCTTAATTAATAATAATGTAATTGATGCAGTAAACGATTTAGATGGTAATTTATGGATTGCGACATATGGTGGTGGAATTGCAAGATATGATGGAAAGAATATTACGGTTATAAATTCAAATAATGGATTGAGTGATGATGTTTGTAATGGCTTAGCTTTTGATGATAACGATAATCTTTGGATAGCAACCAGTAAAGGTTTAGATAAATTGAATTACAAAATGTTTAATCTAAATAAAAAAATCAGTATTAAACATTATGGTATTGAAGAAGGTTTTACAGGAATAGATTGTTTAAGAAATGCTTTATTTAAGGATTCAAAAGGAAATATGTGGTTTGGTACAAAAAGTGGATTAACTAAATATACTCCTTCAGAAGATCACATAAATAATATTGCCCCACAAACTCATATAAATAGCCTCAAATTATTTTTCGAAAAAGCGGATTTCTCTATTTTTTCTGACAGTATTGATAAGAATTCGACATTACCAATTAATTTAAAATTACCTTATGATAAAAACCATCTCACATTCAGTTTTATTGGAGTTAGTTTTACTAACCCTGAAACCGTTCAGTATTCTTATTTCTTAGAAGGTTCAGATAAACAATGGTCACCCTTTTTAAACAAAACAGAAGCAACTTATTCTGGCCTAGCACCAGGAAAATATTGTTTCATGGTTAATTCTATTACTCCTGAAACTGTAAGTAAGCAAAATATTAAAAGATTTTATTTTGAAATATTGCCTCCATGGTATAAAACATGGTGGGCTTATAGTTTATATTCTTTGCTTTTTATATGTATTTATATAATTACTGTTTATGCGAGAACCCGGAAATTAAAAAAGGAAAAAGAAAGCCTAGAACTTATAGTTAAGGAACGCACATTTGAAGTTGTTCAACAAAAACATATTATAGAAGAAAAACATAAAGAAATTAAGGATAGTATTAATTATGCTGAACGTATTCAGCGTAGTTTTTTAGCAAGCGAAGAATTAT
Source organism: Bacteroidota bacterium (assembly GCA_038327195.1). GTDB lineage: Bacteria > Bacteroidota > Bacteroidia > B-17B0 > Aurantibacillaceae > UBA4416. The sequence continues at coordinate 38,660 of JBBQKU010000011.1, read as the reverse complement.
TAACAGAAAACTTATCAAAATTTGAATCATCAATTGAAGGAAAGAATTATTTTGTTTTCTTTCAACCAAAAGATATTGTAAGTGGCGATTTTTATTGGGCAAGTAAATTAACTAATAATAATTTTGCTTTGGTAACTGCTGATAGCACAGGACATGGTGTTCCTGGTGCAATTATGAGCATGTTAAATATTTCTTCTCTCGAAAAAGCTATTGAAAAAGGTTTATGTGAGCCCTCTGAAATTTTAAATCATACTCGAAAAACAATTATCGAACGTTTACAAAAAGATGGTAGTATAGATGGTGGAAAAGATGGAATGGATTGTAGTTTAATTTGTTTTGATTTCTTGAATAAAAAAATTAGTTATACTGCCGCTAATAATCCAATTTGGATTGTTAGAAAAATAGAAGAGAAGTTTGAATTAATAGAATTGGCTCCTGATAAAATGCCAGTTGGCAAACATGACAAAGACCACATTTCTTTTACTCAACATGAATTTAAATTACTTAAAGGGGATTTAGTATATACTTTAACAGATGGTATGCCTGACCAATTTGGTGGCCCAAAAGGAAAAAAGTTCATGTACAAACAATTAAAACAGTATTTAATTTCAATATCGCAACTGCCATTAAATGACCAAAAAAAATCATTGGATAATGCATTAAATAATTGGAAGGGTAATTTAGAGCAAGTGGATGATATTTGTATAATTGGAATTAGAATTTAAGATGTGTAATTATAACTTTATATTTTATTTGTTTACGGCCACTATTTTATTTGTTGGTTGTAATTCCGAGCACTCAAATAATATAGGAAACATCAATTCTGTTCAAGAAGTCTATTTATCTCCTAAATCAATAGTTGTGGAGCCTCCAGAAGTATTAGTTTTGGATAAATCAAAGGTTCAAAAAATTGATATTCCTATTTCAAAAAAATCTTCTATTACAATTAATACGAAAGATGGTTTAAAAAGGATTGATTTATTTCCTCCCAAAATTTTTATACCAAATGGAGGAGTTAGTGGAGGCCTTTCTCATTTTAATACATTTAATACTGAACAAGGCTTATCGTTAAGTAGTATTGCGTGTGGATATTTGGATAGAAAAGGGAATTTATGGTTTGGCACTTATGGTGGTGGCGTTAATAAATACGATGGTAAAGCATTTACAGTTTTTAATTCATCTCATGGTTTAGCTAATAACTTAGTTCTATGTATTAAAGAAGATAAATTTGGTAACATTTGGTTTGGAACTCAAGGTGGAGGTGTAAGTAAATATGACGGCAAATCATTTGTAACGTATAATATTTTAAATGGTTTAGGTGATAATGTAGTTTATAGTATTGCTGAGGATAAAAAAGGGAATTTATGGTTTGGAACAAAAGGAGGAGGCGTAAGTAAATATATTAATACAGATTCAACAATAATTAATAGTAATAAAAGTAAATTGTTTAAATCATATGGATTTTCAGATGGTTTGGGGGGAAATACGATTAGAGCTATTCTTGAAGATAAAAAAGGAAATTTATGGTTTGCTTCCGAAAATGATGGAGTTAGTAAATTTGATGGGAATTCTTTTACAACTTTCAATACCTCCAATGGATTGTCCAGTAATACTATCTGGAGTATTGAAGAAGATTATTTGGGAAATATTTGGTTTGGTACAAATGGGGAAGGAGTTATTAAATATAATGGAAAGTCTTTTAAAAATTATAATACTTCGAATGGTTTAGCTAATAATATTATATGGACTATAACCGAGGATAAAAAAGGTAACATTTGGTTTGGATCTGAAGGCGCTGGAGTAAGTGTTTATTCTGAAAATAGAAAAGATATAAAAATAATAAATCATAAGCCGTTAGATAGTACTAAATTATTTACTACATATAATAAGTCACATGGTTTATCTAATAACGTTGTATTTAGTATAACAGAAGATAATAATGAAAATATTTGGTTTGGAACATATGGTGGTGGTGTATGTAGATTTAATGGTGATGCGTTTGTAACATTTAATGCTGAACAAGGCTTAGCGAGTAATGCCGTGTTCACAATTGCAGAAGATAAAAATCATGATTTATGGTTTGGAACTTATGGTGGTGGTGTAACAAAATATAACGGGAAGTCTTTTGAAACCTATAATGTATCGCAAGGTTTAGTTAATAACACAGTCTGGGCTATTACTAAAGACAGTAAAGATAATTTATGGTTTGGAACTTATGGAGATGGCGTCAGTGTGTTTGACGGAAAGTCATTTACAAATTATAATACTAGGAATGGTTTACCTAATAACACAGTTCGTTGTATAAAAGAAGATAAGAACGGAAATATTTGGTTTGGAACAGAAGGTGGTGGTGTTAGTAAATTTAATGGTACTTCATTTGTAAATTTTAAAACAGAGCAAGGATTAAATAGTAATACTATCAGAACAATTTTTGAAGATAAAGACGGAAACTTGTGGTTTGGTTCTGAAGGAAGTGGAGTTAGTAAATTTGATGGTAAGAGTTTTGTTAATTATAATTCAACTCACGGTTTAATTAATAATGTTGTTAGAAGTATTTGTGAGGATGAAAAGGGTAATATATGGTTTGGAACTCAAGCCGGACTAAGTTGTTTGGTTAAAAAACAAAAAACCAAATCAAATCAATTTTTAAATTTCACTGTAACAAACGGTTTGCCTGATAATTATATAACGCAAATACTAAAATTTAAAAATAATAAAATTATTATTGGAACTAATAATGGACTAGCAATTTTTAATCCCGAATCATCAATTTTAACTGTTAATAAATTAGTTGATTTAGAAATATATAATGTCAATAATAATTATCCAGTTAAAGATGTTAATGTTGGTCAAAATGCCATTTATGTTGATAGTAAAGGTATAATTTGGGTTGGTACAGGTGATGATAAAAACTCATTAGTGAGAATCAATTATGATTTAATTGAAAAAAAGTCTGTTTCTATTAAACCTGAATTACATCGCATTAAAATTAACGAACAAAAAATAGATTGGTATAGTATTTTCAACATTTCATTAAACAAAAAGAGTTTAGATAGCTTAACTCTTAATCAGCAACAATTAGTTACGTATGGTAAAATATTAAATTCTGGTGAACTTGATAGTGTTAAGAATAAGTACAAAGGAATTAAATTTAATGCTATAGAAAAATTTTATCCAATACCACAAAATTTGATTTTGCCCTATGAACATAATAGTATTTCTTTTGAATTTGGTGGAATTGAAATTTCTAAGAACTTTATGTTGAACTATCAATATATGCTTGAAGGTTATGATAAAAATTGGAGTCCAGTTATGAAAAAAACGGAAGCGAATTTTGGGAATATCAATAATGGAGACTATACATTTAAATTAAAAGTTCAAAGCCCCAATGGTATTTGGAGTGAGCCAATTGCATATCATTTTACTGTTTTACCACCTTTTTATAGAACTATTTGGGCTTATTTATTTTATTTTACTTCTATTATTTTGATTTTTAGGGGAATAATAAAATGGCGTTTATCAGCATTTAAAAAACGACAAAATGAATTAGAGGAAATTGTAAAGGAACGTACAATTGAAGTGGTTCTTCAAAAAGAGGAGGCTGAATTTCAAAAAGAATTAGTACAAGAAAAACAAAAAGAAATTGTCGATTCAATTAATTACGCTAAGCGTATTCAAGATGCATTATTATCGCAAGATATTTTTATGAAAAAGAGTTTGCCAAATCATTTTGTGTTTTTTAAACCAAAAGATATTGTAAGTGGCGATTTTTATTGGTCAACAGAATATAATAATAGATTTTACTTAGCAGTTTGCGATAGTACAGGTCATGGCGTACCAGGAGCATTTATGAGTTTATTAAACATTGGCTTTTTAAGTGAAGCAATTAGAGAAAAAAATATTACAGAGCCACATGAAATATTAAATTATGTTCGTTCCCGTTTAATTGAAAGTATAGGTAAAGAAGATCAAAATGACGGAATGGATGGTGTTTTAATTTCCTTTCAATTAAATGATTTTAATGCAAAATCAGAAAACTTAGAAATTGAATATTCGGCTGCAAATAATGCTCCTTTATTAATTCATAATTCTGAAATAATTGAGCTTTTAAAAGACAAAATGCCAATTGGTAAAGGTCTAGCAATGAATTCATTTGTAACGCACAAAATTAATTTACGGATTAATGATGTTTTGTATTTATACACGGATGGGTTTGCAGATCAGTTTGGTGGTGAAAAGGGAAAGAAATTTAAAAGAAAAAAACTTAATGATTTATTATTGTCAATTAGTGATAAAGATGTTAAATTGCAAGGAGAATTTTTAAAAACTAATTTTATAAATTGGAAAGGTCTATTAGAACAAGTGGATGATGTTTGTGTTGTTGGAATTAAACTATAATTAATATGTTGAGATTAATTAAATATTTTGGTTTATACCTATTTGTTTTTTGTTCATTTGTTAATTATGGTCAAAGTCAAAAAAAAATAGATTCATTAACGACAATTATAAATAATTTACCAAATGATTCAAATAAGGTAAATACAATTCTCATTCTCTCAAATCTATATAATATATATAGTTCTAAAGAAAATATTAATTATTTAATAGAAGCACAAAAATTATCAAAAGACATTGCTTTTGATAATGGAATAAAAAAAACTTCTTCAATATTAATTAATAATCTCTATTACAAAGAGATGTATGATGTTTCATTAAAATTTTGTTTGGATTATATTGAATATTTAGAAAAAAATAATTTTACAAGTGATAGATTTAAGGCATACAATATATTAGCCAATTTGTATACCAAACAAGGTGAGTATGATAAGGCGATGTCGAATTATAATTTAGCGAAAAAATATTATTTAGCTGAAAAGGAAGAAATTAAATATGCAAATGTGCTTACCAATATTAGTATTTTATATTCTGAAAAAAAGGATTATGATAGCGCTATGTTTTATAGTGTAAGAGCCTTAGAAATTTATAAGCAAAATAATAATAGCGCTTATATGGCAAATTGTGTCCTTAGTATAGCTGAAGTGTATTTAAATAATAATGATTTTGATAGGGGTAAAAAAAGAGCTTTTGAGGCATTAGATCTTTATTCTAATATGTATTACAAACATGGTATGTGTAATTGTTATTTTGTTATTGGTCAACTTTACAATTTAAATCATAATACTGATTCTGCTCTAAAGTATTTTAATGTTGCTCTATTATATTCCGACACGCTTAAAATGAATTTTATCAAGAGAGATTGTTATCATTATATTTCAAATACGTATTATTCTATAAATAAGTTTAAAGAAGCTTATGATTATAATGAATTATTTCAAGCATATCAAGATTCATCAGAGCTTAATACAGTGAAAGGTAAAATGCTTGAGATGGAAGTTAAGTATGATATTTCTAAAAAGGAAGATCAACTTAAAGAACAAGAGTTTGAAATTGTTGCAAATAATAAACAACGAAATTATTTGTTAATGCTAATTTTTGTAATTTTTATTTTATTCTTTATTTCATTCAAAGCATATAAAAACAAAAAAAAGTCAAATGAACTTATCTCAGAACAAAAGAAATTGGTTGATGAAAAGCAAAAAGAAGTTTATGAAAGTATAAATTATGCAAAGCGAATTCAATTTGCCTTACTAGCTAATTTAGAGTTAGTGAAAAATAACATCCCCGAACACTTTGTTTTATTTAAGCCAAAAGACATTGTAAGTGGCGATTTTTACTGGGCTACGGAACATAATAATATGTTTTACATAGCTGTTTGTGATAGCACAGGGCATGGTGTTCCAGGAGCTTTTATGAGTTTATTAAACATTGGATTTTTAAATGAAGCTGTAAAAGAAAAGGATATTTCAAAACCTAATGAAATATTGAATTATGTCAGAAAACGCTTAATTGATAGTATTGGAAATGACGGACAACAAGATGGAATGGATGCAATTTTAGTATGTTTTGATAAAATTAATAAAACAATTACATATGCTGCTGCAAATAATGAACCAATATTAATTTCAGTAAATAATTTGGAAAGTGAGATTATCGAACTTCCCAAAGATAAAATGCCTGTTGGCAAAGGTGAAAGAATTGACAGCTTTACGTTACAAGCAATTAATATTAAATCTGGTGATACTTTATATTTATACACTGATGGCTATGCTGATCAATTTGGTGGACCAAAAGGCAAAAAATTTAAATACAAACAATTAAACGAATTATTATTAAAGAATTCAAATCTATCAATGTCAATTCAAATGGAAGAATTAATGAATACATTTATGAATTGGAAAGGAGATTTAGAGCAAGTAGACGATGTTTGTGTAATAGGTATAAAAATTTAATATAGAATTGAAAAAAAATATAAGTATACTTTTTTTTGTAACACTTTTAACTAATTGTAATTATTTAATTGCTCAATCTGATTATTATATCGATTCTTTGATAGTTAAAGTTAGCCACGCTAAAACTGATACAAATAAGCTTTTACTATTAAGTATAATAGCTGAAAATGCTTCAGAAGACATATGGCCGATTTATAATAATGAAATGGGTAAATTGGCTGCAAAACTTCAACATTCATCCATAAATAAAATTAAAATTTGTGCTAAACGACATTTAGCTGCATCACTAAATAATAAAGGTTTCTTTTTTACTGAAAGAGGAATTGCCTATAAGGCGATTTTATATTTTAATAAGAGTTTATTAATACAACGAGAAATTAATGATTTAGAAGGACAAGCCTATTCACTCAGTAATTTAGGAACAGTTTATGATAGTAAGGGTGAAATTGATAAAGCCCTAGAGTTTTATTTTGATGCTATGAGAATAAGAGAAAAACTTGGTAGCAATGTTAGTTTAGCTCAATCTTATAATAATATTGCTGTATTATATAGTAATCAGAATGATTTAGTAAATGCAATGAAATATCACTTACAAAGTATTAAAATCCGAAAACTACTAAATGACCCTGAAGGTTTAGCTTTAGCTTACAATAACATTGGAACTGCATATACTCATATGGTAGAAATACAATATAAAGGAAAATATAAAGTGCCTGATTCCTTAATGAATAAGTCTTTGGAATATTTTCAAAAAAGTTACGCTTCATTTAAAATTGCAAATAATAAACACGGTATGGCTCTTTCATTATTTAATATAGCTGATCATTATGTTTTGCAAGCTGATTGTTTTTTTCAAAAGAATTCGGTACAATTTGATTCATTATTACTGAAATCAGAAATTCTTTTTATTCAATGTTTAGATATTTTTAAAGAATTGGAAGATAAAGCTTGGGTTGCAAATTGTACAAATAGTCTGGCAAATGTATATTGGCGTTTAAATAAAAATCCAAAAGCTAAATTTTTTGGTGAAAAAGCTATGCTTTTATCTAAAGAATTAGGATTTCCAGGAACAATTCAGAAATCTGCAGATATATTGAGGTTAATTTATCAAGATAATCATGAATATGAAAAAGCACTTTTAATGTCTGATTTGTCATATTCTATGCGCGACAGTGTTGTTAATGAAAATAACAAGAAGAAATCATTGTCAAAATATTATTTGTATCAAAATGAAAAACAAAGTATGCTTGCAAAAGCTAATCAAGAAAAAATTGAATTAGTTTTTTTAGCTAAAACAAAACAACAATCTATTATCATTTACTTTGTAATATCTGGGTTAGTTGTTTTAATTCTATTTGCATTTTTTATTTACAATCGCTTTAAAGTCTCTCAGAAACAAAAGAAAATCATAGAGTTAAAAAATCGTGAAACTGAATTTCAGAAAGCGATTATTGAGGAAAATCAAAAAGCTACGATTGATAGTATAAACTATGCTAAGCGAATCCAATATGCATTACTAGCTAATGAAGAATTATTGAAAAATTATTTTAGTAATTATTTTGTATTATTTAAACCTAAAGATATTGTAAGCGGCGATTTTTATTGGGCTGCAGAACATAATAATAAGTTTTATTTAGCAGTTTGTGATTGTACTGGACATGGTGTGCCAGGTGCATTTATGAGTTTGTTAAATATTGGTTTTTTGAGTGAAGCTATTAAAGAAAAAAATATTTCAAAACCTAATGAAATATTGAATTATGTTAGGAAACGCTTAATTGATAGTATTGGAAATGACGGACAACAAGATGGAATGGATGCAATTTTAGTATGTTTTGATAAAATTAATAAAACAATTACATATGCTGCCGCAAATAACGAACCAATATTAGTTTCAATAAATAATTTGGTGAATGAACTTATTGAACTACCAAAAGATAAAATGCCAGTAGGTAAAGGCGAAAGAAATGAGAGCTTTACATTATATACAATTGATTATAAAACAGGTGATGTATTATATTTATATACGGATGGCTATCCAGATCAATTTGGTGGACCAAAAGGCAAGAAATTTAAATATAAACCCTTAAATGATTTGTTATTATCCAATTCGAATTTATCTATGATAAATCAAGAGGAAATTTTAGAAAATAAATTCAATGATTGGAAGCAAAACCTAGAACAAATAGATGATGTTTTAATATTTGGTATTCGTTTATAGATTTAGACGAATTGTGCATTATTATTTTACTAAATCATTATATTTGCTTCATGAGTATGAGATTGTTCCCTTTATTTATCATCATTACTTTCGTTTCTTCTTCTTTGAGCATTCAAGCATCAAAGTTGGATAGCCTTAAGCAGATGCTAATCTCCAAAAAGTTAGCTGATACTACGCAGGTAAATATACTGAATGATATTGCCGATATTTATGAAGAAAAGGCAAATGACAGTTGTTTATTATTTGCTAGTAAAGCATTAAGTATTTCTTTAAATATTTCTTTTTCTAAAGGAAGTGGAAAAGCTTATAATACAATCGGTTCATATTATAACGGAAAAGGTGAGTATCAATTAGCATTGGCAAATTTTATTGATGGTTATAAATTATATGAGAAAATAAATAGCAGAAGAGCTATGAGTAATCTTATGAATTCCATGGGGAATACCTATATGGGAATCAATAATACAAAAAAAGCATTTGATGCGTATTCTAAAAGTTATGAAATTGCAAGTCTTGATTCAATAAAATACATGATGGGAATTTCTTCTATTGGCTTGGGAAATATCAAACTCCTTGAAAAAAAAGCAAATGAAGCACTATTGTTTTTTGTAAGAGCAAAAAATATTTTCTTATATACCCCAAAATCCCTATATCCTTTATCAATATCTTATACATTAATTGGAGAAGCCTTAATCGAACAAAATAAATTTGACGAAGCTTTTGAAAATTTCAATAAAGCAGTTGAACAGTTTAAAACACTTAATAATACATATGGCATTGCTGCCACTTATCATGTAATAGGGAAAGCTTATTTAAAACAAAAGGATTTAAATAATGCACTTGACTATTTTTTAAAATCATATGATATATTTTTTGAAAGAAAAGCTTATGATGATTTACAAAACGTAAGTCTTAGTATTTCTAATATTTATAAGGAAAATAAAAACTTTGAAAAGGCTCTACAATATTATACTCAATATAATACTTTTAAAGATTCGGTATTTAATACGGTTAATAATAAGCAACTATTGGAAGTTGAAACAAAATATCAAACAGGTAAAAAGCAGCAAGAAATTGAAGTTCAAAAATTAAAATTGAAAGAACAAAATTTTCAAAGAAACGTTTTGATTATAAGTGTTATTGTAATTATTTTAATTTTAATTCTTTTATATAATAGATATAGTGTAAAACGAAAGGCTCACAATGCTTTGTCAATTGCCAATTCTAGTCTAGAATTAAAAAGTAATATTATTGAACAAAAAAATACAGAAATAACTGACAGTATAAAATACGCACAACGAATTCAAAATGCCATTTTTCCTTCAGAAAAAGGTTTTACTAAATTTTTACCTGAATCATTCATCATGTTTAAGCCCAAAGATATTGTTAGTGGCGATTTTTATTGGGCAACTGAATACAATAATAAATTTTATTTAGCAGTTTGTGATTGTACTGGGCACGGCGTTCCCGGTGCGTTTATGAGTTTATTAAATATTGGCTTTTTAAGTGAAGCAATAAAGGAACATCAAATTATTGAGCCTAATAAAATTTTGAATTTTGTTAGAAATCGATTAATAGAAAGCATTAGTGCAGATGGACAACAAGATGGAATGGATGCTATTTTGGTATGTTTTGATAAAGAAAATAATTCAATAACATATGCTGCGGCAAATAATGAACCTATCTTAATAAGAAATCAGAAAATTATAGAATTATCGAAAGATAAAATGCCGGTTGGTAAAGGTGAACGGAAAGATAGTTTTACATTGCATACAATTGATTATGAAATGGGAGATGTATTATATTTATATACAGATGGCTTTGCCGATCAATTTGGTGGGCCAAAAGGAAAAAAATTTAAATATAAACCACTAAATGAATTATTATTATCTAATTCTAATAAAAATATGGCTGAACAAAAAACAACATTAGTTTATGCTTTAGAAACTTGGCAAGGTTCGTTAGAACAAGTTGATGATATATGTGTTATTGGTATAAAACTATAAAACCAAATATATCATTAATTACAATTGATATTTTTCTCTTAATATGGTTTTTTTGATTAATTATTGAATAAAAAAAACTTATATTTAATAAACCCTTAAATATATAATGATATGAATGTAAATTTTTTAGCAGTAATAATTGCAAGTCTTATTCCAATGGCATTAGGATTTGTATGGTATAACCCTAAAGTATTTGGAAAAGTTTGGCAGCAAGAATGCGCTCTTAGCGACGAAAAGTTAAAACAGGCTAATATGTTGCTTATTTTTGGATTATCATTTGTGTTTAGTTTGCTATTTTCTTTTGCCTTGCAATTTATGGTAATTCATCAATACCATGTTGCTTCTGCATTTTTCGGATTGCCAATTACTGATGGAAGTACTCCAGAAGGTACTCTTTATAAAAGCGTTATGGATTTAGTTGGAACTAGTTACCGTACATTTAAACATGGTGCTTTTCATGGCACAATTGGTGGATTTATGATTGCATTGCCAATTATGGCCACTAATGCAATGTTTGAACGAAAGAGTTTTAAATATGTTGCAATTAATGCAGGTTATTGGATAGTTTGTATGGGTATAATGGGAGGAATTCTTTCAGCAATGATGTAATATTTAATTAAGGCAATTCTTTTTTAGCCATTTCAATAACTGATTTAGAATTGCCTATAAAAATTTTATTATTTATTAAAATAACTGGCCTTTTCAAAAAAGTATATTCCTCTAAAATATAATTTTTAATTTCTGTTTCTGTAAGTTGTTTTGAAGATAAATTTAGCTCTTTGTATTTACGAGCAATTTTACTAAATAAAGCCTCATATGTTCCAGCCATTTTATACAATTCTGTCAATTGAACTTCTGTAATATTTTCAGTTTTTATATCTTGAAATGTAAATCCTTTTTCTTTTAACCCAAGTTCATTAATAATGCGCTTACACGTATCGCATGTTGATAGGTAATATATTTTCTTCATAAGAATAGTCAATTTATAAAACGAAATTAAGATTATTAGGTTTGTAAAACAATTAAAATAAATTGGTGTTATCCTTCGACCCAGACTTTTTTAATTATTAGGGTGTTTCCCTGCGGGTCAGGCTTTTCGTTACAATCTTTTTTCGTACCTCAAAAAGGATTTTTACTACAATCCTTAACGCGTTCTGAAATTTAAAAATGGTATTTTAATTTTAATCGAATGTTACATTGCAAGAGGGATGCAAGCGGAAAGCTTTTTTAAATATTTTCATTTAAAAAACTTGCAGCGACAGCCCGTTCTGGCTCCCGCCAGACTTGCCAAAATCATTATTGTTATTATTAGAATTATTTTTTACGTTACCCTTCGGCCAGACTTTACGTACAATCTTTTTTCGTACCTCAAAAAGGATTTACACTACAATCCCTCACGCGAGTTAAACATAAATCGTAAGTTTAAATTTCATTTGAACTTTAAACTGCAAGAGGGATGCAAGCGTAAAGCTTTTTTAAATGGTTTCATTTAAAAAACTTGCAGCGACAGCCCAATCTGACTCCCGCCAGACTTGCCCAAATCACTATTATTAGAATTATTTTGGTGTTAAGCTGATAGTTATCACTTAACATATCTTGAGCATAAAAAAACTGTGCTTAAAATTTCAAGCACAGTTTTTTTTGTATTATTAAAACTTAGTTTATCCTAACATTTTTAAGAAATCAACTTCTTTAGGTGTTAAAAATCTAAATTTAGAACGAGGTAAATCTTTTTTAGTTAAACCTGCAAATGCAACTCTATCTAATTTCATTACTTCATAACCTAAATGTTCAAAAATACGACGAACAATACGATTTCTTCCACTGTGTATTTCTACACCAAGTTCTGATTTTCCTTCTCCAACATATTCAATGGCGTCTGGTTTAATAAAACCATCAGCTAATTCAAATCCTTCAGAAATTGTTTTAAAATCTTCTGACGAAATTCGTTTATCTAAAATAACATGGTATATTTTTCTAACACCAAATTTTGGGTGAGTTAATTTAGCTGTTAAATCGCCATCATTAGTAAATAATAAAACACCAGTAGTATTTCTGTCTAATCGGCCAACTGGATATAAACGCTCTTTACAAGCCTTACGAATTAATTCCATAACAGTTTTACGTTCTTCCGGATCATCCATTGTTGTGATATAATCTTTCGGTTTATTTAAAACTAAGTATTTTTTTACTTCGTTTTTGATTGGTACACCACCATAATTTACAACATCAGTAGGATTAACTTTATAACCCATTTCTGTCACAATTTTACCGTTTACCGATACAACTCCAGTTGCAATTAATACATCTGCTTCTCTTCGAGAACAAATACCTGAATTGGCAACATAACGATTTAAACGAACAGCATCATCACTTACGTTTTTCTGAGTTGAAGTTTTTGAAGGACCTGATTTTTTAGATCTTTCAACAACTTTTTGGTCTCTTGATAATTTTGGTTCGTATGGTTTATCAAAATCTCTGTATTCTCCTTTTACTTTTCTATCTGCTGTAAATGGTCTTTTTTCTCCATCATCAAAACTCTTACGTGGTCTAGAACCTTCAAAACTACCACCTTCACGTTTTGCATATGGTTTTCTTTCACCATCACCAAACGATTTACGAGGGCTGTCACTTCCGTAACTACTTCCTTCACGTTTCACATAAGGTCTTTTTTCTCCATCTTCACGTCTAGCGTATGGCTTTCTTTCACCATCACCAAACGATTTGCGAGGGCTGTCACTTCCGTAACTACTTCCTTCACGTTTTACATAAGGTCTTTTTTCTCCATCTTCACGTTTAGCATACGGCTTTCTTTCACCATCACCAAACGATTTGCGAGGACTATCACTTCCGTAACTACTTCCTTCACGTTTTACATAAGGTCTTTTTTCTCCATCTTCATGTTTAGTATACGGCTTTCTTTCGCCATCACCAAACGATTTACGAGGACCTGAACTTTCATATTTTCCATCTTCACGTTTCACATATGGTCTTTTTTCTCCGTCTTCACGTTTAGCATAAGGCTTTCTTTCGCCATCACCAAACGATTTACGAGGACCTGCACTTTCATATTTTCCATCTTCACGTTTCACGTAAGGTCTTTTCTCCCCATCTTCACGTTTAGCATAGGGTTTTCTATCCGATGAATCTGATCTTTTTGATTTATCTGAACTTGAATACGATTTTCTTTTGTTAAAATCTGACGAACCACTCTTAGAAAACGTTTTTCTTGGTCCTTGACTATCTCTTGACATTTTTGTAATTTTTTACAAATGTAAGGCTTTTTTACCGATTTCAGGTCGTTTAAATAAACCAAAGCCTTATCTTTGTGCCATATGCAGGATTTAGATTATCAAAATGCCCTCACTCAATATTTAGAAGGTTTTGTGAGCGAACGTAGAAAAGGACGATTATTAGAGGTTTTGGAAGAAAGAACCAATCATTTAACGGTTGTTTTAGAGGATGTTTACCAATCTCATAATTTTAGTGCGGTGCTTAGAAGTGCCGATATTTTTGGTATTCAAAACATTCATTTTATCGAAAACAGAAATAAATACAAAATTAGTGAAGATGTATCGATGGGCTCAACGCAATGGTTGACTTTAAACAGATATCAAAAATTTGAAAATAACACCAAAGAATGCCTTACTCAATTAAAAAATAAAGGCTACCGTATTGTTGCAACTTCTTTAAATGAGCGAAGCGTAACCTTAAATCAATTAAAAGTTGATAAACCAATTGCTCTCATATTTGGAACCGAACTAACAGGAATTTCGGAAGAAGTAACCAATATGGCTGATGAATTTGTTTATTTACCAATGTTTGGCTTTACCGAAAGTTTTAATATTAGCGTTTGCGCAGCACTTTGCATGCACGAAATAAGTACAAAAATTAGAAATGAAGTGAAAGATTACCATTTAACGGATGCTGAAAAAAAGGAAATTTATTTAGAATGGCTTAAAGTCTCTGTAAAAAAACACGAATTAATGATTAAAGAATTTGATGCTACGTATTTTGCGAATAAAGTATAATTTTTTAGTTTCTTAATACTAATACCACTTCACATTTAAATAAACCTGTTGGTCTATAGCAATCGTATTATCTTTTGCATAAAAGTAAATAGAATGCCCTAGTTTAGTTTCTGCAAAATATTCGTAACCATAGCCATTAAAAAATAAATTTGTAACAGTTACTTGTAATAGCGCTTTTTGCTTGGCATCAACAATCTGCAATTGGTTAGGGCGAATGTAAGTTTGTTTTTTAGCTAAATTTACTTTGTTCGAAATCAAATCTTCTTGACTCAAAACAAAATAACGCCCCATTAAAGAAGCAATGTTTTTGTTTTTTGGTTGATAATAAACATTAAATGTTTCGTCATGTTGGGTTAGTTTACCATTATCCATTACGGCAGTTTCATCAGCATAACGCAAAGCTTCTTCGGGTTGATGTGTAACTAATATCACTGCTGAATTTTCTTTTTTTATCTGAGCTCTGATGTATGTGAAAATTTTATCACGCAAAGGTAAATCCAAATTACTAAAAGGTTCATCCAATAGTAATACTTTTGGGAATTCGGCTAACGATCTTGCAATGGCAACACGCTGCTTTTGTCCGGAGGATAGCGTAATTGCTTTTAAATTTTTAAGGGCTGTAATATCTAATAATCTCAATAATTGATTGGCACGTTTTTGTTTATACTCATCCGTATAACCCATCAATTTATCTTTTATATTTTCTTCAACCGTATGATTATCCAATACATAAAAATCCTGACTCACAAAACGCATATCAGCATGCCCAGGAATTAAATTATAGGCAGGGCCAAGCACAATTTTATTATCAATGGTAATATTACCAGCTTCTAAATCTGTTAATCCGTAAATGCATTTTAAAAGAGTAGTTTTCCCACTTCCACTTTTACCGATTATGGCTAATATTTTACCTGGTTTTAAACTTAACGATACTTCGTTAATTCCTTTAAAATGAGAAGAATTTGGATAATTGTAAGTTATTTTATTGACAGTTAGAATAGTCTTATTTATTTATAAAATCCGTTTGTAAATAATTGAATAAATGTTTTTTCAGAATACTTTTTATTGTCGATACCAGTTGCAGTTAACACACAAAAATAAACGCCATCTTTGCAAGGTTCTCCACTTGTTGTGCGTCCATCCCAAAAGCCATGTATACGATTAGTTTCAAAAATTAAATTTCCGTATCTATTAAAAATCGAAAAACTTAACTCCTTAATTTCATCTAAATAGGGTTTGTAAATATCATTTATACTATCAAAGTTTGGTGTAAATACATTAGGCAATACAATGTTCGAAATAGAATCATTAGTATCAAACACTATAGTTTGTGCTTTAGTAGAAACGCTAAATACAAAAATTAGTATTAAAAATATATGTCTAATTACTCTCAATATTATAAATATACTAAATTGTGTTTAAAAAATCTAAAGTATTTACATCATCTGCAAAATCAAAAACACCTGGTTCTTGAGTTTTTCCAAATGGTAAAGTATTTAAACCTCCAATTTCAAAATTACTCACAACACATTGTAAATTTTCCTTAATTTGAGATATGTTTTCAACAAGCGAACTCTCATTAGTATAGGTTTCATAAAATAATACGGAAGTAGGGGCGTGTAGGCTTTTATTTTCAGTAATCATTAAAAAATTATTATCTAAAAAAGGTAATAAATCTAATAAATAAATGGCTCTATTGTATTCGTAATTGTTATTGTATTTTTTATTATCGAGCACATATTTATAATCATATACAGATTCAAATAATAAATCAAATTTGTAACCTTCAGGCACATATAATTTTGACACATTTCTACATCCTAATCCAAAGTAATAAAAAACATCTTTACCTAATTCTTTGAGTTCTTCTGCAGTTTCTTTACCCGTTAAGATGGCAATCGAACTCCTGTTTTTACGAATAATATGAGGGTATTTCTTAAAATAATATTCAAAATGCTTAGCCGTATTGTTACTTCCGGTCGCAATCACAGCATCAAAATTAGTCAGTTTTCCATCCGAAAAATTAATGTTTGTAGCAAATTCAGGTTCAAAATAAATGAGCATTCCTGTTAAAAAAGTGATTAAAGCAGTATCGTCACTCGAAGCTTTTATTAAAATGTTATGCCCACTTAAAAGCACGCACATCATATCATGAAATCCTACGGCAGGTATATTTCCAGCCATAATCACGGCTATGGTTTTGACTTGTTTTGGTTCTTTAATATTTTTTGTGAAATGAGTTAAATCTTCTTCTTTTAACATTACAGAAATACCAGTTAAGGCTCTGTTTATGTTTTCTGGGCTAAACCAACCATTGTATTGGTAGGCAATATCAACCAAAGTGGTTAAATCAGCATGAAATTTTTTATGTTTATCTTGAGGTTGGTTTGATAAATGTTCGTTAATAAACTTACCTAATTGTACAAAAGCTTGTATTCTGTGTTTCAAAGTCATAAAAAATACCCTTATATTTGCAGTCTTAAAATTAAAGTGTAAAATTACTCAAAAAATGGCTATTAAAATTACAGATGAATGTATTAATTGTGGGGCTTGCGAACCTGAGTGTCCAAATAATGCAATATATGAAGGTGGTGCCGAATGGCGTTTTGCCGATGGTACTAAAGTAAAAGGAATGTTTACAGGCAAAAACACAGGTTTAAATGTTGATGCTAACACACCACAAGTTCCTTATAGTATGGATGTTTATTACATTGCTACTGATAAATGTACAGAGTGTGCTGGTTTTCATGATGAGCCACAATGCGCTGCTGTATGCCCAGTTGATTGTTGTGTGCCTGATGAAGACCACAAGGAAGATGAAGCAACTCTTTTGGCAAAAAAAGACAGCATGCATTTGTAGGTTTTAATTTAATTAATTTTGGCGTTACTCTGCGGGTCAGGCTTTTCGTTGCAATCTTTTTTCGTTCCTCAAAAACGATTTTCACTACAATGCTTAACGCAGATTTTCATACCCATCATCTTTTTATTTATTTTAGAAATATACACATCAGATGTTAGACTATAATTTTGTGCAGCAATAGCTGTAAAATGAATATGAAAGTTTATTGCGCTCGAATTCATTTTAGCAGCGGTCTGCAAGAATTGCCTTTCACAAAATTATAAGGTTTTGAATACTTTTGCCTTCAATATTATTATAAAAATTTTTATAATATTGATTTGGGCGTTGCCTTCGGCCAGGCTTTCCGTTTCAATCTTTTTGCTCGTTCCTCTCAAAAAGGATTTACACTGCAATCCTTAACGCGAATCTATATTTAGTTACGAAGTTTAAACATCAAATGTTAGGTTATGATTTTGCGTAGCAATAGCTGTAAAATGAATATGCGAATGCATGTGCGAAAGGATTCATTTTAGCAGCGATCCACAGGAATTGCCTTTCACAAAATCATAAGGTTTTGAATACTTTTGGCTTCAAAAGTATTATAAGAATTAAGGAAAAAAATATTAATGAGCCTCTAACCAATTCACACCAACACCCATTCCTACTTCAACAGGAACTTTTAATGGAAGTGCATTTTGCATATGTTTTTCAATCATAGGTTTTATTAATTCCAATTCAGGCTTAAACACATCAAATACTAATTCATCATGCACTTGTAAAATCATTTTCGATTTCACATTCATCGATTTTAATTCATTGTGAATATTAATCATTGCAACTTTAATCATATCAGCTGCAGAGCCTTGTATTGGTGCGTTAATTGCATTTCGTTCAGCAAATGCACGTTCCATTTGGCTATTTGAAGTGATGTTTTTTAACCAACGTTTTCTTCCCATTAAGGTTTCTACATAACCATGTTCACGCGCAAAATTAATTTCTTTTTCCATATATGATTTTATAGAACCATACTGTTCAAAGTAATTTTCAATTAATTCTTTAGCTTCAGTGCGAGATATTGCTAGGTTTTCGGCTAATCCAAAAGCACCTTGCCCGTATATAATTCCAAAATTCACACTCTTTGCTTTATAACGCATTTCTTTTGTGACTTCACTTTCTTCAATGCCGTATACTTTGGCAGCAGTAGCAGTATGAATATCTTTCCCTAAATTAAAAGCCTCACACATATTTTTATCTTCACTGATTGAAGCAACAATTCGTAATTCTATTTGCGAATAATCGGCACATAGTAAAATATAATCTTCATTACGAGGAATAAATGCTTTTCGTATTTGTTTACCACGTTCAGTTCTAACAGGTATGTTCTGCAAATTCGGATTATCACTACTTAATCTGCCTGTAACAGCTACAACCTGGTTAAATGTAGTATGTAAGCGATTTGTTTTTTCATTAACCAATAAAGGTAAAGCATCAACATAGGTTGATTTTAATTTTACTAATTCGCGATAATCTAAAATTTTTGAAATAATAGGATGTTTACCTTCAAGCTTTGATAAAACATCTTCACCAGTTGCATATTGTCCAGTTTTTGTTTTTTTAGGTTTGTCAACAATTTTTAAATATTCAAATAATATTTCCCCAACTTGTTTGGGCGAAGAAATATTAAATTTAGTTCCTGCTAATTCCTGAATTTCTGCATCAACCTTTGTGATGTCATCTTGCAGTTGTAACGAAAATTCTTTTAATGCCTTCACATCTAAATTTATACCTTCACGTTCCATTCCTGCCAAGGCCTCAATTAAAGGCAATTCCACTTCATGAAATAGTTTTTCTACACCCGCATCTTTTAACATGGGGTCAAAAACATTTTTTAATTTTAAGGTAACATCCGCATCTTCTGCAGCATAATCTTTAATAATATCTAAAGAAACATCACGCATATTTAATTGATCTTTTCCTTTTTTACCAATTAAATCTTCAATACTAATAGGTGAGTAATTTAAATAAGTTTCTGCTAAAAGATTCATGTTATGCCTCATTTCAGGCATAAACAAGAAGTGAGCCACCATTGTATCCCACAATTTATTTTTTATTTCAACACCATAATTTTTTAAAACTTGTAAATCGTATTTTATATTTTGGCCAACTAATGTTTTAGTCTCATCTAAAAATATAGGTTTAAATAAATTGATTAATGTTTGAGCTTCTTCTTTTTCGTTAGAAACAGGAACATAGTAAGCATGATTTTCTTTTACTGAAAAAGACATGCCAACGATTTCAGCATTAATTGTATTTAAATCCGTTGTTTCGCTATCAAAACAAAATTGTGTATTTGCATTTAAAACTGAAACCAAATTTGAAATGCTTTCTGCTGTGTTACATAAAATATAATCTACAGGAAAATCTTTGATTGTTTTAAAAATAGGAACTTCAGGTTCTTCGCCTTGTTCAGGAAAAGTTAAAGCCAATTCTTCTGCAGAACTAAACAAATCATTTACAATAGGTTTCGTAGCCTCTTTAATTTTGTCAATAGTTTTAGTAATTGCGCTAGGAGCATTTCCAATATCTTCCCCTAATAATTTTTGCGCAATGCCTCTAAATTCAAGTTCTGCAAATAAAATACGTAAAGCGTCTTTATTAATTTCTTTTAAAACTAATTCGCTTTCATTAAACTCAACAGGTACATCTAAAATAATAGTAGCTAAACGTTTTGATTGTAAAGCCATTTCTTTATTATTATCAACTTTTTCTTTTAATTTCCCTTTCAGTTTACTTGTATCTTCATACATTTTTTCGATTGTTCCATAATCTTTAATAAGTTGAATGGCTGTTTTTTCTCCAACGCCCGGTATTCCTGGGATATTATCTGCAGAGTCACCCATTAAACCTAAAATATCAATTAACTGATCTACACTTTTAATATCCCACTTTTTACAAATCTCTTCTTTACCTTGTATTTCAGGAGCATTGCCAAAACGAGCTGGTTTATAAATAAAGGTATTTTCATCTACTAATTGTCCGTAATCTTTATCTGGCGTCATCATATATGTTGTGAAGCCTTGTAATTCAGCAACTTTGGCCAATGTTCCAATTGCATCGTCAGCTTCAAATCCAGGAGTTTTAATAGTTTGTATATTAAAGCCTTCAATTAATTGATGAATATAAGGTAAGCTAGCACGTAAATCATCTGGCATTTCCTCACGATGAGCTTTGTAAGCTTCAAATTCAACATGGCGAGCAGTTTGTTCAGGTGTGTCAAATACAATTGCAATATGAGTTGGTTTTTCTTTATTTAAAATTTCAAGTAATGTATTTGTAAAACCAAAAATGGCTGATGTATTTAATCCTTTTGAACTAATACGAGGGTTTTTAGCAAAAGCAAAATGAGCTCTGTAGATTAAAGCAAAAGCATCAAGTAAAAATAATTTTTTGGGAGTATCTTTGGTTATCATTGCAGTAGTTTTAAAATTTTAGTTTTTTGAATAGTATTAAACTACCTCAATTAATTAATGCTGAAATTTTATTTCATACATATTTGGCCACATTTTTCCAGTCACTAAAACTTTATCAGAAATTGAATCGTATGCTATACCATTAGTTTCAAGTGAATTAATGTTTTTTGTTTTACTCGTTTGAAATAAATTTGTAAGATCTAATTTTCCTACCACATTACCTGTTGTAGGATCTATTTTTACAATTTCGTGTGATTGATAAATATTTGCATAAATAAAACCATGAATATATTCTAGTTCATTTAAAAAATCTACAGCATAACCATTTTCGGAAACATCCAATGTCTTGGTCACATTAAAATTTTGATCAAAAAAAGTAAGATAATTTGAACCATCACTCATAATTAAATTTTTTCCATCATTTGTTAATCCCCAACCTTCTCTGTTTTGATAACTATATTTTCCAATTGCTTTATAAGTTTTTGCATCATATACAAATGCAGTTTGGTTTTTATATGTTAGTTGGTAAATTTTATTATTTAAAATGCTGATGCCTTCTCCAAAATAAATAGCCTTATCTATTTCTACTTTAGTATCTATTTTTCCATTTTTTAAATCTACTATTCCAAATAGAGATTTTGTTTGTGGTAAATTTTCTGGCGCACCAGTACTTTCAAATAATTTCCCTTCGTGAAATAAAAATCCTTCTGTAAAAGCATTCACATCATGTGGATAAGTGTTTGTTAAGCTGTAAGAAATTATAGGTGTTTCTGGCAATTCAACAATGGGAGAGGTGTCAACTTTCTTTATATCTTTTGGCTTATCAGTTTCACATGCAGTGAAAATTCCTACTAAAATTAAAACAGATATTATTTTATAATATTTCATTTTTATAAATATATTAATTAAATACTCCAAGACGAACCTTCTTTTCCATCTTTAACTTGAATGTTAGCTTCAGTAAGTTTATTTCTTATTTCATCTGAAGTTGCAAAGTCTTTATTTTCCTTTGCTTTAGCTCTTAGGTCTAAAACTAATTTCATTACACTTTCTAAGGCAGTATTTGCTTTACCAGTTTCTTCCTCTTTCTTTAAACCCATAACATCAAATACAAAATGTTGAAATATGTTTTTTAAGGTATCTATATCTGTTTGTGTAAGTGTAACTTTTTTATCATTTGCTGAATTAATAATTCTAATAGCATCAAATAATTGTGCGATAACAACTGAAGTATTAAAATCATCATTCATTGCATCATAACAATTTCGTTCTAAAGATTTTATGTCTTCAGTTGAAGTACTTGATGCCGTTAATGTTTGCAATGTTTTATAAGCCTCCATTAGTTTTATATATCCTTTTTCTGAAGCGGTTAACGCTTCATTACTAAAATCTAATGTACTTCTATAATGTGTTTGCATCATAAAAAAACGTACAGCCATTGGGCTAAATCCTTTAGTTAATAATGGGTGACTGCCAGTAAATAGTTCCATTGGTAAAAAACTATTACCTAATGATTTACTCATTTTTTGTCCATTTACAGTTAGCATATTTGTATGCATCCAATAATTTGCAGGCGATTTGCCACAATATGCTACGTTTTGTGCTATTTCGTTAGTATGGTGCGTTGCTTGTAAATCCATTCCGCCACCATGTAAATCAAAATTTTCACCTAAGTATTTTGTGCTCATCGCTGAACATTCAATATGCCATCCCGGAAAACCAATACCCCAAGGGCTTGGCCATTTCATTAAATGTTCAGGTTTTGCTTTTATCCATAGTGCGAAATCTAATCGTCCTTTCTTATCTTGTTGCCCATCTAAATCGCGAGTATTTTCTAATAAATCATCTAGTTTACGACCAGTTAACTCTGTGTAATTATTTGTTTTAGCATATTTTTCCACATCAAAATATACACTACCGTTATGTTCGTATGCTAAACCTTTCTCAATAATTTTTTTTGCGATTTCTTGTTGCTCAATAATATGGCCAGTTGCTGTCGGTTCAATACTTGGAGGTAATGAATTAAATAATGCCATTATATCTCTAAAACCAACGGTATAGCGTTGAACAATTTCCATTGGTTCAACTTGTTCAAGTTTTGCTTTCTTTCCAATTTTATCATCACCATAATCTTCATCACCTTCTAAATGTCCAGCATCAGTTATATTTCGCACATAGCGTACTTTGTAGCCTAAGTGAAGTAAATAACGATATATTATATCAAACGACATAAATGTTCTGCAATTACCTAAATGGACATCGCTATAAACAGTTGGACCACAAACATACATTCCAACAAATGGAGGGTTAATGGCTTTAAATTCTTCTTTTTTTCGACTAAGGGTATTGTATATAAATAGCTTTTCCATAAATAAATTAAGATTATAAATTTAGCAAAAAAAAAGACGGTAATTAGCCGTCTTCAATTCTTTTAATAAATTTTATATTTAGTTTTCTATTGGAGCATCTCCAACGTAATTACCGTTTTTATATACAGAAATTCGTTGTAAAATTCCGTTAACATCATAAATATATGCTTTGCCCTCCATTAAACGATTATCTTTAAATACACCATCTTTTGTAATTTGTTTATTTTTATTATAGGTAATGTTTTGACCATTTAATACTAAAGGACCTTTTGCACCATTTACTTTTTCATCTGCTTTTACAATTGCTTTTGGACCTTCAATTTTTTCAACTGTTTTTATTATTGGTTTTTTTGGTTCAAATTCTTTTATTGAAGCAACGTCAACAGCACCATCATTAAATGTTTTTGTAGCTTTTAAATCTCCGTTTTCATGGTATTCAGTAATTACACCAGCTTCCTTTCCGTTTACAAAAGCGCCTTCAATAGCTATTTGTCCATTCTCATAAAAATATTTTACAGGACCTTCTCTTTTGCCACTTGCATTAAAATTAAATTCATGTTGAGCTTGTCCGTTTTCATAATATAATTTGTAAGGACCAGTCCAACGGTTATTTTTCCAATTCCCTTCTTCTGATATTTTTCCATTTTCATGGTACATAATTGCATAACCATCAGGACGACCATTTTGAAAAGTTAATTGGTTCTTCATATTTCCATTACAATAATATTCTAACCATTTTCCAACCTTACGATTATCAGCATATTTTCCTTCTTCTGCTTTTTGCTCAGGAGTAAAACATGAACCTGGCTTATGTTTTCCTTTCAGAATCCATTTGCCTTGCTTTTTTCCTAAAGCGTCAATTAAATTTAAAGTATCTCCTTTAGCACCTAACTCATATGATTGAGATTGGCCTTGGCTTATTTGATAAACCAAAAAAACGAATATAAAGTATATTTTTTTCATAAGACAAAGTATTAAAACGGGTTACTTTTACTAATTTATGTACTATTTTTTCAATTAACTATAAAATTTAGACAAACTACAGATTTTAACCGACGATTAAAATTTAAAGGTTTGCTATATTGATTCTACGATTAGTTTATTAAAAAAGTTACAATTCATAAAGCACAATTTATGCCAAATTTGTTAACATATTTTCTACTAAAGACGAAAGATTGTATTTCATAGACCAATTCCAATCTTTTTTAGCTTCATCATCTAAAATACTTTGAGGCCAACTATCTGCAATAGCTTGTCTAAAGTCTGGATTATATGAAATTTTAAATTCAGGGATGTGTTTTTGAATTTCAGAAGCGATTTGTTCAGGGTTAAAGCTAATACCTGCTAAATTATAACTTCCTCTAATTTTTATATTTTCTGAAGGAGCATGCATAATTTCTATAGTTGCTCTAATGGCGTCTTCCATATGCATCATTGGTAAAGTCGTTTTTTCACTTAAAAAACACTCATATTTTTTGTTTTTTAAAGCTTCGTGAAAAATATGAACCGCATAATCTGTAGTACCACCACCAGGCGCCGATTTCCAACCAATTAAACCAGGGTATCGCAAACTTCTAACATCTACATTAAATTTTCTAAAATACCATTCACACCAGCGTTCACCAGCTTGTTTACTAATACCGTATACAGTCGATGGTTCCATAACAGTATATTGTGGAGTATTTAAACGTGGAGTAGTTGGGCCAAAAACGGCAATAGAACTTGGCCAATAAACTTTAGAAATATGTTTTTCTTTTGCTAAATCTAATACATTAAATAAGCCTTCCATGTTTAATTTCCAAGCAAACATAGGGTTTTGCTCTCCTGTAGCAGATAATAAAGCAGCTAATAAATAAATTTGCTTAATGCCATGTTTTTTTACTACAGCATATAATGCATCTTTATCTAACACGTCAAATGATTCAAATGGATTATTTGGTAATGCTATGATTGGTTTTAAATCGGCTACGATTACATTTTCAGCACCATATAATTTACTTAATTCTTGCGCTAATTCAATGCCTATTTGCCCTCCAGAGCCTATAATTAAAATTTTGTCTTCTTTATTATACATGATTCAGAATGGTAGTATTTTTTTTAGCTACCTTTACAAACGTAATTAAATAAATTTAAAATTAAAAATAGTATAACCTGCAATTGTATCTATTTAAGTTATGACAGAATTAAGAAACCGAATTAATAAAGATGAACTAAAAGTTCGTTTAGCTCAAGAACAAATTGAGCGTGTTACATTTTCCTTTTATAAATATGTAAATATTGAAAATCCTAAAGAATTAAGGGATAGTTTATTTATTCAGTGGACTGAACTAAATTGTTTTGGCAGAATTTATATAGCTCACGAAGGTATAAATGCACAAATGAGTGTTCCTAAAATTGATTGGGATAATTTTGTTTCCAAATTATATTTGGATGACCGATTTAAAAACATTCCTTTTAAAATTGCTGTTGATGATGACGGAAAATCATTTTATAAACTTGCTGTAAAAGTTAAAGAAAAGGTTGTAGCAGATGGTATTAATGACGAAACTTTTAATCCTTCAAATACAGGCACTTACTTAAATGCAGAAGGTTTTAATAAAGCAATTGAAGATCCAAATACTATTGTAGTTGATATGCGTAATCATTATGAGAGCGAGGTTGGCAGATTTGATAATGCTTTTTGTCCTGATGCAGATACATTTAGAGAAGAATTACCTTTAGTAGTTGAACATTTAAAAGGTCAAGAAGAAAAGAAAGTAATCATGTATTGCACAGGAGGTATTCGATGTGAAAAAGCAAGCGCTTATTTAAAACATAAAGGTTTTAAAGATGTAAATCACTTACATGGTGGTATAATTCAGTATGCAAAGGAAGTAAAAGAGCAAGGTTTAGAAAGTAAATTCAGAGGTGTAAATTTTGTATTTGATGAGAGAATAGGGGAGCGTATTACTGAAGATGTTTTAAGTAATTGTCATCAATGTGGTAGCCCTTGTGATTCCCATGTTAATTGTAAAAATGATGATTGTCATTTATTATTTATTCAATGTGATGAATGCGCTACTGAAATGAATGGTTGCTGTACACCAAAGTGCCAGGATATTGCAGCAATGCCAATTGAAATGCAAAGAGAATTAAGAAAAGGCAGAATTAAAAATGGACCAGAATGTTTGTCTGTTTATAAAAGCAGATTAAGACCTAATTTAGCGGAAATCATAAAAAATAATATATCTTTAAAATAAAAAGTTCATATGCCTATTTATCATAAACTGGGTTCTATCCCGCAAAAACGACACACGGTTTTCAAATCTCCACAAGGAAATTTTTATTATGAGCAATTGTTTGGAACCGAAGGTTTTAATGGTCATTCGTCTTTACTATATCACACTCATCGTCCAACTCAAGTTAAAGAAATATTGAAAAGTTATTCGGTAGAGCCAAAAGTTGCGATTGGTAAAAACATTAAATCTCTTTTGTTAAAAGGATTTGAAATTAAACCTACGGCAGATTTTTTAGAAAGTCGCAAAACTGTATTGTTTAATAATGATTGTCATATTGGATTAGCAGCACCAACTGAAAGTATGAAAAATTACTTTTATAAAAATGCTGATGCAGATGAGATGATATTTATACATAAAGGAAAAGGAAAATTAAAAACCTTTATGGGAAATATCCAGTTTGAATACGGTGATTATTTAATTATTCCACGTGGAATGATTTATCAAATAGAATTTGATACTACAGAAAATAGATTGTTATACGTAGAATCTTTCGACCCATTTTATACACCAAAACGTTATAAGTCTTCTTCTGGACAATTATTAGAGCATTCCCCATTTTGCGAGCGTGATTTTAAATTACCAACTGAATTAGAAACACATGATGAAAAAGGTGACTTTATTATCAAAATAAAAAAAGAAGGCATGATGCATGAATTTGTTTATGCTACTCATCCTTTTGATGTAATTGGTTGGGATGGTTATAACTTTCCTTATGGATTTAGCA
This sequence comes from Bacteroidota bacterium, assembly GCA_038327195.1. Lineage (GTDB taxonomy): Bacteria > Bacteroidota > Bacteroidia > B-17B0 > Aurantibacillaceae > UBA4416. The sequence goes on along the minus strand of JBBQKU010000011.1, from coordinate 11,375 downwards.
TTCATAATTTTGAACCAATTACAGGTCGAGTTCATCAGCCACCTCCAGTGCATCAAACATTTGAAACATCTAGTTTTGTGGTTTGTTCATTTGTACCACGCCTTTATGATTACCATCCACTAGCAATTCCAGCCCCTTATAATCATAGTAATATTGATAGTGATGAAGTATTATATTATGTTGATGGCGATTTTATGAGTCGTAATAATATTGAACAAGGTCATATTACCTTGCATCCAAAAGGTATTCCTCACGGCCCAGCTCCTGGAGCAATGGAGAGAAGTATTGGACAAACAATTACTCAAGAACTAGCAGTTATGGTTGATACATTTAAACCTCTCAAAGTTACTGAAGATGCAATGGCTATAGATGATGGAAAATATTATAAAAGTTGGGTAGATTAAAAAATCGCAAAATATATATTTTCATCGAGATTGAAAGCGCTCTAAAACATTTTAGGTAGCTGAATTATCAAATTGAATAAACATATTGATAGTTTCACCCTGTTTTAATATAGTTTCGCTCAATAATTTGAATATTTTTTTCTTATTACAGTATTCCTACAATTTGATTATATTAAATTATCTAATTTTATAAAACAATTAGAAATTAAATATTTTTTGAATTAGTATTATGAATAAAAAAGTACACTTTATTGTTGCGTTAATTATTTTCTTTTTTAGCACGTTTAACCTATTCTCTCAAGGAGGAGACAATGCAGCAGCTGCATTTGCAGCCCCTGTTACCTTGCCATTTTCTGCCGCAGGAACAACTTGTGGGCATGTTGATGATTATAATCCACTTCAACCATATGCTATTTCGCCAGATGGAAAGGATTGGGTATATTATTTTTGTGCTCCAACCGCAGGTGTTATTGATCTTTTTACAAGTAATTATTATGGGCCTTCACCTGCAATTATGGTTTATAGCGTCACTCCTAATGTTATTGGTAATAACTGGTTTGCAACAAATTTCACAGGAGCTACAAGTATGTATAGTACTGTTTCGATAACTGTTACTGCTGGAAGTTGTTATTATGTTATGATTGACAGTTGGAATAATACTGGCTTTCCTGCAACTTGTTTTAATTATTCTCTAAATATGCAATATCACGTAAATCCACCAGTTGCACCCTTACAACCAGCTTGTACAAATATTGGCTATGATGCAGGAAACTTAGGTGGATGGATTGGAACCTATGGAGCTGTAACTCAAGGTACAGTTGGTGCTGCAACACCAGCATATACACCACTTTATTATACAACAACAGCAGCTCAACATTCAGTTACGAGTGGAGCTGGTACTGATATTTATGGAGGATTTCCAATTGTTAACCCTTTAGGCGGAGGAACAAACTCATTGAGGCTAGGTGATGTTGGAACTTTTGGTGATATTGGTCAGTATTTTGGAGGTATTCCTGGAAATGGTGGAGCAACCTTAGAGCAAAAGTTTACCGTTACGCCTTCAAATGCATTATTCATTTATTATTATGCGGTGGTTTTGCAAGATGCAGGTATAGATCATACAAACCCAGAACAACCATTTTTTAAAACTGATGTTTACGATTGTTTAGGTGCTCCGATTACTTGTGGTCAATATCTTGTAACCGGAGGGCCTGGAATTCCAGGATTTACCCTGTCTGGATCTGGAAGTAATGTATATTGGAAAAACTGGTCACCTGTTGCAGTTGATCTTACACCCTATATTGGAACCTGCGTAACAGTTAAGTATACTGTAGGAGATTGCACTAGGGGTGCGCATTTTGCTTATGCCTATATTGATGCAGTTTGTCTGCCTTTAGCTATAACGGGTGTAAATATTATTTGCCCTACTAAATCTACCACTCTTACTGCTCCTAATGGACTTTTTTCATATTCTTGGACGCCAGGAGGTGCTACAACACAATCAGTCGTTGTTTCTCCAACTGTAACAACCACTTATACTTGTGAATTAACTTCTTACGCTAGCTGTAAAACTTTTTTAACTTATTCTGTATCTCTATATCCTCAAGCTGTTGCTTCAGCAATTTCTCAAACAATTTGTAATGGAACAGCTGCAAATATTACTACTACAGTTTCTCCTGCAGGTGGAACTTATTCATGGACTCCTGGTGGAAGTACGTTATCCACTTTATCTATAAGTCCTTCAATTACTACCTCATATACATGTACATATACAGATCTCAATGGTTGTAAAGATACGGCATTATCAAAGGTCACTGTAAATCCATTACCAGTTATGGTTGTGCCTCCAAATGTGGCTATTTGTAATAGCGCAATAGTGGCAGCTTCTTCATTTACAAGTAACTTAGCTGGAACTACATTTAGTTGGAGTAATACAAATACATCAATTGGATTGGGTTTAAGTGGAACATCAAATACTCCGAGTTTTACAGCCACCAATGGAGGTTCTTCTCCAATTACTTCCGTTATTTCGGTTACACCAACCTCTATAAATGGCTGTGTTGGTTTGCCAATTACGTATACAATTACTGTTAATCCAATTCCGACCGTAAACGCGGTTCCAAGTGCAACTTATTGTAATGGTGTATTAATTCCATTGACTACATTTACAGGCAATATTTCAACTTCTACATATAGTTGGTCTAATACAAATGCGGGTATTGGTATTGGAGTAAGTGGAACTGGAAATATAGCAAGTTTTAATGGGACAAATTTAGGATTAACACCAATTACTGGCGTTTTAACGGTTACTCCAACAGCATTTACATGTGTTGGTTTGCCAACAACTTTTAGTATAACGGTTAATCCTTTACCAATTGTTACGGTTCCTACTAGCACAAATTATTGTAATGGTGGTATTGTTCCTGCGCAAACCTTTTCTTCAAATATTGTTAGTACAACATATAGTTGGACTAATACAAATCCTTCAATTGGATTAGGTTCTTCTGGTAGTGGAAATATAGCTTCTTTTTCTTCTGTTAATCTTGGCTTGCTTCCAGTAGTTGGCGTTATTTCAGTTACTCCAACAGTAAATGGTTGTGTAGGACTTCCAGCAAGTTTTTCAATAACAGTGAATCCAGATCCTTTAGCTCCTACAGTATCTAATGTAACTATTTGCCCAACGTCTAACGCTACCTTAACTGCAACGGCGCCAGGAGGCACTTATAATTGGTATAATGCACCAGTTGCTGGTACATTACTGATTTCAAATCCAAGTTACATTACACCAAGTTTAACAGTTACTACACTTTATTATGTAAATGCAACAAATGCTTCAGGCTGCATTAGCCCTTTAACAACTGTTACAGTAACCGTTTTGAACTCTTTAGTAATTAATGCAGGTTCAAATCAAACTATATGTATTGGTGCTAATGCTTCTTTATCGGTTTCTCCTTCGGGAGTTGGGTATTTGTATTCATGGGATTCTCCTGGTAGTCCAGGATTTTCGAGTATTGCTAATCCACTAGTAACTCCAACTATAACTACAAATTATAGTGTAACTGTAACCAGTCCGAGTGGGTGTATTGGAACAGATCAAATTTTAGTTCAGGTTAATCCATTACCTACTGCAAACGTTGGATTGCCAATCGCATTTTGTAGTGGTCAATCAGGAATAATTGGAGCAGCAGCTGTTGGTGGTTATTCATATGCATGGTCACCAGGAACCGGCTTGAGTAGCCCATTAATTTCAAATCCTACCGTTATATTAACTAACGCAACAGCACTTCCTATTATCAGTAATTATTCATTAACGGTTACATTAAATGGTTGTCAAGCAACAAATACCGTTCAAGTAACAGTTAACCCAATTCCTGTTTCAAATGCTGGACTGCCACTTACAATTTGTAATGGTCAGATGGGAGCAATTGGAACAACTAGTGTTGCAGGATATAATTATTCTTGGTCTCCACCAACAAATTTAAGTAGTTCAACTGTTTCAAATCCTATTGTTACTGGAGTAAATCCTGGAGCTGGAATATTAAATGTGTTATACACTGTAACTACAACAGCAACATTAACTACTTGCCAATCAACAAATAGTGTCGTTGTATCTGTTTTACCAGTAGCAACAGTTGGTGTAAATGCAGTTCCCTCAAGTTGTGAAGGAGCATTAAACATTCCTATAAGTGGTTTTGTTGGCGGGTCTTCATCTACAGGTGTTTGGAGTGGTGGTTTGGGCAGTATTACTCCAGGAATACCAACTACAAATGCACTATATACCCCTTCAGCATCTGAATTTGCTGCAGGTTCAGCCACATTAACTTTAACAGCCATAGCAACTGCACCTTGCCCTAATGTGCAATCAACATTAGTTATATCTTTTTATAAAAATCCAGTTGTAAATTATACAGTAGATATCCCAAAAGGATGCCCTGAGCATTGTGTAGTTTTTAATGATTTGTCAACAATTTTGGCTCCTGAATTTATTCAACAATGGTCATGGAATTTTGGAGATGGATCAAGCAGTGCTATTCAGAACCCATCACATTGTTATCCAAATACTGGACTTTATACGGTATCATTAGAAGTAACTTCAAACCATTTATGTGCATCAAAAGTAACTATTACTAATATGATTGAGGTTTATCCAATGCCTATCGCATCATTTGTGCCAAGTCCTTTATCTGCAGGCATTTTTGACCCTACTATTAATTTCCAAAACACTTCTCAAGGAGCTGTTTCATATTTTTGGGATTTTGGTGATTACGCTGCGCTTGGATCAACTAATACTTCTATACTTACCGACCCAAGCCATCTTTATACTTATGCAAATACTTATAATGTAAACTTAGTGGCTACCTCAATTCATGGTTGCGTTGATGTTGCTTCAATTAATGTTGAAATTAAACCAGAATTTACTTTTTATATCCCTAACTGTTTTTCACCAGGTGATGATGATGGAATAAATGACATTTTTACAGGTATGGGCATTGGAATTGAAAAGTATGAAATGTGGATTTTTGATCGTTGGGGAGTTAATATTTTTTATACTGATGACATTTATAAAGGTTGGAATGGAAAAGTACAAGGTAAATCAAAAGGTGTTCAACAAGACGTTTATGTTTGGAAGGTGAAACTTAAGGATGTTTTTGGATTGAAACATGAATATATAGGTCATGTTACTTTATTGAACTAATTTATTTTTTTGAATTAAATAAAAAAAATCCATCTGGTAATTAACAGATGGATTTTTTGTTTAACAAAGTATTTTAACTAAAATAAATTTTTAGCTTTTTGTATTGCAGCATCAAGTCCTTCTAATTTTGTGCCACCAGCTTGTGCATAAAAAGGTTGTCCACCGCCGCCGCCATTAATTTCTTTAGCTAAGTCTTTGATAATATTGCCTGCATTTAAGTTTTTTGATTTTACTAATTCATCATCAATAATTACAGAAAGGCTTGGTTTTCCATTAACCTCGGCAGCTAATACACATATACAATTTTCAACTTGATTTCGAATTTCGAATAACATATTTTTTATTTCATCAGCACTATTAAACACAATTTTTTCTGAAATGAAATTGATTCCATTTTTGTTTTCAATTTTTTGTAGTAATTGCTGTTTTATTATTTGTGCTTTTTCTTTTAATAAAACTTGAAGTTGTTTATGTAATTCGGCGTTTTCATTTAATACATTACTCAAACTTTTAACAACATCTTTATTGTTTTTTAATAATGTTTTTACTTCATCTAAAGTATTTGATTGGTTTTCAAAAAACTCTTCAAATTTTAAAGCTGTAACGGCTTCAATACGTCTAATACCCGCGGCAACTGCGCCTTCTGAAGTTATTTTAAAGTAACCAATTTGACCTGTTGAATTTACATGTGTTCCACCACATAATTCAATAGAATAATTTTTATCAAATTCTACAACACGCACAATATCTCCATATTTTTCACCAAACAAAGCCATTGCTCCAGTTTTTTTAGCATCTTCAATACTCATTTGCTGAATATTACTTTTTATGTTTTCGCGAATTTTTGTATTTACAATTTTTTCAATTTCAGTTAACTCTTCATCAGTAATTTTTGAGAAGTGAGAGAAATCAAAACGTAAATATTCATCATTAACTAAACTACCTTTTTGTTCAACATGAGTTCCTAATACCGAACGTAAAGCTGCGTGTAATAAGTGAGTAGCGCTATGGTTATTTTCTGTATAGGTGCGTTTACTTTTATTAACTTTCGCTGTAAAAGTTGCAGAAATATTTTCAGGAAGTTTATCACAGAACTGAATAATAATTCCATTTTCTTTTTTTGTATCAGTAATATTTATTTTTTCATTAATATTTTCAAGAGTTCCTGAATCACCAACTTGTCCTCCACTTTCAGCATAAAAAGGAGTTTTATCTAATACAATTTGAAACTGTTCTTTGTTTTTCGCTTTTACTTTTCGGTAACGAATAATGTTTGCTTCACATTCTAAATCTGTATACCCAACAAATTCTGTTAATGTTTTAGATTCATTATTATTCTCTATAATAACCCAATCTTCAGTATCAATTGAAGTAGCAGCTCTTGAACGTGCTTTTTGTTCATTTAAATAAAAATTAAATTCTTCTTCGTTGATACTTAAATCATAACCACGTGCAATTAATGAGGTTAAATCAACAGGAAAACCAAATGTATCATATAATTCAAATACGGTTTTCCCGTCAATTATTTTTTGATTATGAGTAGAAGTTAAGTCAATACAAACTTGATCAATTCTTTTTAAACCTATTTCTAAAGTTTTATAAAAAGAAATTTCCTCTTCTTTAATTACTTTTTCAATCAATAATTTTTGTGAATTTAATTCTGGAAATTGTTCGCCTAATTGGTGTGCTAATGTTGGCACAATACGGTACATAAATGGTTCTTTAATATTTAAAGATTGATAACCGTAACGTATGGCACGACGTAAAATACGACGAATAACATAGCCAGCACCTGTATTGCTTGGTAATTGACCATCAGCAATTGAAAAAGATATTGTACGAATATGATCTGCAATAACGCGCATGGCGATATTGATAATCAATTGTTTTTTATGATGATCTTCATCTTCTGGTTTATAACGTAAACCACTTAGTTCTTCAATTTTATTTAGTAAAGGTGTAAAAACATCAGTGTCATAATTTGATTTCTTGCCTTGTAAAACACGAACTAAGCGCTCAAATCCCATACCGGTATCAACGTGTTGAGCAGGAAGTTTTTCTAATGATTTATCTGCTTTACGCATGAACTCCATAAATACATTATTCCATACTTCAATTACTTGCGGATCGTCATTATTTACAAGTGTTGCACCATCAACTTTTTTTCGTTCTTCTTCACTCCTCCCATCATAATGAATTTCAGTACAAGGTCCACAAGGGCCAGTATCACCCATTTCCCAAAAGTTATCTTTTTTATTACCTTTTAAAATTCTTGATTCGTCAATGTATAATTTCCAAGTATCATAAGCTTCTTGGTCAAAAGGAACATTTTCTTCAACACTTCCCTCAAAAACGGTAACGTATAATCTATTTTTATCAATTTTGTAAACTTCAGTTAATAATTCCCAAGCCCAAGCGATAGCATCTTTTTTGAAATAATCTCCAAAGCTCCAATTACCAAGCATTTCAAACATTGTGTGGTGATAAGTATCAACGCCAACTTCTTCTAAATCGTTATGTTTACCACTCACACGCAAGCACTTTTGAGTATCTGCAACTCTAGGATATTTTATAGGTGCATTTCCTAAAAATAAATCTTTAAAAGGTGCCATACCACTATTAATAAACATTAGAGTTGGATCGCCCTTTACTACCATAGGAGCGGAAGGTACAATTTCGTGCCCTTTAGATTTAAAAAAATCGAGAAATGTTTGTCTTACTTTATTTGATTCCATAGTATTAAAAAAGAAAGTGTGAATATATGAAAATCAGTAGTACAAATCCTCACAAATTATTCACTTTTTTACATGATTTATCGAGTTCGGCAATTAAATTTTTTAAGTATCTTTACTCGGCTTTTAAGAAAAAAAGATGTCTAAAGTAAAATATAGATTTAATACGAAATCCCTAACCTACGAAAAAGTAAAAGTCTCTTTTAAAGTAAGATTTTTACAAGTTCTTTCGTATTTAGCAACGGGAATTGTATTTGCTGTAATCACAATTGCTTTAGCAAATAAGTTTTTACCGTCACCACTTCAAAAAAAACAGAATAGGGAATTAGAAGTTGTGAAATTACAGTATGACTTACTCACTAAAAAAATGAACCAAGTTCAAACCGTTTTAAATGATTTGCAAGATAGGGATGATAATATTTATAGAGTCATATTTGAAGCAGAGCCTATTTCAAGTTCACTTCGACAAGCAGGATTTGGAGGAAGTAGTCGATATAAAGATTTAGAAGGTTACGAAAATTCAACCCTAATGACAGAAACTACAATGGCTCTAGATAGAATTACAAAACAATTATATATTCAGTCAAAGTCTTATGATGATGTTATTAAGATGGCAAGAGGAAAGGAAAAATTAATTGCATCCATTCCAGCTATAATGCCTTTGAATAATAAAAATTTAAAGCATGCGCCAAGTGGATACGGATGGAGAACTCATCCAATATATAAATCGCAAGAGTTTCATCCAGGGATGGATTTTACTGCAGAACAAGGAACGCCAATTTATGCTACTGGTGATGGAGTAGTAGAGGTTGCAGATGCTGCATCACAAGGTTATGGAAATCACGTAGTCATAAATCATGGATTCGGTTATCAAACATTATATGGACATATGAGTAAAATTGCAACTAAACCAGGTGCGAAAGTAAAACGAGGTGATTTGATTGGTTACGTCGGCAGTACTGGTTTAAGCACAGGCCCCCATGTTCATTATGAAGTTATTAAAAATGGAGAAAAAGTAAATCCGATTAATTTTTATTACAACGATTTATCGCCAGAAGAATATCAAATTATGTTGGAGCTTTCTTCTAAATCAACTCAATCTTACGATTAATGAATTCAGTTTATAAAATTGGATTTTATACAGCTATCTCATTAGTTATTGCTAATATGATTGGCACAGGCGTATTTACAAGTCTAGGATTTCAATTAATAAATATTCATTCTGTATTTAGCATATTAGTATTGTGGCTTTTGGGAGGTGTAATTTCTTTATGTGGTGCTTTGGTTTATGCAGAACTTGGTGTCACATTTCCAAAGAGTGGTGGTGAATATGTGTATTTATCAAAACTCATTCATCCATTTGTTGGTTTTTTATCGGGTTGGGTTTCTTCAACGGTTGGTTTTGCAGCTCCAGTTGCTTTGGCATCTGTAGCATTAGGAACTTATGTAAATGTTATTTTTCCTCAAGTGAATATAACTGTTTGCGCACTTGCAGTAGTTGGATTAATAACTGTAATACATGCCACTAATTTAAAATCAGGAAGTAGTTTTCAAAAAATATTAACCTTATTAAAAATAATATTTATTATTCTTTTTATTGCTGCAGGTTTTTGTTGTACGCCGGCACATGTGGTTTCTATTTTGCCAGAAGTTAATTGGGAAGATGAGATTTTCAGTAAATGGTTTTGGATTGGACTAATTTATGTTTCATACGCTTACAGTGGTTGGAATGCAGCTTCTTATTTGGCAGGCGATATGCACGATGTGAAAAAGGATTTGCCAAAAGCTTTAATTATTGGGACGCTTATTGTTACTGCTATTTATGTATTATTAAATTATGTGTTTATGTATAGTACTCCAGCTTCTGAATTAGCAGGAGTTTTAGAAATAGGACATGTTTCGGCAAGTCATATTTTTGGAGAATATTTTGGAAAATTTATGAGTTTGGTTATCGCTTTTTTATTAATATCATCTATTAGTGCAATGATAATGGCTGGTCCACGCATTATTAAATCAATGGGTGATGATGTGCCGATGTTAAATTTTTTAGCGATTACCAATAAAAATAATGTTCCTTATATAGCTGTAATATTACAATCGAGCATTACAGTCATTTTAATATTAACATCACAATTCGAATCGGTTCTTACTTTTGTAGGTTTTAGTTTAAGTATTTTTACGTTTTTAACTGTGATGAGTGTTTTTATTTTGAGATCCAGAAAAATCGAAAATACTTCATACAAAACTTGGGGATACCCTATAACACCTATTTTATTTTTGGCATTAAATGGATTTACTATTTATTTTGTATTCATCAATAAAACAGAAGAATCACTTTGGGGGCTTTTAAATTTATTAATTGGGGGGGCAATTTATATTATTGGTAAACAATTCTCAAAAAACAAACATGTATAAATCATTTATTTTAATTTTATTAGTAGCACTAACTTTTAGTGCATGTCATACAAATTCTGAAAAAACAGAAGAAGTAAAAATAATTGTTTCTGATAAAGACAGTGCAACACAAATTGTTTCGGATTCTTCGATTTTGAAAACAAATTTATCACCCTGTATAAATGATACGTTAAATGCTTTAGCAAATTTAATGTCAGGAATTGCCGACTCAAATGTTATTTATAATTATGTGCAAACCACAGGGTCATTTAAATCGTTCAGTTCAAATTTTAATAAACGCTGGATAAGTTTTGACTCAACCCGATTAACAAACCTGCGTACATTTAGAGAAAATGAGATTTCGAAAGTTGTAAAAAAACAAACCACTTTATTTTATCCATTTTCTGGACCAGATATTTTACATGCTCAAACATTTTTTCCAGATGCAGATAAATATGTTATGATTGGATTAGAGCCAGTTGGAAGTTTGCCAAATTTTAAAAAAGAGGAAATTGATTCGTTGGCAGCTTATTATAATCGAGTAAATACATCGTTAAATGCAATTTTGAAATTTAGTTTTTTTAGAACTGCGAGCATGAGTAAAGATTTAAAAAATGCTGAGGTTGATGGCACTTTGCATTTATTATTTTTGTTTTTGAAACGTACAGGTAATACTATTTGCTCAGCAAAGCCTGTAATTGTTGATAGTATGGGCAAAACCGTTTATGTAAATTCCTTTATGGAACTTAAAAAAACTAAATCACCAACGAAAGGTGTTGAAATAAAATTTACTGATAAAAATAATCAACCAAAAACCGTTTGCTATTTCTCGTTAAATGCAGCCGACGGCGGTTTAAAATATAATAAAGGATTTATGACGTATTTATCAAATATGGGAACAGTTAATACTTACTTAAAAGGAGCTTCGTATTTAATGCATAAAGGATATTTTTCTATGATTCGGAATGTTATTTTAAATCAAAGTGAACATGTGATACAAGACGATAGTGGTATTGCCTTTCATTATTTCACAGAAAGTAATAGTAAATGGAATTATGTATTTTATGGTAAATACTTAAAACCTATTTCTATGTTTTCTCAATTTTACCAAGCTGATTTAGATTCTACTTATAAATTGCTTGGAGCAAA
>JBBQKU010000010.1:0-114433 GCA_038327195.1 Bacteroidota bacterium | reverse complement strand
GACATCAAAGCATTTGCAAAATTTGTCCCTTCGGGAAAGACAATTATTTTTCTTTGCAAATGCATAGAAACAGTTATCTTTATTTAAACATTTCGGTAGAAAACGGTTCCAAAACGGCCGAAGCAAACCGCGAAAACGTTAGCGGTAAGTATTGTAGAATAGAAAACTAAACTATAAAAATTTGTATTTCACTTTAATTTCATAAAAAAACAGTATCTTCAAAAAAACATCTCGGATGACAAAGTGACAAATCCAAAATCTGGATTTATAATAAAGTTTTTTAAGTAAAATTGACAAAATAATTTATGATACAAACAATAATAAATAAAATAAGAGGAAGAGCTAATAAAATACAAGACGTCTTTACTCCTTCTACTTCTGCTAAATTAACATTTGTTGAAAGAGAAGAAATTGATAAGCAAATTAACAAAGGATTATTAATTCCTGGAATGCAATTAATAATATATGGACATTCTGGTAGTGGGAAAACAACAATTACCCAAAATATATTAAATAAAAATAAAATCAAGTTTATAGTAACAAACTGTATTTTAGATACAACTATAAATGAAATAATCTTGGATGCCTTTGATAAATTAAACCCTTACTATGTATCAGAGAAATCAACAAAAGACTCTGCGAAAATAGGAGCTGATTTAAAGGCTAGTTATCTTGCTCTAGACTCTACCCTTAAAACAGAATTAGCAACTGAATACACAGAGAAAAAACAGAGGGCATTACCTGTTCAATTAACGCCTCAACGTCTTGCTGAATTTTTAGGGGCAGCCGAAATAACATGGATTATAGAGGATTTTCACAAGGTGAAAATTGAAGAAAGACAAAAACTTTCCCAAATATTAAAAATATTTGTAGACACTTCAAATAAATATAAAAAAGTAAAAATAATCGCCATTGGCGCAGTTGGAACAGCACGAGAAGTTGTAAATCATGACAATGAACTAAATAATAGAATTGCAGAAATACATGTTCCTCTTATGACAAAAGAGGAGCTTGTAAATATTATTATAAAAGGAGAAAAATTACTTAATATTCAATTTGAGGCTAAAATACATAGTGATATAATTAGATTTTCTAATTCACTTGCTGCTATCTGTCATCATATTTGTTTTAGTATTTGTTATAACAATGGCGTTTTAACCGCGCAAAAAATAAAAAAGAAATTTAAAACTCAAACATTAGAGGATGCCGTCTTGGATTATTTAAAACAAAATTCAGATTCATTTAAAGAAATTTTAGATAGAGCTTTGAAACCAAGAGATGGAAAATTAGATAACACAAAAGGTATTCTTCACGCATTCTGTAAATCTCAAAAAGATGAGTTAACTCAAAAAGAAATTTTAAATCATAGAAGTAATAAGAAAGCATATTCATTTAATATTTCAGAATACTTAAATTTATTAACTACAGCTGACTATGGTGAAATACTTCGATTCGATGAAAATTCGGGTAAATATTCTTTTTCAAATCCTTTTTTTAAAGCATATGCAATAATGCATTTTTCAACCGAAGAGAAAGAAAATGTTAATCAAACATTAGACATGGCTAAGTTTCAGGAAATAATGAAATACTTAACTGTTTCAATGGATAACGTTCAGATTAAAGTAGAAAGAAAACCTTTACCAAAACAGAATACCAACCGCTAACAGCACCTAAAAAAAATGCGGGCGGACATCAAAGCATTTGCAAACAAAGCCGCTTCGCGAAAGACATTTATTTTGCTTTGCAAAAGTCCACAAACATTCTATCTTTGTTAGTAGCTTTTCGGTAGACAACGGTTTCAAACCGCACTTTCTTTTAGCTGCAATACGTTAGCAGTAATTTTAGACAACCATGACTAAACTATTATTTATATGTTTCTTGACAATTACCTTCCAAATGGTTGGACAAACTTCCGACCCGAAATCGAGTAAACTTGAAGGTAAGTGGTTATTAAAGGACTTCTTTTTAACTGCTCCTGACGGTTATGCACTTGACTCATCAAAAACTATTCTTGAATTTAAAGAAAATGGTATTTATACGGTCAAGTATATTTGCTATTACAAAGACCATACTCTAGCTAATAGACCAACAGTAACAAGCGGGAAATGGAAAATTAATTGGGACAAAAAGATACTTCATCTTTACGCATCAAATCAAGAATCTCCGTCTCCTCACCAAATGCCTGACAGAGACGCAAAAATTATTAAGCTGAATAAAAAACAATTTATAATCTATGAGAGTTTAATTTATCCTAAACGTAAAAGTGTCTATACTAGACAAATAAACTGACACATAAAAAACTACTGCTAACAGCACCTTTGCCTAATGCGGGCGGAAGTACAAGCATTTGCAAAAGCAGTCCCTTCGGGAAAGACATTTATTTTGCTTTGCAAATGTCCATTAAACAGTTATCTTTATTGTAACATTTCGGTAGACAAAGTTTCAAACCCCAAACTGAAATTTAGCTCCAAAACGTTATAGCCAAGTGGTGGACGAGAACTGAATAACTACATTTGGACAACAACAATCTTATTATGTTATATAAAAAATATTTATTCATATTATTACTTTTACCTATCATGTTATTTGCTGAGGGACAAAATGTTTCAAGCTTATTTTCAGACATATTTACGTATATAGCGATTTTCGTACTTTGGCATCTTTCTGTTTTTATATTGATATACGTTATTAATAAGTTCAAAATAGAAAAGCTGAATTTGAAATATGTAATAGCTATTTATATATTAACTGGTTTAATAGCATTATTTATTTGGTCTTTGGTTAAATTGTAAGTTGACCTAAACGCAATTTCACAAAACGTATCGACCTTTGTGTGGCAACTGAAAATCATGAACTAAGTTTAAAATTATGAACTAAGTTTAAAAATAACTTTCTATACTATTATCGGCAGAAACGAAAGCTGTGTATTAAATAACCGCAGAAAAACCACCTAGGCTATAACACACGCTAAAAAACAGTTTGGCAGAAGTATAAGCTTTTGCAAAAGTTGTCCCTTCGGGAAAGACACTTATTTTTTCTTTGCAAAAGTCAAAAAAGCAGTTAGCTTTGTTATTAGCGTTTCGGTAGACATTGTTTCAAATCAAACCGTTTTTTTAGCGCGAAAACGTTATGTGTCAGTGGTTGACAAGAACTGAGAAACTTAACTTAAAACATAAATTGACCAATATGAAAACATTAATCTTATTATCACTATTAGTTCTTACACTAGGAAGTTGTAAGAAAAACTATACTTGTTTTTGTACTCAAGACAATTTTCCAGACAAAACAGTAACAATAAAAGACACTAAGAAAAAAGCGAAAATAAAATGTGACAATGAAACAACTATTTTTGACAATTCTTATCCGCCAGAACCTACAGTAATCGGATATTATAATTGTAAATTAAAATAGCTTACATAACTAAACGTGTCGACCTAACCGTAGAAAAAAGAGCAAAGTATATTTAGCATAATTTATTTCTGTGTATGCGGACACTTAAACTAACTGCAACTAAATACAACCACCGAACACATAACAGCACCTAAATTCAATTTGGGCGGACGTATAAGGCATTTGCAAAAGCAGTCCCTTCGGGAAAGAAAATTATTTTTGCTTTGCAAATGTCTAATAAACATAGTATTGTAAGCTTCCCTAATCTTGGGCCAAATTAAAAGAGAAAATTATTAAATTAAATTGTATTGGATAAAAGAGGGATATTGATACATTTAAAAATGTCAGTTTGTAAATCAAACTGGCATTTTTTTTAAGCATTTTTCATTTGCAAAAACATCTCATTAAAACGTAAACGTACTGCCTCAATAAAATCATCATTAATCATTTTTTTTAAATTCTCAACTGATTTTACTTGCTCTGTATGAAATTTAAAACTTTGCTCCATTGGTCCAGCTTCAAACTTTACAATGTATTTATCATTCATATTAAAAATTGAAATACTAATTGAAGGATGCGGAATACTATCTATTATTCTCATAGGTTAGAATTAATCGAATTTCTTTTTAAAGTCAAATAAATTTTTCATTATGCCCCAAGGAGTTGTTGCCCTATCACCATCTTCATGTATGCGACCTAAAATAGCTTTGGCAACCGCTACATAATGTAGTTTTCCTGCTGCTCTTAATGCCTCCTCTGCCTTTTCATCACCATTTACAACATTTGCACAAGCTGCCCAATCATATGCTTTAGAATCAATTAAAAACTTAAAGGCTTTTAAATCGTCCCAAATTGTATTCACAAAAGCTGCAAGAACCATATGATTACCTTCTATTAAAAATTTAAACGCTTTTTTATCATCACGAATGGCATCAATTACGGCTATTAATTCGCGATAATCATTACTCATTAACCAATTAAAAGCTTCTACATCACCATGTATATGCTTTCCAAATTGTTCTATTGCAAAAGTTGAATAGTGTTTCATCTTTTAATTTTTAAAATTGAATAACCAATTAATCTTCCCAATCAGCTATAAATAAATTAGTATCACGAGTTCCTCCGTTATTTCTATTTGAAGAAAAAATCAATTTTTTACCATCTGGAGAAAACATTGGGAAAGCATTAAATAAACTTTGGTTGGTTATTTGTTCAATATTGGTTCCATCATCATTAATCATAAATAATTGAAAGTCATATCCTTTTTTACTATGATGATTACTTGAAAAAATTATTTTTTTGCCCGACGGATGAAAAAACGGTGCCCAACTTGCTTTTCCTAAAAATGTAATTTGTTTTAAATCGCTTCCATCAACGTTACATGTATAAATATCCATAGTTGTTGGAGCTACTAATCCTTGTTTTAAAAGTTCTTTATATTCTTTAACTTCTTCTTCTTTGGTTGGTCGAGAAGCTCTAAAAACAAGACGTTTACCATCAGGAGAGAAAAATGCACCGCCATCATAACCTAATCCAAATGTAATTTGTTTTTGATTTTTACCATCAATGTCCATAGTCCAAAGTTCTAAATCCCCACTTCTATCACTCGTGAAAACAATTTTATCTCCTTTAGGAGAAACGGTAGCTTCTGCATCATAGCCAGGAGTATTCGTTAATTGTTTTGTTATTTTTCCTTTTAAATCAGCAACATAAATATCGAATGTATTGTAAACAGCCCATAAATATTTTCCTTTTGTTTCAGGAACTGGCGGACAATCTATTCCTCCTTTGTGAGTTGACGCATACAAAATGTGTTTATTGTCTTTTAGGAAATAACTACAAGTAGTTCTACCCTGCCCTGTTGAAATTTGAGTTGGTTTGTATAATGAATCTTTTGAAGCTTTTGCTAAATCTAAATTAAAAATTTGATCACATTTTAAACCCCAATTTTTATTATTACTTTGAAATGAAGCATATTTTCCATCATAACTAAAATAAGCTTCAGCATTGTCACCACCATGTGTTAGCATGGTTAAATTTTTTAAATGTGTTTCAGTTTGAGAAATTAATGTAACTTGAAATGCTACAAAAAGGAAAATAAATTTTAATTGCATACTCTTTTGAAAATAAATTATTTTAACGAACTAAAGCGCATTTGTAAAACTCCTAAAAATGCTTCTTTAAATATTTTAGTACTCATTTTACTTACGCCAAGTATTCGGTCAGTAAATAAAATTGGAACTTCTTGAATTTTAAAACCTTTTTTATAAGCTCTATATTTCATTTCAATTTGAAAAGCATAACCCATAAATTTTATATTATCTAATTCAATTGCTTCTAAAACTTTTCTTCGATAACATTTAAAACCAGCAGTTGTGTCTTTTACAGGTAACCATAATACAATACGAACATATACAGATGCAAAATAACTCATTAAAATACGTCCAATTGGCCAATTACTTATTTGCCCACCTTTACAATAACGAGAGCCAACAGCAACATCAGAGCCATTTTCGCAAGCTTCTAACAAACGGATTAAATCTTTTGGATTGTGACTAAAATCGCAATCCATTTCAAAAATAAAATCATAATTATTTTTCAAAGCCCATTTAAAACCATGAATGTAAGCAGTACCCAATCCTAATTTGCCTTTTCGTTCTTCGATATGAAGTATGTTTGGATATTCTTTTTGAAGTTCTTTAACTTTAGAAGCAGTGCCATCAGGAGAGCCGTCATCAACAATTAAAATTTCAAATACTCTTGGTAAACCAAAAACAGTTCGAATCATTTTTTCGATGTTTTCAATTTCGTTGTATGTTGGAATTATAACTAAGTTTTTCGTCATTTTTTGGTCTGCTAATATACAATTTTGTTATAAAACATAAAGCGATTGTTTTCTTTAAATAGTATTTATATAACGTTAAAATTGGTTAAGAATTACATGACCTAAAACTCCACTTTTTTCGTTATGCTTGTCAAAAAAATGATCATTTATAAACACAAACTCTCTTTTTTATTGACTACGCAAGCCTCAAAATTGAAGCTTTCGGACAAGTACTTGGAGTTTACGGATAGATAATTAGTGACAAAGTCAAAAAAAAATGACTACCCTATTAAGGATAGTCATTTTTAAAAATTAAATGAGTGATTAGTGATTAGCTTGAGCTGTATCAATAGCAGCATCAACATCATGATGCATTTCAGTTGCAGCTTTTTCCATTTCTTCTTTAAATTTATCTCCTAAATCGCCACCAGCAGATTGCATTTTGCCAATACCCATAACTAACATTAAAGTTAAAATAGTAGCTACAGCACCAATTGCTAAACCAGCAATTGCTAAACCTTTTTTACCACCAGTTTTACCTAATTTCATCATTCCCATTACACATAATCCAGTTCCTGCTAATGATAATACTAACCAGAAAATACCTAGTCCGTATCCACCACCCATTATTGCTTGAGCTGCAACAGCAACTGCGATAATAAAATAGAATATTAACGCTACAAGAGATATAACGAATCCAGCTACTGCCATTCCTTTACCTTGAGGTGCTGTTGGTGTTGTGTTTGTTTCTTCCATAATTTTTTGTTTTTTAGTTAAGTTTATTAATAGTTTAATTATTTATACAAAAAAATAACAATTTTTGTATAAAAACAAGCTAAGGCTTTATAGTTATTAACAATAATCGGATAATTACAAAGGTTTAAAGATAAATATAAGAGGTTCATCTAACTATTTATCAATTTCCAAGCGTTGTAAACATCAATATTATTTGAGTTTGCTAATTTATTTGAATGAAAATAAGTTACTCCTTTATCATAATTAAATAGTGTAACCTGTTTTAAACATTGTGATGATATAATTGCTAATTCCAAATTTGAATCTTTAAAATATTGCATCCAATCATTAAAATCATTTTTAAGTGCGTAGCCATTTACAGCGATTATTTCATCCCCGATGCTCAATCCAGCTTTCCAAGATGGAGAATAAGGAGCAATTAACGATATTTTACGGTTTAACCCAAAATCTACCGTTTTAAAACCAAAAAGATGTTCAGAAATTTGAAGACTAGGGTTTTTGACATAGTCAATATTTAAATATTTAAAACATTCTAATAAAGGAGTTTCATAATCTTCCGTTCCGTATACATATTTTTCAAAAAAAGAGTTTAATGAAACGCCTGCCATTTTTTCACAAATAGTGATTATATCCGTTTCAGTATAACCCAAATTCAACTTCCCAAATTGATTATAAAGAACTTGACAAACATCCTTTAAGCCTTTTGTGTGATTAGAATGTTTAAAAATTAAAACATCTAACATCAATGCAATTAAATTTCCTTCATCATAAATTGATGTTTTGCGATAGGGCGTTCCTGGTACATAACCATCTAACCAAGTATCAAAACTTGAAGCGGCTACTGATAAATTAAATCGACCATAATTGTGAAAGTGTTTATCTAATCTCTCTTCAAGTGTTTCAAAATATTGTTTATCTGTAAAAACGCCACTTGTCAATAATAATAAATCACCATAATAGGTTGTAAAGCCTTCATAAACAAAACCTGTTCTAGCATAGTTTTCTTTTGAAAAATCATATGGTAACATTTCTTTAGGACGAATGTATTTTATATTCCAAGTATGAAACAATTCGTGACAAGAAACTCCTAATATACTTTCGTAAGTTACGCCTGAATTTAAATTATAACCAGGTCCAATGGCAATGACTGTGCTCTTTTGATGTTCAACACCATGGTAAAATTTAAACGGCAAAACATGAAACATAAAATGATATTCAGAAACTGGAATGCTGCCCCAAAAAGCCAATTGGGTTTTTGTAAATTTTATAAAATCAGTTTTGATTTTATCGAAATCGGGCTTGCATTCACCATTAAAATGTAACCAAAATTTTATACCATTTACTTCATAAAAATCAGATTTAATGGAAGCACTTGCCATTATTGGACTATCAGCTAACTCATCAAAATTAGAAGCAGTTAGTGTTTTATTATTTAAATCTAATGATGTAATAATTTTATACGAATCTGGTATTTCTAAATCAATAACATGCGGTTTGTTTAGTTTACTATCTTCATACATGCATAAATGCACAGGGTTAATGTATATTTGATTTTCATCAGCAAAACAATTTCCAGCATTGATTTCGGAAGTGTAATAGCTATAAGTTACCGTTATTAATTTTGAACCATTTGTCTCAATATGCCAAGAGTTATTGTTGGTTTTGTGATAGTTAAGTGTTTTTTTGTTTTCATCAAAAGCATCAACACGTTTAATGTTTTTAGCAAAATTTCCTAATTCATATCTTCCAGGTCGCCAAGTTGGTAAATGAAGTTCAATGAAATTAGTTGTAATATTTGAAATAGTTAAGTCTATATAGATATAGTGTGATTGCGGATTCTTTAAATATATTTTATAATGCATCATATTGAAAATTGAGATATTTTAATTTAATTATTTTTTACTTTCTAATTATTTTCTTATCAAAGTTATCGTTTTTAAAAATATATTTTCTCCTTAATAAGCGTTTATGAATTTTTATCCCTAAAAAATTGCCAATTATTATATTTTTATCTATACAATTGAAGCAACGTTTTTTGAATTGAATTTCCTTTTCTGTGCCCTGCGCAAAGTAAACGGTGTCCAAACTATTTTTGTTTATTGCAATAACAGAAACCATAGGTAACAAACCAGGACAAGTCACTTTAAATTTAATTTTTCGTTTAGGTTTTTTTATTTTTTTATAACTAAACATTGTTCCATTGCTAATAAAAGCACCAATTATTCTAAAATCATCTTTCGCAACATATTTTACTTTTTTTAATTTATCTTTTTTTCCTTTGTAATTACAGTGAAAACCACATCCTATAAATTCAAAAGGGCAATAGGAAACCGCATCTATATACCAAATATTATCTTTATGTTTTACTAGTTTTGCTTGTTGTTTTTTGAGCTGCTTTACATAGGTTTTTATTTCTTTAAGATATGCTTTTATCAAAGTATCAGGAACTTTTATACTTAATGTAATTTTATTATTTAAGCATTTAGCATTACACCAACTAATTTTCACTTTCCCGAAATTATAAAAAACATCATCATTATCATTGGCAGCTAAATCTTCAAATAAATCATACATGCTTGTTTTACGCTCGTAACTAATACAATTTCTAATTAAATAATAATCGTTTAAATTTATTTTAAGTTTAGTGCCATCTTCAAAAATTAGTATTGTGTCGCGCAAAATTGAAGAAACTGGTACTTTCGGTTGATTTATTTTTTGCTGTGAATAAATCAAAGTAACCTCTACTCTCCTATTTTTTGCTCTGCCAATTTCAGTATTGTTTTCAGCTATAGCTTTAGTTTCCCCAAAACCTAAAACTATATTATTACCTACCTTATATTCCTGATCTATAATTTGAAAAACATATTCCGCTCGTTTTTCAGATAATATTTGATTGGTTTTCTTTGATCCATTGTTATCAGTATGTCCAAAAATAATTGATTGGTAAATTGTTGTATTATATTCTAAATCATTAAACCCTAATTTACTAAAAATGGAATCCATTTGATCCAATAAATTCTCTTCAACAAAAATCTTATTTTCAGAACAATGCAGACTAAATGTAACTGTATCAATTTTAATTTGACTGACTAAAGATGCTGGAAAAGCAATTAAACAAATTAAAACTAAGATTTTTAAAAATTTCATTTTAGAAAAAATATAATACAAATTAAGTAAAAACAAATTATATTTAACCTTTAATGACAATTAGACCCTTTATATTATTTTTTTTAACCAGTTTTATTGGTTATTCGCAATCTATAGATTCTCTATTGTTTCAATTAAACAGTATTGATAATGACACTGAAAGTGTGAATCAATTATATAACAAAGGCTTTAGTTTACGAAACACAGAACCTGACAATGCATGGATATTTGCAGAAGCTTGCAATAAAAAGGCTATTGAATGTAACAATCAAAAGCATTTAGCAAAAGCATATAATTTATTAGGAATTTTACATTATAAAAAAACACATTATTTAAAAGCATTAAACTATCAAAAAAAGGCTTTAACGCTAAATCAAGCCATAAAATACGAAACAGGTTGCGCTATGAATTTATCCAACTTAGGAAATATTTATAGTGATATTAATTATTTTAAATTAGCAGAAACAAGCTATTTACAAGCACTGCAACTCAATAATAAATTAGGAAATACAAAAGGAATAACCCGTTGTTTAATAAATATTGCCGCCTTAAAACATACTCAAAAGCAAGATGATGCCGCCGTTTTAAATTTAAAACAAGCCTTAATTTATGCTGATAAATTAGGTGATTACGAATTAATAGCAACTTGTAATAATAATATTGGTATTGCTTTAACTAGTCAAAACAAATTGGATACTGCCCTAGCCTACTTGCAAGATGGTTTGAAATTGCGAATGATGATTGAAGATGAAGTTGATTTAGCAAATAGTTATTTAAATATTGCAGATGTATTAACGAAACAAAAGAAATACAACGAAGCTCAAAACTATCTTTCGTTAGTCGGAAATAGCTGTAAATCTTATGAAATTTACGATGAACTAGTTAATTTTTATAGTATAAAATCAGAATGGTTTGAGGGACAAGCAAGCTATGATTCAGCTATATTTTACCTAAAAAAACATCATAATTTAAAAGATAGTTTATTTAAAATTGAAACCGAAAATACAGATATTGAAAATAATGATGAGTCTATAAGTTCAAAAGACAATGGACCAGATTATAATAATAAAGTAATAGCTTTAGTCGCAATTATTAGTTTAATTATAGGAAGTTTAATCAGTTATTTCATATTTAGAAAAAAATGAGTAAAAAAGACAAAACCAGAGTAAATGTGGTTTACTCTACAAACCCAAATTTTAGTTACGAAAGTAATGATGAAGAAACTCACGAAACATTACCTCCACAACAACAAAATTTAAAACTTTTTTTAGACAGAATTGGTGGTGGAAAATTATTAACTCGTATTAGTGGATTTGTTGGTACTGAGAATGATTTAAACGATTTAACTAAATTATTGAAACAAAAATGTGGTGTTGGAGGAAATTCTAAAGATGGCAACATTTTAATACAAGGTGATAACAGAGATAAATTATTAGAATTACTTACTAAAGCAAATTACAAAGCAAAAAAGGCAGGCGGATAAATAAATTAGTTTTTGAAATGAATATTTAAAATAAACAGTATTTGTGTATCTTTAGCCTTTCAATACATTATATCTATTGGTATAAAATAAAAACCTAAACTATGGAATCATTTATCGAACTTCTTAAAATCATTATTCCTGCATTAGCAGTTTTTGCAGCCGCCTATTTTTTAGTAAAACGTTTTTTAGATAACGATCAAAGACGCCGAGAATACGAATTAAAGAAAACATCATTGGCAACTATTACTCCGCTTAAAATACAAGCTTATGAGCGTATCGTTATTTTTTTAGAACGGATTAATCCAAACAGCCTTGTAGTAAGGGTTAATAAAAATGGAATGAGTACTCGCCAATTACATCATGATTTAGTAGTTGCAGTAAAAACAGAATACGAACATAATTTATCTCAACAAATTTACATTTCAGCTGGTGCTTGGGAATTAGTAAAAACTGCTAAGGAAGAAATTATTAGAACGATTAATATAACTTCTTCAAAAGTATCTGCTGATGCTCCAAGTAATGATTTTGCAATGATGATATTAAATAATACCGCAAGTCTTGATTCTAAATTGCCTACAGATATTGCAATTAGTTATATTAAAAGAGAAATTTCTCAAACATTTTAATTTCAGTTCTTATTATGCAACATTTATTTTCTGAATTTAATAGTACCACAGCTGAAGCTTGGAAAGAACAAATAATAAAAGATTTAAAAGGAATTGATTTTAACAACCTTGTTTGGAAAACAAATAGTGGCATCTATGTTAAGCCTTTTTATACTAAAGAAGACATTCAGCTAAGTAATGAAAACGCTTCGATGTCAAGTGATTGGAGTATTTGCGAATATATAAATGTTGGCGACGAAAAAATTGCAAATGCCAAAGCATTAAATGCATTGCAAAATGGAGCATCTGGTTTAGTTTTTAAAATTACACAGAAAACAAATTTTGAAACGTTATGTAAAGGTATTTTATTTGAACATATTTATTCTTTATTTGAAGTTGCTCCAGAATTTGAAGGAGAATTAAACACATTTTTAGAAAATAAAAATTACAATCAATATTGTTTTATTGAAAGTGATCATACCTTAAATGGTAAAATAAACATTACAAATCCCTTAAGTACCATTTCTATAAATACTTCTATTTACAATGAAGCTGGGGCAAATCCGGTAAATCAGTTAGCTTATTCTATTTCTCATATTAATGAGTATTTAAACGAATTAACCACTCAAAATAAATTAGCGGATCTTAAAACGTTACACATAACTGCATCAGTTGGTGGCGATTTCTTTATGGAAATTTGCAAACTTAGAGCCTTGAGAAAATTGGCCAATTTTATTTTAGAACAATATAATTGTGAAGCTCAAATTCATATCCATGCACAAACTACTTTAGTAAATAAAACCAGCATTGATATTTATAATAATTTATTACGTTCTACAACAGAAATAATGAGTGCAAGTATTGGCGGTGCAAATAGCATAGTCGTATTTCCATTTGATTATGAAGTCAATCCTGATAATGATTTTAGTAGCAGAATGGCTCGTAACCAACAGTTAATTTTGAAAGACGAAAGTTATTTAAATAAAGTGTCTGATATAGCAGCTGGTTCTTACTACATCGAAACCATTACTAAAACCATGTGCGAAAAAGCTTGGAATTCTTTTAAAGATATAGAAACTAAAGGAGGCTTAATTAATGCGTTAAAACTGAATTATATTCATACTTTAATAAAAGAAGATGCAGACAAACTGATTGCAGATTTTAAAGATGGTAAATTGATTTTAGTTGGAGTTAATAAATTTCAAAATAAGTTAGAAGAACCTAAATCTACTACCAGCAATCATATTGATAATGTGACTCAAAGTTTAGCCATTCAACCAATAAAAGTACTAAGGTTAGCATAGTATTTTGGGCAAGTCTGGCTAAAGCCAGAGCGGGCTGTCGCTTCAAGTTTTTTGCAAATCGACGTTTCGAGTGTCTCAACGTCCTCAATCAACAAAAAAGCTTTTCGCTTGCATCCCTCTTGCAGTTTAAGGTTCAATTGAAATTATAATTTTCAGTTTATAAATACTTGTGTGAGGGATTGTAGTGAAAATCCTTTTTTGAGGAACGAAAAAAAGATTGTAGCGCAAAGTCTCCCGAAAAATGGGGACAGGCTGACCTTTAGGGCACGCCCATATTATTGTTATTATTCTTGCAAAAGTCCACACGCTTTTGGTGACATCAAAAAAAATCTAAAAAAATCAAATATCTATACCCTTAAAATGGTATAATTTTATTAAATTCGTAGCACAAAAATTAATTCACTAATTAACCAAATAACCACCAACAATTAAATCCTATGGCATTTGACATTGAAATGATTAAAAAGGTTTACGCTAATATGCCTGCGCGCATTGAAGCTGCTCGTAAAAACCTTGGTAGACCTTTAACTTTAGCAGAAAAAATTCTTTATTCGCATTTAGATGCTGATATGAAATTAACAGATTATCCTCGTGGATCTTCTTATGTTGATTTTAACCCTGACAGAGTTGCTATGCAAGATGCTACTGCTCAAATGGCGTTACTACAATTTATGCAAGCTGGTCGTCCTACAGTTGCTGTTCCTTCTTCAGTTCACTGTGATCACTTAATTCAAGCAAAAGCAGGTGCTGCAACAGATTTAGATAGAGCAAAACACGAAAGCGAAGAAGTATTTGATTTCTTAGCTTCTGTTTCAAATAAATATGGTATTGGTTTTTGGAAACCAGGCGCTGGTATTATTCACCAAATTGTATTAGAAAATTACGCTTTCCCTGGTGGTATGATGATTGGTACAGATTCTCACACAGTTAACGCTGGCGGTTTAGGTATGATTGCTATTGGTGTTGGTGGAGCTGATGCTTGCGACGTAATGGCTGGTTTACCTTGGGAACTAAAAATGCCGAAATTAATTGGTATTAAATTAACAGGTAAATTAAATGGTTGGGCAAGTGCAAAAGATGTTATCTTAAAAGTTGCTGGTATCTTAACTGTAAAAGGTGGTACAGATAAAGTAGTTGAATATTTTGGAGAAGGTGCTATTAGCCTTTCTTGTACTGGTAAAGGAACTATTTGTAACATGGGTGCAGAAATTGGAGCTACTACTTCAACTTTTGGTTATGATGCAAGCATGAGTCGTTACTTAAGTGCAACTGGTCGTGCAGATGTTGCTGCTTTAGCAGATACAATTAAAGAACATTTGACAGGTGATGCAGAGGTATATGCAAATCCTTCTAAATATTTTGATGAAGTTATTGAAATTAATTTATCTGAATTAGAGCCCTATGTAAATGGGCCCTTTACTCCAGATTTAGCAACACCTATTTCTCAATTAAAAGCAGCAGCTGAAAAAAATGGCTGGCCTTTAAAAATTGAAGCGGGTTTAATTGGTTCATGTACAAACTCTTCTTACGAAGATATTTCTCGTGCTGTATCATTAGCAAAACAAGTTTCTGCAAAAGGTTTAAAATCTAAAGCAGAATTTATGATTAATCCAGGTTCTGAACAAATTCGTTACACTATTGAGCGTGATGGTTTTTTAGATGTATTTAAAGAAGTTGGTGCTACGGTATTTACTAACGCTTGCGGGCCTTGTATTGGTATGTGGGACAGAGTTGGTGCTGAGAAACAAGAAAAAAATACCATCATTCATTCTTTCAACCGTAACTTTGCTAAACGTGCCGATGGTAATCCAAATACTTATGCATTTGTAGCGTCTCCTGAGATTGTAGCTGCTATGGCTATTGCAGGTGATTTAAGTTTTAATCCATTAACAGATACATTAACAAACAATAAAGGAGAACAAGTAAAATTAGACGAACCAACTGGTTACGAATTACCCCCTAAAGGTTTTGATGTGAAAGACGCAGGATATCAAGCTCCAGCAACTGATGGAAGTAAAGTAGAAGTATTGGTAAATCCAACTTCTAAACGTTTACAGTTATTAGATCCTTTTGCAGCATGGACAGGCGTTGACTTTAAAGGCTTAAAATTATTAATAAAAGCAAAAGGTAAGTGTACAACGGATCATATTTCTATGGCTGGTCCATGGTTAAAATTCCGTGGTCACTTAGATAATATTTCTAACAACATGTTAATTGGTGCTGTTAATGCATTTAATGATAAAACAGATAATGTAAAAAATCAATTAACAGGTGTATATGCTGGAGTTCCAGTTGTACAACGCGATTACAAAGCAAACGGTATTGCATCGATAGTTGTAGGTGACGAAAACTATGGTGAAGGTTCTTCTCGTGAGCATGCAGCTATGGAGCCTCGTCATTTAGGTGTGAAAGTGGTATTAGTAAAATCATTTGCTCGTATTCACGAAACAAACTTAAAAAAACAAGGTATGTTAGGAATTACATTTGCTAATACTGCTGATTACGATAAAATTAAAGAAGATGATAGTATTGATGTAACTGGTTTAACAAGTTTTGCACCAGGTGTTCAATTAACAATCACTTTAAACCATACAGACGGAACTTCTGAAAACTTTAAAGTAAACCATAGTTATAATGCTCAACAAATTGAGTGGTTTAAAGCTGGTGGCGCTTTAAATATTATTAGAGCAAGTGTGAAAGCTTAAGTTTTTAACGGAGAATCATCCTGAACTTGTTTCAGGATCTCTTGATTAAATAATTAATAGCTCCCGTATTTATTTACGGGAGCTTTTTTATTTTTAAATAATTACCTTTACCACCATTATGACAAGAAAACAACTTTTACTAAAAATTTTATTTTTTCTGTTAAGTTCGGCAATGGGCTTATTATTTATTTATAGTGGCTGGGCAAAACTTGAACCTATAGAGCCCTTTGAATTTACATTTGTAGATATAGGAATTGCTGGGTGGAGAACAGCACCATTTATTGCAAGATTCATGATTGGCTTAGAATTTTTTATTGGTTTTTTGCTCATATTTGGGCTATTCATAAAACGGTTTACTATAAAACTTACTGTAATATCATTGATAGTATTTTGTTTGTATTTAGTGTTTGTGATTATAAACACTGGTAATAATGGAAATTGTGGATGTTTTGGTGTAAGAATTTCTATGACGCCAGTTGAAGCTCTTATAAAAAATGGAATAACGCTTATTGCCTGTTATTTTATCTATAAATATTATGATGGTTTAAATTATGGAAAAGTAAGTAAATGGTTATTTGGTATTTTATTTTTGAGTGCATTTGCCCTACCCCATATTTTAAATTATGTTGATTTAGATTATTCATCAGCCTACTTAACAAAAAAAGAAGATCATTTCAAATTGGAGTTAGATAGTTTGTATAAAGATGCAAAGAAAAACATTCCGCCAACCTCATTAAGTAAGGGAAAACACATTATTGCTTTTATGAGTATGAGTTGTCCGCATTGCCGGATTGCAGCCAAAAAATTAAGAATTATGCATGAAAAAAATCCAAGTATTAGTATGTATTTAGTGCTTAATGGAGAAGATAAAAAAATTAAACCATTTTTTGAAGACACAAAAGCCACCAATATTGATTACTGTATTTTAAATGGTAAAAATTTTATTTATTTAGCTGGATTAGATATGCCAGCCATATATATGGTTAATAATTCGGTTGTTGAAAATTGGGTTGATTATATGCACCTTGATCAAACAAAAATTGAAGAATGGTTAGCCAATTAAGACTAACGTGTATATTATTTTTTTGTTCGAGTTTCATCATTGCTCAGCAAAATATTAAAGTAAAGAAAGAAGATAATCGTTTTTTGTTTTTTCAGATTGGCGTACCAAATGATACCATTATTAAACATAAAACTGATTTATTTTTAATAAAATTTCCAGATAGTCTAAAAACATACATTAGAGTTGATATTGAAAATGGTAAATTCATCAAATCAAAAAATGCAAATACATATCAACTAAGTTATATTTTAGGAATGAAGTATTCTCATGTTATTCATGACACTATAATTGAAACCTTAGTAGAAGGAGTTACTCAAAATCCAAAATCCATAACCATTTCAATAAAAAACATAAAAACATCAAAGGAACTGATGTCTAATAAATTTATTGTGAAGTAAAGTATATTATAATATCTTTAAAGCATTACAATCAATAGCTTTTACATTAAACTACACTCTATGTCATCAACTTCAAAACACCCTAAAGGATTATTATTTTTAGCATTTACTGAATTTTGGGAACGTTTTGGGTATTACTTGATGATTGGGATATTTTTCCTTTACATGACAACTGACACTGAAAAAGGTGGATTTGGTTGGGAAAATGCAAAGGCATCTGATATGTTTGGAACATTTATCGCTTGCGCTTATTTAACTCCTTTTGTAGGTGGCTTGTTAGCCGATATGAAATTTGGCTACCGTTTTTCAGTAACGTTTGGTGGTATATTAATGGGAATTGGATATTGCTTACTTTCAATTAGAGAAGAATGGGCATTTTTCACATCACTTGCAATTATGATAATTGGAAACGGCTTCTTTAAACCAAATATTTCGACCTTATTAGGAAATTTATATAACGACCCTCAGTATAAATCAAATAAAGATACAGGTTATAATATTTTTTATATGAGCATTAATCTTGGTGCCTTTTTATGCAATTTTATTGCAGCCTATATGAGAATAAAATACGGCTGGAGCTGGGCATTTGTTGCTGCTGGAGTTGGAATGTTTATTGGAGTTATTACTTTTTGGATTGGAATGAAACATTATAAGCATGTTGATGTAAGAAAAGAACCTTCACCTCAAGATAAACCTATTATCATGCGTTTTTTAGCCGTATTAGGCATAGCAGTTGGATTTGGAGTAATAGGCTGGATGATTCCTGATACCATTTTTGGAAGTGATAGTACTGATGCATTTTTATTTGCTTGTATTCCGGTTGTTTATTTTTATTATACAATTTATAAAAGTTGTACAACTGAAGAAAAAAAACCAATGGGCACTATGTTTACTATTTTTGGAATTGTAATTGTATTTTGGGCAGTTTTTAAATTAAATGGTACAGCCTTAACAACATATGCAAACTCTTATACCGATCGTGAAATGCCAACGGTATTAGTAAAAACCACTAAAGCCTTATATATTTGTGATAATTCGGTAAAGGCACAAAATGATTCTGTTTATCAATTAGATGAACATTATAGAAGAATAAAAGATAGCAATGGAAAACCAATTAAGTGTGTTGATTACCCTTCATATTTTAAAAACTTAGCCCCAGAAAAATATCCTGAACCTGGCAAAGAATTAAATTTAATTCCAACAGAATTATTTCAATCAATTAATCCATTTTTTGTAGTAACCTTAACTCCACTCGTTGTTATGTTTTTTGGATTATTAAGACGTCGAAAAAAAGAACCAACAACAGCAACTAAAATTGCTTTTGGTTTATTAATATCTGCATTATCTACATTAGTTATGGTTGTTGCAGTAAAATATACAGGCAATGGAATTGATAAAGCCAATGCTTTTTGGTTGATAGGTTCGTACGGCGTCATTACGATTGGAGAATTATTTTTAAGTCCAATGGGATTATCAATGGTTTCAAAACTTTCTCCATTACGTTTTACAGCATTAATGATGGGTGGTTGGAGTTTAGCAACAGCTATTGGAAATAAATTAAGCGGTGTTTTAGCTAAAAACTGGGATAAATTTGATGATAAGGGAAATTTCTTTTTAGTAAACTGTATGCTATTGTTAATTGCGACGGGAATTATGTTTTTATTATTGAAACGTTTGAACCAAGCATTTAAAGAATCATAACGCAAGTTGATTAAAATATGCAGCGCTTTTCAATAACCGACTTCCATACCAACTAAATAATTCACCATCCACTAATTGAATGGTTGTATTTGGAAGATGTTTTTTTAATTCCGAAATATGGATTGTTTTAAATGGAAAAGGTTCGGATGATAATAAAATAACATCAGGATTTAATTGTTTAATTTCTATTAATGATAATTCAGGATAACGTAATTCAGCATGTTCCAAAGCATTGTTTAAGCCAATTTTATTGAGTATATCACCAATAAAAGTTGATTTACCAGCTGCCATATAAGGATTTTTCCATATCAAGTATAAAACTGATTTATTAATTTGTTTAAGCTGAGAAAAAGATTTTTTAATATTTGTAGACAAAAATTCCGCTTCCGTTTTTTTACTTACTAAAGCTCCAATATCATTTATTGCTTTATAAGCATCATTCAAATTATAAATGTCGCTCATCCAAACAGTAAACTCTTTTTGCAATTCTACTATTTGTGAATGTTCATTTTCTTCTTTATTCCCAATTATCAAATCAGGCTTTAAACTCTTTATTTTATCAATATCTAGGGTTTTAGTACCACCTACTCTAGTTTTACTACTATGCATTTCTTTTGGATGTATACAAAATTTTGTAATACCAACAATTTCATCACGCAAACCTAAATCCCAAAGTAATTCTGTTTGAGAAGGCACAATAGAAATAATCCGTTTTGGAGTTTCGGATAGTTTAAATTTATTTCCTAAATGGTCAATAAAATTCATGTTACGAATTTCGGAAATAATACTGCATATTTGCCAAATAAAATGAATTCGACCTTAAAAGCACATTTATCCTTATTCATAGCGCAAGTTATTTATGCCATGAATTATAGCATCGCTAAAGATTTGATGCCAGATGCTATTAAACCTTTAGGGTTGGTAATGCTTAGGATTGTTGGGGCTTTGCTTTTATTTTGGACATTTTCATTTTTTATAAAATCTGAAAAAATTGAAAAGGCAGATTTTAAAAAATTAATGATTTTAGCATTGTTTGGAGTTGCAGTAAACCAAGCATTTTTCATATATGGGTTAAGTATTACAAAACCGATAAACTCTGCGATTATCATGGTGAGTAATCCAATAGCAGTTATGCTATTTACAATTATTGTTTTTAAAGAACGCTTAACCATCTTTAAAATTAGTGGCTTAGCATTGGGCGTTATTGGAGCTTTAACCTTATTATTATTTAAAGGCTCATTTAGTTTAGGTAGCGAAACCATTATTGGAGATTTAATGACTTTAATAAATTCGCTATCATGGGCCATATTCGTTGTGATGGCTAAGCCTTATATGATTAAATATCAAACCATCACTGTTATGAAATGGTTGTTTTTATTTGGTTTTATTTATATGTTACCATTTGGATTACCTGATTTATTAGAAGTGCAATGGACTCAATTATCTTCTCACATGGTATTTGCAATGGCTTTTGTTGTTATAGCAACAACTTTTTTAGCCTATTTATTAAATACTTATGCTCTTAAGGCACTAAGTTCTTCGGTTGTGAGTATGTATATTTATTTCCAGCCATTTTTAGCAACATTAATTGCCGTATATTTAGGAAAAGATTCTATAACACCTATTAAAATTATTTCCGCATTATGTATCATTTTAGGAGTGTTTTTAGTTAGTAAAAAAAGTTACAAATTGTAAATTATAAATTATAAATTAGAGCAATCTAAATTTAGAATTCCAACGTATTATGATCCATAATTTATCTCAACAAAATTCGATATTTAATCAGTACATAGCAGAATTACGTGATGTAACAATTCAAAAAGACAGCATGCGTTTTAGAAGAAATTTAGAACGTATGGGTGAAATTATGAGTTATGAGTTATCAAAAACACTAGCTTACGAAACTCGTGATACGCAAACACCTTTAGGAATTGCGCAAACATCGCATTTAGTATCTCAACCGGTAATTGCTACAATTTTAAGAGCTGGTTTACCAATGCATCTTGGCGTATTAAATTATTTTGATCAAGCTGAAAATGCTTTTATTTCTGCTTATAGAAGACATCACAAAGATAATTCATTTGATATTCATGTTGAATATGTATCAAGTCCAACTTTAGATAACAAAACATTAATACTATGTGATCCAATGATTGCTACAGGCTCTTCAATTGTATTAGCGTTTAAGGCAATACTTGCTAAGGGAACTCCAAAACATACTCATATCATTTCTGCAATTAGCAGTCAGCAAGGAGTTGATTATGTGAAAGCCAATATGCCAACAAAAGATTTTACAATATGGTGTGGGGCAATTGATGAAGAATTAACTTCACATTCGTATATTGTACCAGGCTTAGGAGATGCTGGAGATTTAGCATTTGGTGAAAAAATTTAAATTAGGTTCTAAAAAAAATGGATAGTACTGAATTCTGGAAGTTTGTTTCCGCCGCTTTAGCTTGTACTATTTCTTTGTCTAAAATTGGTATACCAGCTGTTATTGCAATTTATAAATCAAATTACTTAATGGCATTACTTAGTAGTTGTTCAGGAGCTGTTTTTGGTACAATTGTATTTACCTATTTAAGTGCTGGATTATTAAAATGGTGGGATAAATTAAAAGATAAATGGTTTACTTCTAAACATCCTAAAAAAATATTCACTAAATCAAATAGAAGAGTAATAAGGATTAAACACCGCTTCGGCTTAACAGGTATTGCTATCTTAACACCAATCTTTTTATCTATACCAATTGGTTCTTTTTTAGCTGAGCGCTTTTATAAGGATAAAAAAAAGGTAATTACGTATTTAAGTATTTCGGCAATAATTTGGTGCTTTATACTTTATTTTTTGTTTTTATTTTTTTATACAAGTTTCAAAAATCTGTTTAACTAAAACAATTCTATTGTTTTTTCAAAGTATCAACAAACACTTTAATTGAGTCTGGTATTGCTAACTTAATAGTTGAATCAACAGATTGTTTTTGAGGAAAAACATCTAGAAAATACATACTTAAATCAATATTTTTGTTTTTTGGAATTTTAAATTCATAAACATGTTTATCTGGATTTATTAGTTTATCTCCAATTAGCCATGCATTAAATGTTTTCAAAGTAATAATATTTGTATTTAAATGCTTAGCAAATACGTTTAAATTAGTTATAGATGAATCTACTTTCACAATTTTAAAAACAGGAAATGAATAATTGGATTTTAATTTATTGTTGACTCCAAAATGTTTTGGATTTGATAATAGGGTTTTATATGCTAAAACACGATAGATAAAACTTCCAGTTTCATTATTAAGAAGTAAATCATAATAATTGTTTGTATTTTGTTTTTTTAGAGCATTTTGTATGCCTCCAATACCAACATTATATGCAGCAGCAGAAAGAGTCCAATTTTTAAAATAAGCATAACCATCTTTAAAATGTTTACAAGCCACATAGGTTGATTTTTCAACATCGTAGCGCTCATCCACATTTTCATTTATAATTAAACCATAACCTCTTGCTGTTGCTGGCATTAATTGCCAAAATCCTGTTGCTCCTTGTGCAGAAATA
This sequence comes from Bacteroidota bacterium, assembly GCA_038327195.1. Lineage (GTDB taxonomy): Bacteria > Bacteroidota > Bacteroidia > B-17B0 > Aurantibacillaceae > UBA4416. The sequence continues at coordinate 91,497 of JBBQKU010000010.1, read as the reverse complement.
GCATTAGATAAATGACTTTCAATTACTGCTATATACTTAAAATCATCAGGCACTCCTTCTTTTTTTAAAATGGCTTCAATTAAGGGAAACCATTTTTTTGCTTTATTGAATAACGCAATTGAAGAACTTTTCCATGATTTATTTCCGAAAAATTCTTTTTCTAAACTTTCTTTTATTTCAAAATCATTTAGAGGTACTTTTTCTCCAGCAAATGAAAGATTAGAAGGTAAATTCAAGCCTAATACTTCAAAATTGGAATTTGAATATTCTAAAGAATCATTATTAACACGAAACGAAATAATTTTGAATAAAAAAATAATGATAATTAGCGTAAAAAATGAAATATATGTTCGGTTTGTCTCTGAAGTTTTTTCAGTAAAAAACTTTAATATAATTACAGAAACATTCATTTTCGTATCATAATTGTGTTTAAAAACAATGTTAAAAACACCAAAACACAAAACAAAAACGAAACCACCAACCAAAATATTTGAAAATTTAGAATCAAATTTAATGCTAAACAAAGTCCTATAAATTGTATTGTGAAAAATAAAATGGCGATACGTTTTTCGGTAACACCTTTAAAAAATAGGTGATGAGTTGTATGATCTTTTCCTCCTATAAATGGTGATTTCCCTTTTTTAATTCGGTTAATAAAAACGGTTGTAGTATCAACAATTGGTAATATAAAAACAGTAAGCACAACAATAAAGCCTAGTAAAATTGGGTTTACAGCATACCAAGAATTATTAATATATGAGAAAGAATTCCAGCAGTTTTCAATTCCAACGATAGCTAAAAAAACACCCAAAAATTGACTCCCTGTATCCCCCATGAACATTTTTGAAGGATGCCAATTATAAATTAAAAACCCAAATAATCCTCCTAACACTCCTAAACTCAAGATGGCAATTGGTGAAAAAATTAAATTAATATTGAAGGACATTGAAATTACAAAGAAAAGAATTACTATAGAAACAATAGTTGTTATTCCATCCATATTATCGAGCATATTTATAGAATTCATTAATCCAACAACCCAAAAAATAGTAAAAGTAAAATTGAATACCTCACTAGAGAAAATATTTATTTTAGTATTTGTAAAATAAAGAATTAACCCACAAACAATTTGAACTATAAATTTCAAAAGTGGTTTAGTATTATAAGCATCGTCAGCTAATCCCATTAAAAATGCCAAAGTGCATGCAATTAAAATTCCAATAATTTTTAAATTACTGTAATGTAATGGAGTAATGCTATTAAAAATATTTAGAAAAATAAACGTTATTAAAAAAATTAAATAAAATGATATGCCTCCTAAAGAAGGTTTTGATAAGCTGTTCCATCTTATTTCTTTTCCTGAATTAGATCTTACCCCTAGATTTTGGGAAAATTTCAATAAAATTAAATTAAATGCGAAGGAAAAAACAAACGCTATTCCAATCGTTAAAATAACAAATAATAATGTATTTTTTTGAAAAAAATCCATTAAAAAGGACTTTTAAAATCTTTGAAAATAGTTCCGTTAATATCTTTATCAGATAATAATGGATTTTTAGCTTTCCAATCAATCCTTAAATCTAAATCATTCCATAAAACAGTACCTTCAGATTCTTTATTATAAACCTGAGTACATTTATATGAAAAAATGGTATTGTCACACAATGTAACAAAGCCATGAGCAAAACCTGGTGGTATATAAAACATTGTTTTATTCTCCTCATTAAGTTCAATTGAGACATGTTCACCATAGGTAGGCGAATTTTTACGAATATCAACAGCTATATCTAATACTGCTCCAGTTATTACTCTAACTAATTTCCCTTGAGCAAATGGAGGTGATTGGAAGTGTAAGCCACGTAATACACCTTTATGAGACAATGATTGATTATCTTGAATAAACTCCACGGGAATATTATTTTTACCGAACACTTCTTTATTATAGCTTTCAAAAAAATATCCGCGAGTGTCCGCAAATACTTTAGGTTTAACAACAAATAAATCTTTTATTTTTGTTTCTAGGACTTCCATGATTTTAATATTCTTCTTTTGTTTAACTCTTTATCGTCTTCGTAATATCCATTCCCATATTGATTTCCATAGCCATAACCATATTTATAATCATATGAAGATCTATTTGTATCAACTCCATTTAATATAATACCAATTTTTTTAATATTACCTTCCTTAATCAATTTATCCAAAATTTGCACAAACACTTTTTTTGAATAATCCGCTCTAAATACATAAATTGGATAATCTGCTTTTTGAATTGTTGTTACACCATCAGTTACTAAACCAATTGGAGGATTATCAAAAACGATATAATCATACGTTTTTTTCAATTCAGTAATAAGAATATCTAACATTTCACTAATAATCAACTCCGATGGATTTGGGGGAATTGGACCAGCGGTTATATAATCTAAATTTGGAAAATGACTTTTATTTATACATTCGTCAATACTAGTCATGTTTGTTAAAATGGTACTCATTCCTTTATGGTTACTTACTCCAAAACCCTTATGAATTTTAGGTTTACGCATATCTAAATCTAATAAAATAACTTTTTTACCTGTATACGCCAATATACCAGCTATATTTAAACAAACAAATGTTTTTCCTTCACCCGAAATAGATGAGGTAACGGCAATTATTTTTGACCCGGGTTTATTATTAATAAAATTCATGTTAGAACGAATCGTTCTAAAGGCTTCAGAAATTTGAGATTTAGGATTTTTATCAATTACCAATTGAGAAATAGGAACATCACTTTTGTAATTTGGAACTATTCCTAAAACAGAAACAGTTGATTTTAATTGTCTCGTAATTTCTGTTAAAGAAGTTATTGTATTGTGTAAAAAATATCTAAGAAAAATTATTAATAATGAAAATACTAAAGCTGATAGAATCGAAATTAATATGGCATTTTTAGTATTTGGAGATACTTTTTCACCAGTATTTAAAGCTTGTTCTAAAATTACATTTTGAGAAACAAACCCAGCTTTTGAAATAGAAAACTCAGTTTTACGTTCTAATAACATGGTGTAATATTTTTCGCTAATACTAAATAAACGCATTAAACGAGCATGTTCCATGTCTTCGTTAGGCTCTCTTACCGTTTTGTTTTTAAATTCGGACGATTTTAACGCTAAATTGGAATATTTTGATTTATACTTTAGCCTTACTGAATTGATGCTTTCAATTAAGAATTTTTTTTGAGTTTCTATACTCGCATTTATCTGCTTTATATTTTCACTGTTTGGAGTTGCTATATATAGTAGGTTTTCTTTCTCAATTAATAGTTGTTGTATTTTTGTTGTGTATTGCTTAATCGTGTATTCGTCTTCTGTACCGGCGATTAAAGATATTAATTGATACGTATCAAGACTTTTGTTTTTATTAATATTTGCTTGAAATTCAGCTAGAAGCTTTTCTTCCAATTCAATTTTAAGCATTTGATCTTCAATGCTTGTTAGCCTCATTAAATCTGAAGTAAGTACTTCATTTTTATCCGAATAGTTTTTATCTTTTCTAAACGTTTGTAAATTATTTTCTGAAACCTTTAAGGCATCGTATACTAATTTTAATTGATCATCAATAAATGACAGAATACTCTTCGAACTTTCACTTTTTCGTTCTACATCATATTTTAAATATACTTCAGAAACAAGATTTACAAGGTCTTTTGATTTTTGCGCATTAATATCTTTAACTGTTATTTGGATCGTTTTTGCAGCATCATTTAATAACTTAATTTCCAGTTTTGATTGCAATTCGTTAGTAACTTCATCTACATTTTTTAAAACAAAGTAAGATTTATTGTCAGAGTTTAATATATTTTGAATTTGATTATTTTCTAATTCATTGTTTAATGAAATACTTAAATCAAAGAATGGAGAATTTAAAACATTATTTGTATTAAACGGAATTGAAAAGTTTTTTCCTTTCGCGAAAAATGAAATTTTCCCATTTGTTAAGGAATTAAAAGTGATGTAAATTTTTGTTCCATAAATAGAACTTTGTTTTACATTAAATTTTACAAAATAAGGGGAAGATTTATAGAGCTCGTTATTTTTAAATGTTCCTTCATTAAAATAACTAATTTGAACATCTGAATTTTCAATTACTTTTTTTAAAAATATTTTTGATCGAATTTGCTCAATTGCTTCTGCAATTTTATTTGAATTACCTTCAAGTTTATTAATTTGCAAGATTTGAGATGCTTGTTGGCCATCATTAATTTGAATTACAGAAGAGGCTTGATAAATAGTTTGACTATATCTTAAGTATACAAATGCTAAACCTAAACTAATAATAAAAAGTAATAATACAATCCAAAGACTTCTTTTTACAATGTAAAGTAATAACCCAAAATCTAATTCGTTATTAAACTTTGACTCACTATAACTTTCTGTAATATTATTAGGGTCTTGATTTGTCAAATTATTTTTTTATAAATATTGAATAAATTAATAAAGTTGATGTCAGTAAAGAAATAACAGGTGTTAATTCTCCCACAACAGTTTTAGCAAAACGATATCTAGGTTCAACATAAATAATATCATTAGCTAATACAACGGTATTTCCTACAGTAATACCCGATATTTTAGATAAATCCATCAAGTAAACTTTAGGTTTATTTGATGCATCATTACGGATTAGTTTTACTTTATACGCTTTCCCATCCTCTTGAATACCGCCACTAAGTGCTAAAGCCTCAATAACTGTTGTATTGTTATTTAATAAATTTAAAACTTGAGCCTTGCCTCCATTACCTGGAAATACAATAACACGCTTGTTTGTTACTTTTGCAGTTACAAAAGGTTTTACATAAAACTCATTATAAATTTGCTCTAAATATGCTTCAGCCTCCGCAATTGTTAATCCTGCTAACTTAACCATTCCAACTAAAGGTAATTTTGCATAACCATTACTTTGAACTAAATAGTCTAAATCTAAACGAGTATAATTTCCACCTGAGTTGGCTAAATCGATAATTTTAAATCCATCATTTGAGAAAATTCTTACCTGAACTAAATCATTACTTTCGATGCGATAATTTTGCTTTATTAAAGTATCGGCTATTTTATCGTAAGTAAAATCAGTTGGGGTTTTAAGCATCAAGTTTGCTTTAAATAATTTACATGATGAAAATGAAATTATAAATAGCAAGGAAAATAAAATTTTATAAAAATGCATAGGTATATGTTATATAACAAAGTTAATATTTATCCTTAAAATATCAAAAATCATGCAGTTTTTAGCAACTGATGATACAAATTCCTCATATCTGAAACAAGTCTCGTGTAACTAAATTTTGAGATTGCCCAATTGATACCTTCTTCAGCAGTTTTTGATTCTAATTTACAAGCTATTAATAAATTAATAAAAAAAGCATTTTTATCATTAATCTCAGATAATAAACCACAATTTGGATGCAAAACATCTTTAATTCCACCAACATTGGTAGAAACAACAAATTTACCAGCCACTTGTGCTTCTATAATACTGACTGGAGTTCCTTCATTTAATGATGTGAGTGCTACAATATCCAAACCGTGCAAAGCAAATTCTATATTTGTAATCCAAGATGTAAATATTACATCAACTTCGTCCATTGGATTTTCGCTATAAGAAACATTATTTTTAATACATGTGTCTTTAATTTTTTGTTTGGTTTCTCCATCACCAATTACAAATGCTTTAAAGTTTAAAAACTTATTTTCTTTTAAATACGCAATAGATTCAATAAACAAATCATGGTTTTTAATAGGAGCTAACCTGCCAATAATACCAATAGCAATCTGACTTTCAGAAAGATTATATTTTTCTCTAAACGCCTTTCGATTATGCAATTTATTAATTGTGAATTTTGTTAAATCAAAACCCAAAGGCACTATATAAATTTTATTTTTTGGTGCTATATGAAAGATTTCTGATAATTCTTGTTTTTGAATTTGACTAATAGCAATAATTGCTGTTGATTTTTTAGCTAAATACCTTTCAATGATTTTATAAAATTCAGTTTTTAATTTACCAAAATACGAGTGAAATACATGACCATGAAATGTATGAATAATAACAGGAACTTTACAACTAATAGCCGCTAACCGACCAATTGCACCAGCTTTAGAAGCATGAGTATGAACAATATCAGGTTTAAATTCTTTAATTATTTTTTTAATTTCTTTATACGCTGCATAGTCTGCCCTTAAATTTATTTCTCTTTGAAATTGTTTTAAAACAATTGGTTTTAATCCTAAACTTTCTGGTATAAATAACGAACTATCTTCGCCCTCTTCTTCTGGTCCACCAACTAACATGGTTTCATATTCGGGTGCTAAATACTTAGATAAATAACTCACATTATAAGTTATTCCACCAATATTAAACCGGTTAATTATCCGAAGTACTTTTGGCAATTTAGTTTACATTTAATTGGGTGGAAAGTTCTTTAAAATCAATGCCATCAAAGTTTCCAGAGCTCATCATGAGTAATACTGAATTGGCAAACGACTTTGATTTTAAATAATTTACTAATTCTAAACTATCTGTAAAAACTTTTAAATTGGGTGTATTAAAATAATTTAAAACTTGCTCAACGGTTATTTCTTTTAATTTTTTGTGTGCAATCGTATGTGGATTAAAATAAACAATGGCTTCATCAGCCTCTGCCATCGAACCATTATACTCTGCTAAAAAATTTTCGTTTAAACTGCTAAACGTATGTAATTCCATACAAGCAACAATATGTCTGTTTTCAAACTGATGTTTTACTGCTTGTGTTGTTGCTTTTAGTTTAGATGGCGAATGAGCAAAATCTTTATAAAAATTAAAGTTTTCTGTTTTAGTAACTAATTCCAAACGCTTTGCAGCACCTGTAAAGGATTGGATGGCATCGTAAAATAAATCATCTGTTAAACCCAATTTATTACAAACTAGTTTTGCAGCATTCATATTCATTAAATTATGATTACCGAAAATTTGTAAAGGAATTTCTTTAGATTCTGTTTTTATAATTGTAATTCCATTCTTAATATAATGATTTGGAATAGAATATGATTGTTTATCTAAATGATTGGAAAAACCAGTTCTATCAGCTAATTGTTTAAGCTCAGCATCTTCATTACAATAAATAAGGGTTCCGTTCGGTTCAATTAAATTAATAAAAATTTCAAACTGACTTACATAATTTTCGAAGGTTGGAAACACATTAATATGATCCCAAGCAATACCACTTAAAACAGCAATGTTAGGTTTATATAAATGAAATTTTGGACGTCTGTCAATTGGAGATGCTAAATATTCATCACCTTCAATAACAGCAATTGGAGCTTCATTAGTTAACTTTACCATGGTTTTAAAACCTTCTAATTGCGCTCCAACTAAAAAATCAGTATTCATTTTATAAAAATTCAATACATGTAAAATCATTGCAGTAATGGTTGTTTTACCATGACTGCCACCAATAACCACTCGTATTTTATCTTTAGTAGCTTCATAAATATATTCGGGATAAGAATATATTTTAAGGTTTAATTCTTTTGCTTTTATTAATTCTGGATTATCTTCACGAGCGTGCATACCGAGTATGATGGCATCTATATTTGAAGTAATTTTATTTGGAAACCAACCAATTTCAGCGGGTAAAATACCTGCATTTTTTAACCGTGTTTTTGATGGCTCATTAATTTCATCATCACTACCTGTAACCTCAAAACCTTTTTCGTGAAGTGCTAATGCCATATTGTGCATAGCGCTTCCTCCTATTGCTATTAAATGAACTTTCATTGTTTGTTAAATATATGACTAAGTAAGTATATTTTAAGTTAAACAATTAAAGTATTAAAAAGCATTTTAAACAGTTGGTTGTTAATGTAATAAATTATATATTCTATATTAAAAAATGACCAAAAACTGACAATATATTAATACCTTCACAGCATCTTTTATATCTATTGAAATCACTCAAAGCAATAAACGTTTATTTTTTAAAGTATAAGTGGCAATTGCTTCTTGGTGCTGTATTTGTAGTATTATCAAGTTTATTTTCAATTTATCAAGGCGTTATTGTAAGAAATGCAACCAATGAAATTTATAAAATTTTCGAAAACCATTTAATAGTTAATTCAAATGTTTTTATAAAACATGGCATTATGCTTTTTGTTTTTGCTTTAATAAGTGGATTCTTTTTGTTTTTAATGCGCCAAACATTAATTGTAATGAGCCGCAACATTGAGTTTGATCAAAAAAACGAATTGTATGCGCACTTTCAATCCTTGGATATTAATTTTTATAAAAAACACAAAACGGGTGATTTAATGACCCGCATAAGCGAAGATGTTAGTAAAGTCCGCATGTTTACAGGCCCAGCAGTTATGTATTTAATAAATACGTTTGCCACTATTGTAATTGTTTTAGTTTTTATGCTTCAAATTAATTGGCAATTAACCTTATTAGTATTCGCTCCACTACCCTTTCTTTCTTATATAATTTATAAAGTTTCCGATCTAATAAATAAACGCTCAACCATTGTACAGCAAGAACTTTCAAAACTCACTTCTCACACACAAGAAACATTTTCGGCTATAAGAGTTATAAAAGCTTATAACAGAGAAAAATATTACCAAAAAGAACTAGAAAACTTAAATGAAAGTTATAAAAAACATAGTTTAAAATTAACATTAGTTGAAGCATTTTTTCAACCAATTTTAGTCTTAATGATTGGTATTAGTGTAATAGCAACCGTTTGGCTTGGGTCAAAATTAGTGATTAGCAAAACCATTGAAGTAGGAAATGTAACCGAGTTCATTATTTATGTATACAAACTCACCTGGCCTTTTGCATCTTTAGGTTGGGTAACATCACTCATTCAGAGAGCTTCCGCATCGCAAGCACGAATTAATGAGTTTTTAGATTATAAATCAGATATCATAAATAAACCCAATGTTCATTCAAAAATTGAAGGCAATATTGAATTTAAAAATGTCAATTTTACGTATGATGATAATAATATTACTGCCGTTAAAAACTTCAATCTCAAAATTAACAAAGGAGACATTATTGGTATTAAAGGGCAAATTGGAACAGGAAAAACAACTTTGGTTAATTTGCTAACCCGCATGTATGACGTGAGTTCTGGCGATTTATTAATAGAAGGAAAACCAATAAAAGACTATGATTTATTTGAACTTCGAAAAAGCATTGCATGTGTACCACAAGATGTGTTTTTATTTTCTGACACCATAAAAAACAATATTGCATTTTCAACTAACCATACATTTACTGATCAAGAGATTATAGATGCTTCAAAAGCTGCTGGTGTTTATGACAATATCATGGCTTTTCCAGAAGGTTTTGATACGGTTGTTGGCGAACGAGGCATTACTCTATCTGGTGGGCAAAAACAACGTATTTCAATTGCCCGCGCAATAATTTCTAAACCTCAAATTTTAATATTTGATGATTGTTTATCAGCAGTAGATGTTGAAACAGAGAATTTAATCTTAAATAATCTGAAAGAAATAATGAAAGACAAAACATGTATTATTATTTCTCACCGCGATTCAGCATTGCGAAATGCAAATAAGATTATTGAATTGTATTAAGTAGATAATAAGCTTAGAAGCTCGTTTATTTTCAATACCTTAGTCAAATGAATAATAGATCAACCCTTTTAAAAAGTATTCGTCCAAAAATAGAAGTAGATAATACAAAATCAACCGAATTAGAGATTTTTCAAAGCGTAAGTCTTCGCCCTATTCTTAAATTACAAAATGAAATTATTTTCGCGCTAATTAATAATTTTTTATCAGAACATAAAGTGGTTGTAAAAAACTTAACTGATAATAAAAAAATCGAACGCTTACATGATATTTTCAAAAATAATATTCAGCAAAAACAATTGTTATTTGGTGTTGTAATTGGACATTTTACCCATGAAGAAATTCTATTTTATAACCAAAATAAGAAAGAAGTAACCAAACGTATTATTACAATGCTGTTAGAACGAGTTTGTTCTCAACTTGATAATCTTCACTTTTAGAGGCATTATTTAGAATCAACTATTTTTTTCGCTTCATTAATATCCATTCTTACATCATTTTTAAAAGCAGCTACAAAACAATCTTTATAGCCTAATTCTTTTAATTTAGTTTGTTGTTTAGTTGCATCATCAAAGCTTTTAAAGTTTCCTGAAGTGTATTTATAAACTGCACCCATTTTATAAAACCAAACATCATTTACATTACTATATTTTATCTTACTATCAATTTCTTTATCATGACTAGCAAATTGGACTTTAAATAAAACTTTTGAATTTGTGGTGTTTGATATAAGTACTTTTTCTGGCTCAACTTTTTCTTTAACTTCAATAGCTAAATTCTGTTTAGCGATAATTGAATCAACACTTGTAATTCTTTTTAATGGATATTTATCTTCGTTTACTTTTAGGTTTATAGCTTGGTTATAAAAAGATTTTGCATCATTATAGTTTTTATTTTTATAATTCAAATCTGCTAAAACAATTAATTGCCTGTATTTTTTAAGCTTCGATTCCTTTTGGGCATTATCCGCATATACTTGTAATGCAATCGCTTTGGCAATAGAATCAGTCGTTGATTTATCTTTTAGTTCTTTATCTTTTAATTCCTTTTCTTTTTTTATTGCAACATCTTTATTTTCAACAGGCTTATCTAAAGTAGTTTTCGTATCAACTTTTGGTTTTTCTGGTTCTTCATCTTCAATTGCAACAGAACTGGTATCTTTCGATTCAATATAAACTTCTTTTTCTAAGGGCTTTTGATTTTCTAAATCATCATTATAAGTTAATTTTGTTCCTTCAACTTCATTTTTATATTTTCTAAAAGCTCTAAATAAACAAGCGGCCATATAATCTTGTCCTTTTTCAGACCCTAAAAACTTTTCTTCTTGTGGGTTTGTTAAATAACCAATTTCAGTTAAAATACTGGGCATTGCAGTTCGCCATAACACCCAAATACTTTGACGATGAACACCTTTATCAACTCTACCCGCTTTTTTAGAATATTCATCTTGAATTTTCATTGCTAAACCAGCACTTTGTATCACATAAGCAGATGTATAATTACTCATAATAATATAACTTTCTTGGCTATCAGGATCAAAACCTTGGTACTTTGATTCGTAATTATCTTCTAATAAAATTACTGAGTTTTCTCGTTGAGCTACTTTCATTTTACCCTCTTCATTTTTTAATCCCATAACGTATGTTTCCGAACCATAAGGAATAGGATTAGTTGTTTCAACAACAACATATTTGCCTTTTTTATTTTTATAGGTTTTAGCATGCATTTTACCCGTTTTTTTATCCTTAATCATCACGGGTTTTCCAGCAGCATTGCAATGTATAGAAATAAATAAATCAGCATTATTTTCATTTGCAATTTTAGCTCTATCTTCTAAATCAACAAAAACATCTGTTTTTCTTGTAAAAATAACCTTTACATCTTTTATGTTTTCTTCAATATACTTTCCTAACTTCAAGCCTACTGCAAGTGCAACAGCTTTTTCGTTATGAACATGTCCGCTGCAACCCGGATCTTTCCCTCCATGGCCTGGGTCAATAACAATAATTTTAACCTTGCGTTTAGGGTCTTGTTTAGGATTTACAAAAGCACCAAAACAAAGAATAATTATAATAGAACTAAAAAATAATTTATATTTTTTTAGCATTGAATATTTAAATATTATATACATTTAATAATGATATTGTTAGCTTTACAGATTAGTAAATTTAAACCCTAGTTTGTATTAATTCGTTTAAACGTATATTTTTTTTACTCTTTACAGTGTTCATAACTGTTATCAATTCCTATGCACAAGGTGATTTAAAAAAAACAACTAAAATAAACACACCTACTATTCAAAATGCTGATTCTAACAAATTAGCTGTAACGAAAAACGGGACATTAACGTTACCAAAAGATACTTTAAAAAATGTTAAAATAGACACATTAGAAGATGAAGGCGAACCACTTGAACATCAGATTATTTATAACGCTCGAGATTCGATAAGATACGAAACCGCTGGGAATAAAATATTTTTATTTGGAGACGGTTATGTGAAGTATGAGGAAATGGAATTAAAAGCTGAGTTTTTTGAAATAGATAATGAAAAAAATACGATTACGGCTTTTGGAAAAAAAGATAGTTTGGGTAATGAAATTGGAAATCCTATTTTTAGTGATGGCGATAAGGAGCTCGTGAGCCGAAAAATGATTTACAATATTAAAACAAAAAAAGGTAAACTTTTTGACATCATAACTAAAGAGGGTGATTTAATTTTAAAAGGGAAAGAAGTAAAAAAAGACAGCAATAATGTTACTTATTTCAGTAAACTGAGCTGTATTCCTTGTCAGTACGCAGATTCAAGAACACTATTTAAAACAAATAAAGCCAAAATAATTCCAGATGATAAAATAGTAACTGGCCCATTATATTTAGAAATTGGAGGCGTCCCTACCCCATTAGGTTTACCTTTTGGCTATATACCAAACACAAAAAAAAGACACTCAGGCATTTTAATCCCATTTTATGGAAATAGTGATAACCTCGGATTTTATTTAAAAGATGGTGGTTTTTATTGGGGAATAAGTGATAAAACAGATATGACAATTCGTGGCGATATATATAGTTACGGAAGTTGGGGCTTAAGAACAACCAATAATTATGATGTTAATTATAAATACAATGGCTCTTTAAGTTTAGGTTTTTCTGAATTTAAATCAGGAGATAAGGAAATTCCGGGATCATACACTAAACAAAAAGACATTTCTATAAATTGGAAACATTTTCAAGATCAGAAAAATAATCCAAATACGCGTTTCAGCAGCGATGTAAATGTTCGAACATCTAAATACAATACGTTAAACGCTCTAAATACCGGACAATATTTAACCAATACATTTCAATCAAACATAAATTATACAAGGTCTTTTAAAGTGTCAACATTAAGTTTAAACGCAAGGCACAATCAAAATACCACAACTCGTCAAATGGATATTACTTTTCCTGAATTAACTTTTAACATCAATCGTTTTTATCCATTTAAAAATGAAAATAGAATCAAACAAAATCCTTTAGATAAAGTTGGTATTAGCTATTTATTTGAAGCACGTAATACGTTATCAGGAAAGGATACTTCCATATTTAAAGGTAATATTGGTGATAGTTTAAAATATGGGGCAAGACATACATTACCAATTTCAACCAATGTAACCTTATTTAAATATTTTACAGTAACGCCATCTTTAAATTTAAGTGCGGTGATGTATACAAAAACAACTGAAAAAGAATTTAACTATACTTCAAATTCAATAATCAACTCTACTAAAAAAGAATTTAAAACTGGGTATGATGCCAATTTTAACACTTCGTTTACAACTAAGCTATTTATGGATTATTATTTTAAATCCAAAGCAATTAAACAAGTAAGGCATTTGCTAATTCCAACAATTAATTACACATACAGACCTGATTTTGGCGATAAACAATATGGCTTTTGGAAGGATATAATGACTGATACAACTACTAAAAAGCTTACAAAATATTCGGTATTTGAGAAAAATTTATTTAGTGGACCAGCACAAGGCAAACAAAACAGTTTAGGAATTAACTTAAATAACAACCTCGAAGCTAAAGTGCGCAAAAAAACAGACAGCGGGTCTGTTTATAATAAAGTTATGATTTTACAAAATCTTAGTTTTGGAGGGAATTACAACTTTGCAGCAGATAGTTTTAAAATGAGTATCATATCTGCAACAGGAAGAACTAAAATTTGGAAATTTTTTGATTTAGTATTCAACTCAAATTTTGACCCTTACTATTATGATTTCACTACTAATTACAGATCGAAAAATTTCACTTATGGAGAAAATGGGAAATTGGCCAGATTTACAACAGGAAATATAGCCTTGAATGCAAGTTTTAGTTCTTCTTCTATTAAATCAATCATTAAAAAACCAGATTTAACAAATGGAGCAGAGCAAGGATCTGCAAAAACAAATACATTACAAGCACAACAACAGTTACCTTGGAATCTAAATATTTATTATAATATTGGTTTTGATAAACAAAAAACTAGTGTTGCTAAAAAAATACAAACACTCAATTTCAGTGGGGATATAAACGTAACTAAATATTGGAAAATAGGATTAACAAGTGGTTATGATTTTACAAATAAAAATTTAAGCTACACTAGTTTGAACATTTACAGAGATTTACATTGTTGGGAAGCTAGAATTGACTGGGTTCCTTTTGGATTTAGAAAAAGTTATAGCTTAACAATAAATCTAAAAACAAGCATGATGAGTGACATTAAAGTTCCTCGTCAACGCCAATGGTATGATAATTTTTAGATTGTTTTAATTTTATATTTTAAGAAAATCATTGTAAAATGATTATTATTACACCTAAATTAACTCTTATAATAAAAGTCCTATGAAGCTTATCTTAAAAACTATATTATTAATTAATATAATATTTTCATTTTCACTATTTTCACAAAATGTTACTGTTCAGTATAGTAAAAAAGAATATCCTTTTAAAATAAAAGATGATGTTCCTACTATTAATTATAGATTAAGAGTTACCGATAATGGAAATGTATTATCTGTTACCTCGATTGATAAAAAGATCCTTCAATATATTTATTTAGATAGTTTGGGTAACGAAATTTATGCTGGACAAATTGAAGCTTTAAAATATCCCAGAATAACAAAGGAACTCACTGATTTTGTTGTGCAAAAAAACAAACTAGTTTGTTATACACAAATGAAAGACCCTGAAACAAAGTTATATTCCATATTTTCTATAGGTATTGATATGAAATTAAATAAGGTGCTTTATGAAAAAGTATTAGCTGCTGATGGGCCTGAAAAAACATTCGTTCTGAGATTAACTGGTAATACATTAAATGAATCCGTCTATATTGTAGAAAGACTCAAAATAGGAGATACAAAATATAAAATGTCGTTTTCACATTTAGATATTAATAGCAACATCATTGAAACTGAAAAAGTTGAATTAGATAATAAAATGGATCATTATTATTTAATTCCAAACAAAGGATTTATTGGATATCGCATTGAATTTGATGCTGAAAATCCAAAAAGTACAGCAAGTAAAATCGAACTTTTTAAATATGAATTTAAAACAAAAATAGTCACTAAATCTGAACTTAATTTAAACTTTCCTATAATAAGATATTACAAACAAAATTATTTTTATAAAAAAGACGACAATAAAATAAATTTCGAAGGCTTAGATTTCACAACAAAAACAAAAGGAACTATTGATGGTTATGAAAAAACATATCATACCTTTGCTTTATTAGCAATTAATGTAGATGATATAAAAGCAACAAAAATAAATTATTACGAACCTGATAAAATAAATGAATACGTAATAAATAATACTGAAAGCAAAAAAGAATTTAGTAATTATTTTATTTATTCAAGTTTACTTTTAAAAGATAATACAATTGCCACTATAATTTTAGATGATATTCTATCAATGTCTGCTAAAAAATTTGGTGCATTTACTTTAAATTCAAAATATGAGCTTACTAAAAGTGGTCATTATATATTTAAACCCGAAAAAAAACTACCAAAATATTTTGATATAGCAGCATCCAGAAGTGATAAAGGATATTACTTAATTGATGTTGGTTATTTAAATGATGATGAGTTAAAAGATAAAAGTCAAAAAAAACAAGACTATTTATTAATTTATAATGTTAATGGGAGTATTGTTACAAGAGAAACAATATCAGAAAATCGTGAAAATAAAATTGAAAATTCATTTTTGAAAGGTGGTATATTTTCATATTCTCTAACATATAGAGATAACAACGTATCATATGATTGTAACAAATCAAAAGATATATTTTGTTATTTATTGAAAAACGAAAAAGCAGGCACGTATAAATGCGTTTGGCTCTTTTTCAAATAAAAAAAGTTTATTTACCAACATTTTACAACTCTTCACGAATAATTATTTGCTTTTTTTTACTTTTACCTAAAATTTAAATTATGTTCAGAAAAATATCAAACAATATCCTTGAAACAATTGGAAATACGCCTTTAGTAAGAATTAATAATATTACTAAAGATTTGCCTTGCACTGTTTTAGCAAAAATTGAAACTACAAACCCTGGTAATTCCATTAAAGATAGAATGGCTTTAAAAATGATTGAAGATGCTGAAAAAGATGGTCGTTTAAAACCAGGTGGAACCATTATTGAAGGTACGAGTGGAAACACTGGAATGGGTTTAGCAATTGCTGCAATTATAAAAGGTTATAAATGTATTTTTACAACAACAGATAAACAAAGTAAAGAAAAAGTTGATGCCTTACGTGCCTTTGGTGCTGAAGTTGTTGTTTGCCCAACAGATGTAGAACCTGAAGATCCTAGATCGTATTATTCAGTTTCTTCTCGTTTAGTGAAAGAGGTTCCTAACTCTTGGAAACCAAATCAATATGATAATAAATCCAACTCTGTAGCTCATTACGAACAAACTGGACCTGAAATTTGGGAACAAACAGAAGGAAAAATTACTCATTTAGTTGTAGGTGTTGGAACAGGCGGAACAATTAGTGGAACTGGGAAATATTTAAAAGAAAAAAATCCAAATATTAAAGTTTTAGGAATTGATACCTATGGTTCAATTTTTAAGAAATTAAAAGAAACTGGTATTATAGATAAAAACGAAATTCACCCATACATTACAGAAGGAATTGGAGAAGATTTTTTACCTGAAAATGTGGATATCGATTTAATTGACCATTTCGAAAAAGTAACAGACCGTGATGCTGCAATTATGACGCGTCGCATACCTCGTGAAGAAGGTATTTTTGCAGGAAATAGCGCTGGTTCAGCAATGGCTGGTTTATTACAAATGAAAAATATGTTTAAAGCTGGAGATGTAGTTGTTGTTATTTTTCATGATCATGGAACTCGTTATTTAGGAAAAATGTTTAATGATGATTGGATGAGAGACAGAGGTTTTCTTGAAATAAAAAAACCAAAAGCAATTGATTTAATTACAGGGCATAAAAATCAAAAATTATTAACGATTGATGCTTCTGCAAGTATTAATGAGGCTTTAGCTATCATGAATAAATTTGGAATTTCTCAAATACCTGTTAAAAAAGGGAATGATTTTGTTGGTTCTTTAAACGATAGCGTTTTGTTTTCTAAACTTTTTGAAGATAATAATTTGAAAACTAAAAGTGTTGCAGAGTTAATGCAAGCTCCATTTCCAATGGTTAGTCCGCAAGCTCCAATGGAAGATATTTCAAAATTAATTACAAAAGAAAATAATGCGGTTTTAATGACTGATTTAGCTGGTAATATTCATATTATTACTAAGCACGATTTAATACAAGGGATTTCTCAAATATGTAATTAACCTCTTATCATTTTTTTTAGTTTTATTATCCTAATTTAAAGATTAGTATTATAAAATGTTGTAACTTGTTTTAAATATTAAAATCATACTATGAAGAAAATAATAATTTTAGCTGGCTTATTTTTTGCTTTTTCTGCAATTGCACAGGAAACAAAACGTCCCGATAATTGGTTTAATTTAGATGCGTCTAAAAACAATGTAAACGGCGTTAGTACTGAACGTTCGTACGAAGAATTATTAAAGGGTAAAAAATCTACAACAATCATTGTTGGAGTTTTAGATAGTGGTGTAGATTATTTTCATGAAGATTTGAAAGACATTATGTGGACAAATCCAGGTGAAATTGCTGGTAATGGAATTGATGATGATAAAAACGGGTACATTGATGACATACACGGTTGGAATTTTATTGGTAATAAAGACGGAAGAAATGTAAATGAAGATAACTTAGAATTAACTCGTGTTTACAAAGTATTGAGCGATAAATACAAAGGTAAAACTGAAAAAGATTTGGCTAATAAATCTGAGAAAAAAGAATTTAAGTTTTATCAAATAGTAAAGGCTGATTACGATAAAGAAGTTTCTCAAAACGAAGCTCAAGTTAATCAGTACAAGTTTATTAGAGACGCTATACAAACTGTAGTTGACAATATCAAAAAACAAAAAGGTGTTGATAAAGTAACTGAAGAAGATTTAAAAAACTACGATGCTAAAGAGCAAAAAGAAAAACAAGGTAAAATGATTGCTCTTGCTCAAGCTAAATCTGGAATGCAAGTAGAAACCCTGTTAACCGAAATTAATCATGCAATTGAAAGTATGAGTGGTTCTCGTTTAGATTTGAATGGGGATACTCGTTCTATTGTTGGTGATAATTATGCAGACGTAAACGAGAAAAATTACGGAAATGCAGATTGTAAAGGACCTGGCGCCTCTCATGGTACACATGTAGCTGGTATAATAGCAGCTACTCGTAATAATAATATTGGAATGGATGGAGTTGCAAATAATGTAAAAATTATGTCTGTTCGTTGTGTGCCTGATGGTGATGAACGCGACAAGGATATTGCAAATGCAATACGATATGCTGTTGATAATGGAGCTGTTATTTTAAATATGAGCTTTGGAAAAAAATATTCTCCAAATAAAAAACAAGTTGATGATGCCGTAAAATATGCTGAAAGTAAAGGTGTATTATTAATCCATGCAGCTGGTAATGATGGAGAGGATATTGACGAAGTTGTTCATTACCCATGTAAAAAAATGGAAAACGGAAAAGAAGCTTCAAACTTTATGGACATTGGTGCTTTAAGTTGGAAACCAGATGATGAAATTGCTGCACCTTTTAGTAATTATGGAGCAAAAACGGTTGATGTATTTGCACCAGGAGTTGATATACATTCAACTATACCTGAAGGAAAATATGCTGACTTTAGTGGGACAAGTATGGCTGCGCCAGTTGTAGCTGGAGTTGCTGCAGTTTTAAAATCATATTTTCCAGAATTAACACCTAAGCAATTAAAAAAGATACTAATGAAGTCTTCTGTTAAAACTTACAAAGACAAAAAAGTAATTAAGCCAGGAACAAAAGATGAAATGATTGAATTTAAAGAATTATCAAAAACTGGTGGAATTGTTAACCTTTACGAAGCAATTAAAATGGCTCAAGGAATGGTTAAAGTAAAATTATAATTTTATTTCAGAAAAGCTAAAAAAGAGTTTCCTTTTAATTAAGGAAACTCTTTTTGTTTAATTAACTTTGTATAAAATAAATATTATGAAAAAAATAAATGTTGCTATAAATGGATTTGGGAGAATAGGAAGAGTATTTTTTAGAATTGCTTTTTTTAATCCAAATATTAATATAGTTGCTATCAATGATATTACGGATTCTGCAACACTTGCCCATTTATTAAAATACGATTCGGTACACCGTAAATTTAATGCAGAAGTTAAGCACGATAATGACCATTTATTTGTTAATGGAAAAGAAATAAAAATATTTGCATCAAAAGACCCTGAAAACCTTCCTTGGAAGGCATTAGATATTGATATTGTAATTGAATGCACAGGTTTATTTTTAGATAAAAAATCGTCACAAAAACACTTAAATGCAGGTGCAAAAAAAATTATTTTATCTGCACCAGCAAAAGATGATGATATTAAAACGATTGTAATTGGAGTAAATGATGAGCTATTAAATTCTAATGACGTCATCGTTTCAAATGCATCTTGTACAACAAATTGTGCTTCGCCTATGTTGGCAGTTTTAAAACAATGGGGAATTGAAGAAGCTTATGTTACAACAGTACATTCGTATACTGGCGACCAACGCTTACATGATGCACCTCACAAAGATTTAAGAAGAGCCCGTGCAGCAGCAATGAGTATAATCCCTACAAGTACTGGTGCGGCAAAAGCCTTAGGTAAAATTTTCCCAGAATTAGAAGATAAATTAGGTGGTTGTGGCATGCGTGTACCTGTGCCTGATGGCTCTTTAACTGACATTACATGTGTATTAACAGCTTATCCGAGTGTTGAACAAATTAATGAAGCATTTAAATTAGCATCTGAAAACGAATTAAAAAATGTTTTAGAATATACTGAGGATCCTTTAGTTTCAAGTGATGTCATTGGAAATCCACATTCCGTAGTCTTTGATGCTGATTTTACAAGTGTTGTAGGTAATTTGGTTAAAATTATCGGATGGTACGATAATGAATTTGGTTATAGTAGCCGTTTAGTAGACTTAGTATTAAAAATGGGAGCTAAATAAAAATAGTTTTGATATAACTTTTATTTAGAATTTATAGGCAACGGTTTTTTTTAAATACAGAATACTAATGTATTTGTCCTGATAATTTTTAGGACTCAAAATGACATTCATCGACAAAAAAACGATTATCAGAGGTTTTATTTTAACGTTTATTGTAACTTATAGATAATTCTGCATTATAAACTTTATTATCATTGCAGACCAATAAAATTTATGAAGAGAACACTACTCTCCTTTATTATGTTTTTATCTATTACTTCCTTTGCTCAAAAGCTAAGTGTAGCAGGTAATTTACAAGATACAGCAGCAAAAACACCTTTAAAAAATGCCATTATTATGGCCATAAAATTATCCGATTCTACATTAGTTAACTTTACAAGAAGTGATGATAATGGTTTTTTTAAAATTAAAGAATTACCAATTGATACGTATCAAGTTGTAATTTCACATCCGAAATTTGCAGACCAAGGCTATTTTATTTTCGGAAATTCAAAAAACTTAGATTACGATTTCGGTAAAATAATTCTTCAACCTAAAACGTTAGGATTAGAAGAAGTTACAATTTTTGCATTCAGAGATCCAATCTATTATAAAGGTGATACGCTTATTTATACAACCGATTCTTTCAAAGTTAAAGCAAATGCAACGGTTGAAGATTTATTAAAAAAACTACCTGGACTAAAAGTAGATAAAGATGGAAAAATAACATCTCAAGGAAAAAAAGTAGATAAAGTATTGGTAGATGGTGACGAATTTTTCGGAAATGATCCAACAGTTGCTACAAAAAACTTAAGTGCTAATTCAATTGAATCGGTTCAGGTATATGATAAAAAAACGGATGATCAAGCAAATTCAAGCACTGGAGAAGAAACGCAAAAAATACTTAACTTAAAATTAAAAGAAGAAGCAAAAAAAGGGTATTTCGGTAAAGTGAGCGGAGCCAGTGATTTTCAAAAGTTTTATGAAGGAGAATTACTTGGAAATTATTTTAAAAAGAAATTAAAAATTTCAGTATTTGGATTAGGAAGTAATACTCCTAGAGCGAGCTTTGGTTGGGGAGATATGTATAAATATGGTTTAAATAATGAAATGGGGGGAAACGTAGGGGATGATGGAGAAATGTCTTTTAATTATTCAAATGATGCTATACAAGGAATTCCACAAACCCTAAAAACTGGTTTATATTATACTGATAAAGTGTCTAAAAACACAAAATTAAATTTTAACTATTCATACAACAACAATCAACTAAATGCAAAAACAAACACAAACTCACAGTATTTTTTAACCGATACTAGTTATAGCACGGCTAATGAAACTAAGTCGCTACAACGTAATGAAGCTCATGCTATTAATTTTGGTATTGAACAAAAATTAGATTCGCTTACCGATTTATTTTATAAATCAAACATTAAGTTTACAAATAACAATACAACAAGTTTAAACGAAACTAATTTTATTACTAAAAACAATATAAAAACAAGAAGTACAGATATTAATAATGCTTCTAAAAGCAATGGTTACGATATATCTAACACATTGCGTTTAAACAAACGTTTCAAGAAAAAAGATAGAGTATTGAATTTATCATATTATAATAACCTTACAAACAACGATGCTTTAGGAATTTTAAAAACAGACAATCTATTTTTTACAGATACAACACAAAGTTTAAATTCTATTAATCAAAAAAAATCTAATCTTAGTAATAGTTTAAGTCACACATTTGGTTTCACTTTTACAGAACCTTTAACAAAAAAAATTAAATTGGAAGTTTCTTATGATTATCAATATTATAAAAGTAAACAAGATAAAAAATCAATTAACAATATAGGTGGCGAGTATATCCTACTCGACTCAACCTTAACAAATAATTTTGTAAATACGAAGCAAACTCATCGTGGTGGATTAAAGTTTATTTACGAAGTTAAAAAAATACGATTTACCATTGGCAGTAAGGTTCGTAACGTTTTAGTAAACAATAATAATCTTTTTAAAAACCAAACGTTTTCACAAAACTTTGTTAATTTTTTACCATTCTCAACTATTCGTTATAAGTTTTCTGAAAACAAACAATTAAATATTAATTATAAAATATCTTCAATAAACCCAACCATAAGCGAATTACAACCCGTAATTGATAATACAAATCCCAACTTTATAGTGATTGGGAATCCAAAATTATTACCAACGTTTAGCCACGAAATAAATTTAAATTATAACTCATGGAAATCAATAACGGGAAGTTATAATTGGTTTGGAGGAAATTATATTTACACCAATAGCGATATTACTCAATCTACAACATTTGATAGTATTGGAAGAACAGTATCAAAAAATGTAAACGTTGATGGTGACTTTTTAGCTTCTGTTTATGCAGGAACTAGCAAACCATTCTTTTCAAAAAAATTGGAAATTCAGCCCAATATAAATGCTTCCTATTTGAGCAACAAATCATATATAAATACTGCTTTGAATAAAGCTGTAGATATAAAATCGAATGTTGGGTTAGATATTAGATTTAACTTTGATAAAATTACAGCTAGCGTAACAGGCTGGGCTGAATATAATTATGCCTTTTCATCATTAAACTCTGCAAATACAAAACCATATACAGCACAAGGGCTTGCAGCAAATATAAATGTGAAACTGCCTAAGAAATTTGTAATTGAAACTGATGCAAATTATATAGTTAATGCCAAACGTAGTAATGGTTATAATATTAGTTATGTAGTTTGGAATGCATCTTTACAAAAAACATTTTTCAAATTAGAAAATTTTATACTTGGATTTTATGCTTACGACATGCTAAACCAAAATATTAGTGTAAATAGAAGTATTACCACAAATGTAATTACTGATACAAAAACAAATATCATCACACGATATTTTTTATTAAAAGCTACGTTTAAGTTTAATAGTAATAAAACAAAAGAGGAAGAAAATGAAATGTAACTTTTTTTTATTTATCTTATTTATTGTTTTTAATACAAAAACAATACGTTCGCAAATTAGCTCAGGTAAAATTACCTATGAGCGAAAAACTAATTTGTATAAAAAATTTAAAAGCAATAGTGAAGTTAAAGAATGGCTAAAGGAAGAAGACAAAAATAAAATAGATATTTTCGAATTATATTTTAATGATTCATTATCAGTTTTTAAAGCTCAAGAAAGCGAATTAGTTGAGAGAATGAGTTGGAGTACAAATAAAAACACAGTATATCAAAACAGAAACACAAGAAAACGATTAACAGTTAAAACCATTTGGGGTGAAAAATTTTTATTAGATGATACGATAAGAGTTAGTAAATGGAAAATAACGGAAAATAAGCGAAACGTGTGTGGTTACCAATGCCGAAAAGCAATTTTAAGTGTAAATGATAGCACTCGTTTATATGCTTGGTTTTGCTCAGAATTAAATGCAACGGTTGGCCCAGAAAGCTTAGGTGGATTGCCTGGGGTAATATTAGGTTTAGCAACAGAAGACGGAGGTGTAATTTATTTTGCTAAAACTGTAGAAATCATAAACCCAACATTAGATGTTTTACTTCCAAAAAAATCGAAAGACAAATTATATAAAACTGCCGATTTAAAAGCTCAAATTGCAAAAGATTTTGGGAAAGAAAAATGGGGAAAATTAATGCTTTACAATCAATTTGAAGTCTGGTAATAATTAATGATTTTAAATTCTAAAAATCTAATTAATTATCTGATTAAAATTAGATAAATAAATGAGATTTATCAGCTATTGATTTTACTATTAATTATAATTTTGTTATAACCATAAAATATCTTGATTATGCAAAAACACGATTTATTACACGAATTTCCAGAAAAAAAAGACAAAATTCATGAATTAAAAGTTTCAGATATTCACTTCCGTAAAATTTTTGATGAGTATCATGATGTTGATCATTCTATTCATAGTATTGAAACTGGAGCTACACCTACAACAGATGAGCATTTAAATGAATTACGTTTAAAAAGAGTAAATTTAAAAGACTCAATTTATAATTATTTAAAAGACTAAAAAGGAATTATTTATTTTTTTTAATTATAAATTTAAATTATCTATTAGCCGTATTTTACCAACAAATACGGCTATTAATGTTATTGTTGGTGCGTTAGAATTATAAGAATTCATAATTTCTAAAGTATTAGAATTGCAAACTTCAAAATAATCTAATTTCATATTAGTAACTTTTGAAGTAATTTCTGCTACAAATAGTTTAGCTTCAGCAATTCCTTTTGTTTTAATTATTTGATTAGCCTCTACCATTATTTTAGGAACTAAAGAAGCGATAATTCTTTCTTGGTCATTTAGCCTTATATTCCTAGAACTCATTGCTAATCCATCCGATTCACGTAAAATAGGGCAAGAAATTATTTCAACAGGAATATTTAATTGCTTTACTAACTCCTTTATGACCATAACTTGTTGATAATCTTTACTTCCAAAAAAAGCTTTATTTGGTTCAAGATGCTCTAATAAAATTGAAACAACTTGCCCTACTCCATTAAAATGTCCTGGGCGAAGTGCGCCTTCTAATACAGTATCTAAAAACCCAAAATCAAATATTCGGTTATCTTTTTCTGGATAAATATCTTCAACACTTGGCATATAAAGAAAATCACAACCAGCTTCTTCTAGCAGAAGTTTATCATTTTCGGGGGTTTTCGGGTATTTTTCTAAATCATCAAGATTATTAAATTGGGTTGGATTAACGAATATACTACAAACAGTAACATCACATTGTTGTTTTGAATAATTAATGAGAGAGATATGTCCTTTGTGTAACGCACCCATCGTTGGGACAAAACCAATTGTTTTGCCTTTGTTATTTAATGCTCTCAGAGCACTATGTAGATCTTTTATAGTAGTAAAAACTTGCACTTATATCTGATTAAATGTAAATAATTGCCGTCAAAGCTAAATAATACTTTGATATATGGTTTTTTTTTTATTACTTTTGTAGTGTCCTTATATAAATCGATTACTAAACCTATTTTATGAAAAAAGCAAGAGTTCTTTTTGTGTCGCAAGAAATTACACCCTATTTAGATGAAACGCCATTAGGGAAAATTGGAAGAAGATTACCTCAAGCCATTCAAGAAAAAGGAAAAGAAATAAGAACATTTATGCCTAAGTATGGTAATATTAACGAAAGACGCCATCAATTACATGAAGTTATTCGTTTATCAGGTATGAATATCGTAATTAACAACGCGGATCACCCTTTAATTATAAAAGTAGCTTCAATACCAACAGCGCGTATGCAAGTTTATTTTATTGATAATGATGATTATTTTAATAGAAAATCTGTATTAAAAGATAAAGCAACTAACAAATATTTTGAAGATAATGACGAAAGAACTGTTTTTTTTAACAGAGGAGTTATAGAAACTATTAAAAAATTAGGTTGGGCCCCAGATATTATTCACTGCCATGGTTGGTTTACTGGTTTATTGCCATTATATGTAAAAAAAGCATTTATTGAAGATCCTTTATTTGCTGAATCAAAAATCATTTACACGGTTTATGATGAAGAGTATACTAAGTCATTAAATAAGAAAATTATAGATAAAGCTATAATTGACGGTGTTTCTAAAAAAGACTTAAAGCATATTGAAGACGCTAGTTATATAAATTTAATGAAGCTTGCAATTGACCATTCTGATGGGATCGCTTTTGGAAGTGAAATTATTAACCCCGAAATTGAAAAATACGCTAAAAAAGCAGGTAAACCAATTTTAGCCTATAAAGGTGAGGCAGAATATGCTGACGCTTATAATGAATTTTACGATTTAATCTTAGAAGAAAGTCCTGTACTTACTGACTAATAAATAATTGTTTTTTTTAACTATTTAACTATTTTAAACGCATAATTTTAACTAATTATGCGTTTTTAATTACTGACTATATGAACAAAGTAAATATTTTTCTAATTATTTTTATTCTTGCGATTGCTTTTTCGTGTAAAAAAAGTTCGAGCGACAGTATTTTGGGCATAGATGTTCAGCCAGAAAATGATTTACTTGGGATTACTGCAACTGATACAGTTTCCCTTTTTATGTACACTCAAAAAGTGAATTATGTAAAAAGTTATAATGATCAATATAAGTTTTTAGGTTCTACTTTAGATCCAGTTTTTGGAAGAACTGACGCGAGTATTTATACCAATCTTTCAATTTCTAACAATTTAACAAATTTAAATTTTGGAACAAATCCAGTTTTAGATTCAGCAGAAATAGCCATACGTTGGACGGGACAATCAATTGGAGATACGGCTACAGCTTTAACTTATGATGTTTTTGTAGTTAGTGAAAAAATTTATCCAACAACAATTTCATATAATAATTTTACAAACTCAACATTAGCTAAAGCCATAACACCAGTTTGTCATATTAAAACAAAATATAAAGTAAGAGGAAATGGTTTATATTTAATTTTACCACTTGAATATAATATGGCTCAATATATTTTACAGACTAGCAGTAATTTAGTTAATAATACCGCCTTTTTAAATGCGAATAAAGGATTTTATATTACAACAGAAAATAGTAATTTAAATTCTCCCACTGAAGGAGCAATTAGACGTATAGATTTAGAAGATGCATTAACTGGGGCAAATTTCTATTACCATGATGGAAATTCATCTAGTTCAAAAGGGCAAATGTTCCAATTTACATTTAAAGGTACGGATGCAGCCAGATTTAATCATATTACTCATAATTATACAGCTGGAGCAAATTCCAATTTATTTGACCAATTAAATGGTGATACTCAAAAAGGAGAAACCAACGTGTATTTGAATTGTTTTGGAGGAACACGAACTAGAATCACATTTCCTTATTTGAAAAATTTTTCTGATTCACAAAATGTTTCAATTAATCGTGCCGAATTAATCATTAAAGTTGATCAGACTTTCAATAACTCTTATTATGGTTGTCCTGCTTCCCTAGCTTTACTTTCAGATTCTTCAGGAACTGGAAGAGAAGAATTAGTTTATGACCAATTAGAAACAACTGATTTTATTAAATATAATGGAAATTATGATGCTACAAATAAACAGTATGTATTCAACATTGCCCGTCAGGTTCAAAAAATCATTACTAATAAAATTGTAAATTATGGTTTTTACATCGTTAATGCTCAACCAAATAGAGCTTATGTAGTTAGAAGAGATGATAGACTTAATGGGGTTGTATTTGGAGGAAAATCAAATGCCGCATACAAGCCAATTTTTAAAATAACATATATCAAATACCCATTCGATAAATAACTCTTTTTATTCATAAAAATGGCAATTAAAAAAATATTAGTAGTTATTGGTACAAGGCCAAATTTTATTAAAGTTACCCAATTCAAAAAAATTTCATCACAATACAAGAATATTGAATTAAAAATAGTTCATACAGGACAACATTTTGATGAAAAAATGGCAGATATCTTTTTTACTCAATTTAATTTAACACCCGATTTTTATTTAAATATTAGCACCACCGCTTCAGCAAATACACAAATTGCTGAAATCATGATAAAGCTGGAGAAACTTATTAAAGAGGAGTTTAATCCAGATTTAATGATGGTTGTTGGAGATGTTAATTCAACTGTGGCAGCTGCTTTAACTGCTAATAAATTAAATATTAAAATAGCACACGTTGAAAGTGGACTTAGAAGTTATGATAAAACAATGCCTGAAGAGCATAATAGAGTGATAACAGATAATATTACTAATTATTTTTTAGTAACCGAACAAAGTGGTTGGGATAATTTAATAAATGATGGTATAAATAAAGAAAACGTATTTTTTGTAGGAAATACAATGATTGATACAATAGTAGCATTTAGTGCAAATATTGAACAATCACCAATTTTAAATTCGTTGGGATTAGAAATAAAAAAATACGTCCTAATAACGATGCATAGACCTGCTACTGTTGATACAAAAGAAGGTTTACAAAAATTATTAGATTTAATTTTGCATATTTCTAAATCCTATAAAATTGTTTTTCCTGTACATCCTCGTACTTTAAAAAATATTGAAAATTTTGAATTGAAAGCGCAATTTGAGCAGATTTCAGAATTAATTTTCACACAACCATTAGATTATTTTGCATTTCAAAAATTAATTAAATACAGTAAATTTATTTTAACAGATAGTGGCGGAATTCAGGAAGAAAGTACTTTTTTACAAGTACCTTGTTTAACATTACGCCCAAATACAGAACGCCCCGTGACTTGTACCGAAGGAACTAATACATTAATTCCATTTGACTTAGAAATTATTAAAAGCTATTTGCTACAAATAGAAAATGGAACTTATAAAAAGGGAACAATTCCGAAATTTTGGGATGGGAAAGCTACAGAACGTATATTTGAAAACCTTACTAAAATTATATAGTTGCCATGCGGATAGCTCTTTTAACTGATGGGATTTCGCCTTATGTTATAGGAGGAATGCAAAGGCATTCGTTTTATTTGGCTAAATATTTTGCAAAAAATAAAATTTATGTTGATTTGTTTCATTTTAATCAAAGCTCATTAAACATCGAACTACTTGAATGTTTTAACGATGATGAAAAAAAATACATAAACTCCTTTGTTATACCTTTTCCTAAACTAGGAAAGTTACCTGGCCATTATATTCGTGAATCAAAAAAATATTCTGAGATTATATTTAAAATCATTAAGCCAAAATTAAACACTTATGATTTTATTTATACAAAAGGGTTTTCAGGTTGGAAACTTATTCTAGAAAAAAACAAAGGATTGAAATGCCCTCCAATTGGAATTAATTTTCATGGATATGAAATGTTTCAAGAACCTGACAATCGATTAGCCTCAAAATGGAAAAAGAGATTTATGAATTTCTTTGCAAAAAAAATAATAGATAAAAGTGATTATGTTTTTTCCTATGGAAGTAAAATTACAGATATACTAATTGAAGAAGCGTATGTCCCAAAAAATAAAATCATAGAAATTCCAAGTGCGATAGAAGATAAATGGCTATTAAAAAGGGAAAAACAACCAAATCCTATAATCAATTTTTTATTTATTGGCAGGTTTGATGAACGAAAAGGGTTAAAGGAATTAAATAGTGTACTTAACGATTTATTAAAAAATAAAGAATTAGAATTCAAATTTCAATTTATTGGGCCAATAATAAACGATGCAAAAATTATTCATAATAAAATTGAATACATTGGAGAAATAAGAGATGATACAAATATGAAAAAGCATCTTGAAAAGGCTGATGTAATAGTATGTCCAAGTTATTCTGAAGGTATGCCAAATGTAATTATTGAGGCTATGGCAAATAAAATGGCAGTTATAGCATCGGATGTAGGTGCTGTAAACTTATTAGTAAATGAACAAAATGGAATTTTAATTTCTCCCAGAAATACAATTGAATTAAAATCAGCAATACTTCAATATATAAAACTGAATAAAGAAAAGTTAGAAGAACAACAAAATAATTCATATGAGATTATAAAAAATAATTTTTTGTGGGATGAAATTATTTTAACAACCCTAACTAAAATCAAAAAAGTAAGTGAGCGTTTAAAATAGACAAATGAGGGAATTAGTGAAAATAATCATCAACCATTTAATGCGACTTATTCAAAAAAGACCAATTCGCGTTATATCATTTGATTCTCAAGAAATTAAAACGTTTCAAAAAGATAATAGTAATGAAATCCAATACAACATTATAAATGAGAAAAATGAATTTAAAATTCAACAATCAACCCATCTACCCGAAGATGATATACAACATTTTGGTGATTTTGAATCTATTGTAGAATGTTTAATATTAGAAATAAAAAACAAAAATTATCAGTTTAACAGAAATTTTTTATTAACCCCTCAAAAAAATGTAATTTATCAAAAAGATATTTCATTATATGCCTTACCGATATCTACTAAATATTTAAAAAAAGCAAAATTCATAAATGGATCAATTGCTTATCTATCTAACTCTAATGTTAATAATTATGCTCATTGGTTTCAATTTACATTACCATTATTATATTTTTATTGGAAAAGTATTAAAAAAGAAATGATCGATTATTATTATGTTGGCGATATCGAACTTAAAAATTTTCAATTAGACTCTTTAGCTCTACTTGGAATAAAAAGAGAACAAATCATTAACTATCCTTGTAATAGTGATTGCATTTATATAGCAATTAAAGAAAATCCCATTCAACTTGGCTTTGCAAAATTCAATGATTTATCATCAATAAATTTTAATCAAACTATTTTTAAAGATCCAACTATTTTATTAAAAGAAAATTCTCCAAAAAAAATATTTATTGAAAGAGGAAATGTAACTTACAGAAAATTAATAAAATCCGATGAACTAATTGCATTTTTGAAAAACGAAGGATACTATTTTTACGCACTTGATAAACTATCGTTTAAAGAACAAGCTACTCTATTTTATAATGCAGATAACATAATAGCACCACATGGGGCAGCTCTAACCAATATTATGTTTTGTAAAACTAATACAAAATTCTTAGAATTATTTCCATATAAATACCAAGATTGGACTTTTTATACTTTAGCTGCTTATGGCAAATTAAAGTATTTTTATATGGTTGGAGAAAAAATTAATCCTGAAGAAAATCCAGCAATTTATAATGATATTTTTATCGATTTTCAAAAGTTTAAAACTATTTACAGTTTTTTTATAAAACAAAATGATGAAAAATAAATATTAAATTTCTTTATCAACTAAATTTAGATTTTAACTTTTCTTTCATTTTTTTACTAAATGGTACTTCAATATAATAAGTAATAATTGAAGCTAAAATTATTACAACTGGCAAAGAAATAAATAAAGAAACTATCCAAAAATTAACCATAAGTTCTTCTGTAAAATATGGTATAATTAAATGAATTGATATATACTGATGAATAAGATATAATGCGAACGAAATTTTTCCTAAAAAAAGAGTTCCTTTTGATACAATAAAAGATAATTTATCATTCACAAAAAGTGTAAATAATCCAAAATAAAGAATAATCATTATTGCATACTCCTTTTGATTAATAAAATCGTGAGACTTTCCTAAACAATTAAATAGAAGAATCTGGCAGATTAAACATAAAAGTAGAATTAAATAATTTTCAAATAGTTGATTTTTAAATGAATATATTTTATAAAAAACGGTTCCAGCAAAGAACAATGGAATATATTTTAATAATGGAATAAACGCAAGACTATTTTTAATAATAGGATTATTGTAAAAAAATAAACCTAATATCACGACTAAAATAGATAACGTGATTCCAATAATATTTAAATACTTAAGTTGTTTAAAATGGAAAAGCAATAATATTCCTATATAAAAAATCATTTCTATTATCATTGTCCAGTATGGTCCATCAAGATTTGGAATTCGTAAATAAAACTGAAACATGGTCATATTTCCTAAATAATGAATAATATTTGTTTTTAATAATCCGTCATCTTTATAAATAGATGCTATAAGAATTAAAACAAACGTAAAAGTGACACTAACCCAATAGGTTGGGTATAATCGACTTACCCTATTAATAATAAAATCAACACTAGTTTTAACTTTCGTTAAACTCATAAAGATTACAAAACCACTAATTATAAAAAATAAATCAACCCCAGTTGTTCCCAGTTTAAAGCCTAGTTTAGCCTCAGGTCTCCCAATTGTAAAATGAAAAAACACAACCATTAAGGCAGCTATTCCTCGCAAAGCATCTAATTCTTGAAATCTATTTGATTGAATTGTATTCGTTACAGGTTCCTTATTCATTTTAAATTGGAGAATGTTTTTACTAAAATAGAAGTAATTAGTGAATATAAAAAGTTAACTGATTTTAGTATGAAAAAAGTTGCAAATATTAACCTTAAATTGATAATTTAGTATCAAAATTATGAATTTTCTAATGTATTAATTATTAGTACATTGTGGCTAAAATGAGAAAGCATATTTTTTGGTTTAATATTATTAGTAGTTTTAAGATATGTTAAGTAAAATTATTGATTTTTGTATTTTTTCAATACTCTTCATTAGTTCTTACGTATTAACAAAGGAAGCTTTTGAGTTTTATTTAAATTACATTCCACTAATTGTCTTATTATTTATTTTTAGCTTTAAATTTAAATTTCCAACAAAAATTTTATACTTATTCATACCTCTTTTAATCTTTGGGCTCATTAATATTTTTGCTGAAAACAATACATTTGGCAGTTTTTTCAAAATTTACCTCAATATTTTAATTGGTATTGTATTTTTTTATTACGTATTTGAATACTATGAACGAGATGTAAAAAAATTCTTTTCCATTTATATGTCATGGTGTATTGTTGTTTCTATTATAGGATTATTTCAATTGGCCTCCTATTTAGTTGGGTTTAAATATGGCTATCACTTTGGAGCTTCTTTTGGCTTCAATAAATGGGGTGTAACCCAGGGAGGACTAGGAATAAGAATAAATAGTATTTTTTGTGAGCCTTCTTATTTTGCATCTACGGTTGGGCCAGCTTTTTTTATCAGTGTTTATAATCTTGTGTTTAGTAAGACAATGTTTATCTCTAAAAAGAAATCAATTTTAATTGGCGTAACCTATTTACTAACATTTTCTTCCCTAGCTTATTTAAGTATTTTGGTCGTAATAATTTTATTACTACTTAATTATGGAATTGTAAGATATATTATGTTTGTTATACCATTATCGGGTATTTTATTTTACTTTATTTATAACAACGTGCCTGAGTTTAAAGTTCGTGTTGACGGAATTACAGCATTGTATATTGATGGAATTTTAGAAAATGAGGGTTCTGATCAGTCAAAAGGTGGTTTTTTATCCCAATATAAAGCTAAAGTAAACGTACTAGGTAAAGTTCATGGTTCAAGTTTTGTGCAGTATAATAATTTTATTGTAACTAAAAAAAACTTTATAAAAAATCCATTATTTGGTACTGGTTTAGGCTCCCATCAATATGCATTTGAAAAATATAACTTAAACGCCTTTATTGGTGATAAATACAAAAACAATAGTGCTGATGCAAATTCTATGTTACTTCGAATAGTTTCTGAAACTGGTCTTTTCGGTTTAATATTTATTATTTTATTTGTAAAAAATAATTACATAAAACGTGATGATGATGAGTCGCCAAATAACTATTATTGGTTAATATCAAATGCAGTTTTGGTAATCATTTTACTGCAATTAATCAGACAAGGAAACTATACGTTTGGTGGATTTATGGCTTATATGTGGTTATATTATTACACAAAAGAAAAATACTTAGAGTATAAAGAAAAACAAGTTAATCCTTTAATAACAGCCGAAAATGATGATCTAACAAATCAATCAACTATTCAGTAAAATTTAAAATCAATTTTATTACCTTTACAAAAAAAATATTATGAGCACGCAATCATTAACAAGCACAACATTCCAATTCCCAAATCAAACCAAATTTTATAAAGGTAAAGTAAGAGATGTTTATACTATTAATAATGACATATTAGTAATGGTTGCTAGTGATCGTATCAGTGCTTTTGATGTAGTTTTACCAAAAGGAATTCCTTATAAAGGACAAGTTTTAAATCAGATAGCTGCTAAATTTTTAAACGCGACTAAAGATATCGTTCCTAATTGGGTATTAAATTCACCTGACCCAGTTGTTACAATTGGTAAAATGTGCGAACCATTTAAAGTTGAAATGGTAATTAGAGGCTATTTAGCTGGCCATGCTGCTCGTACTTATAATAGCGGTATTCGTAATTTGTGTGGAGTAACTTTACCAGAAGGGTTAAAAGAAAATGATAAATTACCTGAACCAATTATTACACCCACAACTAAAGCTTCTGTTGGACATGATGAAGATATTAGTCGTGAAGAAATCTTAAAACAAGGTATAGTTAGTGAAGAAAATTACATTCAATTAGAAGATTATACTAGAAAATTATATGCTCGCGGACAAGAAATTGCTAAAAGTATGGGGCTCATATTAGTTGATACAAAATATGAATTTGGGATATTTGATGGTAAAATATATTTGATGGATGAAATTCATACACCAGATTCATCTCGTTATTTTTATTTAGAAGGCTATCAAGAAAGACAAGATAAAAACGAAGAACAAAAACAACTTAGTAAAGAATTTGTTCGTCGTTGGTTAATTGAAAATGGATTTCAAGGAAAAGATGGGCAACAAATCCCAGAAATGAGTGAAGAGTGGATTCATGAGATTTCAGAACGTTACATCGAACTTTACGAAAAAGTAACAGGTGATAAATTTGTAAAACACCCAACTGATAATTTATCAAAGCGTGTTGAAGAAAATGTGTTAAAAGCTTTAGCTGCACTTTAATATTTTGTCTGAGATTATAAATAACGACCAACTTTATGTTTGGCATCCTTTTACACATTTAAAATACGCCCATTTACCTATAGAAATAGTTAAAGGTGAAGGCGCCTATTTTATTGATAATCAAGGAAATAAACTATTAGATGGTATTTCTTCATGGTGGGTAAATTTACATGGACATTGTAATCCTTATCTTTCACAAAAAGTTTCAGAGCAATTATTTCAATTAGAACATGCTATTTTTAGTTCATTTACACATGCTCCAGCTGTAAATTTAGCAAAACGATTAATTGGACATTTACCAAAAAACCAATCCAAAATATTTTATTCTGATAATGGATCAACCTCAGTAGAAGTTGCTCTTAAAATGACCTTACAATACTGGCATAACAAAGGAGAGTCTAAAAAAAAGTTTATTGCTTTAGAAAATGCTTATCACGGTGATACTTTTGGTGGAATGAGCGTTGGTGCCCGAAATGTATTTAATAATGCCTTTGATAATTTGTTGTTTGATGTTATTCATATTCCAATTCCAACAAACGAAAACATTGAGCAAATAAAAGAAACGCTTCAATTATGGTTTACAAATCATACTGATATTGCAGGTTTTATTTTTGAACCACTTGTTCAAGGTGCCGCTGGAATGATAATGTATGATGCGAAACATTTAGATGAACTGATACTTTTATGTAATCAAAATAACATCATAACTATTGCAGATGAAGTAATGACTGGCTTTGGAAGAACAGGTAAGTTTTTTGCAAATGATTATTTAACTCATAAAGCTGATATTATTTGTTTATCAAAAGGATTAACTGGAGGTTATATGCCAATGGGAGTTACAAGTTGCGCTCAGTTTATTTACGATTCGTGTGTGAGTGATGATAAAACAAAAACATTTTTTCATGGACACAGTTACACAGCAAATCCAACATCTTGCTCAGCAGCATTAGCGAGTTTAGATTTAATGGAACGTGATGAAACATGGAAACAGATTTCATTGATTTCTGATTTACATTTACAATTTTCAGAAAAACATAAAAAACATCATAAACTTATAGATATACGTTGTTTAGGATCTATTTTAGCATTAGAACTTAAGACTCCTGAACATACTCATTATCTAAATAATGCTTCTGAAAGCATTGCTAAATTCTTTTTGGAAAATAACATTATTGTTCGTCCATTAGGAAATATCTTATATTTTATTCCTCCTTATTGTATTAATAAACAAGAATTAGAAAACCTATATCGTGTTACCGAATTGTTTTTAAACGACTGGAATTAATGGTAATTATTAAAAATATTCCAACTCGATTCGTAAGCTTCTCTTAAAACTTGAGTATCTAGATTTAAATTAATATTATTTTTTATAAAATATCCTTCTAAATCTTCAGTGGCCAAATTCCCAGTTAAATCATCTGCTGCCATTGGACAACCTCCAAAACCATGAATAGCAACATCAAATCGTTTGCATCCACTTTTGTAAGCAGCATCAATTTTCTCATTTGCTTTTTCTTTTGTGGAATGTAAATGTGCGCCAATTTCTACATTTTTAAATTCGGGAATAATACTAGAAAAAAGGTAATTGATATTTTCAGGATTTGAAACACCGATAGTATCTGATAAAGCAATAATTTTAATTCCTAGATCACTCAACTTTTTAGTCCAATTAATAACGATATCACTATTCCATAAATCACCGTAAGGATTACCAAAGGCCATTGAAATATATACGACCAATTCCTTATTATGTTGTAAACACAGTGTTTGTATTTCTTCAACACGAATTAACGATTCGGCAATACTTGAATTAGCATTTCGTTGCTGAAATGTTTCTGAAATAGAAAATGGGAAACCTAAATAATTTATTTCTTCAAAATGACAAGCATCTTGTGCACCACGCTGATTAGCAACTATTGCTAATAACTTACTTTTAGTGGTTGATAGATCTAATTGCTTTAAAACTTCGGCAGTATCAACTAATTGAGGTATTGCTTTTGGAGAAACAAAACTTCCAAAATCAATGGTATCAAAACCAACTTTTAATAAGGTATTTATATATTTTGCCTTTAATTCAGTTGGAATTAATTGTTTTATGCCTTGCATGGCGTCTCTTGGACATTCTACTATTTTCATTTTCTTAATACGATTGCTTTATTTATTCTTTTTATTAGCGCAGGTCCCTCATATACAAAACCAGTGTACAATTGAAGTAAATCAGCACCCGCATCTAATTTCTCCATTGCATCTTCAACTGAGTGTATACCACCTACTCCAATTACAGAGAAAGCATTATTTGATTTGGTTTTTAAATAGGCAATAACTTCGGTGCTTCTTTTTGATAAAGGTTTTCCACTAAGTCCGCCCATTCCAATTTGTTCAATAAATTCTTTAGGATAAGTCAAAGGCTCACGAGCAATTGTAGTATTTGTAGCGATTATTCCATCAATTTTTGTGGTTGCTACAATTTCAATAATATCATCTAATTGAGAATTAGTTAAATCGGGAGCAATTTTCAGTAAAATTGGTTTTCTTTTTACCTTGGAATTATTAATGTTCTGTAAATGATTTAATAAATTCGTTAAAGGCTCCTTATCTTGTAAGTCTCTGAGGTTAGGCGTGTTTGGAGAGCTTACGTTAACAACAAAATAATCTACAACGTTAAATAAAGCATTAAAGCAATATTCATAATCCTTGATAGCATCTTCATTTGATGTTAATTTATTTTTACCAATATTACCTCCAATTATTGTATTAGTTTTTCTGTTTTTTAATCGAATAACGGCGTCATCAACTCCCATATTGTTAAATCCCATTCTATTAATAAGTGCTTTATCATTAGGTAATCTAAATAAACGAGGTTTCTCATTTCCTGGTTGTGGTTTAGGTGTTAACGTACCAATTTCTATAAAACCAAAACCTAAACATGATAATTCGTTAAAATGAGTCGCATTTTTATCTAAACCAGCGCCCAAGC
The DNA here is from genome assembly GCA_038327195.1 of Bacteroidota bacterium. Taxonomy (GTDB): domain Bacteria; phylum Bacteroidota; class Bacteroidia; order B-17B0; family Aurantibacillaceae; genus UBA4416. The sequence continues at coordinate 53,922 of JBBQKU010000010.1, read as the reverse complement.
CAATTGGATTTTCAAAATTTAATCCAAATAACTGTTTTTTAAGTTTAGGATGTTTATAATTGAAGCAAAGTTTGGCAATAAAGCGACCAAAAGCGTGACCAATTCCTAATTTTAATAAGTCAAATGTTAAATAATGTGCCTTTTCTGGATTTAATTTGAATAATAAAGGCCTTAAAAATAGTTTATACATCATAGTGCAAATGTACATTATATAGGCTTTTTTTCACTATCAACAATTAAATTGTTAAAAAAAAAATAAAATATTTTTGTTTTTTTAACGGTAATTCAAAAAAACTTGTAATTTTGCATCCGTATTAATAAACCTTAACAAAACTTAAAAAATGAAAAAAGTATTATCTATCGTTGCTGTAGCTGCATTGTCAGTTGCATTTGTATCTTGTGGACCTTCTAAAGAAGAATTAGCTGCTAAAGCTAAAGCTCAAGAAGATTCTATCGCTGCTGTTGCTCAAATAGCTGCTGATTCTTTAGCTAAAGTTCAAGCTGATGCTGACGCTATGGCTGCTGCTGCTGCTACTGCTGCTGCTGATTCTTTAGCTGCTGTAGCTAAAGCTGATTCAATTGCTGCTGCTTCTAAAGGTGGTAAAAAACACTAATATTTAATTAGTATTAAAAAAAATGCTCAAACTTAGTTTGAGCATTTTTTTTGTGACCAAAAATTATTTTAATTTTTAAAAGCCATTTTTCTTATAATTATTAAAATTGGGATAAAAATATTATAAATAATAAAAAAGGGTATGATGTATTCAATTAAGTTGCTTGACAACATGACTGCGATTATTAATAATTGAAATCCAAGTCCGTAAATTGAAAGAAAAGTCATAAACCAATTAGGGAAATTTTTTATTTTGTAAGCATCCCTATCTAAAAAATGAATAATCTTATCAAAAGCTCCATAGACAATTAAATAGATTACAAATAAAATATTAACAGAACGTTGACTTTCACCAGGCAAAGCTTTTGGTGTTTTATATTCAAATATTTTGCTAGTCGAATCCCCATTAAGTGATTTATTTCTTAAAATAACGTAATAATAATTATAAAGAGTTCCTTGTAATTGAATACTAATAAAAGCCATTATAGTATAAATTATACTGTATCTTGAGACATAACATATTGAACTAAAGAAAATTAAGTTTAATAAAATATCAAAAACACTATCTAAATAACGTCCAGAATATGATGGTGTTTTTTTTATCCTTGCTAATTCTCCGTCGGCTGCATCAATTATCGATTTCAAAATGATGAAAAAGCTAGCTAAATAAAAATTGTGTTTTAATATACAATAAACCGCAATTAATCCTGAAACTCCAAAAAGTAAGGTGATTTGAATTGGAGTAACGCGAGTATTTTTAAATTGTTTGGCAATAAAACTGCCGAATGGTCGTCCATAGTCTGATAAATCAAAAAATTTGTCCTTAGTTGCAAGTTTTGACATTAAAATAATTAATAAATCGATTGACAAAATAGTCAGACTACCAAAGTAGTTATTATTTAAAGGAAACAATTAATTATTCTAATTGTTCAAATTTCCTCTTACTAAAGATCGACAAATTTTATCAACTTCATTGTTATAATTTACAACATCAGTTGGCTTTTGATGGGCTTTTATTTTTACAAACTTAATTTTCATTACATCAGTATGATTAAATAATTGCAACACTAAATCCTTGTTTCTTATATCATTACCAGCTTTAGTTTTATAATTGCTTGAAATAAATTTAGTTTGTCTATCCAATAAACCTACTACATATTGGCTATCGGAAACAATTTTAATTTCATTTGAATGTTCAAAATTGGAAACAACATAATCTAAAGCTTTAATGACAGCCAAAATCTCCATCCTATTATGAGTTGTATTTTCAACAACTCCCGATAAATTTATTTTATTGCCATCAACCAATATTATACTAGCCCATGCTCCTATGCAAATTTGAGTATGACAACTTCCGTCTGTATATATTTCAATATGATGATTTATTGTATCTTGCATTTTATTTAGAAAGTTAAAAATACGGATATTAGCTTAACCAAAGATGTTAGATACGGAAATTATAAAACAAACCGAAAACTGGATAAAACAAGTTGTTATTGATTGTAATTTTTGCCCGTTTGCGGCTAAAGCATTATTAAAAAAAACAATTCATTATTCAGTTCATAATCAAATTACAGAAAAAGAAAGTTTACTTATTTTAGAACAGGAAGTAAATTATCTAAATATGAATGATCATCTTGAGACAACCTTCATCATTTTCGGAACTGATTTCAAAGATTTTGATTCGTATTTGATGTTAGTCAATAAAGCAGAACGTTGGCTTTCTAAAAACAACTATGATGGCATTTATCAATTAGCAAGTTTTCATCCAGATTATTGTTTTGAAGGATCTGATGAATTAGACCCAGCAAATTACACGAATCGTTCAATTTACCCTATGTTACATTTATTGAGAGAAGATAGTATAACCAAAGTGTTAGCGTTTTATAAAAATCCAGAAGCAATACCTCATAATAATATTGCTTTTGCTCAAAACAAAGGTTTAGAATATATGCAAGCCCTAAGATTAGCTTGTTTTAATTAGTAGTAACCATTGTTTATAATTTTAAAAAACTAATTAAATGATTAACAATAAAATAATACAATTAATTGAAGCTGAACGCAAAGCCTTGCACCTATTTAACGAAATTGAAAAAAAAGGTTTAATAATTGCTCATAAATCAGAAACAATTCTTAATAAAGAAATTTTCGAACTCGCTTTTGAATTATTTGGCATTAAAAAATATTGGCATAAGCGAATAGTAAGAGTAGGAAAAAATACCTTATTACCGTATAGAGAAAATCCTGAAAACTTAACAATTAAGGAAGATGATATATTATTTTTTGATTTTGGTCCAGTTTTCGAAGATTGGGAAGCTGATGTTGGGCGAACTTATGTTTTAGGAAATGATCCTGATAAACTAAAATTAAAAAATGATGTAGAATTAGCTTGGAAAGAAGCCAGAGATTTTTATTTTAACAATACAAATTTAACTGGTTCTCAGTTTTACAATTACATTTCTTCACTAGCTAAAAAATATGGTTGGCAATGGGGCGGACCAATTGGTGGGCATTTAATAGGAAATTTCCCACATGAAATAATACAAGGTGAAGAAATTGAAAATTACATACATCCCAATAATTTAAAATTGATGAATGAAAATGATGTTAATGGTTTAAATAGAGAATGGATTTTAGAAATTCATTTTATAAATATTGAGAAACAAATTGGCGCTTTTTATGAGCAATTATTGGTTTAGTTATCCATAAAAAAAGCCTTCTTTCAACAAGAAGGCTTCAATTTATATCTCATATATTATTTACCCAACAATACCTTTATGGTATCATCTAAAATATCAAAAGCTAATTCTTTTGTTGCCGCTTCTGCATAAACTCTTAACACAGGTTCAGTGCCACTTGGACGAATCATCATCCATGTATTTTCATCAAAAAAGAATTTGTATCCATCTAAATCATCAACTCGAGAAACTGTGTATTTTCCAAAAGTTTTATATGAGTTTGATTTACAATTTTCTAAAACTTTTTGTTTAATAGATTCATCAATTTTTAAATCGTTACGCTCAAACCAAAAAGTACCAGTAATGTCATAAACCTCTTGAATTAATTCTCTTAAAGATTTGCCAGTTTTAGCCATAAATTCCCAAATCACCAATCCCATCCAAATACCATCACGCTCAGGAATATGGCCTTTAATTGCAATTCCTCCACTCTCTTCTCCTCCAACTAAAACATCTTCTGCAACCATAATACCACAAATGTATTTAAACCCAATTTTAACTACATCCAATGGCAAACCATAATGTTCGCACATATTCTTGATTTTTACGGTTGTACTAAATGCAGTAGCTACTTTACCAGTTTGCTTTTTGTATTTAACTAAATAATGAATAAGTAATAAAATAATATGATGAGAGTCAACAAAATTACCTTCACTATCATAAAGCCCTATTCTATCCGCATCACCATCAGTAGCTAAACCGCAAGAAATATTTCCTTTTTCTTTTATGAAATTACTAAATTCCAATAAGTTTTTATGAATTGGCTCTGGTGCTTGTCCGTGAAAGCCTGGATTATCATCTCCATGCAAATGATAAATTTCCGGAAACAAACGTTTCATAACATTTTTTCCAGCTCCAAACATACTATCATATGCTAAATTCATTTTAGCATCCTTGATAGCTTTTAAATCAAAGTTTTCTTCAACATGCTTAATATACATGTCCTCTAAAGGAGCATCTAATAAAAGCCCGTCAGCTTTTGCTTTTTCAAAATCGATAGTTTTAAAATCTACTTTACAAACTTCAGGGATTGCATCTTCAATTTCTTGAACTAATTCTGGGCCCAAAGGTCCGCCATAATGAGCTTTTATTTTATAACCATTATACGTTGGAGGATTATGACTAGCTGTAATGATAATTCCTAAACTTGTTTTATATTTTACTGCACCAAGTGAAATCATTGGAGTAGATATAAACCCTTTTGCTAAATATACTTTTACACCATGTGCTAAGAATACTTTTGCTGTTGTGTGAGCAAATAATTCACCTGCAAAACGACAATCGTGACCAACAACAACACTTGGGTTTTCGAATTTTTGTTTTAACCATAAGGCAGTAGCTTCTGTAACTCTAGCTACATTTTCTTCAGTAAAATCTTGAGCTATAATCGCTCTCCAACCATCTGTTCCAAATTTAATTTTTATCATAGTACAATTTTTGAACTCTAAATATATTTATTTTTTTTGATTTTTTATAAAAGTGATCTCGTTAATCCATTAAGCTAGTTAAATGAAGTAATTCGGCTTCATTTTCCCAATTAATATAACCAACTTTTTCATATACGACTTCCCCTTTAGTGTTTAACAAGTAAACGGTAGGTATTGAAAATATCTTTAAATCATTAAATGATTTTGATAATTTTAAAAAAGTAAACGGATATTGTTTTTTAGTTTTAAAAGAAATTAGCTTTTCCATAGTTTCATCAGTAATTGCAAGAACTTCAACACCATTTAACTTTTCGTTTTTTATTTGATTTAAGGCTTTTAATTCTTTTAAACAATCAGGGCACCAAGAAGCATAAAAAGACACAATAACTTTTTTTCCTTTTAAAGATTTAATATCAAACTTAGCCGAGGTATCGTCTACAACCTCAAGATTTACAATGTCAATTTTTGGTGCTACTTTGTATTTATTAAATAAATACATTCCAATTAAAGCAAAAATTGCTATAATTAAGACGTTATATGTTTGTCGTTTGTTCATGTTATTAAAAAAGTAATGTTGTTAAAATAAAAATACAAGGTACGCAAAATTTAATTTATATGATATTTTTACACACGAATGAAAACAATTTTAGGAAGAATATTTAGGATAATATGGAAAACATGTTTGTTGTTTTTTGGCTTATCTATTTTTTCAGTCATCATATTTAAATGGGTTCCTGTTCCTATTACTCCTTTAATGATTATTAGATGTGGGGAACAACTTGGCACAGAAAAAGGTATGATCATGAAACACGATTGGGTTCCTTTAGAAGAAATATCTCCTAAATTGCAATTGGCAGTGGTTTGTAGCGAAGATCAAAATTATTTAAAGCACTATGGCTTTGATATGGGTGCTATAAAAAAAGCGATGAAAGAAAATGAAGAAGGCAAACGATTTAGAGGAGCAAGTACAATTACCCAACAAACAGCTAAAAATGTATTTTTATGGCAAGGACGTAGCTACTTAAGAAAAGGATTAGAGGCTTGGTTTACCTTATTAATAGAAGTTTGTTGGAGTAAGGAACGAATTATGGAAGTTTATCTTAATAGTATTGAAATGGGAAATGGTATTTATGGTGCTGAAGCTGCTTCTCAATTTTGGTTTAAAAAATCAGCTGCTCAGTTAACAAAAGATGACGCTGCTGCAATTGCTGCAATTTTACCAAGTCCTTTAAATTATAAAGCAAATCCTGCAAGTGGTTATATTGAAAAAAGAAAAGCATGGGTGAAACAACAAATGAATTTTTGGGGTAACAAACTCGATTATAATAAATATAAAGACGACGACGAAAAAGAAGAAAAACAAAAAAAATGAAGTACTTAATTTCTCTTATTTTATTATCTTTTTTGATTGTTAATTGCAATCAGTCTGAATCTTCTGCGAAAGAAAATCCATTTAAAGCCCCTGAAAAACCAAAAATAACCAGCAATATTGACTCCGTAAAATATAAAGCTGAGATTTACAGATTAGACACCTTGTTTAATACACTTTATAAGCAAAATCTATTTAATGCAAATGTTTTGATAGCTAAGGGAAATGAAATTATTTATCAAAAATCATTTGGACTTGCCGTTAAAGAGCAAAATAAAATATTAACCGATTCTTCTATTTTTCAATTAGCTTCTGTTTCAAAAGTAATTACTAGTATTGGTGTATTATTACTGTATGAGCAAGGTAAATTAAATTTAGATAAATTAGTGTCTGATATTTTACCTGAGTTTCCCTATAAAAACATTACAGTTAAACATTTGCTTACTCATCGTTCGGGCTTACCTAACTATACCTATTTTTGTTGCGAGTATTTAAAGGGAGATACAAAACAGTTATGCAATAAAGATGTATGTGATTTAATGGCAAAACATCACCCAAAACAATATCACAATCAAGGCACTCGCTTTAATTATAGCAATACAAACTATGCCCTACTCGCTTTAATAATTGAAAAAATTTCGGGACAAACTTATAGCGATTTTTTAAATCAAGAATTATTTATTCCATTAGGAATGAAACACACTCATACCCTAGTAAATCTTGACTTTTTAAACGAAAACATAACTTTTGGATATACAAATTCCTTTAAACAAGTTGCAAATGATCGCTTTGATGGTGTTGTTGGAGATAAAGGAATTTACACAACTACTCATGATTTATTTTTATTAAGTGCTGCCTTATATCAAAATAAATTATTAAGTAAGCAAACACAAGCTATGGCTTATACGCCTTATAGTTCAGAAAAAAAATTAAGTAATTATGGATTTGGTTGGCGAATGAAAAATATGAATGACATAAATAAAGAAGTATTTCATAATGGGTGGTGGCATGGTTATCGAACTGCTTTTCACCGCAGATTAAATGATAGCTTAACTATTATTGTATTAAGTAATCGATTAAATAGCAGTGTTTATTCAACTTGGCGAATATACGCAGCTATTGATGGGCCAAACGCTAAACCAATTGATATAAATAAGGCAGAAGATGAATAGTTTTTTTTATTACTAATAATTCATTAATTAAAATTATGAGCATAACAATTACCCATTATAAATTCACATTAACACCAAACGAACTTAGTGATACTTTTAATCTAGAAGATTGGAATAAAAAAAATGATGCTACAATTCATAATTTAGAAAAATTTGTAACTGATATCGAAGAATTTGAATTGCACAATAAAACAATTCAGATTTTTAAAAACGAAAAAGATTTTAATAAATATAAAGCCTTATTTAATACTTCTGAAGATTTTATAAATACCGATTACTACAGAATTATTGAAGAGCAAACGGATAGTTTAGATGAATTAATTGAGGCGTACATTTTTGATGAAAAGCTTGATACACTTGAAAGAAGAGAATATAACAGAGGAATTAACGGAATAAGTGTAAGAATGATTACGTTTGGCAAAATAATTTTGAAGAAAGGATTTTATGGTGATATAATAGGTCAACAAAAAATTGAAATACATACAAACTTAACCGATAAACTTAAACTCAATTATTTATATTCAACAAAACAAACTTTTGATTTAGCTTATTCATTGATTGATAATAAATCTAAAGAAATCTTCAAAAAAACATTTATTGATACATTTGAAGCAGGCAAAAGCTTGATTTTATTTTTTTAATTAATACTGCTTAAAAATCGTTATTCAATTGGTTCGTAGCTTTTTGTAAGATCTCAAAGGCGTTTTCTGCCATTAAATTTTCTTTATCCAAAGTTGGGTTTATTTCTACCATTTCGAAACATACAATTTTTTTAGAACGCATAATATAATAAATTAAATTACCGGCTTCTTTTTCAGTAATACCATTAGGAACTGGTGTTCCTGTACCACTCGAAATTCGGCTATCCATACTATCTACATCAAAACTTACATAAATAATATCACAATGATCCAGGTAATTTAAAGATTCAATAGCTACACGTTCAACTGCCTTTTTACGAATTTCCTGTAAATTAAAAACGCGAACTTTGTTTTTCTTAATCAAAAAATCTTCTTGAGGTTCAAAATCACGAAGTGCAATAAAAACCAAATCGTTATAATTAATTTTTGGGCAAATACCACCCATATTTTTTAATTTCTCCCAATATTCTATGGTTTCATCATCAGGTTTGTTCTGTTGGCGTTCTTTATTGTCTTCACCCAATACGCATGCTAATGGCATACCATGCATATTACCGCTTGGAGTTGTATAAGGAGTGTGTAAATCAGCATGTGCATCAATCCAAATAACACCAACACGTTTTTTAGGATATGCTAATTTAATTCCACTAATCGTTCCTAATGCTGAACTATGATCACCAGCTAAAACAATTGGCACTTCATCTTTCAATAAAGTTTCTTTTATTTCTTTTGCTAATCGTTCGTTTAAAGTAAAAATTCCTTTAATTCGTTTAGCGTAATCATTTACAACAGGTTCTAACAATAAATGATTTTCATTTTGAACTTCAACTCCTTTGAATTTTTTAAAGAAATTACTTCCAAAATCTAAAGCTGCAATTTTTATCGCATCAACTCCCATACTCGAACCTCTTGTTCCTGCCCCTATTTCGCTTTTTACTTCAATCAGTTTTATTGGCTTAATCATACTTGTTATTTTTTGTGGTTTCATTCCTTTTTATTCTATTAAGCCTGTATTAAGCCTATTATTTCAACAAATATACGATTCTGGAACAGAATTAAAAATTGAAAATAAAAACTGTTTATTTAGAAAAAGCGTAAAATATAGCTAAACATAAGCCACAACTGATAACTATATTAGCAATTGCCCAAGCAATCATTCCTTGCTTGAGGAGTTCAAAGGTTTCGTAACTAAAGGTTGAAAATGTACTTAAACCACCACAAATTCCAATTAAAACAAAATACTTATAATTATCAGGAACTAAATTTTTTTGATTGAAAGCAAAAATAACACCTGCTAATAGTAAGCAGGCAATCACATTTGAGATAAGTGTTGATACACCTGCATGCAATGTTGTTTTAGCAACTAAAAGAGAAATTCCAAATCGAGTTACACTTCCTAAACCACCTCCCAAAAAAATAAGTAAAAAATTCATCATCAATTGATTTAAATATGATTTCCAATATAAACACAAGCTCCTACACTATCTCGTTTAGCCTTTGTTACACTTTGCAAGGTATTGACTTTTAAATTAATTCTCAAATAACCTAAATAGGCAAATATAATCGCTTCTTTAAATTCAATAATTTCAGGATTTGGTATATTTATAGTTCCTGTAAAACGTTTTTTTAATTGATTTATAAAAAAAGTATTATATGTTCCACCTCCTGTAATTAAAACAGATTTTAAATCGGTATCATTTAATGTTTGGTATATTTTTACAACCATATATTCAACACAGGTTGCTAATTTATCATGAATGCTTAATGTGTGTTTTTCTAATATAGGTAAAAATGTATTTTCAAATAATTCGCGACCTAATGATTTAAAATGAGTTTCAACACTCAACATTTCATTTAATAAATCAGAATTTAAAATACCTTTTGAAGCTAATTCTCCAGATTTATCATACTCTAATCCAATTGTTTGCGACAAATAATTTAATAGCAAGTTTGCCATGCAAACATCATAAGCAATTGTTGTATTATTTTTTGTAACAGAAATATTGGCAATGCCTCCTAAATTCAAACAGGCTTCATAATCATTAAATAAATCTCTATCTCCAATTGGAACTAATGGCGCACCTTGTCCATTTAAAGCTACATCTAAGCTCCTAAAATCGCAAATCGTGTCAGTGCCGGTTAATGCGGCTATTGAAGCTCCGCAACCAATTTGAGTACTGAAACCATTTGCTGGTTGATGAAAAATAGTATGCCCGTGACAAGCAATATAATCAGCTTTCAAGTTATTTTTTTCTAAAAATGCATTTACCTTTTCTGCAATAAAAGTTCCATACAAACTATTGAGTTCAAAATATTTTAAAGCCGATGCATTAAACACGTTACTTAGTTTTTCTTTCCAATTTGAATCATACTTTATTGTTTCAGAAGCTAAAAGTTTAAAGCTTATTTTGCTATTATGTTCTTCAAATTGGCATAAAGCAAGGTCGAGGCCATCTAAAGATGTGCCACTCATAATGCCTAAATATGTTTTGATTTCTGATTGCATTAGTTGCTTATACTCACAGAAACCTTATCTACAGGACCATTCATTGGAGGTAATAATTTTGTAATTGTTACTTTTGTATGAATTAAATTTGGAAATGTTTTTAAAACAGAATCAAAAATTCGTTGACAAACGTGTTCAATTAACTTTGATGGAATTGCCATTTCATATTTACAAATATTAAAAACCGTGCAATAATCAATGGTTCTAGTTAAGTTGTCAGTTTTTGCAGCCTCTGTAAAATCATATTCTAAATTTACATCAACAATGTATTCGCCTCCAACTTTTGTTTCTTCTGGCAAACAACCGTGGTATGCATATAATTTTACGCCTTCAATATTTATTGTATGTGTCATTTGTTATTATTCAGATATTTCTCCAACCAAATTGGTTTCTAGTAGTTTTTTTGATTTTTCTAACGATAATTTTTGCCCTAAAACAAACATGAGTTTAGTAATTGCACTCTCAAAAGTAATGTCTTGTCCACTTATAACACCAATTTTCTTTAGGTGACTACTCGTTTCGTACATTCCTTGTATAACTCTTCCTTCTGGGCATTGCGTAACATTGTAAATAATAACTCCTTTGTTAATTGCCGTTTTTAAAGCATCAATAAACCAAGGTTGAGTACTTGCATTACCAGCACCAAAAGTTTCAATAATGACACCTTTAATTTCAGGAATATTTAAAATTGCCAAAGTGATTTTTTTACTTAAACCAGGAAATAGTTTTAAAACAACCACATCATTATCTAATTGTGTTTGAATGGCAAATTGCTTTTTTGAATGCTTTAAAAAATAGGTTGTTTTGTAATCAATATTTACCCCAGCTTCTGCCAATGCAGGATAATTAGGAGATTTAAAAGCATCAAAATGTGCCGAATTATATTTTAAGGTACGATTTCCACGGTGCAATTTATATTCGAAATACACACATACTTCGTTTATAATAGGCTTATTGTTTTTTTGAGCTGCAGCTATTTCAATAGCTGTAATTAAATTTTCTTTACCATCCGTTCTTATCATACCAATTGGTAATTGAGAACCAGTTAAAATAACAGGCTTTGCTAAATTTTGAAGCATAAAACTCAATGCACTTGCTGTAAAAGCCATTGTATCAGAACCATGTAAAATAACAAAGCCATTATATAAATCATAATTTGATTTTATTATTTCAGCTAACTGAATCCATGTTTCCGAATTCATGTTTGATGAATCAATAGGCTTTTCGAAGGAAATTGATGATAATTCAATATCAAATTTTTGAAGCTCCGGAATTTGTTTGGTGAGTGCTTTGAAATTAAAAGGCTTTAAAACGCCGGTTTTAGGATCTTGCATCATACCTATAGTGCCACCAGTGTATATTAGTAAAACGGAAGGTTTTTTCATAGATGTTTTTAAATAAAAAAGACACAAGATTAAGACTTTATGGTCTCATTTCTTGTGTCTTTAAATTCACTTTTTTTAAAAATTAGAAAGGTAAATCGTCGTTATCTGCTGTGCTACTGTTAAATACAGGAGCCGCAGTATTTTGTTGTGTTTGAGCTGGAGCTGCATTTGATGAACCTGCTGCTACTTTTTCGATTCTCCAAGCCTCAAGGGTATTGAAAAACTTAATGCCTTGTGGGCCATTCCATTCTCTTCCTCTTAAGTTAAATTGTACTTTAATTTCATCCCCTTCGTTAAAAGTATCCAACATACTACATTTATCTTGAGTTACCTGAAAACTCACGTGTTGTGGGTAAGGAGTGCTTAAATCAGTTGATAAAACAAAATCTCTTTTTTGAAATTTTTCACTTACTTTTTGTGTGTCGTACTTTAATTTTAATTGACCTGTTACTTCCATTGCTATATATATTTATTATTGGTTACGATGCTAATAAACAAATTTATAATATTTAGGTGTGAATTTTCAAAAAACTTAATCACAAAAAAGGAAATGTTTTAACAATTTATTGTTTGTTTTAAGAATTAAATTTTGACTTAAAGATTGAAGTTTGAGTTAAAGATTGAAGTTTGAGTTAGGGATTGAAGTTCGCGTTAAGGATTGCAGTGAAAATCCTTTTTGAGAGGAACGAGCAAAAAGATTGTAACGGAAAGCCTGGCCGAAGGCAACGCCAAAAAAATTATAATTGAATTTCTTACAATACTTTTGAAGGCAAAAGTATCCAAAACCTTATGATTTTGTGAAAGGCAATTCCTGCGGACCGCTGATAAAATGAATCCTTTCACACACATCTCCGCATATTCATTTGACAGCTATTGCTGCACAAAATCATACCTTAACATCTAATGTTTAAATTCCAGAAATAAATATAAGTTCGCGTTAAGGATTGTAGTGAAAATCCTTTTTTGAATGAGGTCGTTGAGGTTCTCGAAACGCCGATTCAAAAAAGATTGAAGCGTAAAGCCTCCCGAAAAAATCGGGACAGGTTGACCTGCAGGGTAACGCCAAAATTAATTAAATATACCTTGCTTTAGGAACATTTCAATTATAAAAAACTTTTAAATTTTTGCAAATGTCGAATCCAAGGAAGCTCGGTTTTAGAGGATTTTAGAGTGATTAAAAGCAGAATATTCTTCTTGTTTTTCTTTTGCCATTCGGCACTATTTAGTTTCATACAACATAAGACAGAAATTTGTTTAGCATACTCTAAATCAACTGAATTCCAATCGTGGATTGACAATTCTAAATTTTTATTTAATTGATTAAAACAAAAATCGAGGGCTAATTCTCTATTTCCATTAAATTGAGAATTAATATAAGTGGTCATTTTTTTACTTAAAACTTCGGCATCGTAATTTGGGAAACTTGAAGGGGAAAGAACCAATTCTAAATTACTTTTTGTGTATTGCTTTAAAGTAGCTGTTGTGCTCTTATATTTGGGATTTGTTAATTTTTCTTTTTCTTCTTTATGTGCCAATTCTTTCAAATATTGATTTTCTGGACGGAAACCAAATTTATAATAAAACCAAAAAGCCCCAGTTTTAATGGCTTCTGCATTATGTAAACCAAACTGATAAGGCTTTACAACAAAACGAGTGGCACCAAACTGTTGATGGTAAACTCTTAATAACTCACAAATAATTAAACTTGATTCACCGCCTCTAAATGCTTCTAAAATATTAATCCCAAACTGACAACGTTCGCCAAATAGCCAACCACCGCCATAAGATGCAGGTATATTGTTTTTAAAAACTAAATATCCAATATAAGATTCTAACGAATAACGTTTTGCAACACTGCTACCAAAAAGAGCAATTGAAATTCCATTCTCTAATTGAAACAGAGTAATATCTTCTTTATTGGCATTTTTAAATGGCTCCGTTTCTCTGTAAAGATATGATAACGTCATTTTTGCCGCATCAATAATCGATTCTTTTTCCTTAGCATTTAATTTTACTGGCTTCGGAAGTTTTTGTTTGATGCTATTTTCTAAATTTTTTTTCTTTTCTAATGGCTTAGTATGAAAACAAGTAAGTAAAAACGGTCCTCGCAAAAAGCTCACTGAACTATCCAAATCAGAAACTTTCCATTGAATAAAAATTCCAAGCTGATTATAAATAAACGCCTTTGTTTCGTGAGGTAAATTAGTTTGTTGAATACTTTGAATTAACCATTCTAAATCAGTTTGCGTTTTACAGGTTGTGAAAAATAAAATCCGTGTTTTTAAATCTTTTTCACCTTCGTGTATTTTAGCATATTCAACAAAGGGTAATATTAATTTTAATGATGATTTTTGCGTTTCAATAGTTGAATTCGCACTATGAATAGAAACCTGATTAGGAAATTTTTCAATAATAAAACAAACTTTTTCAAATGAAAAATTACATTCAATAGGCGTTTGAAATAGCCCAGTTCCAACTAATTTAGTTTGTAAGTTTAAATTATGTTCAATTTTTAAAACCAATTTAAACAGTGCAACATTCACAAAATCAAACATGACTTTGTTATTTGGATAAGCCAACATGCAAAGCAAAATTTGATGTAAATGCTTAAAATCATTCGGTTTATATGATTTTAAGCTTATTAAAGAATTTATGAGTTCAATTTTTTCGGTGTCAAATGATTTATCGAATTCAAAAACAATTGCTTTTAACCGAGAAAGTGTTTCTAAAAAATGTGTTTCAGAATGCTTTTGCATATTTTTAAACCTAAGTATTAATTTACAAATTAGTCAACATCATTATAATAATTCCATAAGTCAATTGCTTGCTTAGCTTCAATCACATCATGAACTCTTAAAATACTAGCACCATTATTTAAAGCTAAGGTATTTAAAACGGTTGTTCCATTTAAAGCCGATTTTGCATCCGTATTTGCTACTTTATTTATCATTGACTTACGCGACAAACCAACAAGAATAGGAAGTTCAAGGTTTTTAAATTGTTCCAAATGCTTCAGTAATTGGTAATTATGTTCTAGTGTTTTTCCAAAACCAAAACCAACATCTAAAATTAATTTATCGAATCCTTTATTTTTACATTTTGCAATGGTAGTTTCAAAAAATTGATTAATTTCTAATACCACATTATTATAAACTGGGTTTAATTGCATGGTTTGTGGGTTTCCTTGCATGTGCATAATAATATAAGGAATGTCATTTTTAGCAACTAAGTCAATCATCTTATCATCAAGTAAGCCACCAGAAATATCATTAATTACATCTGCGCCAAGTGAAATGGCCATATCAGCAACTTCAGATAAATATGTATCAACCGAAATAATAATATGAGGAAATGCTTTTCTTAGCATATTTAAAGGTTCGCGTAACCTTACAATTTCATCTTTTGGTAAAACTATTTTCGCATTAGGCTTTGATGATACGGCACCAAGATCGATAATAGATGCTCCTTGTTTAATTTTAAATTCAACATCTTTTATAATATCAGAAAGTGATGAAAATTTTCCTCCATCGTAAAAACTATCGGGTGTTAAATTGACAATGGCCATTACTTGAGGTTTATTAAAACTCAATTGTTTACCATTTGTTAAATACGTTTTATACATTTTAGTTAAATTAGCACGTCTTAAAATATATGAAATAGTTTTGTTTACAATACAGAAACACTAACTCAAGTAAATTTAACACGGCTAAAGCATAAAAACAAGAGAAAAATAAATTAATTTGATATGAGTACAACATCACAACAATACGATACAGCAATAAAATTATGCAAAGATTTATTTCTAAAAAAAATGAAAGATTATGGAACTGCTTGGCGAAATTTACGACCAACATCCTTAACTGATCAAATTTTTATTAAAGCACAACGCATTAAAAGCATAGAGGAAAAAGGAACTCAAAAAGTTATAGATGATATAACGGGCGAATACATTGGTATTATTAATTACTGCGTTATTTCACTTATTCAACTCGAATTAGCGAACGATTCGCGGGTTGAATTACCGTACTCAGAAGTTGAAAATTTATACACTAAATACGTTGTCATTACTAAACAATTAATGGAAGATAAAAATCACGATTATGGCGAAGCTTGGCGCGATATGAGAATTAGCTCATTAACTGATTTAATTTTAATGAAAATTTTTAGAGTAAAACAAATTGAAGATAATAAAGGACAAACTACTGTTAGCGAAGGTGTTGATGCTAATTATATGGACATGCTTAATTACAGCGTTTTTGCATTGATAAAATTGAAAGGTTAAAATGAAAAAAATAAAACTAGTACTTGTATTTTTATTCTGCTACACACTAGCCGTTTTTTCGCAAGACCCTATATTTTCTCAACCATCAATGGGTAATGTAAATTTAAATCCTGCATTAGCTGGAAATGATAGCATTGCACGATTAGGATTTATTGTTAGAGATCAATGGCCAAATTTAAGCGGGCGTTATTTAACAACCTCAGTAAATTTTTATCAATACATCCCAAAATTAAATGCTTATGCTGGTATAAATTACATCAATGATAATCAAGCTGATGGAACAATAATAACTGATAAAATTTCGATTTTTTACTCTCAAAATATCAATATTAAAAAAGTTTTATTTAGACCTTCGTTAGAAATTAATTTTGCACAAATAAAAATAGATGTTTCAAAACTTACTTTTGGCAGTCAAGTTAATCCTCAATTTGGATATTTCTCTAATAATAATCTTAACCAAACAGTTTATAGTACACAATATTTAGATTTTAATATTGGAACAATAACCTATTATAAAAACTTAACTGTAGGGGTTTCAGTTCATCATGTTACTCAGCCTGATATAGGAATAATGAGTCCGTCAAAGATCTCTGCTAGATTTGGCTTGCAATTAAGTTATGCGATAAACTTAAAAAAAATAAGCATTTCGCCATTTGTAATATACACTAGCCAACAAAATTTCACGATGCTATTAGGAGGTGTAAATTTATTATTTTTTAATCATATAAACTTTGCATTATCCTATCGAAATACAGATGCTTTGATAACTAATATCGGTTATCAAACTAAGTTATTTAAAATAAATTATTCTTATGATTATACTATCAGTCAACTTAGTAATATAAGTACTGGCGGAACTCACGAACTAGGTCTTTCATTTAGATTTTGGAAAGTAAAGCCGAAAAAACGCTTGATTTTATCAACTAACATTTTTTCGTAGTAATATTTTAAAAAAAACTAAATTCCTTTCAGTACACTTTCTAATTTAGTAAGCATATCATCTGTAAAGTTTAAATGCGTTACAAAACGAATAGTTTGTTTTCCGAAAATTGAAAGTTTTACTCCTTTTTGTTTCAAGTTTTCTTCAAATACTTCTGCTTTGATAATATCTTTTAAAGTGAAGATTACAATGTTAGTATCAACGGGTAAAATGCTTTCAACATAAGGCAGTTTAACTAAAATTGCTTCAATTTGTTTAGCACGTTTATGGTCTTCGGCTAAGCGATTAATGTTATTATCTAAAGCATAAATACCAGCTGCTGCTAAAAATCCAACCTGACGCATGCCTCCGCCAAATACTTTACGAACACGACGTGCTTTTTTTATAAAGTCTGTAGTGCCTAATAATAAGGAGCCAACTGGCGCTCCCAATCCTTTTGATAAACAAATAGAAAGAGAATCAAAAGCATTGCCAACATCAACTGTATTTTCTTTGGTTTCAATAAGTGCATTAAATAGTCGAGCGCCATCTAAATGCAGGGCAAGATTTTTTTCTTTACATAATTTTGTAATTTCTAAGGTTTCTTTTAAAGTATAAAAGCTCCCTCCTGCTCTATTAACCGTGTTTTCAAGTCCAACTAAAGATGTTTTAGCTAACCAGTCATAATCACCATTAATATTTTCTTCTATTAATTTGGCAGTAATTCTACCTCTATTTCCATGTAATAATTTAGCTTGTACTCCCGAATTTGAAGAAATTCCTCCACCCTCATAATTATAAATATGTGAATTTACATCGCATAAAAGTTCGTCGCCAGGCTGAGTATGACATTTAATCGCTATTTGATTTGTCATTGTACCACTTGGGCAAAACAAAGCAGATTCTTTATTAAACATCATTGCAATTTTTTTCTCTAAAGCAATAACTGTTGGGTCTTCAGAAAATACATCATCACCAACTTCAGCATTCATCATGGCATCTAACATTCCTTTACAAGGTACTGTAACGGTATCGCTTCTTAAATCAATTATCATAATTTCAACTAGTTTGAGTTGCCACGAAAATACAAATTATTGGTTGGATTTATGCATTCCATTTTTAGAACTCCTTCCAATTGTGTATCTTTCGCACATGAATATTGAAGCATTTTTATCACAAACTATATCAGCGGTTGTTAATCAATTATTTGAATTATCAACAACGCCAGAAAGTATAGTTTTACAAAAAACTAAAAAGGAATTTGAGGGTGATTATACCCTTGTTACTTTTCCATTTATTAAGGCAGCTAAAACAACTCCCGAAAATACTGGGCAAATAATTGGTGAAGAGTTATTGAAACAAAACACTAACATTATTAATTTTAATGTGGTGAAAGGCTTTTTAAATTTTACGCTAGCCAATCATTTTTGGTTAAACGAATTTAAAGAAATTTCATCTCAACCAAATTACGGAATTAAAGAAGCTAATAGCACTGGCAAACAAATTATGTTGGAGTATTCGTCTCCAAACACCAATAAACCTTTGCATTTAGGACACATTCGTAATAACTTATTAGGTTTTTCGGTTGCCAATATTATTAAAACGCAAGGCCATGATGTTGTTAAAGTAAATTTAATTAACGATCGTGGGATTCATATTTGTAAAAGTATGATTGCTTGGAAATTATTTGGAAATGGAGAAACACCAGAATCTACAAACGAAAAAGGCGATCATTTAGTTGGGAAATATTATGTTGCTTTTGATAAAGAATATAAAAAACAAGTTGCAGAATTAATAGAACAAGGCTTAACAAAAGAGGAAGCAGAGAAAAAAGCACCAATTATGTTACAAACGCAAGAAATGCTTTTGAAATGGGAAGCTAACGATGCAGAAACTATTGAACTTTGGAAAACTATGAATGCTTGGGTTTACAAAGGATTTGACATTACGTATAAAAAATTAGGAGTCACTTTTGATAAATTATATTACGAGAGCAATACCTATTTATTAGGAAAAGAAATTGTGCAAGAAGGTTTATCCAAAAAAGTTTTTTATAAAAAAGAAAATGGTAGTGTTTGCATTGACTTAACTAATGAAGGTCTTGATGAAAAAGTTGTATTGCGTAGCGATGGAACTTCGGTTTACATTACACAAGATTTAGGAACTGCAATTGAGCGATATAAGGAATATCCAAACGTAAATCAAATGATTTATACAGTTGGAAATGAACAAGATTACCATTTTAAAGTATTATTTAAATGCCTTGAAAAACTAGGCTATGATTGGGCTAAAGAATGTTTCCATTTAAGTTACGGAATGGTTGAATTACCTGAAGGAAAAATGAAAAGCCGCGAAGGAACTGTTGTAGATGCTGATGATTTAATTGATGGCATGGTTGCTACGGCAAAAGAAACAACAGAAGAGTTAGGAAAAGTTGAAGGTTTTACAAATGAAGAATTAGAAAACTTATATACCACTATTGGAATGGGTGCTTTAAAATATTTTATTTTAAAAGTGGATCCAAAAAAGAAAATGATGTTCGACCCAAAAGAAAGTATTGATTTTAATGGCCACACAGGTCCATTTATTCAATATTCGCACGCTCGTATCAAATCTATTTTGCGTAAGTTCGAAAAACCAACCAATCAACTTACTATTTCTGATTCGATTGTATTACAACCAAAAGAAAAAGAACTGGTAAAAGGATTATATGATTTTTCAATTGCTTTAGAAGAATCTGCCACTTCATTTAATCCAGCCATTGTAGCAAATTACATTTACGAATTAACAAAATTATTTAATCAGTTTTATAATGAATGCCCAGTTTTAAAGGAAGAAAATGAAACTATTAAAGAATTTAGAATTAAATTAATTGAAACAACGGCCTCAATTATGAAAAACGGAATGAAATGTTTGGGAATTGAAGTTCCTGAAAGAATGTAATTTTATTGATTTAATAGCAAATACAGTTTGATATATTTAGATTATAACGCCACAACACCAGTAGATGAAAGAGTTTTATCTGAGATGCTTCCTTTTTTTACTAAACACTTTGGAAATGCAAATAGTTCAACTCACGAATTTGGTTGGTATGCAAATGGCGCTGTAGAAAAAGCGCGTGAGCAAGTTGCTCATTTTATTGAAGCTGAGCCAAGCGAAATCATTTTTACATCTGGAGCAACTGAAGGAATCAATATGACCTTAAAAGGCATTTTTGAAGCTTATAAGAGTAAAGGAAATCATATCATAACAACTCAAACAGAACACAAAGCTGTTTTAGATACGTGCGATTATTTAAAAGAGCTTGGAGCTGAAATAACCTATCTAAAAGTTGATAGAGAAGGTCGTATTGATTTAGACGAATTGAAAGCAAGTTTTACACCAAAAACAATTTTAGTTTGTGTAATTGCTGCTAATAACGAAACAGGTGTGTTGCAAGATTTAGATAAAATTTCGGAAATTACTCACCAACATGAAGCACTATTTTTTACTGATACGACGCAATTAGCTGGTAAATTACCAATTGATGTTAATGAAATGGGAATTGATGTATGTTGTATTTCTGGTCA
This sequence comes from Bacteroidota bacterium, assembly GCA_038327195.1. Taxonomy (GTDB): domain Bacteria; phylum Bacteroidota; class Bacteroidia; order B-17B0; family Aurantibacillaceae; genus UBA4416. Next base: position 33,301 of record JBBQKU010000010.1, on the reverse strand, counting down.
TAAATTATTTGCTCCCAAAGGAATTGGAGCTTTATATGTGAGAAGAAAAAATCCACGTGTCAATTTAATTCCATTGTTTCATGGTGGCTCACAAGAAAACGGAAAACGCAGCGGTACGCTCAATGTGCCATCGATTGTAGGTTTAGGAAAGGCTTGCGAAATTGCTAAAACAGAATTTTGGGAAAACAATGCTCACATTTCAAAAATCAGAGGTTACTTAGAGCATCAATTATTAGAAGTTCCCGAATTAAGAATAAATGGTTCTACTCGTTATCGTTTATATAACACCTCTAATATTTATTTTCCAAAATTAAAAAATGGGGATAGTATTTTTTCTCACCTTAAATCTAAATACGCTGTAGCACTTGGTTCTGCATGCACTTCAGCAACTACCGAAAGTTCTCATGTTTTAAAAGCGATGGGTTTATCAAAAGAAGAAGCTGAAAATTCAATTCGTTTTTCTTTATCAAAATACAATACTAAAGAAGAAATGGAAGATTTGGTTAATTTTATTTTTGAACTATACGGCATTCAACTTCCTTCTCAAGTTATTATTAAACGAAATTAGGTTTTGGCGTTGCCTTCGGCCAAAACAACCTAATAAAAAATTACCTTAACATCATTCCTCGTTTCACTAGATAGGTCTGTAAAACCGTATCAAAGCCTTGATTAATATCAGCTTCCACAAAATCAATTTTGTATTGTCCGCACTTTAATTTAATGGCTTCAATATATTCGTTAATTTTTTTTGTATAAACTTCCTTGATTTGTGAAGGATTTAATTTTATTTCAGCTTTGGTTTCAATATCGATAAAATGATATGGGCGATTTTCAAAATCAAAATCAAGTTCTAAGTTTTTATCGATAACATGAAACAAAACAACATCATGTTTTCGGTATTTTAAATGCTGTAATGAAGCAAAAATTCCTTCCAAATTGGATTGATCTTCAAACATATCACTAAAAATAACCACCAACGAACGCTTGTGAATTATTTCAGCGATTTGATTAATGGCGATAGCAGATTGAGTTGATGTGGTTTCTTCAGCAATTTGTTTAGTTAATAAACTTTCCAACTCATGGTACAATATTTTTTGTTGAGTCGGATTACTTTTTGCTGGAAAATGTTTTCCAACTTCTTTATCAAAAAAAGTTAAACCAACGGCATCACGCTGATGTTTTAATAATTCCATTAACGCTGCTGCGGCATAAACCGAAAACGATAATTTATTTAGAGAATTTTCGTTTTTTTTCTCTAAAGGAAAAAGCATAGAGTTAGACGTATCAATTACTATTTGGCAACGCAGGTTTGTTTCCTCTTCGTAGCGTTTAACAAATAACTTATCTGTTTTGGCAAATAATTTCCAATCAACATGTTTGGTACTTTCGCCTGTATTATAAATGCGGTGTTCGGCAAACTCAACAGAAAACCCATGAAATGGACTTTTATGCAAACCCGTAATAAAACCCTCAACTACCTGCTTTGCAAGTAATTCAAATTTCGAAAAAGGTTCTATGCGTTGACGGTCTATCATGATAATATTACTTTACAAAGTAAATCATTTATTCTTATTTTTCGACTTCTCAAATTTCTTTAATTCCTTCCATAATTCTCGATCTTCATCCGAGCCACCATAATCATTTAAAAACAATTTAGCATCAGATCTATTTCTGTAGTATTCCCAATTAGTTGAATCTAATTCAATTGCTTTATCATAATCTTTTAGGGCAAGTGAATAATTCTTTAAGTCAAAATAAGCACTTCCTCTATTATCATAAAAATCACCATCTTTTGGATTAATGGCAATTGCCTTACTATAATATTCGATACCTTCTTTTTGTTTTTTAAGCAAGCAATAAGCTGTTCCAGCATTACATAAAGCATCGGCATCATTAGGGTTTAATTTTCTGGCTTGCAAATAATCATCTAAAGCTAATTGATATTTACTTAATTCATAATAAGAATCGCCTCTATTCAAATATGCTTCTGTGTCTTTGGGATTTAATTCAATCACTTTTGAAAAATCAATAACAGCTAATCTATATTTTTTTAATTCAAAATGATCAAATCCCCTATTAAAGTATGAATCAGTGTCGCTAGGATTTAATTCAATAATTTTTGAATAATCCTTATTTGCCAATTTAAAATTATGCAAACTATCATAAGTCAAAGCTCTGTTAAAATAGGCTTTTTCATCTTTTGGATTCATTACAATTACTTTGGTAAAACAATCCAAAGCTCTTTTATAATTTAAACTATCAAAAGCATTATTGGCTTGTTTATACCAATTTGTAGCGTCCTGAGACTTCAAATCAAAAGAAATAGCAGTCAGAAAAAAGAGAATAACTAAAAATATACGCATTTAAGTTTTTTTTGTGTCAAGGTAATAATTTTATATCGAAATATTTAAAAACAAAAAACCCTTTCAATATAATTGAAAGGGTTTTAAGCTAATTAGTTTCCTAATTATTTTCCTTTGTTAACGTTAGTTGCTAACTCAGTTCCAGCTTTAAATTTAACTACTTTTTTAGCAGCAATTTTAATTTCTTTTCCTGTTTGAGGATTACGACCTAAACGTGCAGCACGTTTTGCTACTGAAAAAGAACCAAATCCTACTAAAGATAAACGGTCTCCTTTTTTCAATGCTTTGCTGATTGCTTCGATTGTTGCATCTAAAGAACGACCTGAGTCAGCTTTAGTCATTTTTGTTGTGTTAGCGATTGCTTCGATTAATTCTGCTTTGTTCATGTTGTTTGTTTTTAAGGGTTAAACTTTTTATAAATTATTTGTGATACAAATGTATACGCTAATCCCTATTTAGCAAGAGTTTTAGTAAAAAAAGTGCTCGTTTTGTTTATAAATTGCACTTTTGTTAATAAGTATACCCCTATTTCCTATCATAATAAGGGTTTTCAACACGATATCCACCAATTTAACACCTATACATAGTAAGTATATACAAAGGGGTTGTGATTGGTTGATGTTATTACATATAAATTAAATATAAAATTTAAACTCAGGATATACTTTAAATCCACGCAAAAATTCTTCGATAGTCATGCGTTTTTTTCCTGCCATTTGTAATTCCTTAATATGAATGAAACCATTGCTACACGCAACTTTCAAGTATGTTTTTGAATCCGTTTCTATCTCACCGTTTTTTAGTTGATGACTGCAATTTTCAATTTCAGAACTAAATAACTTAATAGAAACAGGTTGATTATTTTTATCTATATACGTTGTAAATGCAGTTGGATAAGGAGATAGGCCTCGTATAAGATTATAAATAGATTCTACTGAATTATTCCAATTGATAAGGCAAGTCTCTTTAAATATTTTTGGAGCATGTATTGCTTCCACATCATTTTGTGGCTTCAATTTATAATCACCACTTTCAATTTGTTTCGCACTTTTTAAAATTAAGTTTGCGCCAGCTTTCATTAAACGATCATGCAATTCTCCAGCAGTTGTTGTTGGAGTAATTTCCACCTTATCCTGAAACAAGACATTACCTGTATCGATATCATGTTTTAGTTTAAAAGTTGTAACTCCGCTTTCAGTTTCACCATTTATGATTGCCCAATTAATTGGAGCAGCTCCTCTGTATTTTGGTAATAGAGATCCATGCAAATTATATGTTCCTAAAGGTGGCATATTCCAAACTACTTCGGGCAACATCCTAAAGGCCACTACAAATTGTAAATCCGCTTTTAAATCCCTTAGTTCATTAATAAACTGTTCGTCTTTTAACTTTTCAGGCTGTAAAACTTTTAAGCCTTTTTCCAAGGCATATTTTTTAATGGCCGATTGTTGTATTTGCTGTCCACGTCCAGCAGGCTTATCTGGCACTGTAACAACTCCAACAACATTATAATTATTTTGGATTAATATATCTAAACTTGCTACGGCAAATTCTGGTGTTCCCATAAATACAATTCGCATCGTGTTTTTATTTTTGCGTAAAGTTAAAATCTTACATTTGTTATATACTATATATGAACAAAAATATATCAAAATATCTTTTCATCCTTTTAGGCCCTCTTGTAGCAATTTGTATTTGGCTATTTGTGGATTTAGACAGCTCTAATCCAAAAGTTTCTCTAATGGCAGGGATTGCTGTTTGGATGAGTTTATGGTGGTTTACTGAAGCTGTTAATTTGGCCGTAACAGCATTAATTCCATTTTTATTAATGCCTTTACTTGGTATAGCAGATACTAAATCTGTAGCGCAACAATACACGGATAGTATTATATTTTTATTTATTGGTGGCTTTATGTTAGCATTTGCTATTGAGAAATGGCATCTACATAAACGCATTGCTATTAAAATTTTGTCGATTGTGGGGACAAAACCACATAATATATTATTAGGAGTAATGTTATCATCCTATTTAATAAGTAATTGGATTTCTAATACAGCCACAACTATGATGTTGTTTGGCGCGGTAATGGCTTTAATTAGCGAAACAGATGAATTTATTCATGGCGAAAAAAGTAAAGGGCGATTTGCAGCTTCTATTCTCCTCGGGCTAGCTTTTGCTGCTACTATTGGTGGTATGGCAACACCCGTTGGAACACCGCCAAACATGTATTTTTTTAAAGCCTACAAAGAAGCTTTTCCACATTTAAATGATTTAAACTTTTTAAAATGGGCATCGATAGGTTTTCCTTTGTCTGCCTTATTTTTAACGGCCACTTTTTTTGTATTACGTTTTTACTATTTACGTAAAAAAGTTACTATTACTAATTTAGGAAAGCATCATTTTAAAAATAATTACACTTTATTAGGTAAGTTTTCTTACGAAGAAAAATGGATTGCTGGTATTTTTATATCCTGTATGTTATTATGGTTTACCCGCTCTGATATTGCATTTGAAACTTTTACTTATAAAGGATGGAATCATTTATTTTCTAATCCAAAATTAGTAGATGATGCGAGTGTTGCAATTTTAGCAGCCTTATTATTATTTTTAATACCAAGTAAACAAAATAAAGGTGAATCCTTATTGGAATGGGATGATGCAAAAAAAATACGCTATGATATTATTTTAATGTTTGGAAGTGGTTTTGCTTTAGCTTATGGTTTCGAGGTTTCTGGTTTAAGCGATTGGCTGGCACATTCTTTATCAGCATTAAAAGGTGTACATATCATTTTTATAATTTTGGGAATTTGTGTGATTGTTACAATCATCAGTGAATTTGCTTCAAACATAGCAAGTATTCAATTAGCGATCCCAGTAATGATTGCATTACAAAAAGATTTGGACTTACCTCCATTATTATTAATGATACCAGCAACTTTTGCGGCTTCTTTAGGATTTATGCTTCCAGTTGCAACCGCCGCCAATACAATTGTATTTGGAACAAAACGAATTGAAATGAAGGATATGTTTAAAGTTGGTTTAATTTTAGATGTTATAGGCATTTTACTAATTACCTTATTCTGCTATTTTTATTTAGCATAATTTTAATTATTTAAGAGGTATCTTAAAACAAAAAAAGATAGTTCTATTCGAACTATCTTTTTTTTGTTTTTAATCTATAATTAAAATTATCTCACTTTTACTTTCTCAACTTGAACTACTTCATAAGTTGTTTTGTTATAAACATAAGCAATCACATATAATTTATTTAAATCATAAGTTGGATTAAAAACTACATTTGAAATTGTTTTTGTAACACTATCATTCATTGCAACAGGAGCAGTATTTAATTGATCACCCCAAGTTCCATTTAATGCACCTCTCATCATGTGTTTATGTACATAATTTAAAACAATTGGAGTTGGTTGAGAGTAATCTTTTTGAGTACCAATTAATTCTTCCTCCATTAGAACTAAAGAAACAGCAAAATTAGGAGTTAAATTTTGTAAGAATTTAGTTTTCACATCTACACTATAACAACTTGCAAGTGTATCATATTTTGACACTAAGGTTATTTTAGCCTGAGCTGGTAACCCAATAATTGTGCTTACCTCTGTAGCCCAAGAACTATATGTTTTAATATGGGTACCTGCAATAAAATCTTTTCTACTAATCATCCCATTCGGATTAGAGGTTATTCCAAAAAAAGTATTCCAATCATTTCCAGCTGGTGTTTTATAATCAGCTTCAAATGGAGCTGGATTCACATCAGCAAAATATCCAGCATGAACCGAAAGAACAATTACATCATTGGGATTAGAAGTTAAAATATTACCAGCTACAATAGCTGCAGCAGGACAATTTCCACATTCATGTCCAGTATAATCTTCAATTAAAACTTTTCGTGTAGCTGGGCCAACTGAAGTTGTAATTTTATAGGCCGCTCCACAATTTGCAGCAACAATAATAGGTTCTTTTTCCAAAGGTTTATTAATATAATCGCAAGACGATAAAATACATAAACCAGAAAATAGAATTGAATAAGATGTTATTTTTTTCATAATAAATTAATTTAATAAATTAAAAACTAGATGTTATAGATATAGCCAGACCATTTGATGCTGGAACATTTCGACAAACACCACCTACACAAAATATACCAGCACGCTGTTTACCATAACTTATAGAAATACGATGCGCATCTTTAGTATAACCAGTACTTATTAAAAAATAATGCAATTGTAAATCAGGATTTGAATTTCCATAATTATATTGATCTAATATTGCAACAAATACATGTGAATTAGGTGACCATTCTAATAAGCCAACTGCCCATGAGCCCTTATCCTGTTGTGTAAATAAACCTTGTAGTTCTAAACGTAATGCAGAAGTTGATTTATATTTATACGTTAATTCAACAACTCCAATATTAGAAGTTATACTTTTAAAACCAGCATTTTCTGATCCAAATTGAACAATATTTTTATTATAAAACTGATTAGAATACATCACTGTTGATTTCCATTTCTTCGAAAATTTTTTACTGATTTCAATAAATGCATCATGATAATAAGGTGTTCCAATATCTGTCCAAGAAGAACTAACTAAATATCGTCTACCCGCAGTATCATTTAATTGTGTTTGTTTTAATCCACTAGATGATGAAAAATTCATTGTAATATCCATTCCATATTTACCACCAAGAGCTGAACCTCTTTTTACTTTGTATTGAACTTCTGCCATATATCCAAGTTCACCATTTGGTTGCGTTGCATAAGGATAATATGCTGGCATCAAAAATGTGTGTTGCTTAGTGGTTGCAGGTAAATAATTAATTAGTAAGTTTTGTAAATTAGCATCTCTATCACTTCTAAACGTCATGTTATCAATACGTTTCCCTTGTAATAATAATGAAAATCCATTTGTAGCGTATGAAGTAGATGCAAATAAAGCCTCTCCTGGTCTATATGAATAACCATCTTTTAAAGTTCCATTTGTTGAATAAGGGTCATTAATTTTATTAGCATACTCAGCATAAAAATTAAATCCACCTCTAATTATATTTAAACGACCAGCGCTTACACCAACATTTTCAGGTAAATTATAAGTTGGGTCTTGATCAGCTTGGTATTTACTAACAAAACTACCACCTAAAATAACTTTGGTTTTTTTATTTGCTAAGGTTGAATCAAATAATTCATTAATATTTATTTCTCCATCAACTCCTCGAACTATTCCTGCACCAACACCAAAAAAACTACGTTGTTTTCCTGTTAATCCTTTTAACGTAATTCCTTTATATGGATTTGAAATAATTCTAATCCCATCAATTGAATTATCATATAACAACCCTCTTTCTTCATATGCTCTCAACACTAATCCACTTCCAAATTGCTCATATATATTACCAACTGTAATATCTAATAATTTGGTTCTATATCGAACATAACGGTTGGTTATACCTTGACCTTTATACCTTTTATCAAATCCTTGCATAACATTATTATAACTTTCATATCTAAGGCCTGTAGAAAAATTTCCTCTTGTATATGAAATTTGACCGAACGCATTTGATAACATCTTTTCAGGAACTTTTGGTGCACCAATCAACGAATCTGGTTGGTAATATTGTGCATCAACTTGAAAATTTCCATGAATAGAGTTAATTTCATCTTGAACTTGAGCATTCAAACAAATTGATATTCCGGTAAAAATTAAAAAAGCGATTAGTTTCTTGTTGAAAATCATAAATTATATAATGGTAATGGTTGTATTTGTTTAATTATTAATGTGATAATTTTTCACCTTTAGCTAATTTACGAACATTCTCAAATAAATGTTCTTCATCACCTTCTGAATAGGAATTATGACTCCAAACAATTTGACCAGTTCCATCAACTAAAAATGTATGAGGTACGTTATTTACATTCATCGCTCTTTTAAAGTCTTGATTTTCATCTATATAAACGTCGTATTGCCATCCTTTAGCTTTAACATCTGTAATTACTTTACCAGAACTACGTGCATCATCAATTGAAATGGCAATAAGTTTAACGCCAGTTTCTTTAACTAATTCAGCATAATCTTCAGCAATTGCATCTAATTCTTTTTTACATGGTTTACACCATGTTGCCCAAAAACTAATAATAATTGGTTTGCCATTATTACTAAATGTACTGGAATTTATTTTTGTACCATCTAATTTTTTAACTGTAGCCGCTGGTATCTTATTTCCATCAGAATTAGTAAATGCACAAAAGAATAATACAATAGCTGAACAAAGTGTGATAATTTTTTTCATTTTTAAAATATTTAGTTAAAACAAATATACTTTTATTATGTACTCAGGCCTCAATTTTAATACTATAATTAAAAGTTAAAATAGTATTCTTAACGTTTACAAAAACTTACTTCATATTGACAAATTGAAGCGGAATCTCATAATCTCCTTGACGGCAAAGCGCCATAACAGCTTGCAAATCATTAATACTCTTGCTAGAAACTCTTATAATATCGTCCATTAATTGAGCAGTAACTTTAATTTTACTATCTTTTATATCCTTCAAAATTTTCCGAGAAGCTTCTTTTTCTATTCCTTGTCTAATTTTTATTTCCTTTTTAATAACCATTCCCGACGGATAATGTTCTTTACTTTCGTCTAAACAACGAGGGTCCAACCCTTGTTTAATCATACGGCTATGAATTGAATCGATGATTGCTTTCATTCGCATATCGTGTTCAGTTACAATACTAATAATTAAGTCCTTTTTATTAAGCTCTACTTCACTTTTCGAATCACGAAAATCAAATCTATTTAAGATTTCTTTTTTTGCAACATTTATGGCATTATCAAGCATTTGAGCATCAGTTTTACTAGTAATATCAAATGAAGGCATAGTTTTTATGTTTTAAAATTAATACTGTAAATATAAAATAATATTAGAAATAATGTTATCAATAAAATTTATGAAAAAAGTTAAAACTCTCTTAATAACTTAAACTGATATATAACACTGATTTGAATATATTTGAAAGAACAAATTCAAAATTATGATCAAGAAAATTCTTTTAGTAGCATTCCTTTTTACCTGTATTAATGTTATTAATGCTCAAAAAACAACACAATTTACTTCAGACTCCATAAAATTTATAAAAGAGCTTAACGAATTTTTCATTGATAACTCTGCAAACAAAAAAGATGCAGAAGAGTATATGGTTGCATTTGGTAAATTTTGGAAATCTCCTGATTTTGAATCTAAATACAGGCAGGCTGTATACAAAACTTGTAATTCCATGTTGCAAAGGAAACTTAAACCTTATCCAAATTTTATCAATTACTTAAATGCAGTTTCAAATTGTATTATTACTAAGCAAGATCAATCTGTTTTTAATAATTGGCAATCATGTATTGATAAAATATTTGCTTCTAAAAACTTAAAAAGCTTTACTAATTTCTTAGAAATGAGTGAAAATATATTTTCTAATAATATTTTTTATAAATCACCAACCTATTCTTATAGAAGTTTACAAAATAATTTCACTTTTGAATTTGATTCATTACCAAAAGTTATTTTTCCTGAATTTACGTTAGTTGGTTCTAGCCCAAGAGGCGATTCGATTATGATAGAAAAAATTAGTGGTATTTATTATCCAACATGGGGAAAGTTTATTGGAAAAGGAGGAAAAGTAAGTTGGTCGCGTACTGGTGTAGGTAGCGATGTTTATGCTGATTTAAAACGTGTTTCAATCGAATGTAAAACAGGTGGATACTATTCAGATTCGGCTACGTTTTTCGGAAAACAATATTTCGACAAGCCACAAATTGGCCGTGTATTAGATAAAATTGTAACAGAAAACAGTGATCCAACCTACCCACGATTTGATTCCTATAGTAAACGATTAGTTGTAAAAAATATTTATCCCGACGTTGATTATGATGGCGGATTTGGTATGCGTGGCAATAAATTTGTTGGTACTGGAAATCCAGCGAAAATATTATTTAAAAGAAACAATGCAAGATTTTTAGAAATTTCAGCAAGATCATTTTCTATGACTAAAGATAAAATAAATGCGAAGCCAGCAGGTATTAAGTTTTTTTTAGAAAAAGATTCTATTGTTCATCCAGGCTTAAGTTTTGTTTACCAAGTAGAAAAAAAAACAGTCACCTTTTTAAGAACAGAAGATGGATTAGAAAAATCACCTTATTACAACACCTATCATAAAGTGGATATGTATTTCGAACAATTAGTTTGGAAAATTGATGAACCTAAAATTGATTTTAATTTTTTACCAAATAATACACAAGGAGAAGCTTTTTTTGAATCTCAGGATTTTTTTAACAGTAATCGTTTAGATGCGATTAGAGGTCAAGAACAAATAAGTCCAGTTCAAAAAATTAGTGAATATTATAATACAAATGGAAATAACCCAACGTTTACAGTTGTAGATTTTGCAAAATACATTAAATACCTCGCAGTTGATTTAAGGCCAATTATATTCAAAATGGCCATATTTGGTTTAATTACTTATGAACCTGAAACCGATTTGATTACTATTAAACCAAGACTTTTTGATTATATAAAAAATGTGAAACATGATAAGGACCATGATATTATAACCATCCACTCTATATTTCCAAGCAAGACAAATGCAACGATGAGCCTTGTAAATAATAGCTATGATATTACTATAAGAGGGGTAGAAAATGTATTATTAAGTGACACACAAAAGGTTTTTATTTTTCCGAAAAAGGATGAATTAATTTTAAAAAAGAACCGAACAATCGAATTTGCGGGAGTGGTTTCATCCGGAAAATTTGAATATCATGGAAAAGATTTTGTTTTTGATTATGATTTATTTAAAGTTAAAATGAAAACGATTGATTCTTTAAGAATTTTTGTAGTTTCAAGAGAAGCCGATATTAATGGAAACTATAGTTATAGAAGGGTACAAACAGTCATTGAAAATCTGATAGGAGAGCTAAGAATTGATGCTCCAAAAAATCATAGTGGATGGGGAAAGGCTCCAACCTATCCACAATTTCAAAGTTTTAAAGAAAGTTATACCTTTTATGATAAGTACACAACATTTAAAGGTGTGTACAATAGAGACAAATTTTATTTTAAACTAGACCCATTCACAATGGATAGTTTAGATAACTTTAGAAATGAAGGATTAGTATTTGATGGTGAATTTTCTTCAGCAGGAATTTTTCCTACGTTTAGAGAGAAATTATCATTACAAAAAGATTATTCTCTAGGTTTTATAAGAAGTACACCTCCTGGCGGGTATCAAGTATATGGAGGAAAGGCAAAATTCGAAAACGAAATCCGTTTATCTAATAAAGGTTTAAGAGCTGATGGTGATTTAAATTACATAACATCAACAACAAAATCCAAAGACTTTATTTTCTTTCCTGATAGTATGAATACAATGGCAAATTCTTACACAATTAAAGAGCAAATTGATCCTGTCGAATTCCCTGAATCTCATGGAGATACAGTATATGTTCATTGGGTACCATACAAAGATGTAATGAATGCTACTGATAAAGCAAGTCCTTTTAAAACATATAATGGCAAATGTACCTTTAAAGGAAAATATTCATTAAGTCCACTTGAATTGCGTGGAAACGGAGTTGTTGATTTAGTTAAGGCAGATTTGGCAGCCGTAAATATTTTATTTAAACAACATCAGTTTTTTTCAGATACCGCCAATTTTCATCTTAGAGCAATTGAAGAGGAAGGATTGACCTTTGCATCTGACAATGTAAATGCTAAAATGGATTTAGAAAAACGTGTGGGAGATTTTGTGGCAAATGGAAAAGGATCAGTCGTAAGATTTCCGAAAAATCAATACATAGCTTACATGGACAGATTTAAATGGTTTATGGATTCAGAAGAAATTCAATTAGGTGATGAAAATAAAAAATTAGATGCTAATACAGAAAATGGTTTAGATTTAGAAGGGCCTGAATTTATTTCGGTTCATCCAAAACAAGATTCATTGCGATTTATTGCACCTGCAGCAAAGTATGATATTCGTAGGTATATTATTACAACTATTAATGTTCCATTTGTGAATGTAGCAGATGCAAGAATTTTCCCTGATTCAGGAAAAGTAATTATTAGAAAAAATGCTATAATTGATACGTTAAAAAATACCATCATTTTGGCAAATACTGTAACTAAATACCATACTATTAGAAATGTAACAGCTAATATTTTTGGTCGAAAAAGTTATTTGGCAACCGGAGAATATCAATATTTAGATGAAAACAAAAAGCCATATTTAATTAAATTTAATACGATTAAACCTGATACAACAGGGCAAACTGTTTCAGAAGGTAATATTTCTGAAGAAGCTAAATTTCAATTTAATGATTATTTTAGTTTTGCAGGAAAAGTAAAACTATTTGCTTCAAACCAATTTTTAACTTATCAAGGGGGAACTAAAATTGTACATAATTGCGGAAAAATCGGAAAAGCCTATTTAAAATTTGATGGGGAAATAAATCCAGAAGACATCTTAATTCCTTTACCAGAAAACGCAACGGATATGAATGGAAAAGCCCTTGGATCCGCTATTATATATGGCCCAGATACGAATATGGTTTATTCATCGTTTGTTTCACTTAGAGGTGGAAAAAAAGATTTGGACGTGATTAAAGCTTCCGGTTTCTTAGGTTACAATAAAGAACGCGGAGAATATGTGATTACAAATGCAGAAAAAATGGTAGAACAGAATTTACCAGGAAACTATATTAGTTTAAATACCTCTAATTGTAAAGTATATGCTGAAGGAAAAATGGATCTAGGTGCTGATTTAGGTCAAGTTAAATTAAATTCATTTGGTATTGCAACTCATAATTCAATTAATGATTCTGCCACTTTTGAATTAATGACAACCATCGATTTTTTTATGGATAAAGGCGCGCTTAAAAAAATGTTTAAAGACATGGAAGTCTTTTTAAATACACACGAAGCAGTTGATTTTAATAATGTTACATTTATTAAAGGAATCACTGAACTAATTGGGAAAGAAAAAGGTGATAAAGTAATGTCCGATTTAAATTTAACTGGAAGCATTAAGCGTTTTCCTGATGAATTTGAGAAAACATTTTTAATAAGTAACATGCAAATGAAATATGATAAACCTAGTAGATCATTTGTTTCTGTTGGAAAAATAGGAATTGGAGCAATTAATAAAAATGAAATTTACAGACAAACACCTGGTAATATTCAAATTAAAAAACAAAAAGGTGGTGACATCTTAAATATGTACTTTGAATTTGATCCTCAAACTTGGTATTTCTTTAGCTATTTTAAAGGTGTTATGAGTGTGGTTAGTAGCAATGCAGAATTTAATAATGATCTTAAAAACTTAAAACCTAAAGACAGAAAACAAGAATTATCAAAGGATAACAAAGGACCTTCTTATCAATTTACACCATGCGCACCAGCTAAACGCGATCAGTTTATTCGTAAAATGAAAATGATGAACGCAGCTGAAGAATAAAATAATTAAAAAAAGAGATTTTTTCAAAAGTCAATTTTACTGTCATTCTGAACTTGTTTCAGAATCTCACAAGTAGTAAAATTAACTATCTTAAAGATGCTGAAATAAATTCAGCATGACGTTTTAGAAATTTTGAGGAAATCTCTTTTTTTTAATCTAATATTTCTACTTCCTTTTCGTTGATATAAAGTATAATTTTAATAACGGAAGTATAACCTAATTTTAATAAGGCATTTTTATAATCCTGCATTTGAGAATGATATTTGGAAGCATTTTTCATACCAGTTTTATAATCAATAACAATAGCTTCGTTATCTATTATAACAACTCTATCAGGGCGAAGTATGTCACCCATTTCTGTTAATATTTCAAACTCATTTTTTACTATTAAGTTTGGTTCAAAATATTTACTGATTTTAGTATTTATTAAAATATTTTTAAGATCTTTTTTTATCAATTCAGCTTCTGATTGAGTGATGTCACCACTCAAAATTGATTTCTCTACAACATAATCAATTTCCTCTTTTGAATTTATTTGGGATAAAATATAATGAACTAATATTCCGTATTCTCGAGCTTTGGTTACTTCTTCTGAAGAATTAAATCCAGCCGCATTTTTTATTTGAATAGGATTTTCTTCATTAAAACGTAATTTTGGAATTTGCAATTGCTCTAATTTTATTTGAACATGTGCATTTTCCTTTTTAGGCAATAATTTCCCAAACTCTATTTGATTTTCTAATTTATCAAATTGAGGTTGATTTAATGCGTATTCTATAAGCCATGTATAACAACTGTTTGCAATATTAGTAGTGGGCTTTGGAGAAATTATATGTAATCGATCAACAGCTCTAGTGAAATTAACATAAAGCATATTTAAACAATCCAATTTAACTTGCATTAATTCTTTATCGGCTAATGGCTTATAAGATGTTGTTGCTATTTTTTTACCGATATTTAATAAAGCAATGGGCAAATTTAACTCTTCTTTTTCTTCGCCCAAATTAACCCAAATTGGATTTGTTTTATCTGTTTTAAAATTTACATATGGAGAAATAACAATTGGAAATTCTAAGCCTTTAGACGCGTGAATTGTCATAATATTTACGGCATTGATACCTTCAGGAATAATAACGGAAGCCTTTAAAGAACGCTTTTCCCACCAATTTAAAAACATGGATATATTGGAAGTATTGGTTTGCAGAAAGGATAATACTTCATCTAAAAAAAAGCGTATGTATTGAGGATTTTGAATATTTAATTTCAGAGCTTTCGAAATTTCAACACAGCAATCATATAAATTGGAAGTCGTAATTTTTAACTCATCTATTTTTATTCCATTATCATTTAATAACTTAATTAAAGACGAATTCTTTTTAATATTAATATGTTTTAATAATTCAACATATTTTTCTTCCGAAAAATATTGATTTAAAAATAAATAATTTAAAACAACCGAAGCCGAAACAAAATCCTTATGGTTTAAAATAAATTTTAAAAAGGATACTAAAACAGTTACTTCTTTTGCATTAGTTAATAATAAAGATTCTCTTGAAACAACTGGCACATTATGCTCAATTAAATAATTAGCAATCACACTACCATTGTAATTTTTATTGACAATAATACATATATCATTATACAAATAACCATCCTGCAAAGCTTGTTGAATATGGGATAACACTAAAGTTGTATTAACTATATCAATATCATTTTCTTTACTTAATTCAGGAAATTGAATACTCACATAACCACCTACTCCACTTTTAAATTTTTGTTCTTGATTAAAATAGATTCGTTTAAAATCATCATTCAATAATTTCGTAGATAAATGTTCAAATAACTGATTATTGAAGTTTACAATTTCAGGCTCACTTCTGAAATTTGTATCTAAAAATTCTTCTTTAAAATTCCTAATTAATGACGCTTCTCTTTCTTTTAATAATTCATTCTCTTCTGGATTATAAACGTTAGGCAAATTTATAAATTGTTCTACGTTCGCATTTCTCCAACGGTATATAGATTGCTTGCCATCGCCAACTACTAAATTTAAATTTCCATTTGCTAATGAATTATCAGTTAAAGGCAATAAATTTCTCCATTGCATGGCTGATGTATCTTGAAATTCGTCCAACAAAAAATGTTTGTATTTATCACCAAGTCTTTCAAAAATAAACGGTGTAGGTTCATCCGAAACGATTTGAGAAATACGTTCGTTAAATTCGGAAAGAAATAATACATTTTCATCAAGCTTATACTCGTTCGTTAATTTAGCTAACTCATTAACTAAGCCCATGGCATGTATATTTTGATGAATTAGATAATATACTGTATATTTTTGTTCATGTGTTTTCACATAATCTAAAACAACATATACAATCGCTTTTAACTCCTCACTAATACTATAAATTAATTCTTTATCACTTGCTGTTGCTTTAACGGCATGCCATACATCTGATTCTAAAGTTTTAAAAACAGTTGGAATAAAAATATCTCCATAAGCAATTTTTTCACCAATTTGAATTTTATTAAAAAAACTGGGAATGGTTCCGCCACCAGCAAAAACATCTTTTGAAATATTATTTTTTTGTATTAAGCTTAACCCTTTTTCTCCCTGTTCTTTTAAAAACTTTTCGTACGATTTTATAAAAGTATTTAATTTATCCTTGATGACTTCAAAATCTGTTATTTGAAAGTCTTTAAATTGTTCGGTGATATCAACATCGCCTTCTTTATTGATTTCTTTTACGAAATCAAATAATAATTTTTCAGGATCCCAACTTTTATTTTCTTCTACTTGCGATAAAGAAAATTGCACTAAATAATTTGTAATTAATTCATCCTTTCCTAAGTTACTAATGAGTGTATTAATTACTTTATTAAAAACGGTATCAGTGTCCGTTTCAATTTGAAAATTAAATGGTAATTGTAAATCAAGTGCAAAGGTTCTGATGATGCGATGCGTAAAGCTATCAATGGTTCCAATTGAGAAATCAGAATAATGATGCAAAATAGATGTTAATAAAATAGATGCTCTTTCTTTTAAATCTTCTTTATTGATGCTTAATTCGGATGAAATAAGTGTACTTAAAAAATCATTTTTATCTGAACTAATTTCTCTTAAGGCTTTTATGATTCGCCATTTCATTTCGGCCGCAGCCTTATTTGTAAAAGTTATGGCTAAAATCCCTTTAAAAGAAGATGATAAATTATATTTATCTTTTAAGGCTAGTTTAAGGTATTCTTTAACAAGCGTAAACGTTTTACCGCTACCTGCTGAAGATTTATAAACTAAAAAATTAGATGGCTGCATTAGATTTTTACAATCTAAAAATAGGCACTCATTTCGATGGCAACTTTTTGCGCTTCTTTACCAGCTTCTTTTGCAAAATCAACATCACTTCCTGCATAAATAATAGAGCGAGATTGATTTACTAATAAACCAATATCGTTTTTAATTAATCCATATTTACAAACATCTGCTAAACTTCCACCTTGTGCGCCAACTCCTGGAACCAATAAAAAATGATTTGGGATGATTGCACGAACCTCAGTTAACATTTCTGCTTTGGTAGCACCAATTACATACATCATATTATGGATATTTCCCCACTCTTTCGAAACTCTTAAAATATGTTTATATAAAGGATCTACTTTTCCTTCATCTAATTGAAAATCTTTTGCTCCTTCATTTGAAGTTAATGCTAACAATATTGTCCATTTTCCTTCAAACTCTAAAAACGGTTTTACTGAATCGCTTCCCATATAAGGAGCAACTGTAATTGCATCGGCATGTAATCGTTTAAAAAATGCTTTTGCATACATGCTTGATGTATTTCCAATATCACCTCGTTTAGCATCAGCTATTAAAAAATGATTTGGAAAATCTTGCTTAATATATTTGATGGTTTTTTCCATACTTGTAATTCCACTTAATCCATAAGCTTCAAAAAAAGCTGTATTTGGTTTAAAGGCTACACAATAAGGAGCTGTTGCATCAATTATTTGTCTGCAAAATTCAAATATTGGATCATCCTCTTCTAATAAAAACTTTGGGATTTTATCAATATCTGGGTCTAAGCCAACGCACAAAAATGTTTTTTTTGCCTTAATTTCCGAAATTAATTCTTCTCTCGTCATAATTATTATTCTGAATGATATTTACAAATGTAATTTTTTTTATGCAAAATTCTCATTCTTTATTCAACAATAATCCGCTTAACTCCCATTAAATTATTACTAGTCGTTTTCACGAAATAAACACCTGAATTAAGCGTTAATTTTATTTCTAATTTATCTGAATGTGTTTTTTGAGTATGTACTACTTTCCCCATAATATCAATCACTTCAATTGTTTTTTCGTTTTTAGTATCATTATAAACAATAGTAAAATTTCCATCATTTATAGTTGGATATAATGCATATTGATAAATATGATTTATTTGTGGCGTTACCCCAGTAATTGTATTAATGTTTGTTTGCCAAATGCCTCTACCAAATGTTGAAATATAAACTTTATTTAAAACTTCATTAAATTCAATATCGCTTACTATAACATTTGGTAAACCAAAACTATTGTTTATCCATGTTGAAGAACCTGAATTTAAAACATAGATACCAATATCAGTCGCCACCATTAAGTCATTCGTTCCTGGTATTTGTTTAATACAATTTACTGGTAAATTAGGCAAGTTATAGGAAATGTTTTGCCAGGTTAAACCTCCATCAATTGTTTTAAAAACTTTATCTGCTGCTGTAAAACCTGCCATACTCACATAAACTATATTTTCATTTGTTGAGTTTATTTCAATCCCTGTATAATATAAACTATCAGGCAAATTATTGGTAACATTGGTAAAAGATACTCCACCATTTGTAGTTTTAAAAACAATACCATTTAAACCAAACTCATACCTTATTCTTCGAGCGGCATATAAAACTTGGCTATTAGAATTTGAAACCGCTAAAGCAGAAATTTCAGTATTTTCGAGCGTTGCCGTATTAGTATAAATAGTTGAAAGTGCAGACCAACTCATACCTGCATCTGTTGACTTCACCACATTTTCGTGACCAATATACATGACGCCTGGATTATTATAATCTGCAACAACTGGAGTTACCCATTCGCTTTGCTCACTATTTATATTTGAAAAAACATTAGAACCACTAGCTCCATTATTATTACTGTAATAAAAATTTCCATATTGGCTAGCACCAAAAACTTCGGATACATTAGATGGATTTAAGCAATTATCCATTCCATCTCCACCAAAAATAGTTGACCACACACCACCATTATAATACATAGATGCATTATCTTGTGCTCCAGCAACAACTTGCTCAGTTGCAGTTTTTGAACTTGACAATCTGTATAAAGAGGAGATTTGAATATTGTCATTCATTTTTGTCCATACTGTTGGCCATGCAGACGTTCCCCAATTACTTAAAATAATGTTTGATGTCCGATAAACGCCTCCATCACTACAAGCAAAATAATTTCCACTTAATGGATTTCTACTAATAAAATGAATATCGCCATGAAGGGTTGGTCCATAACTCGTTGTCCAATGAGCAACCGGACTAAAACTTGTTCCACCATTTGTTGAACCCCACATATTAACACCACCAACATACAGTTTACTAGAATTAGAAAAGTCGACTGTAAATCCTAAATCATAATTACCTTGCCCTCCTATTCCACCCCCAGTTCCACCTTCTAAAATATTATCTGCTGGTGGAATAAATGACCATGATAAACCTGCGTTTATCGTTTTATAAATACCATATAAACCACCATTCACATCAACACATAGTGCATAAATAATATTACTGTTTGAAGGTGCAATAGCTAATTTCACTCTTTGAATAATTCCTGTTAATGGCATTGAGGTTGAAAGCATGGTCCATGTATTTCCAAAATCTGTTGATTTATAAACACCGGCATTACCAATATTTGATGTTAAAACCCAACCTGTTGAGGCATATATAACTGAAGGATTTGAAGGATCTTGATGCATATCCCAAAACAAAGAATCTAATTTTTTAACCCAAGTTGTTCCTGCATCTAACGATTTATACATGCCACTCACGCCACAAGCCACTAAATCATTAGGATTAGACGGATTAATTAAAATTTTTCTGATTAAGGAAGCGTCACCACTTGTTAAAGCATAAGTTAAACCAGTAGCTGCCCATGATAAACCACCATCAGTTGTTTTGTATACACCAAGACCATAATGTGTATTTCGTTTTCTTCCATTTAAATGAAGGCTAAATCCAATATACTCAAAATCACAAACAGAAATATACATTTCATTTGGGTTGGTTGGATTTATGGCAATATCACTGATGCGTGTAATTGGTAAATTATCTGTTAAAGGAGTCCATGATACTCCATTGTTAGTGGTTTTCCACATGCCACCTTGGGCAACACCAACAAAAAAAGTATTGGCATTTGTAGGGTGAAATGCAATGCAATTAATACGCCCTATTCCATTTTCCATGTAGCCCGTTAAGTTATTTGGTAAAACATTTGGACCAAAAGGCGTCCAAATTGCCGAAGCATTTTTTTTGGCTAATTCATTTTTAAAATCAGCCATTTCTGTTGTTGCTTTTATATAATCATCAAAACCAGCGGGCTCGCCTTTTGTATTGGTGTGGAATTCCATTTCTTGTTCCCAACGCTTATAACTTTTCCAATGTTTTTGGGTCGACAAATCATTAGCTTTTTTAAACTCATTAAATTGGATTTTCAATTCATTAAAGCTTAAGGCTTTATTTGTTTTATTTTTATAAAAGGTTTGTGCAACACTTCCATTATATAATAACAATAAAGTAATAAATATAAAAAATGACTTCATAGTATAGGATGATTAGTTAGAAATTGAAAAGGTTCAGTAATATAAAAAATCTAATATATCTAAGGTACAAACAATACTTAAAGAAAGCGGATAGTGTTAAAAAATAATTTACCTACTTGTTGTATTCCTATACGTATTTTATTAATAATTTGGTCGTGTCCCTGCGGGTCAACTTGTCCCGATTTTTTCGGGAGGCTTTGTGTTACAATCTTTTTGACTTAGGCGTTTCGAGTGCCTGTACAACCTTAGTCTGCAAAAAGGATTTCCACTTCAATCCTTCACGCGAGTTTTTTGCAAGAGGGATGCAAGTGTAAAGCTTTTTTAAATATTTTCATTTAAAAAACTTGAAACGACAGCCCGTTTTGGCTTCAGCCAGACTTGCCCTAATAATAATAATTTGGGCGTGCCCCTGCGGGTCAGGCTTTACGCTACAATCTTTTTTCGTTCCTCAAAAAGGATTTCCACTTCAATCCTTCACGTGAGTTTTCCATAAATTTTTTAATAAAAAAACCTGCTTAAAATTAAGCAGGTTTTTTTTCAATTTGTATTAATAAAATTATGCAGTAATACCTTTTAATACAGCTGCCATTACTTTTCCAATTTCAGCAGGGCTATCAACAACGTGAATACCACACTCGCGCATAATTTCCATTTTTGCTTGAGCTGTATCATCATGTCCGCCAACAATTGCACCTGCGTGACCCATTGTACGGCCTTTTGGTGCAGTTTGACCAGCGATAAAACCAACTACTGGTTTTTTATTTCCGTTTGCTTTAATCCAACGAGCTGCATCTGCTTCGTAGCTTCCACCAATTTCACCAATCATAACGATAGCATCAGTTTCTGGATCATTCATTAATAATTCGATTGCATCGCGAGTTGGAGTTCCAATAATTGGATCACCACCAATACCAATTGCAGTACTTACTCCTAAACCAGCTTTAGCAACTTGGTCAGCAGCTTCGTAAGTTAAAGTTCCTGATTTTGAAACAATACCAATACGACCTTTAACAAAAACAAAACCTGGCATAATACCAACTTTAGCTTCACCTGCAGTAATTACACCTGGGCAATTTGGCCCGATTAAACGACAAGCTTTTCCTTTTAAATATTCTTTTGTTAAAATCATATCTTTAACTGGAATACCTTCTGTAATACAAATAATTACTTTGATACCAGCATCAGCAGATTCCATTATAGCATCAGCAGCAAAAGCAGCTGGTACAAAAATAATTGAAACATCAGCTCCAGCAACATCAACTGCTTCTTTTACTGTATTAAAAACTGGTCTGTCTAAATGCGTTGTTCCACCTTTACCTGGAGTAACACCACCAACTACATTAGTTCCGTATTCTATCATTTGAGTAGCGTGGAATGTACCTTCGCCACCTGTAAAACCTTGAACAATTACTTTTGAATTTTTTCCGACTAAAACGCCCATTTTGAGAAATTTTGAATGTTAATTTATGATTAGTTAATTATAAGCTTCTTTTTGTGGTGCTAATTTAAGCATAAATCTTTATTTTTTAGCAACAATTTATGTTTTTATTAATTCAGTTACCTATTTTTTTGAGTGGTAACTAATTATTTGGGCGTTGCCTTCGGCTAGGCTTTGCGTTATATATTTAATTAGTTGGGCGTTGCCTTCGGCCAGGCTTTGCGTTGCAATCTTTTGCAAGAGACAGGCAAAAGGATTTTCACTTCAATCCTTAACGCAAACATCTTATTGCGTGAGGGATAGAATGTAAAGCCCACAGCTATGACGGAGGAATAGCGAGGACTTGAAATGATAGCCCGACCCTTTTGGGGCACGCCCAAATCAAAAAAAATTCATTATATATTTAATTAGTTGGGCGTTGCCTTCGGCCAGGCTTTGCGTTGCAATCTTTTGCAAGAGACAGGCAAAAGGATTTTCACTTCAATCCTTAACGCAACTATTTTATTGCGTGAGGGATAGAATGGAAAGCCCGCAGCTATGACGAAGGAATAGCGAGGACTTGAAATGATAGCCCGACCCTTTTGGGGCACGCCCAAATCAAAAAAAATACAATTAACAGAAAAGGAATTAGAAATAACACACAATAAATGATAAATTTGTTTAGATACTTATTATTATGGCAAATTATACTTTAAACAACGATACAATAGCCGCTTTGGCTACTCCACATGGCTTTGGCGCTATTGCAGTAATTCGTTTAAGTGGGAAAGATGCAATTTTGGTTACCGAAAAAGTATTTAAAACCAAAACATTAAAAGCAAAAGTATTACATAGTAAAGCAAGCCATTCCGCACATTTTGGATTAATTGTTGAAAACGATGTGATTATAGATGAAGTATTAGTTACCATTTTTAAAGCCCCAACCACTTATACTGGCGAAGAAATTGTAGAAATATCTTGCCATGGTTCGGTATTTATACAACAACAAATTTTGCAAGTATTATTTAAACATGGCGCTCGTCCGGCACAAGCAGGTGAATTTACTTTACGAGCTTTTTTAAATGGAAAATTAGATTTATCGCAAGCTGAAGCGGTTGCCGATTTAATTGCCAGTAATTCTGCAACCTCGCATCAAGTAGCGATGCAACATATGCGTGGTGGGTTTAGTAGTAAAATAGCTATTTTAAGAGAAAACTTATTGAACTTTGCTTCTTTAATTGAATTGGAATTAGATTTTAGTGAAGAGGATGTTGAATTTGCAGATAGAACCGATTTAAAAAAATTAATTTTTACTATCTTAAATATCATTGAAAAATTAGTTTCGAGTTTTGATTTGGGTAATGTTATTAAGCATGGTATACCAGTTGCTATAGTTGGGAAACCAAATGCCGGAAAGTCAACTTTATTAAATGTGTTGCTTGATGACGACCGAGCTTTGGTTAGTGAAATTGCAGGAACTACTAGAGATACGATTGAAGATGAAATTATAATTGATGGCGTTTTGTTTCGTTTTATTGATACAGCTGGCATTAGAACAACAACAGATGTGATTGAGCAAATGGGCGTGAATAAAGCCTTTGAAGTGATTAAAAAATCTGCCATTATTATTTATTTGTTTGACACTCATGAACTTAGTATGGGTGATTTAGAGTTAGAATTAGGTATTATTAAAGATCATATTGGCACCTCGCAATTATTAGTTGTTGGCAATAAAATTGATTTTGAAGTATTAGAAGAATTGAAAAAAGAATTTTTATCGGTTCCAAACATTACATTTATTTCGGCTAAAGAAAAAAATAATATGGAGGAACTGAAACAGAAATTAGTTTCTTTATTTGACACCAGAGCGGTAAATACAACTGATACTATTGTAACCAATTCGCGACATGTTAGTTCTTTAAACAAAGCCAAGGAAGCACTTACCAAAGTTAACGAAGGTTTAAGCAGCAACATACAAAGTGATTTTTTAGCCTTAGATATTCGTTACGCCCTTGAAGCGCTTGGCGAAATAACAGGGCAAGTAACGAATGATGATTTATTAGGGAATATTTTTTCGAAGTTTTGTATCGGAAAGTAATTACAGATTCAAAAATGAAATAACAATTTAAAAAAGAAGGGATGCAGGAAATTGAAAATAGTAAATCAATAGAAACACATCAAGAAACTATTGATTTATCTTTATGCACTAATTGCAAAAGTAAATCGATTGAGGAAGGCTTTCCTACAAAGTTATGTGCCGATTGTCGAGAGTACTTTATAAAATATCCAATACCAAAATGGATATGGTTATTTTCAACTATTATTTTATTAATAATGGCAGTTGGTGTTTTTCGTATGCCAAAATACATTTCGGCTGCCTATCATTTAAGTAAAGCCGAAAAAGCAGTAGACAAAAAAGCTTATTTAACTGCACAACGCGAATTACTATTAGTTCTTGAAAAATTTCCTGACAACTTAGATGCTAATGCAAATTTGTTGATTGCATCTGCTCATAATCATAATTATGTTTTATCAAACGTTGCCTACCAAAATATTGCGGAAAAAGAAATCAAAGATAATGATCTTTTTAAAAATATTCAAAATTCAATGGAACTTCTTAATGCTGATTTTCCTGCTGATACAGCTTTATATAGGAGAATTAAAATAAATAAGGATTCAACTGAAAATATGATGCGCATATATGATCATTTGGCATATAAAAACAATATCGATCAATACATAGCTGGCGTTTATATTGCAGATATGTTATATGACAGAAAATTATATGATGAAGCGGATAAGTTGTTATCTAAAGTATTATTAACCAATCAAAATTATTATCCAGCATTAGGTTTATTAATTGGTGTGAAACGAAACTTAAAACAGTATGATGAAGCAATTGAAATTTGTAATCGCATATTAGCAGAAAATAGCGAAGACGTTTCTGTAATTGCTCAAAAATCAAGAACTGAATTAAAAAGAAGCAATGATACAAAAGCTGCCGAATATGCAGCTGAGGCTATGAACTTAAATCCAGATGATATTTATGCTATGGAATCACAGGCTCTGGTAGATTATTATGCAAACCGAAAAACTGAATATAAAAAATTAATTACAAAAATTAAGATTGCAGAACAAGGTGGTGATCCTATTATTTCAAATCGAATAGAGCAAATTATTTTAGGTAAAGTTACATACAGATAAAAATTTAAATTTATGTTTATTCCAGGTATCATTATTAGTATATTAACATTTCCAGGTGTTATCGTTCATGAGCTAGCTCATCAAATGTTTTGTAGATGGTTTAAAATACCTGTTTTTGAGGTATGCTATTTCCGTTTCGAAAACCCAGTAGGTTATGTAATTCACGAACCATCAAAAAAAGGGTATCAAACTATTTTGATTTCAATTGGTCCATTTATTATAAATACTGTTTTAGCATTTTTAATTGCATTTCCTGCAGCTATGCAATTTAAATTAGACGATCCAAATTTTTTGGATTACATTTTAATTTATTTAGGAATTTCTATAGGATGCCATGCATTTCCAAGTACTGGAGACGCTCAAAGTTTATGGGAAAGTGTTATGAAAACAGATGAGCATACATTGTTTACAAAAATAATTGTTGCACCAATTGTTGGCTTTATTTATATAGGTGCAATTGGTTCATTTTTTTGGTTAGATTTTGCATACGGTTTTGCGGTTTCTTTAGGCTTACCTTATATCATATTAAAATTTTGCGCCTAGAAATCTTCTAAAAATAAATTAAATATCATTAGTTCAAATTGAACTAAATGAGATGTGAAAAATTAAGTGGTACTAAAGCAAATTAGTTGTTAAGTTTTCAAATAGTAAATGCCGTGATGGAGTATTTTAAAACGAAATTGCCAACTGATTAAAAAAGGTATTTTAAGAATTTCATTAAGAATATGGCCGTTATGCTTCTATTGAGGCTTTCATTTATAATTTTTTGCTTTCGGAATTTCTAGAGTCACAACGAACTAAGTCAATAAAACCGATATACACTTCAATTCTTATCGAAAAAATTATTTAATAAAAAAAATAGTGAAGCGTTAATAAACACCACACTATTTTTTTGAAAATTACTTTATTTATTTCTTGCGTCTTTTTATAAAACGTGTAATCATTACAAAAACTGCAATTATTACAATAAACCAAGGCCAAGCCATTACACAACCTAAAACAAAGCTTACTAGCATTTCCCAACCATTAGATAAACTTGTTTTGGTGCGCGATAAAAATGTTTCTTTGATGATAGTAGGTTTAGTAATGTCTTTCTCGCAAAATAAATTAATTTCTAAAGTGCTATACGTTACTTGGTCATCCAAAAATTTTAAGTGTCCTTCCTGACTTTCAATTTCTTCTTGTAAGGCTCTAATTTTTTCTTCAATGGCCATAATATCATCTACTTTAAAAGCTTTTTCGAGTAATTGATTGTAGCGATTTCTAAATAAGCGTTTACTGCTTAAGCGAGTTTCGCCATCCATGTATTCTTCGGTCACATCACGCGCATTGATATTTTTATTGGTGATTACACCTTCACAATTTTCACTGGCTTTTAAAAAAGATTCAAATTGTTTGGATGGCACTCTAACTTTTAAAGTATAGGAAATGTTTTCGTAGCTATTATCATAACTCTCATTTTCATAATAGCCATGATGTAAGGCCACAATTGCATCCATTCTTTTTTTGGAGGCTTCTACCGCTTTTACTTTAATGGAAATTGAACCATCTTTAATTATTTTTTTGTTTTTAGATTCAATATTTTTAGAAGCATTTGCTTGGGAGTTTTCCTCCACGGCATCATCTTTAATAACTGGAGGAACAAATTTTACAGTTTCATTTATGGGTGCTGGCATTGCACAGGCAGGTTCTGAATCTCGCAAATCCAATGTATTACATTCAAATACCATTTCTGATTCCGTTTCTTTTTTTGGTTGGCAAGCTAATAATAGCAATGCAACAGCAACAAGCAGGCTTTTAGTTTTCATAGTTTTAGTTTTTAAATGGTGAGTTTGATATATGAACGAAAAAAATGAAAGGCTGTTGTTTTTTTAGAGCACTTATTGGCAAGTGGTGGAAAATGAGAAATAAGTGGCTGGGTTTATGACCTACCAAAAAATCTGAAAGCAATTAATATAATCTATTATGAATAAAAATTTAGATATAAAGATTTTGTAATTAAAAAATCAAATAATATAACCCAAAAGCTAAGGTTAATTGCATAGTAACTGTTATATTTGATATATAACATTAGGATTTATGAGTGATATTAAAGAAATTACAAACACCTTAGTAAAGTTCAGGGATGATCGTGATTGGGAGCAATTTCACAATTCCAAAGATTTAGCGTTAGCTATTTCTTTGGAAGCTTCAGAGTTAAATGAATTATATTTATGGAAGACTGCAGAAGAGGTTAACGTTGATAAATTGAAAACTGAACTAGCTGATGTTTTTGCTTATGCTTTTTTATTGGCTCACAAACATAATTTAGATGTTAAGAGTATAGTGCTTGATAAAATTAAAGCTAATGGTGAAAAATATCCTATAGATAAATCTAAAGGAAGCTCTAAAAAATACAATGAATTATGAGTTTGTCGTTTGATTTATCAATTGAAGTTTCAGAACAATACGATTTTAACAAGGAAGCATTAAATAAAATATCTCAAAACACTTGGGTTAAAAATCAGTGGCCATTAGTATACTTCATCCAGAATGAAACTAAGAAAATAGCCTATGTTGGTGAGTCTACAAATGCCGCAAGCAGAATTAAAAATCATTTAGCTAATACTAAAAAATCAACCGTTTTTAATAAGATATCAATAATTGGTAGCGATAAATTTAACAAATCAGCAACCCTAGACATAGAATCAAACTTAATTCAATATATAACTTCTGAAGGCACTTACCAATTACAGAATGGCAATTATGGATTAATAAATCACAACTATTACCAACAAGATTTATATAAAAACCTATTCAAAGAGGTTTGGGCTAAATTAATCGCCAAAAAAATTGTCACAAAATCTCTAAGTGAGATAGAGAATACTGAATTATTTAAATATTCTCCTTATAAGGCATTAAATGAAGATCAATACAACTCTGTCTTAGAAATACTTGACGGTCTATGTACAAAAAAATCAAATAGTATTTTCATAAAAGGAGGTGCAGGAACAGGCAAGACAATTCTGGCAACTTATTTAATAAAATTACTAACAACAGAAATAGAAGAAGCAGGCAAGGACGAATATAATGAGGACGAAATAAAGGAAATTAATTATATTAAAGAATTTCAAGAAAAATACCCGAATGCGAAAATAGGTTTAGTAATAGCAATGACTTCACTTAGAGAATCATTAGAAAGTGTATTTAAAAAGCTACCTGGATTAAAATCTTCAATGATTATAAATCCATCTGATACTTTTAAAACTACTGATAAATATGACTTGCTCATAGTTGATGAAGCACATCGATTAAGACAATATAGAAATATTAGTTGGATGGGTGCTTTTAGAAAAAATAATCAAAAATTGGGCTTAGATGATACTGGAAATGAATTAGATTGGATAATTGCAAACAGTAAAAATCAAATTTTCTTTTATGACTCAGCTCAATCTGTTAAACCATCTGATATTGATGAAGCCCATTTCAATAAACTTTTAGCTAATACAGATACTTTAAAAATTCAATTAACTTCTCAAATGAGAGTTAAAGGGGGAAATAATTATATAAGTTTCGTTGATGATTTACTACATCTAAAAAGAAATGAGAAAGAAATATTTATACAAAGCAACTATGAATTAATGATTTTTAATTCATTAAATGAATTATATAAAGAACTGAGTAATCGCGAAGAAAAATTTGGCTTGTGTAGATTGGTTGCAGGTTATTCATGGCCTTGGGCATCTAAAGAAAACAAAAGTGCGATTGATATTGAAATTGAAGGATTACAATTTCAATGGAATCAAACAGATAAAGATTGGATAAATTCAACGAACGCTTTTAAAGAAATTGGTTGTATCCATACAACACAAGGTTACGACCTTAATTATACAGGGGTTATTTTTGGTAAAGAAATAAATTACAACAAGGTAACGGATGAAATTGAAATTAACGCGAAATTGTATTTTGATCAAAATGGAAAAAAGGGAATTTCAAATCCAGCTGACTTAAAGGCATATATTATTAATATCTACAAAACAATAATGTATCGTGGAATAAAAGGGACTTTTGTATATGCTTGTAATGATGAATTACGCGAATATTTAAAGCAACATATTCCTATTTACAAAAAAGAAATGCCATTTAGAATATTAAAGTTTGATGAAGTTAAACCTTTTGTAAATTCTGTACCTTTTTATGATATTTCTGTGGCGGCAGGAAATTTTAGTGAACTACAAATTCATTCTGAGTTGGATTGGATTGAATTACCTTTTAATGTTTCTGTTAAGGAAGGTTATTTTGTATGTAAAGTTATTGGTGATTCTATGAATAAAAAAATACCTAACGGAGCATATTGTTTATTCAGAAAAGATGTTGGAGGAACAAGAGAAGGAAAGATAGTATTAGTTGAACATTCTAGCATTCAAGATTCGGAATTTGGCTCCGGATATACCGTAAAAGAGTATTCCAGCATTAAGAATACAGAAAAAGATAATTGGAGTCATCAATCTATTACACTCAAACCATTATCAGATAATAATTATTATGAAGATATTGTTTTAAAAAATGATGAATTAACAAGTTTGAAAGTGATTGGAATATTTGAATGTGTTTTATCAAATACAAATTAAAATGAATACTTGAATCTGAAAAAAGGTAAGAGGAAAATTTATAATCTAATTCCAATTACACACACATCATCTACTTGTTCTAAATTGCCACGCCAAGCTTCAAAGCTTTCTTTTAAGAGTTGACCTTGTTCTGCTAAAGGTTTTTCACACGAGTTGAGCAATAATTGGTTAAGCACTTTGTATTTTAGTTTTTTTCCTTTTGGGCCACCAAACTGGTCGGCATAACCATCCGTATATAAATACAAGGTGTCTCCTTTTTTATAATCAATGGTAAAGAGTTTATAATCTTCTTTTCTTTCACCCATTCCAACTGGCATTCTATCCGAAGCAAGTTGAGCAAACTGATGATTGCTTATTAGTATTGGCGAATTATTAGCTGCTGCATACGTAATTTGTTGGTTGCTTTGATCCATGCAAATTAAAATTCCATCAAAGCCATCGCGTTGTCCATCTTTGCTAATGTTATCAATCAGTCGCTGACGCACAAAACCAAATACTTCATTCGGTTTCTCAATGCCTTTTTCATTAATGGCTTCGGTAAGGAATCCAATATTTAATAAACTCATAAAGGCACCAGGCACGCCATGTCCAGTACTATCACAAACTGCTAAATAAAATTTATCCCCTTTTTTAGCCGCCCAATAAAAATCGCCACTCACAATATCCTTTGGGTTAAAGTAAACAAAGTGGTTTGGAATATTGTCTTTCAAAAAATCGGAATGCGCTAACAGCGTGTATTGAATTCTTTTAGCGTAATTGATAGAGTCTAAAATCTCTTTCGATTTTTCTTCAATTAAAGCATTTTTTTGTGACAGTAATAAATTGGTGCGTTGCTTTTCTTTATTGCTTCTAAAGATGATGAAAACTAAAATGCCTAATAGTAAAATAGAAACTAATGAAATCAAAACAATCATATTTCGGCTTCTGATTTTTTGCTCTTGCTCAAGCAACAATAATTTATCTAAATCTTTTTCTTTATTTAATAAATTAATTTCGGAATCTTTTTTACCAGACTCATAAATTTCCTTCATTTGAGCCATGTTTCGCAAGTTATCTGCATTTATAACAGAATCATTATAAGCCACATATTGGTCTTGATAATACACTACATTTTTGATATCATTTAATTTCTTCGAATTTTCGGCTAGTTTAAAATAGCAATCTCTTAATGATACTTTCGAATTTAATTGCAAAGCCGCTTTTAAAGATATTTGATACTGTTTCTTTGCTAATTCAAATTGTTTTTTTGTTTGATAGATGTCACCTAAAATATTGGCAGCAAATACAACGCCTCCATAATCTTCATATTCTAATCGTGCATTGAGAGATTGGGTAATGTAATTACTAGCTAAGTCCAGATTATTTTTTTTATAATAAACTTGTCCTATGTATCCCATAGAAGCTGCCACTGCCAATGGTTCTTCAAGTTCTTGTCTAATTTTTAAAGCTTTAAATTGATGAAAAAGTGCGAGAGAGTCTTTTCCCATTTCAAAATACAAACTACCAATCATGGAATTAACAACTCCGATGCGGCGTTTTTTATGAATGAAATTTTCTTCAAACTGTAGCGCTAACAATTCGTGTTTTAAAGCTAATGGATAATTTTTTTGTAATTTATAAATTTCACCCATCGCTAAATTAATAGAGCCAATGGCATTTGTATCTTTCAATTGCTCCGAAAGTTTCAAGCCTTTTAAGCGTTGTTTTAAGGCTAGTTCTAGATTCCCTTGCCTAAAATTATATTGCGCCAATGTGCCTAATAGCTTTAGCTTACCTTTTGCATAATCCTTTTCTTCGCTTAATTGGTAAGTGGCTAGTAATATTTGATAGGCTTTTGGCGAACCAGTCATCCAAAAATATTCATCGTAAAGCGAGTCAATTTTAAAAACAACTTCTTTAATAGGTAGTTTAGAATTTAAGTACCATTGCATGGAATCGATATACTGATCATTACTTTGTGCTTTGCATACCAGCTGAATACTGATAATTAAAAAAGCCAATAATGATTTATAAAATGATTGCATAAAGATTCGGTGTTATCTCAAAAATGTAAAATTAAATCTAAGATAGAAAAAAAATAGAATACAACTCTACTCCATTACTTTGTAATGCAATGTTTTTCAAAAAAAACATATCCTAAAAAAATCACCTCATTAATAAGGTGAACCAATTGATAGCTATTTATTTATTTTTGAAAACAACGGTTTTTAATCGGTTATTTTTTAAATAACCTCTAATTAAATCATCGGCATCTGGATAAAATGGTCTTTATAAAAATGAATTTTCATTACAAACCTTTTTGAGGAATAAAAAAGATTGAAGCGGAAAGTTTGTCTCGCACGGGAACGACCAAATAATTAAAATAAAATCGTTAAAAATTAAAATCAAACTCAGCCACAAAGCTAAGCTGTTGTTGAGTAATTGGGTGTCGAATTAAGAGTTGTGCGGCATGCAAAGCTATTGCATTTGGGCGATATGCTTCGGTTGAACCATAAGTTTCATCACCCAAAATAGGACAACCCAAACTTGCTAATTGAATTCTAATTTGGTGGTACTTACCTGTGTGTAATTGTATGTCCCACAAAAAATAATTGGCATATGGTTTAATAGTGTAGTCGAGTTTTACTTTTTCAGCAAATTCGGTTCCTTCGGGCACAAGCACTGCTTTCTTTTTTTCTTTACGGTGCCAATGCTCCAACACACCTACTCTATTAATTGGTGCCATTGCTGTTAAGGCTACGTAATGTTTTGAAACTTCGCGTTGAGCAAATTGCTCACTTAAATTTTTGAGGTATTCTTTTTTCTTTGTAAATAAAACGATACCACTAGTTGGTCTGTCTAAACGATGCAAGTGTTGCACATAGGGTAATTTTTGACCAGTAGTTTCTTTTAAATAATTTTTGACGTCTTGTAATAAATTGGGGAAGTTATTACGATCAGGTTCGACCATTAAACCAGCTGGTTTATTGCATACTAATAAGACGTCGTCTTCGTAAATGATAATCAGTTTTTTAGACATTAATGATAAATCAATTTGATTTCCAAAACTATGGAAATTTATTGATTTATTTTTAGGAGTTTTTTTGCGTTAAGGATTTCAATAGTAATTCTTAAAATACTTTTGAAGGTAAATTATTTAAAACCTTAAGGTGTTATATATTTTGCGTTAAGGATTGCAGTGGAAATCCTTTTGAGGTACGAAAAAAGATTGTAACGGAAAGCCTGGCCGAAGGCAACGCCCAAAGAAAATTTCTTAAAATACTTTTGAAGGCAAAAGTATTCAAAACCTTATGATTTTGTGAAAGGCAATTCCTGCGGACCGCTGCTAA
>JBBQKU010000009.1:0-122469 GCA_038327195.1 Bacteroidota bacterium | reverse complement strand
GATAAAATTAAAATCGAAACACTATCAGCAGATAAGATGACGGATAAAGAGCAACATACTTTCGTTAGTAATTATTTTTCAAAACAATTATAACTAATAACTATAGTAAGCTGATACTTCTTATAGTACTACTGAATTTAAGGTTATACATAAGATAATTTTAAATTAATTTCCGAAATACAACACCTATAAATTAGTTTTTTATTTCTATCATAATAAAAAAAATTAGAAATTAGTATTTACAATTAAGGTTTAATTAATAAAAAAGTTAGAGACTTAGTTGGAACTCAATATTGGAAGCAATGGTTTTTTAGTAAGTTAGGAAATTGCTATTAATTGTGAAGTAGAATTAATTAAAATATAATTAAAAATGAAAAATAAAATTCATCAACAAACTATTAAGGCTATTAACTCAAAAATTTTATCAACTACTATATTGATACAAGAGCGATACCCTGAATTAATAAAGTTTTTGAATGAAATGCCAGTAACTATTCCTGACGAGCAGAATCCGGAAATTACAATAAAAACGCTAAAGGAATATCATGATTCCTTAGAAACATTATTAAACGATTACATCATTCAACACCGTCAATTATAATCTTATTACAACAAACTGCTCATGGCAATTACTTACTACATGCTTCAAGTAGCACCTTGGATTTTTTTCACAATAATTGTTTCTGTTGGCGCATTATTTGGAATATTAACAACTTTTCTTTTCCGAAAATATATTAAAGTTAAAATTCTAAGATCGCATAATGAAGTGACGGGATTTCTTTTTTTATCAATTGCTAGTTTTTATGCCTTATTATTAAGTTTCATTGTATTAGTGGTTTGGGATCAATGTAATGAAACACGTGGAAATGTTAGTAAAGAAGGTAGTTCAGCGATGGGTTTATATCGTGATATAAAGTTTTATCCTGACACTGTAGAATCTAAACAATTAATGGCAACATATCTTGATTTTGTTTTCAATGTAGTTGACGAAGAATTTCCAAATATGGAGCACATGAAACTGAGTCGTAAAACACCAGAGTCTTTTAATGCAGTGTTTTATAAAATGGAACATTTGAATCCGAAAGATTCATATCAAATACAATTAGTTGCAGAAATGTTTAGTCATTTAAATGAATTAGCAACATACCGAGGTCTTCGTATTACTTCGATGGAAACTGAAATTTCTCCACCTATGTGGCTGCCAATGATATTAGGAGCATTTATCACAATTTTTTGCGCTATGCTGTTAGATGTTGAACATATTCGCTTACACATGTTTTTGAATGGATTATTAGGTGCATTTATTGGAATGTTTTTATTTATAATTATTTTCTTGGATCACCCTTTCAGTGGAACACAAGGAATTAAACCAAAATCTTATAAAGAAATATTCATTCTCGAACAATGGTCTAAAGAATTACCTCATACAAATCAATAATTAAAATAAATCAAATTATGAAAATAAAAACATACCTCCCATTATTATATATTATTCCATTATGTACGAGTATAATATTAGTTTCTTGCGAATCACACGAACAAAAAGCAGATGATGCATTTGAATACATAAGACAAGAAAAAGTAAAAAAAGATTCCGATTTAGCGGTGATTGAAGTCGTAAATGTCGAAAAAGAAAAGTCTAAACCGATAATTCAAAAAACACAAATAGATGAATGGACAAAATTTAAAAATGAAGTTGAAAAGAAGATAGTGTTAAATGACTTACAGATTGCAGAATTAAAAAGTAGTTTGAATGCAAGCACTAAGTTTAAAAAAAGAATAACAAGTTTAGAAATTGAAAATAAGGATTTGATAAAAAAAATGGACGAATACAAAGAAGCAGAAAAGGTAAAGTGGGAAAATTTCAAAACAGACATTAATCATCAAGTTAATACAATTGGAATAGACTTAAATGATATGAAATCCAATCCTAACTAATTTTCTTTAAAAATATTTAAATAATAAAGGCTCTTCTTTTTTATAAGAAGAGCCTTTATTATTTGCAATAGACAATTATTACTTTAATAACGTACAATTCGCCATTTTACTTCCATAATAACGGTATGTCTCATTCAT
This sequence comes from Bacteroidota bacterium, assembly GCA_038327195.1. GTDB lineage: Bacteria > Bacteroidota > Bacteroidia > B-17B0 > Aurantibacillaceae > UBA4416. The sequence continues at coordinate 120,393 of JBBQKU010000009.1, read as the reverse complement.
ATCTATTTGCGGATTAACACCTTCTTGAAACAATACAATAATATCAGAGCCACCAAATAAGAAGTAACCAAATTCGTCTCCTTTTAATAAATCACTTTCAACCTTGGCTATCATGTTTACTGATGAAACCTGACACATACCAATTGGGATAACAGCAACAATGCCAACATTACCATAAGGAGAATTTGTTGTGTCAATTGTTATTACACCTCTTGCTTGTGTGAATTGATAACCATCTTCTGCATTATCGGATGAGTTAAATTGATTTTTAGCAATATTAACATCTAAATAAACGAGACCATGAATTGGATAGCATTCTTTTACAATTCCAGCAACAGGCGTATGAAAACGATGATATGAAAATGGGCTTAAATAATAATGTACAAATGTTCCTTTCGCAAAAGAACTTTTGTATTTACTACCTTCTAGCAAATGCTCTATATTCGCAAATTTATGCGTGTGCTTTATTGTAATTTCAGGTATTGAAGAATCTGTTCCAATAGTATATTGAGCTCTAAAATTACAGTCCGCAGGCATTGCCATCACTTTATTATCAAACGGTTTAACAATTGGTCGAAGTCCTGGATTTAGCTCGCGTGCAAAAAATTGATTAAATGTTAACCAACCACTTGGGTTATTTGGCAAACCATTAATTAACGAATCTTCAACTTTGTATTTAGGAGAATTTGTTATAAAACTATTAAGTGTTTCTTGATTAAAAGATTCGGTAGTATTTAAAAAACTTCCCCAACATTTTGCAAAGTCAATAAGCCAGCCACTAAACCAAGGTATGTTTTGAATAATGACAGTTTTATTATTACCAACTGCTTGATTAATTAACCAATGGAAATGACCTAATCTATCATCAACTTCTTGGTGACTTGTTGTGCCAGGAATTTTCCAAACATCTGCATCACTTTCTTCAGGTCTCCATTTTGAAAGACTCATTAAATAAGTTTTGTATTCAGAAATATCTACTGGCCAATTTAGTGCTTTAAATAATTCAGGTTTAAGTTGAACCTCTGCAATCATTTTTGCTTGTTTTAATGAAGCTAGTAATAGATCGGCAAATAGCTTGTCATTATTTGTTTTTTCAATTAAAGAATTAATTACTTTTTCTGATTCTGAAAAAAGTACAGGGTTCATTGATTTTAATCGTTGTGACGCATTTTCTAATTCAAGAAGGTCGCTTTCAGAATGAGTTTTTTTCATAGCGTGTATTTAAATTTTTATCAGTAAATGTATGTATATCAGCTTCACACTTATTACATCTAAGCACCAATATATTATATATATCACATGTTCGTTAATTAAATTCATTAGTCCACAAACTTTAAGAGTACCTTTATACAACGTCTTTTTTTCATCCGTACAAAAAAGATTAAACTCAAAAAAATGCTTAAAGTAAAAAGTAAAGAATGGCTAAAAAGATATTTACCCGCAGAGATTTCGGGAACAGTTATGGCTATTTTTGCAGCAAGTATAGCGCATTATTTTTACAGCAATCATGTGTTGATTGCTTATGTTGGCTCATTAGGAGAAGCTGTTGGTTTTTATTCAACTGTTTTTTTTCAAAATATTTATACATTACATAAAAAAACTGGTTTAAAAAATAAAAAAAATTCTATTCGCAATTATGTGAAAATAATTTCCGGCATCTTAATTGAATTTGGTCCAGCAGGCATAATAGATGGATTCTTACTTCGTCCATTATTTATGTATTTATTTCCAATGATTCTTTCAAATTTTACACTTGGTATTTTAATTGGAAAAATTGCAGGTGATATAACTTTTTATATGTTAGTTATACTAAGTTACGAATACACTAAATACAAAAATTCAATAAAAAAATTATAAAAATTTTCTTTCTTTGATTAAAAAAGTACTTCCTTCAGCTAAAATATGAACTTTCAAATCTTCAATAACTATAGGTGTTTCATCATCAACCAAATTGACATTAGTTTGTTTTATATTATTACCATCAATGATAATAATCATTCCAGAACCTGAACAACTAGCTTCATTTCCTTTCGAAATAGTTAACGCGGTGTCTTCACCTAATCCAATTCCTAAAAGGTTTTGATTTAATGCGACTGCATGGGCCAATCTTGCAAATCGACCACGTTTAATAAAATGCGTATCAACGATGATATTAGCTATTAAATTTAAACCTTGGCTAATTTTAATATCATCTTTCATAAGTGCTTCTCTAATGATTCCTCCTGTAATAATTGTTTCCGGAATAGCCATTGCGCCTGCACTAGTTCCCGCTACAATAAAATGTTCGTCTATTATATATTTCTTTTTAATAACATCTAAAATCAATGTGTTGTTCAAAATATCTGTTAGTTTGGTTTGATCGCCACCAGTAAAAAATACTGCATGTGCATATTTTATGCGCTTAATAAATAAATCATTCGATGTGTCTACTTTATTTTCAATTCTTATAAATCCTACTTTTGTAAATCCAGCTGCTTTATAAGCAGAACTATACATTTCTTCCATTTGTTTAGGAATAGCGGATGCTGAGGCAATAATTTCAATAATGTGATGCTCTCTTGGAACTTTTGATATTAAAGATGCCAAAATTTCGAAATGAGGATGTGGTTTAGACCCATTTCTTTTAATCACCGTTAAACTTTCTCCACTTATTGATTTGTCTTCATGCCCACCAATAATTATTAATTTTCCTTTTGGATTCATCATTTTTTGCAATTTCTATATTGCAGAAAGATAGTGTTTTAGGCTACAAATAAAGTATAAGACCTTTATAAAAAACTTACAATTTTCACAGATTGATATTCAAAACCAATAGATATGTAATATTTATTATTTATTGTGTAAGATCATTGGTTGTATAATGATCAAATTTGACAAATAATAGCGAGAATTAACTCGAGATTTAAATCCATTAAATATGAAACCAACCAAAATAGTATCAATGTCTCTCATTATTTTCGCAACATCATTATCTGGGTTTTCTCAGGAAGTGAGCGATTCAGTTAAAACAAAATTAGCAGAAGATAAAAAAACAGAAAAACGAGCGCACGAAATTGAAAAGCAAGAAAAAAAGGTTGCTAATAAAGAAGAAGATGTGAAAAAAGCTCAAGAAAATGCTAATGAAAAAGAACAGAAATTAAGAAAATCTCAAAGTAAAACAGATGATAAATCTGATGAACTTCGCAGATCACAAAACAGAACGGATGATAAGTCAGAAGATGTAAGAAAAGCAAATGAAAAAGTTCAAGATAGAGAGGCAGATAAAAAGGAAGCTGAAAAAAAATTAGAACACAAAAAAGAAGAGATTAAAAAGAAAGAATTAAAAGAGCAAAAGAAAAAGGAAGAACAAGCAGTTAAACCAAACTAATTATAACATCCTTAAGCAATGTTAGATGTTTTAATATTGTATTTAGAAATTATTTATAATTTACATTAAATGCATTAAAGTTTAATCTGAAAAGCCACTCAATATTGGGGGGCTTTTCTTTAAACTAATTTACTGCGTGAATTCATTGCAATTAATAAATAATTTATTTTGAATTTTTTTTCAGTATTGTCAATAAAAAAGCGATATTTTGAGTTATAATTAATTTAATTAATTTTCAATAGACCAAATCATTATTTTTTTGTCGTCGCTGGCAGATATTAAATTATTATTTTTTTCATTCCAAATTAATCTATTTACGGAATATTGATGCCCTTCTAAATTTTCAAATGTAATGCTTTTAGGTGTTTCTGGACTCATTGCATCCCAAATTTTTATAGTTTTATCTCTGCTTGCAGTTGCGAACAACTTTTTATCAGGTGAAAATACGATAGAATATATGGCGAAATTATGAGCAATAATAGATTTTTTAAGCTCGTAATTTTCATCCCATAATTTTAAATGAGCATCCCATCCTCCACTCAATAATATATTTTTATTGGGGTGAAACTTAACCACATTACATGATTTGTTATGAGCGACAAATGAGTTAATAATTGTTTTACTTTGTAAATCAAGAATTACAATATTGGAATTACCACACGCAATAGCCGCAATATGATCTTTAATATCTATTGAGCGAATTCGTACGTTAGAAATAGTTAGTATTTGCTCTGTTTTTAAATTATTTAAATTTGTGAACGAAATACTACCATCTGCGCTCACAGCAATTAAATATGAACCATATAATTTAAAATCGAATATTTTGTCCGTATGATTTTTTAAAAGCTTTATTTCTTTTTTCTGATTTAAATCGATAACATGTATTTTTCCAGTTGATGTGCCTATAAATAAAAAATTATTTTCAGTATAATGAAATAAACTATAAATGGCTTCTGATGATTTTGTGATTATTTTCGAATTCTCTATATTTTCTGTATCCCAACAAATAACTTGTTTATCAACCCCTCCAGAATAAATAAAATTTTTATCATCAACACATAAGGCATAAATTGCTGCAGTGTGTCCATTAAGCTCATTTATTTTTACAATGTTAATCATTACTATTGTCTTTTTCGTTCCAAATGACACTCACAATTATTTCATTTTTTCTACCTAAAAATTGATAAGGAGCATTGTAACCCAAAAAACGAAAGTTGCCGTAATATTTAATTTCATTTGCCTTTAGTGCTATTTCTAACTTCGAAGCTTGTGTTTTAATTTCTTCATCGTTTGCATAGCCACCAAAGCGAATGACTGCAACATATTCCTCAGCACTGGTTTTAATGGTTATGGTTGAATCATTTGGTTTCGGTAAATTTTCTTTGTTATAGTTTGAAGGCATCACAAAACTCATTGATGAAAGCGAATCATTTATGTCCATGTGCACAGGGGTTGTCATAGCAATACTTTTATTAGCATTGTTCCCTCCAAAAATAAATGAAGCTAACTTTCTAAATCCTGTAGAGGATAATTCTTTGTAATTTTTTACGTTCATTGAAACGGTAGCCATTGTAGCCGATGGATATTTTCGTATTTCAAAATCTTTTTCTGTTTTAATAATTTGATACGGTTGTGTTTCTGTATTTGCCATTATAAAAAAGAGTTGAGAAATAAATAGTACCGCAGTTAAAATTGCAATTATAATTAAAATTAACTTCATTATTATATTATTTGAAATTTGTATTAAACTTTACGCTACTATCATTATAAAATAAAAATAAAGTTAGTTATTTATTTTGTTTTATTTTTTTTCCATTCTTCCCAAGCACCTGTGCTCCATAAAACCAATCCAATTAGTAGAGGTTGAAATGGCAGCCTTAACCAAAGAAGCAAATCTGAATTTAAGCCAAATGCATAATTATGATTTACCAATTGCGCAATGTTACCAGGAAATACTACAACTAAAAAAATGGCAACAATCCAACCTATAGTAGTTTGTTGTTTTGAAATAAAAAGCAATAATCCGCCTAAAATAATTTCTACTACGCCTGATATCAGCACCACTGTATCTGGCTTCATAGGTAGCCAATTTGGCACTTGTGCCAAAAACTCGTTTCGCATAAAACTTAGATGACCTACTCCTGCAAAAACAAGAAAAAATCCCAGCATCACGCGAACTATTGTTTGAATTTTTGTGGTTCTCATTATTTAATTTCAGTTACAAATTTACTCAATGGTTTATGTATTTTTTCAATTTTACTAACCAATCTTTATCAACATCTCTATAACCTAATGCCACTATGGCTGTGCTTTTAAGTCCTTTTTTATTTAGATCGAGTTATTTATCCAATTCTTCAGAATTTCCAATTATGGTTCCTACATAAAAGTGTTGCTGTCGATGCAAATCAACTTGTTTCTCAATAATTTCTTTTGAGTTAATCGCTAGAAATTCGAGGTGCTAAAGATCTTCCGTATCTTTTTTTACTCGGATATCCATCCATCAAATTTTTCGGGATTACTTTCAGCATCTATTTTTGTTAACCTTAATGTTTTATCTTGGTGATTGGGCGGGCCATATATCGTATATAGTTTTAATGCGATGCTGCCCGTGTTTATTATATTATGTTTGGCTCCTGCTGGAACAACAATTGCATCACCTTCTGAAATGTAATAATCGTTATTGTCAATTTTACATTTTCCTTCTCCACTTTCAATACGAAAAAATTGATCATTTTCTAGGTGTGTTTCCGTGCCAATATCTTCGCCAACACTTATGCTCATCAATACTAATTGTAAATGTGGAGCAGTATATAGCACTTTACGAAAACTATCATTCTCTAAAGTAAGTTGCTCGATATTTTCTTTAAATCCTTTCATGTTTATAATTATTTGGAATGTTGAGTTTCTTTTTCACCAGTAAGTACTTTCAAAAGTAGTTTAGCAACTGCTTCAGATGATGCCGGATTTTGACCTGTAATTAATAAGCCATCTTGTTGTGTGTATGAACTCCAGTTTTCTCCTTTGCTGTAATGAGCCCCTAATTTTTTTAATTCATTTTCCAATAAAAATGGAACTACTTTGGTTAATCCAACAACTTCTTCTTCACTATCAGAAAAGCTAGTCACTTTTTTTCCTTTTAAAAGTGGTTCACCATTTTCTGCTTTTACTTTAAGTAAAGCAGATGGCGCATGACATACAAATGAGATTGGTTTCTGAGTGTTATAAAAATCTTCAATTAATTTTATTGAAATTTTATCGTTTGCCAAGTCCCATAATGGCCCATGGCCACCTGGATAAAAAACGGCATCATAATCATTAGCATTAACATCAATTAATTTTAATGTATTAGCTACTTTATAAACTGCATCGCTATCCTTATAAAATCTTTGTGTTGAAGGCGTTTGAGCATCAACTTCTTCACTTTTGGGATCAACTGGAGGTTGTCCACCTGCTGGAGACGCAATTGTTATTTCAGCACCTGCATCTACTAATACATAGTAAGGCGAAGCAAATTCCTCAACCCAAAAACCTGTTTTTTCTCCAGTGTCTCCCAATGCGCTATGAGAGGTTAATACAATTAATATTTTCTTTTTCATTTTTTTTAGTTTTAAATTTGTTTCAATATTATAATTCTGATTTTCAATCCTTAATTTTCATTTGTGATAATTACCTTCATTGATTTTTCTTTTACAGGATTGCCAAATACTTCATAAGCCTTCAATATCTCATCTAATTTAAAGTGATGAGTAATTAGTTTTTCAGGTTTCAATTTTCCTGTGACTACTGTTTTTAAAAGCAGTGGTGTTGTATTCGTATTTACTAAACCCATGGTCAGAGTAATGTTTTGTATCCATAATTTTTGAATTTGTAAATTCACGGCACTACCATGTACACCAATATTTGCTAAATGGCCACCTGGACGAACAATGTTTTGGCAAATATCAAAGGTGCCTGGCAAACCAACGGCTTCAATAGCAACATCAACACCATCTTTCGTTTCTTCCATTATTCTTTTTACAGCATCCTCTTTACTCGTATTGATGGTGTGTGTTGCACCAAACTTTTTAGCCAATTCTAAGCGATTTTCATCTAAATCAATCATATAAATTTTAGCAGGTGAATAAAATTGTGCTGTTAATAAAGCTGACATGCCTACGGGACCGGCTCCTACAATTGCAATAGTGTCACCAAGTTTTACTGTTCCATTTATTACGCCAATTTCATGTCCAGTTGGTAAAATATCACTTAACATCACTAAAGCTTCTTCATCGGCTCCCGAAGGAATTAAATAAAGACTATTATCTGCATGTGGTATATTTGCATATTCTGCTTGTGTTCCGTTAATTGTATGCCCTAAAATCCACCCACCATCTTCGCAATGAGAATACATTTGTTTTTTGCAATATTCACATGTGCCATCAGAAGTTATGCAGGATATAATTACGTGATCGCCTTTTTTAAAATTTACTACAGCAGATCCTACTTCTTCAATTATTCCTACGCCTTCGTGCCCCAAAGTTGTACCAGGCAAACAGGTAGGTGTTTTACCATGTATAATTCCTAAATCAGTACCACAAATGGTTGTTTTAGTAACTTTTACAATTGCGTCGGTTGGTTTTAAAATTTTTGGTGTTGGAATTTCTTTTAATTCTATTTTGCCTGCACCTAAGTATACAAGGCCTTTCATTGTAGCTTTCATTTTTTATGTGTTTTAGTTTATTATCTTTCTGTGATTAAGAATAATCGTAAAAAATTATGTTAATTATAATTAGTTACTCATTCCTATTTTCATTGAATGCAATTTTTTTTCATCATTGAAAAGATAAAAGGAAGGTAAATAAATTTAACTCCCTTATCGCAAACCTATAAAAATAGGAACGAACGACCTCTTATCCGATTAACTGACAGTTGGTCAAATTTATGATGTATTTATAAAAAGTAATTACAAAATTTCATCAAAAACTTACATCTTTCACATGTTCATTTCAAGAAGTTTTATTTTTGTTGGGTCGTAACAAGTTTGTTTACGTCGAAATCATTCTCAATTAACCTTTCTATAATTTTATTATAAGTTTCCGCATTAATAAAAGGGGTACGTGAAAGTATCCAAAGGTATTTTCGATTGGGATGACTTACTCCTGCAAAGCTTTAGTCGTTTGCTAAATCAATAATCCAATATTTTGCTTTAAAAGGCCAAAAGAAAAAGGAGGAAAAGCTGTTACACAAGCTAAAGGATAACCGAAGTTTAACACTTAAAAACTGTAAATAAATGAATACAAATACAATTAAATTTAAAAACGGTTACATAAATTATTCTTTCTAGTTTTTAATAAAAAGCAACTAGTTGTTTGCTATAGCAAACAAATATTCATCCGTGAAATTCTTAAGTTGAGTTATTGCTTTAACCTAGTTTTCAAAATTAAAAAAGTCATAGATTTCTCTATGACTTTTTAATAGCATTAAAACACAATTTTATTGAATCATTATTTTTTGAGTTGATGTATTTTCTCCATTAACAAATGTAACAAAATAAATTCCTTTATAATAGTTTGTAGTATTGATAACAGTTTTTGTTGATTCAATTTTTTGAGACAAAATAGTTTGTCCTAAAATATCTGTGATGATGATTTGGGAATTTGAATTATAACTATCGACTTCAATATTTAAAATAGTACTGGTTGGGTTTGGAAAAACCGAAAAGCGTAAATTATCGTTCGTACTTTCTTCTATACCTACTGGCCCAGAAGACATTTTTTGAACAAAGTTATATCCGTATGTTGCCGTCATAGTAAAGGTTGTAGCTTCTGTATCAAAATCTACAGGCCCTTGAAATCCTCCACCTGTAATGATGTTTGAAGATGCATCAATAACAATAGAATTACCTTGGGTTCCAACCAAATTAGTACTACCTAGTTGACGAGCCCAACCAAAATTACCAGAAGCGTCTAATTTTAAAATAAACGCATCAGAATAAGAAGAATGCATAGCCGTTAGTGAAGTTGTACCCGCGCTAGGATCAAAATCAACACCTACCATAAATGAACCTGTAGAGTATATGTTATTAGAAGCATCTAATGCTAACGAAAAAAGAAAATCAATTTGAGTGCCTCCTATTTGTTTCGCCCATACATAATTTCCAGAACCATCATATTTAGAAATAAAAATATCATAACTACCATTTGATGTTAAGTTGCTAGTTCCAACATTAGGATCAAAATCTGTTACGCCTGAAAAATAACCCCCTAAATATAAATTACTGCTAGCATCAATAGTTATTGCTGTTGAAGAGGCATCCATTGTTCCTCCAATATTTTTTGCCCAGCCAAAATTACCTGAAGCATCTAACTTTACAAGAAAAATTGCAGATATGCCTGAATTTGTAGGGGTAATTGTGTAAACACTGGCACTTGGATCAAAATCTACTGTATTTAAAAATCCACCAGTTACATATACATTACCAATTGCATCTAAAGTTAGTGCAGCAGCTGTTTCATCGGCACCACCGCTAAAGTTTTTAGCCCACATAAAATTTCCAGAAGCATCTAATTTTGAAACAAAAACATCAAATGAAGAGGCTATTGTAGTTAAAGTATATGTCCCTACACCAGGGTCAAAATCTACTGCATTTCTATATTTGCCAGTTGTATAGATATTTCCAGAGGCATCTACTTTAATGTCTACTGCTTGATCAATATTAGCACCGCCAAAACTCTTAGCGAACACAAAATTTCCCGATGCATCTAATTTCACGATAAAAACATCATCAAATATTGTTGTTGTTATACTAAATGTCGAACTACTAGGGTCAAAATCTGGTGCGCCGTGAAAATACCCAGTAATATAAACATTTCCTGATGCGTCTAAAACAAATGATTTAGGAGTAGTTGGGGAAGAAAGGTCATCACCCCCAAATTGTTTTGCCCATAAAAAATTTCCAGCAGCATCTAATTTAGAAATATAGGTACCTCCATAAACTGTTGGTAAAGTATATGATGCTGCACTTGGATCAAAGTCACCACCATAAGAGATGCCCATTGAATAAACATTTCCAGAAGCATCTACAGCAACTGCTTTAGTTCCATTTTGCCCAGGTAAATTTTTTGCCCATTGAAATGATGGACTTTGCGCGTTTAATAAAAGTGAAGAAGCTAAACAGCTTAGAGATAATACTATTTTTTTCATAGGTATAAGTTTATACTACAAAATTATGCAAGTTATAAATTAAAAACCATACTCACTATAGAGTATTTTTAAATTTAAAAAGTCATAGATTTTTCTATGACTTTTTAATAGGATTGAAACACAATTTTATTGAACAATAATTTTTTGAGTTGATGTGTTTTCTCCATTAACTAGTGTAACAAAATAAATTCCTTTATAATCGTTAGTAGTATTGATAACAGTTTTTGTTGATTCAATTTTTTGAGACAAAATAGTTTGTCCTAAAATATCTGTGATGATGATTTGGGAATTTGAATTATAACTATCGACTTCAATATTTAAAATCGTACTGGTTGGGTTTGGATATAATTTAAAAAATGAATTATTTAATTTTTGTTCATTAAGCCCAGTTGAAAGATTATTGAGCTTTAAAACAAAACCGTCATTATAACCATAAGTATCGACTCCTTTAACAACTCCAACGCCTGGGTCAAAATCTACCCACATAGAACCAGTGAAATAAGCTAAACTAAAATCACCACTCACAATTAAATCATTATTTTTATCCATTACCATATCGCCAATATTATTTGCAGAATTACTGTTTGAGTTAAAATAATAATTAGCAATATAATTACCATTAGTGTTTAATCTATTTATGAGCATGCTTGTAACTGCTATAGCAGAAACTGTATTTGTTAAAACTCCGGGATCCACGTCAAGATTTAAACTTTTGAAATTAAAGGCAATATAAACATCATTGTTACTTTTATCTAACTGAATAGAACTAGAGTTGTCTGACCAATCACCGTTAAACATTTTTGCCCAAACAAAATTACCAGTCGCACTTAATTTTACCGCATACACATCTTCTTGCCCTTTTGATTTTAAATAATATTTGGCAGCACTTGGATCAAAGTCTAACGAATCTTTAGTTGCACCTGTAATATATACATCATTATTATTATCTATTCCAATATCAGAAACTGGCGTTCCATTATTATGAAATGAAATTCCATCAGCAAATTGTTTTGCCCAAATAAACAAACCATTTGAGTCCAATTTTTGAATGTATGGCTCACCATATGGAGCAAAATTTATAGAATTTAGAGTATATGTAGCAGCACTTGGATCAAAATCGACAGTCCCATTATAAATTCCAGTAATTAATATGTTTTTATTTTTATCTAATGTCATTGCAACAGTTTGCGTACTACCGTATAGACTGTTCGATGTTTTTACCCATAAAAATTGTCCGCTATTATCATACTTTGCAATAAATGAAGATGGATATGAACCACCGTCAATACTATACGTTAGAACAGATGGATCAAAATCAATGCTGCCGACAAAATAACCAGACGCATAAATATTATTTAAATTATCAACTTCAATATCGCTTATCGTTGCCCGAGCTGCCCCTGAAACTTGCCTAAATTGCATAGCCCAGGCAAAATTACCTGCAGCATCTAATTTTGTTATAAATGAGGTTGGATTGGTATTTGTTGTCATCGTGTAAGTTGTAATATTTGGATCAAAATCTCCAATCCAATAAAACATAGAACCAACTACAACTTCACCTGAATTATTTATTTTTGTAGTTGCTTTTCCTGAACCATTAGTATTAACATCAAATGCTCTAGCCCATATTAAATTTCCTGTCGCATCTAATTTCGTGACCCAACAATTTACAATGGATGGGCCTGCAGTTGCTGTTAAACTATATGTAGCTGCGCTAGGGTCAAAATCAACAAATTGAGATCCTGCTGATGTACGATTAAATATTCCGCAGTTTGCAATTTCTCCATTTGCATTTGTTGAAATTGATTGATTAACAACACTCATGCCATGGCCGAAATATTGTTTAAACCATCCTAAATTTTGTGCATTTAATAAACATACGTTTAGCAATAATATTGCAAGTCCTAATTTTTTCATTTTTAAAATTTTAAATTCTGGTTAAAGGTAGCTTCTTGTATTTAAAAAAAATACTCACTTTCGAGTATATTTAAATTAAATTGTTTTTTTGAGCAATATTTACAATTTGCATACGATTACTAACATGCAGTTTATCATAGAGATTAGCAACATGTTTACGAACAGTTAACGGACTAATAAATAATTTTTCACCAATTATATTATAAGTAGCGCCACTTGCTAATTCTTTTAAAATTTCTGTTTCACGGTTTGTTAATTCAAAATGCTGTACCGTTTTTGATTCTTCTATTTCAGTTTTATTACCTAACATTAAATCCATTGCCTTTCTAGCAATTATTGGACTCATAGGTATACCATTAAAATCTATTACATTACTAATGGCATCCATAATATTAATTGCTTTATCATCTTTAAGCAGATAACCATTTGCTCCTACTTTAATCGCATCAAATATTCGCTCTGTATCTTCAAATACAGTAAGCACAATGAATTTTATTTTGGGATACATTGTTGATGCCATCCGAATAGCTTCAATGCCATCAATAATTGGCATATCTAAATCCATCAAAATAACATCAGGCATTTCAGAATCCTGCAACATCTTCAGCTGATCTAAAAAATCCTGGCCATTACCGGCTTCTAAAATGATAGATATTTCAGAATAAGATTCTAGTTTTTTCCTAACAGTATTTCTATTTATGCTTTTATCGTCTACTATTCCTATCTTAATAATCATAATTCGAAATTAGGGTTTAGAATCAAATGGTTTATACTCTATAACGAGTATTTTTAATATTCTTTTAATGTTATTTCAGTGCCTAAGTTAATTTTTGATTTCAAAATTAAACAATAATTAATTTCATTAGCCCTAAAATCCATATTACCTAGTCCGCTTTTTTTAGAAACATTTTCCGTGTCAAAACCAATACCATCATCACTAATTTCAATACTTATTTTATCACTTGATGTAAAAACAAATTGTATATTTCTAGCATGAGAATGTTTAATAATGTTTTGAATAATTTCTTGTACAATGCGATATAAATTTAAACTTATGGTAGGATTAATGTTTTTCAATTTTAAAATATCTTCCTTATAAACAATATTCAATGATAAATTTTTAACTAGTTGCTTATCTGCATATATTCTTATTAAATCAAAAAACTGTTGAACGGTAATTGTTTTAGATTTTAAAATCCAAATAGTTTCTCGAAGCGTTGACATTATATATTCTGCATCATTTCTTAAATCTTTGAGTCTATTCAAATCAGTATTTGGCAGCTCTAACATATCTATTTGAGATAACATGGAGGTTGCATAAGCTCCCATATTGTCATGTAAATCCTTAGCTATTCGTGATCGTTCATTTTCTTCAGCATCATATACGTCTTTTAAAGTTTTAAGTTTTAAAAACTGTTCTTTTTTAGCTAGTCGTTTTTGATAAAAAAACACAATAACACCAATTGTAATTAATAATAAAATAGCGAAAATGGTAATGTAATTATATTTTGTTTGCTTTGCTTGTAATACATACAAATCTTGCTTGCTTTTTAATTCTGCAACTTTAAATTTGGCTTCTGAATCTGCAATTTCTTTTTTTTGGTTTCTCGAATTTTTATCAACTTCAATGTTATACATTTCCTTAAGAGAAAAATATGCATCTTTATAATTACCAGATTCTATAGAAATACTCTCACGAATGGATAAAGCAGTTTGAATATAATCATCCAATTTTAATAGTTGTGAAATTTTAATTGACTCATTTATCAATTTCATAGCTCTATCATAATTCTTCATCGACAAATACAACCTCGCATGAAATGTTAAGGCTTCAGAAATACCTGCTGAATCGTTAAACTCTTTACAAATATCTGTAGTGATTTGAAACAAACTATCTGCGAGTCTGTATTTTCCCATTACATCATAAGTGGAAGCTAGTAAACGGTAACTACTTGCTAAATTTTCATTCTTACTCGCATTTGTCTTTTTTCCAAATTCAATGGCTTTTAAAAAATAACTTTCCGCCTTTTTATTATTATTCTCAGTTTCTAATGCTATCACACCTAAATTATGATTACATCTTTTAAGCAAATCAAAATATTGATTTTTTTCTGACATTTCTAAACACTTTTCCCAATGAATTCGAGCCTGATTTGTTTGCTTTAAATGATAATAAACATTTCCTAAATAACGATAAAGAGTAGCTTCATTAAACAAAAGTTTATTCTTTTTGGCTGATAATATTTCTCTTTGACAAAGCGCCGTAGCTTTATTGAATTGAAACACATTTAAATAATTATTAATAAGTAAAACTTGTACTTTTAACAATTCATCGTTTGTATAATTTTTTGTTTTTAAATCATATTCTAGTTCTGAAATGTTTTTTTCGTAATTCGTACTGGCTTCAATTTTTTTTAAATAATTAAAGAATTGAGCATCCTGAGCTTTACTTAAAAAACTTAAACTAAGAAAGAAAAAAAAACTAAAAACCTTCATTTAATTATATAAAAAGCAAAGGTAATTTAATTTTTATAAGGCATGTCGAATTAAATTATTAACGTATAAATTCTAATTCCTAATGCTTAGAAAAAAATTACGTTCATAAATTTTCTGATTAACAAAAATTCGGTTTTAAATCAAAAAAAACAGTTAAACAATTCAATAAATTTATAACTTCGCACTTATGTTATCACTCTTTATAAATTGGAATCCAAGTCCTGATATTTTTACAATTCCAGGCATCGATTGGCCAGTACGCTGGTATGGCTTATCTTGGGCATTGGCTTTTATTGGTTGTCATTTTTTTATGAACCGTATTTTCAGAACTGAAGGTAGAACCGAAAAACAATTAGACACTTTAACACTTTATATTGTTATTGGAACCATTTTAGGAGCTCGCATTGGTCATTGTTTATTTTATGGTTGGGAATATTATTCTGCAAACCCATTAGATATTTTAAAAGTTTGGGAAGGTGGTTTAGCAAGCCATGGCGGTGCAATAGGTATTATTTTAGCAATGATTTTATATTGTTTAAAAACAAAAGAAAGTTGGATATGGCTATTTGATAGGTTAGTTGTTGTTGTTCCATTTGCTTCATTCATGATTCGTTTCGGTAATTTAATGAATTCTGAAATTGTTGGCGAACCAACTCAAGTTCCTTGGGCTTTTATTTTCCCAACTGTTGATTTATTACCTAGACATCCAACACAAATATATGAAGCACTCTTTTATGTGATATTGTTTTTAGTGATGTATTGGTTATGGAAAAATAAGCGTGACCAATTTGGTAAGGGATTTATGTTTGGCTTATTTTGTGTGTTAATGTTTACATTCCGTTTTTTAATGGAATTTCTAAAAGAAAATCAAGAAAGTTTTGAAGCTTCATTACCAATCAATATGGGGCAAATACTTAGTATACCATTTGTATTAATTGGAATTTTTATGATATGGAAATCCTATCAGACAAAAAAGATTGCATAAAATTTCCTGTATCTTTTTAAAGGTCGTAACATTATACTAACACAAATCTGTTTAAAACATCGCTTATGGTTTAATTTACTCATCCTTTTCTAATTAACTTTGTATAATTAAAAATTATAAGTAAATATGTTTTCATTCATTCTTCAAATTGGGAATACTGTTGTGGCAACAGCTGTTGAAACCCTTGCTGTACAACCTGTAACAACAGGCATCGAAACCGCAACCGAACTTCCACCAAATCATTTATCATTATTTGAAATGGTTTCAAAAGGTGGTGTTATTATGATTCCTTTAGCTCTTTTGCTGTTGATTTCAATTTATGTAATGATTGAGCGTATTTTAGTGATTTCAAAAGCAGGCAAAAAAAATGCAACACTAATGCCTAGCTTAAAAGACATGATCTCAAATGGCAATTTAGCTAACGCGCGTAATTTGTGTAAAAGTGTTAATTCGCCCGAATCATTAATGATTGAACAAGGTATTTCTCGTATTGGACAAAATATGTTAGAAATAAGAGAGGCTATGAATAAAAAAGCATCAGCTGAATTATCTCACCTTGAAAAAAACTTAGGCGTATTAAATATTATTGGAAGAATTGCTCCTATGTTTGGTTTTATAGGAACCATCATTGGTGTAATTAAAATATTTTATGATATTTCCTTAGCAAAAACTGTAGAAATCGAAATCATATCTTCTGGGCTTTATCAAAAAATGATTACTTCTGGTGGTGGATTAGTAGTTGGTGTTATTGCATTTGTAGGTTATCACTGGATAAATACACGCATTGATAAATTATCTCACCGTATGGAAGAAAGTCAAATTGAGTTTTTAGACATGTTGAACGAACCTAGTAAATAAAAATGAGTTTACGCAAAAAAGGACATAGAGATGCAGAAGTAAGCACAGATTCGCTCAGCGATATCATGTTCTTTTTGATGCTGTTTTTTTTAATATTATCAACCATGGTAAGTCCAAATGCTATTAAGGTAAACTTACCAAGCTCTAAAAAAAATACACAAATAGATAATAACAAAAATCCAATTCATATTGCAGCTACAAAAGATCATAAATATTTTATCGATAGCAAAGAAGTGTCGTTTGCGGATTTAGAGCCTTTACTAGCAGAAAAAATTGCTGGCAGAACTGAGCCTGCTGTTGTGATACATGTGGATAAAGATTTATTGTATCAAGATTTTATTGACATGATGCAAATTGGTGATAAACTAAATTGTAAAATGATTTGTGCTACACAACCCTCTAACGGTAAGTAATCATGATAATCACACAATCTGAAGAAAATAAAAACAGGCTCATATCTGGAGCTATATCCTTAGCTGTGTTTGCCTTGCTATTATTGTTTTTATTTTTTTACATCATTATTACACCAAACCCTCCCTTTCCAATTACGGCAGGTGGCGGTGGTGGTACTGAAATTAACTTCGGAACCTATAATGAAGGTACAGGAAATATGGAAAATAATGGAATTGGGGACGCAACAAGTGTGGTTGAAAATACCGAAACAACTCCTCCTCCAACAAATCCTGAGACTAATGAAGCCATTTTAACCAGTGTAAATGGTGAAGATGTAAATATTAGCGAAACAAAGCCAAAAATAGAAAATAATACAACTGTAATTACGCCAACAAAACCAAGTGAAGTTGTAAAGCCTAGAGAAAAAACGATGGCTGAAAAAATTGCTGAAAAGGCATTGAAAAATCAAGGAAAAAATGGTGGTGGTGATGGAAACAGCGGACACGCCGGAAATGATGGAAGTCCTGATGGAAAACCTAATTCACATGGTACTGGCGGAACAGGTGGTGGAGATGGCGGTGGAATTGGACCAGGACATGGTCCAGGAACAGGTCCAGGAAGTGGTGGATTCGGATTTAACTTAGCTGGAGCGAGTGTTATTAAACCACCTCAGTTACCAAAAGATACAAAAGAGGAAGGAACTGTAGTAGTTGAAATTACAGTTGATAAAAACGGAAATGTAATTAAAGCCGAAGCTGTTGGTAGAGGAACAAACACAAATAGTACCATGCTTAAAACATTAGCGCGTCAAGCTGCATTTGCAACTAAGTTTAAGGTTAGTGGCCAATTTGAAGAACAAAAAGGGACATTAACACTTGTATTTAGTTTTTAAAAATAGTCTTTAGCTTCTGAATTTTATATTTAAGATGACTTACACACAAACGTTAGATTATTTATTTTCGAGGTTACCCATGTTTCAGCGCATTGGTGCTGCTGCGTATAAAGCTAATTTAGATAATACACTTGCAATTTGTAAAGCTTTAGGAAATCCTGAAAGAAAAATAAAATGTGTACACGTTGCTGGCACTAACGGTAAAGGCTCATCATCTCATATGCTTGCAGCTGTATTACAACAAGCAGGTTATAAAACAGGCTTATACACATCACCTCATTTAATTGACTTTAGAGAACGAATTAAAATAAATGGAAAACAAATTCCAAAAACAGAAGTTGTAAAATTTGTAGAAGATAATAAATCCACATTTGATAGTATTGAACCCTCTTTTTTTGAATGGACCGTTGGATTAGCTTTTCATTATTTTGCTGAACAAGAAGTGGATATTGCCATTATTGAAGTTGGTTTGGGAGGAAGATTAGATTCAACTAACGTTATAAAACCAGAATGTTGCCTCATCACAAACATTGGCTTTGATCATGTAAACTTATTAGGAAATACATTACCATTAATTGCAGCCGAAAAAGCTGGTATAATTAAAGAAAAAATACCAGTAGTTATTAGCCAAACTCAACTTGAAGTCTTATCCGTTTTTAATACAAAAGCACAAGAATTAAAAGCACCTATTACTTTTGCCGATAAGCGATACAAAGTGATTTCTCATTCATTTCACTACAATTTATTAGGTATAGAATTACTCAATAAAGTAAATAATGAAACCCAATTATATAAACTAGACATTTCTGGTCTTTATCAAATAAAAAATTTACAAGGTGTATTAGCGTGTTTAGAAATTCTTAAAAAGAAAGGATTTATAATTGAAAACGAAGCTATTCATACAGCTTTGCAAAATGTAAAAAAACTAACCGGTTTAATGGGCCGTTGGCAAACACTTAGCGAAAAGCCTTTAGTGATAGCAGACACAGGGCATAATGAAGATGGCATCAAAGAAGTATTAAAGAATTTAGAACGCTATACTTACAAAAAATTACATATTATTCTTGGCGTTGTAAATGATAAGGATGTCAACAGTATATTAAATCTATTACCAAAAACAGCCACGTATTATTTTTGC
This sequence comes from Bacteroidota bacterium, assembly GCA_038327195.1. Classification (GTDB taxonomy): domain Bacteria; phylum Bacteroidota; class Bacteroidia; order B-17B0; family Aurantibacillaceae; genus UBA4416. The sequence continues at coordinate 101,165 of JBBQKU010000009.1, read as the reverse complement.
AAAGCAAATATCCCAAGAGCACTTAATGAAAGTGAATTAATGCTTTTAGCTAAAAAACATGAACTTAAAGGAAAAAAATTTCCAACTGTTACCGACGCACTAACTGAAGCAAAAAAACAAGCTAAACAATCTGATTTGATTTTTATAGGCGGTAGCACATTTACTGTGGCTGACGCTCTATTATAAGGCCGTATTCCGAAGTTAAAAAAAGTTAATCGTTTAAAGAATCTAATTTTTAGTTTTGTACATTTACCTGAAATGAGCAAATATAATTTAGGTATAATTTCAGTATTAGTAGGTGTGGCATTAGTTGCCCTTATTGCTGTACAAATATACTGGATACAAAGTTCGGTAAAGCTCAAAGAAGAAGAGTTTGAAAGATCTGTAAATGAAGCTCTTAAATCAACAGCTAATAAACTTGAAAAAATTGCTTATTCAAATAAAATATCTAAAAAAATAAAATTAAGAAAACAAGGCGTTCAAATAACTAAACCGGTTCTTAAAACTGCTGCTAATCCAAGTGGTAAAGACGTTCAGGTGCGTATTTTTGAAGAATTTAGTACTGATTCATGCGGTGTAGTGACAAGCAAAATGTCACAAAAAGATTTTACTGGCGATTCTATAAATGCCCAAAATCATTTCTCTCCTTTCGAATCATTAGCAAACAAAGAGGACAAGGAAAGCCAAGCTAAAAGTTTTGAAAATTTGCGTAATGAATTGATGCAAAACAAAAACGAAATTGTTAATGATTTATATGATGAATTAATTAGTATTAATGTATATAAAGACTATAAACCAAAAGTAGATTCATTAATGCTTGATACCATTTTAAAACAAGAGTTAATTGACGGAGGAATTACAACAAATTTTAAATATACAATTTCAAATAAATTAGGAGATTCTAAGTCTAACGGTAATTATAAAGAGCCTCAGATGGACTGCGATTCGGTAAGCTGTTTTTTTGCAATAAACTTATCCCCAAATAATGTATATGTAACACCTCAATTTTTAAGTGTTCATTTTCCTAATCAAAAAAACTTTTTATTGCAAAAAATGTGGCTCATGTTGTGCGTTTCAGCAATGGTTATTCTCATATTAATACTTGCATTTTATTATACAATTTCAACAATTTCTAAGCAAAAGAAATTATCGCTAATCAAAAATGATTTCATTAGTAATATGACTCATGAATTCAAAACGCCTATTAGTACAATTTCTTTAGCTTGTGAAATGCTAAATGACGGTGCTGTAACAAAAACTCCTGAAAAACAACACCGTTTTGTAAAAATGATTAAAGACGAAAATAAACGCTTGAGTATATTAGTAGAAAGCATTTTACAAACTTCCATCTTAGATAAAGGTGAGTTTAAACTGAAACGTAGTGAAAATGATGTACATGAAATTATTGAACAAGCCATTCAAAATACACAACTTTTAATTGATGCAAGAGAAGGTAGTATTAGTAAACAATTAAATGCCAAAAACTACGTTATTAATGCTGACAAATTGCATTTGACCAACATTATTTTTAACTTAATAGATAACGCTATAAAATATACAAAAGATAGCCCAGAAATCATTATCAGTACAAATGATACAGAAAAAGGCATTGAAATTACAGTAAAAGATAATGGAATTGGTATTAGTAAAGAAAATCAACGTAAAATATTTGATAAATTTTATAGAGTGCCAACTGGCAATGTGCATAATGTAAAAGGCTTTGGTTTAGGCTTAAGTTATGTTCAAGCAGTGGTTCTTAAACATAATGGCACAATTAATGTTACTAGTGAACTAGGAAAGGGTAGTACTTTTAAAATAATTATGCCCTATAAAGAAGAAGTATAAAAAAGAATAAAAAAAGAATAATTATGGATAATGTAAAAACACAAATTTTATTAGTAGAAGATGATGCTAATTTAGGCATTCTATTACAAGAGTATTTGGAAGCTAAAGGCTTTGAAACCAAACTGGCTACTGATGGAAAAAAAGGATTTGATGCATTTTGCAAACAAGAATTCGACCTTTTATTATTGGACGTAATGATGCCTGTAAAGGACGGAATTACATTAGCAAAGGAAATTAGAGTAACTGATAAAAATGTTCCAATCATATTTTTAACTGCTAAAAGCATGAAAGAAGATACAATGGAAGGTTTTAACGCTGGCGCTGATGATTATATTACAAAACCATTTCAAATGGACGAATTATTAGCTCGTGTAAATGCAGTTTTAAGAAGAAGCAGCAAGCAAAGAGTTCATAATGTAGAAGATGTTAATTTCACAATTGGAACTTATACATTTAATTCAGAAACACAAGCGCTGGTTAATGGTGGAAGTGAGCAAAAATTAACTACAAAAGAGAGCCAGTTAATGCGCCTATTATGCGTTCATAAAAATGATGTATTGGATAGAAACTTCGCATTAAAAACAATTTGGCATGATGATAATTATTTTAATGGACGAAGCATGGATGTTTATATTGCTAAACTTCGTAAATATTTAAAAGAAGATTCAAAAGTGGAAATTGTAAACGTTCATGGAAAGGGTTTTAAACTCTTAGTTAATTCGTAAAAAACAATTAGAAAATTCATTTAAAATGGTTTATTTTGTAAAAGAAATAAACCATTTTTTAGTTTGTATAAAGCCTCACATATCTCAGAAATTTTAAATGCTAAATGTATAGGCAATTCTAACCTTAACATAAAGCATTTACTAATTGATAGCAGACAATTAACTGAACCGAGTAACACTTTATTTATTGCTCTAATTAGTGAACGAAACGATGCGCATCAATATATATTTCATTTATATCAAAATGGCGTTCGTACGTTTTTAGTAAATCATATTCCTGAAAACTGCATTCACCTTTCGGGAGCTTGTTTTATTTGTGTTGAAGATACACTAATAGCTTTACAGAAATTAGCTTCACATCACAGAAACAAATTTCAAATTCCAACAATTGGCATTACAGGAAGTAATGGAAAAACGATTGTAAAAGAATGGTTGTATCAATTACTAAAAACTGATTTTAATATTTGTAGAAGTCCAAAAAGCTATAACTCACAAATAGGCGTTCCAATATCAGTTTGGCAATTAAACAACCAACATTCCTTAGCAATTTTTGAGGCAGGAATTTCGGAAGTAGGAGAAATGAAAAACCTCGAAGAAATTATAAAACCAACGATTGGTATTTTAACGTCTATAGGAACTGCCCACGACGAAGGGTTTAGTAATTCCGATTTAAAGTTAAATGAAAAGCTGAAATTATTTAAGCATTGTGATATTACCATAATTAATACATTATCCGCAAATGTCAATTTGAGTGAAGTAGAAAATAATTTAAAAAATACATTTATTATTTCGAAAGAAAAAAATGCAAACCTGCAAATTATAGAATTAAATTCTGATTTACATTCAACACAAATTAAAGCTGTTTATAATCATAAAGAATGTTCAATAACTATACCGTTTATAGATAAAGCGAGTATCCATAATGCTATAACTTGTTGGGCTACACTACTTCATTTAAACATTTCGAATGCGGTAATTGAAAGCAGAATGCAAGCATTGCAAACCGTTGAAATGAGATTAGAATTAAAGCTAGCAAACAATAATTGCGTTCTAATTAATGATTTTTACAATTCAGATATTAATTCATTAGAAATAGCGCTTCATTATCAAAAGCAACAACATCGTGGCGGAAAAAAAATAATAGTTTTATCTGATATTGAACAAAGCGGGAAACCTTCTAAGCAATTATATGAGGAAGTTTCAGCACTTCTTAATTATTTTAAAATTGATGTATTAATTGGAATTGGGAAAGGTATTACTCATCAAAATAATAGTTTTGATTGTGAAAAATATTTTTATTCAAACACAACTGAATTTTTAAAAGACTTAAAAAAAGAAACACATCTACAATTTCATAATTCCATTATCCTTTTAAAAGGTGCTCGAAGCTTTGGTTTTGAAAATATAAGTAAGCAGCTTCAACAAAAAAGTCACGATACTATTTTAGAAATAAATTTAAATAGTTTAATACACAATTTAAATTTTTACCGCTCTCAAATAAGCAGCGATACTTTTATCATGTGTATGGTTAAAGCAACTGGCTATGGCGCTGGAAGCTCAGAAATTGCATTTACACTGCAACACCACAACGTCAATTATTTAGCGGTTGCTTATACGGATGAAGGTGTAGATTTAAGAAAAGCTGGCATACATTTACCAATTATGGTTATGAGTCCAGAAGAATCATCCTATGATGATATGATAGATTATAAATTAGAACCCGAAATTTATTCATTTAAGGTTGCAAACGAATTTATTAAGGCTCTTCAAAACAAAGCAATTGCCGAACCCTACCCTATTCATATAAAACTAGACACTGGAATGCATCGTTTGGGTTTTGAAGAAAATGAATTACCTGAATTAATTAAACTTTTAAAAAGTGAAAAATCTTTACACGTTAAAAGTATTTTTTCTCACTTAGTAGCTAGTGATAATGTTGCATTTGATGATTTTACAAATAAACAAATTTCAATGTTCGACGAAGCAGCAAATCAAATACAAAATGCTGTAGGTTATAAAACATTAAAACACATTTGTAACTCGGGAGCGATTACGCGTTTCAAAAATGCACATTATAATATGGTTCGTTTAGGGATTGGAATGTATGGCGTTGGATTTAATAGCATTGAAAAACAAAATCTTAAAAATATAAGTACTTTAAAAACTCGCATTTCACAAATTAAATATTTAGCTTCTGGAGATTCGGTTGGCTATAATAGAAATGCGATTATGACTAAAGAAACAACGATTGCAACTATACCAATTGGCTATGCGGATGGATTCAGCAGGAAATTAGGAAATGGTCAGTTTAGAGTTTCCATAAATAACAAAACATGTATAACAGTAGGGAATATTTGTATGGATATGTGTATGGTTGATATTACAGATATGAATTGTAAAGAAGGAGACGAGGTTGTTATTTTTGAGACCAATGAACAACTCAATCAATTATCACAAGCAATGGAAACAATACCATACGAAGTACTAACAGGAATTTCATCGCGCGTAAAAAGAGTGTATGTTCAAGAATAGTAAAATAAAAAAGTTATTTGTTTTTAGTTTTTTGAAAATAGAACTACTGTTTATGTTCATTTCTATATTATTATTTTCTTGCGATAATAATTCAAATAGCTTATCTCAAAAAATTAAAAACTCAAATCCTACCTTTGAAGACGTTGCTCCAATTATTTTCAAAAATTGTACACCTTGCCACAGGCCAGGAGAAAGCGGTCCGTTTGAATTAATGAATTACGAAAACGTTAAAAAATATGCCAACAAAATTAAATTTGTTACGCAAACACGTTACATGCCACCTTGGCCAGCGGATGCAAATTATACACACTTTGTTGGAGAACGAATATTAACTAAAGAGGAAATAGAAACTATTAAAGTTTGGGTAGAAAATAAAACACCTCTTGGCGATGCTACTAAAATTCCGAGTCCGCCTACATTTTATAATGGCTCGTTTTTTGGAAAGCCAGATACCGTTATATTTTTTAGAAATGCAGTTCCCTTAAAAGGAAATGGAACCGATCATTTTTACATTGTTAATTTACCAATGGCTTTTAGTAAAGATACTTTTGTGCGTTACTTTGAATTTGTTCCAGATCATCGCAAATTAGCTCATCATATTAACGGTCATTTAATAAATTATGATGCTGGAAAAAAGACAAATACAAATGCGAGTGTTTATTATGCATTAGATGAATATATTGATTATGCAAAATTATACGCAAAACTAAGTATCTTAAATGATGATGGAACATTTCCAACACTTACACCAAATACAGTGTACTATCTTCCAGGTTATACGCCGCCTTCTTACCCAAAAGAAATTGGAGGATATAAAGTGAATAAAACTTCTGCTATCTTATTGAAAAGTATTCATTACGGACCAAGTAATATCAGCGTGTTAGATAGTTCTCATATTAATGTATTTTATGGGCCAAAACCTAAACGACCAATTTTTGAAACACAATTAGGCACTTTTGGTGTTTCAAAAATAGAACCCGAATTAATTATACAACCAAACAAAATTCAAACCTTTACAACAACTGCAACTTTAGATGCTGATATTTCTATGCTTTCTATAAATCCTCACATGCATTTATTAGGAAAAGCATTTTGGGCTTTTGCAATCAAACCAAATGGCGATACTATTCCGCTTATCAAAATACATAAATGGGATTTTAAATGGCAATATTATTACACATTCGAACATCCCATAAAAATTGCAAAAGGCACAACCATTAAGGTTTTTGGAACGTTTGATAACACCAATAAAAATCCTAATAATCCTAATAATCCGCCAAAATTAGTTACACAAGGAGATGGTATAAAAAGTATGCAAACCACCGAAGAAATGTTTCAGTTTATATTTACATATTTACCTTATCAAAACGGTGATGAAAAAATAAATTTAAAAGAATAAATATAATGACACCAAAACTTTACATCGTTCCTACTCCGATTGGGAATTTAGAAGATATGACTTTTAGAGCAATCACTGTTTTAAACTCGGTTGATTTAATATTAGCAGAAGATACTAGGAATTCAATTCATTTATTGCGTCATTTTAAAATTGGGAAACCACTTCGTTCTTACCATGCACACAATGAACACGAAACCGTTCAGCAAATAGTTGAAATGATTTCATCCAACCAATCCATCGCCTTAATTTCAGATGCTGGAACGCCTGCAATTTCTGATCCTGGTTTTTTATTAGTAAGAGAGTGTATTAAAAACGGTATTCAAGTGGAAACTTTACCAGGTGCAACTGCTTTTGTTCCGGCATTGGTAAATAGTGGTTTACCATGCGACACCTTTGTATTTTATGGGTTTTTACCACAAAAAAAGGGAAGGCACACAAAATTACTTTCTTTAAAAGAAGAAACTCGTACAATGGTATTTTACGAATCGCCATTTAGATTAGTAAAATTATTAGAAGAGTTTAAAGAATATTTATCTCCCACAAGACAAGTATCCGTTTCAAGAGAATTATCTAAACTTTACGAAGAAAATGCGAGAGGCACGGTTGAAGAATTAATAGCCCATTTTACAGCAAAAACAGTAAAAGGAGAAATAGTTGTAGTGTTGGCAGGGAAAGAAGATGAATAGAAATTATATTTCATAAATCGCCAAATTTTTCGCACTTTTACAAGCCTTTTATGATAGAACCATTACATACAGAAATTACTCCCAAGCGTATTGCTATTATGGGAAGTACGGGTAGTATTGGTACGCAAGCCTTAGAAGTTATTAAAGAAAATCCAGAACATTTTGAAGTTGAAGTTTTAGTTGCACATTCTAATGCTGATTTACTCATTAAACAAGCCATTGAGTTTAAACCAAACGCTGTAGTTATAGGAGATGAAAGCAAATATGAAACAGTAAAAGAAGCTTTATTTACACATGATATAAAAGTTTATGCAGGTTCAAAATCCATTGAGCAAATTGTGGAAATGGATACCATTGACGTGGTTTTAGCTTCTATTGTTGGTTATGCTGGCTTATCATCAACTATAAATGCAATAAAATATAATAAAACCATTGCTTTAGCTAATAAAGAAACCTTGGTTGTTGCTGGTGATATTGTTACCAAAATGGCTTACAATAATGGCGTAAACATTTACCCAGTTGATTCGGAACACTCGGCTATATTTCAATGTTTAGTTGGAGAGTTTGATAATGAAATTGAAAAAATTTATTTAACTGCAAGTGGTGGGCCATTTAGAGGAAAAGACAAACAGTTTTTAGCAGCTGTAAAAAAAGAACAAGCTCTCAAACATCCAAATTGGGTAATGGGAGCTAAAATAACCATTGATTCTGCAAGCCTTATGAATAAAGGGCTAGAGGTAATTGAAGCAAAATGGTTGTTTAATTTACAACCAAATCAAATTGATGTAATTGTGCATCCACAAAGCATTGTGCATAGTTTAGTTCAGTTTACAGATGGTAGCATGAAAGCTCAAATGGGAGTGCCAGATATGAAATTGCCAATTCAATATGCATTTACATATCCACAACGCATTAAAAATAATTTCCCTCGTTTTGATTTTTTAAACTATCCAAATTTAAGTTTTGAAAAACCAGATACTGATACGTTTACGAATTTAGCACTTGCATTTAAAGCTATGGAGAAAGGTGGAAACACAGCCTGTATATTAAATGCGGCTAACGAAATAGTAGTACAAGCATTTTTAGAAGACAAAATTGGTTTTTTACAAATGAGTGATATTATTGGAAATGCAATTGAAAAAATGCCTTTTATAAAAACACCAAGTATTGATGATTATATTCAATGCGATAAAGAAACCCGAATTTTAACAACCGAATTAATTAAAAAATAAAAATACCTAATGGAAACATTTATCAGAATAGCACAATTTATAGCGAGTTTAGGTTTACTAATTTTACTTCACGAATTTGGACATTTTATTACTGCTCGTATGTTTAAAATACGTGTCGATAAATTTTATTTATTTTTTGATTTCTTATTTCCATTACCTGGCGTTTTAAATTTCGCCATTTTCAAAAAGAAAATTGGCGATACAGAATATGGTTTAGGCTGGTTTCCAATGGGTGGATATGTTCAAATTGCAGGTATGATAGATGAAAATTTAGATACCGAGCAAATGAAAAAACCTGCTGAACCGTGGGAATTTAGAGCACATCCAGCTTGGCAACGACTTATCGTTATGCTTGGTGGTATTATTGTAAATATTTTATTAGCATTTATCATTTACGCTATGATATTGTTTACTTGGGGAGAAAAGAAAATTCCAATGAGCAGTTTAAAAGGCGGTATTGAATGTACAGATTCTCTTGGATTAGCAGCAGGCTTTAAAACAGGTGACAAAATAATTTCAGTTGATAATGAGCCCGTAAAATATTTTGATGATTTAAGAATTAATATTTTACTTGGAAAGACTGTTCAGTTAGAAAGAGAAGGACAAAAAGTTGAATTAAACTTACCAAAAGATTTTTTAGATCAAATTGCAAAAACTGAAAACATTGGATTTATAACAGGTCGTGGACCGGCTGTATTTTTAGAATTCCCAAAAACTTCTTTAAATCGTGAAAGTGGTCTAAAATCTTACGATAAAATAATTGGAATAAATGATTCTATAAAATTCTCATATAACGATGAATTTAAAACTCAATTAAATAACTTTAAGGGGCAAACTATTTCTTTAAATATTGAAAGAGAAAATAAAACGATTACACTTCCAATAAAAGTTAGCACTGAAGGGCGAATGGAAGCTCATATGGCTTCGTCAAATGATGATTTAGAAAAATTAGGAGTTATTAGTGTTGAAAGAAAAACATACGGTTTCTTCGAATCTTTTCCGGCAGGTGTTGTAATGACTTACGACAAATTAGCATCTTATGTTCGTCAATTTAAAATGATGTTTACGCCGTCAACTGGTGCCTACAAACATATTGGTGGTTTTAAATCAATGTCGAAAATGTTTGGCGGCGAATGGGTTTGGGAAGAATTTTGGACACGCACAGCATTTTTATCAGTTGTATTAGCCTTTATGAATTTATTGCCAATACCAGCTTTAGATGGCGGACACGTTGTATTTACTTTATATGAAATGATTACTCGCCGTGCACCAAGTGTTAAAGTATTAACTTACGCTCAATATGTAGGAATGGCATTTTTATTATTCTTAATGTTATATGCTAATCTTAACGATTTTTTACATTTTTATAAGTAACCTTTTCTTACATTAGTTATTATATAGACTTGATGATTAAACTAAATTTTAATATAAAAACTGCATTCATTTTTTGCCTTTTATTTTTTGTTATAAATTTAAGTGCGCAAGATAAAACGGTTAATACTGGCACTAAACCAAGTGCTGGAAAAGAAGTTATTACAAAAAATAAAATCATGCTTATTCCGTTTGAGAATAAGATGTATTTAAGTGAGATTGATGCCAACATCAACCAAGAATCTAAACTATCTGCAAAGCAAATAAAAGCAGTTATGCGTGATGGAATGAATGAGCAACTCTATAAAAAGTTGAAAGCAAAAATGAGTGTGGTTGATATGATTGATGACACCACAAAAACAAAAAAAGATTTAGAAAATATTTATCAATACCTTTCTTATCAATATCAAAAAACGCCTAATCAGGAAAATTACAAAGCCCCTTCAAACGAAAAAGAAGTTAAAAACGTTGATAAAGGTCAGTTAGCAGTTGAAACAGTAAGTGATTCTCGCTTTATGAATGCGAAATTAAAAAATGCAACATTGGTACCTTATTTAACAAACAAGTATAAAACCAATTTATATTTATTTATTAATGAACTCGATATCAAAGCAATTAGCACAATTCCAGGAGATTTTAGTTCAGGTTCGAGCCGAAAAATAATTGTTCATTATACTATATACACTTTTGATGCTAAAGAAATTAATTCAGGAATCGCAGAAGTAAATATGCCATCAAACGTAAATAATCCTTCCAAAATAATTAACTCTTATTTTTCGTTAGTAGCCGACTTAATTGCAAATAGGCTTAGTAAAGCCCTTGTTGGAAAATAAACAGATTATTGATGACTTATTTTTAACATAAAAGAGTGTTGAAAAGTAATAAATAGCGCTACTATTAAACCCTAAAAAAACATACATTTGTTATAAAAATATTAAAAATGAAAAATATAATTTATCCAATTTGCATTACTGCCATTTTATTAACTTCTTGCGTTCCTCAGCGTTTATTAGAAGAAACAAAATCAAAATTGTCTAATTGTGAAACTGAAGTTGCTACAACTCGTAAACTAAGTCAAGATGCAGAAAGTAAATTAGCTACTGCCAATGAAACTCTCACAAAAAATGCAAAAGATATAAACGGCTTACAACGTGATACTTCTATTATGGCAAGTAATTTACGTTTATTGCAAAATAAATATGATAAATTAAACTTTGTAAATGATCAATTATTGGACAAATACAATAAAATGTTACTTGGTTCAGAAAAGGATAATGCCAAATTGAGCAATCAATTACAAATGACACAAGAGCAATTACTTCGTAAAGAAGATGAATTGAAAGCATTAGAGGCCAGACTAAACAAACAACAACAAGATTTAGATGCGTTATCTGCACAATTAAAATTACGTGAAGCACGTGTTAATGAGCTAGAATCAATTTTAAAGAAAAAAGACCAAGCAACCGCTGATTTAAAAAAGAAATTACAAGATGCCTTATTTAATTTTGAGAATAAAGGATTAACAATCACTCAAAAAAATGGAAAAGTGTATGTTAGTTTAGATGAATCCTTATTATTTGCAAGTGGAAAAACAGCAGTAGAACCTAAGGGAGTTGAAGCTTTAAAAAATGTAGCAAAAGTATTAGAGCAAAATCCTGATATTAATATTTTAGTAGAAGGTCACACAGACGATGTACCAATGAAAGGTGCTGGCGAAATAAAAGATAATTGGGATTTAAGTGTTATTAGAGCAACTTCTGTTACAAAAATTTTATTACAAAACTCAAGCACAGACGCAAAACGTATCACATCTGCAGGTCGTGGAGAATTTTTTCCTATTGATGCTAGCAAAACACCTGAGGCAAGAAAGAAAAACAGACGTACTGAAATTATTTTAACACCGAAATTAGACGAATTATTTAAAGTGTTAGATAATAACTAGATCTTGACATAAACATTGTATCGTACAAAACGATAAAATAAATAATAACTAAAAAAACAATTAAAAAATGGGAATGATTAAAGAGTTCAAGGAGTTTGTAATGCGAGGAAATGTAGTTGATTTAGCTGTGGGTGTGATTATTGGTGGTGCATTCAACAAAATCGTATCTTCATTAATAGAAGATGTAATTACTCCATTAATGTTGAAGCCAGTATTAGAAGCGGCGCACGTAGCAACTTTACAAGACTATGTTTGGCATGGTTCAAAAATTGGTTTATTTATCAGTTCTGTAATTACTTTTATTTTAACTGCCTTTGTATTATTTTTAATTATTAAAGGCATGAATGCCGCTAAGAAAAAAGAAGCTGCAGCTGCTCCTACTTCACCAGCAGAGCCTTCTAATCAAGAAAAATTATTAATGGAAATAAGAGATTCATTAAAAAAATAATTTCATAAAATATAAAAAACTAAAAAAGCTGAATAATTACTTATTCAGCTTTTTTATGGAACATTATTTTTTTATTAAGCTAAAACACCCATTCGTTTGCCAAGTCCGCTCATAAATTCACGCACTTCCTTAGCTGTAGCTTCGTCATTAGTTGCTCTAATATAAGTTTCGGTTAACGTCATAATATTTTGATGATAAAACTTTTTCATTTCATCTATTCCCATTTCTTTAGTCCATAAATCAATACGCATGGTATTGTTTTCTTTTTCGTCCCACAAAGCAAGCATCATGCTTTTACAAACACTTCCTTCTTTCGCGTCTGGGGCTTCCCATTCTATCTTAACAGGTAATTGATTTTCGTCAACGGTTACTTTTAATTTTATTTCAGATGTTGTCATAGTTTTGTTTTTTTTGCCATCTGGTTATATTCATCATCATATTTAAAAAATACTTTTTATGGTTGATGAATAGTTCAGATGTTGTCATAGCTTTTATTTTATTTGCCATCTGGTTATATTCATCATCCAAATTAAAGGCTGCACTTTATGGTTGATGAATAGTTCAGATGTTGTCATAGTTGAAATTTGAAAGGTAAATTTAGTTAATTTTTTACTTTAAATTCTCAAATAAACATGAATTAAGCCATACATTTGTCAAATGATAACTTATCCTAGAATTACATTAAATAACGGCAAAGAATTTCCCGTGTTACGCTTTCATCCCTGGATTTTTTCGGGAGCAATAAAATCAATGGATCCAAATTTGGCTGATGGTGATATTGTAGAAATATACTCGGCTAAAGAGCAATTTTTAGGAATGGCGCAATACCAAAAAGCTAGTATTTCGGCTCGTATTATTTCTTTTAGTAAGCAACAAATTAATACTGAATTTTGGACAAAAAAAATTCAAAAAGCTTTTTTATACCGCGAATTTTTAAAATTAGCGAACAACCCTGATACAAATGTTTACCGTTTAGTTTTTGGCGAAGGAGATGGCATGCCAGGTTTAATTATGGATTTTTATAACGGACATATTGTTTTTCAAGCACACAGCATTGGGATGCATTTATGCAGAAAAGAAATTACGGAGGCTTTATCTATTGTTTATGGTGATAACTTAAAAAGTGTGTATGATAAAAGTTCGGAAACATTGCCTGCAAATTATGCTGCTAATATTACGAACGAATATCTATTTGGAGAATTAAATGGCGATTTAGTTGTAATTGAAAATGGTGTTAAGTTTTACATTGATTTTATAAACGGACAAAAAACAGGATTCTTTATTGACCAACGTTATAATCGTGAATTATTAGGCAAATACAGCAATGGCAAACGCGTATTAAATACATTTTCTTATACTGGAGGTTTTAGTATGTATGCTGCTCAAAATAATTGTGAAATCATACATTCAGTTGATTCGAGTAAAAAAGCAATTGAGTTATGTGATAAAAATGCAACCTTAAATCATGTAACAAACCATCAAGGTTTTGCAGTTGATACCTTTGATTATTTAAAAGACGAAGGGAAAAATTATGATATCATTATATTAGATCCACCAGCTTTTGCAAAAAGTAAAAATGTATCTCATAACGCTGTAATTGGGTACAAGCGACTCAATCAAATGGCTTTACAAAATATCAAAAAAGGAGGAATTTTATTTACTTTTTCTTGCTCTGGAGTAATTGATAAAGCATTGTTTTATAATACAGTAACGGCAGCAGCAATTGAATCGCGCCGACATTTAAAATTATTACATACTTTATCACAACCTGCTGATCACCCTATTATACCAAATTTTCCGGAAGGAGAATACTTAAAAGGACTAGCTTTTTATGTGGAATAAAATTATTTAAACCATCATTATTTAAGGTTAAACGGAAATGCTTTTTAAAAACAAAATCATAACTTAGATTATCAAAATATACTATGGATTCTATTTTAGAAGTAAAGAACATCAATAAAAATTACGGGCACTATCAGGCATTAAAAGATGTGAGTTTGCACATTCCTGAAAAATCAATATTTGGTTTATTAGGTCCAAACGGAGCTGGGAAAACTTCTCTGATTCGAATTATTAATCAAATTACAGGTCCTGATAGTGGAGAAGTGTTTTTTTGTGGTGAAAAATTAGCACCTAAACATGTTGATTTAATTGGCTATTTACCTGAAGAAAGGGGCTTATATAAAAAAATGAGTGTTGGAGAACAAGTGATGTACTTGGCTCAATTAAAAGGCTTAAAGAAAAATATTGCAAAAGAAAAATTAAACCATTGGTTTAAAAAATTTGAAATTGAAAGTTGGTGGGACAAAAAAATTGAAGAACTTAGTAAAGGTATGCAGCAAAAAGTACAATTTATTGTAACCGTATTGCATGAACCTAAACTATTAATTTTAGATGAACCATTTAGTGGCTTCGACCCTATAAATGCTCAACTTATTAAAAATGAAATTTTAGAATTAAGAGAAAAAGGCTCAACGATTATTTTCTCAACTCACAACATGGGAAGTGTTGAAGAACTTTGCGATAATATTGCGCTCATTAATAAATCCGAAAAAATATTGGATGGCACAGTTAATGATATTAGAAAAGCTCATAGAAGCAATACATATCATATTATTTTTAAAGGAAATTTATTAGGTTTTACAAATGCTTTATGGGCTGGCGCTGAAATTTTAGAAAAAAAATCATCAGGTGATATCCATACACTTACCGTTAAATTATTACGTCAAACTACGCCTAATGCAATACTAGAAGCAGTTTTGCAAAACGCTGAAATTATTTCTTTTCATGAAATTGTTCCGTCAATGAATGATATATTTATTTCAGTAGTTGAAAATAAGCCTGCATTAAACACTCAAAGTTACTTTACAGAATAACTCTCATATCTTTTTTAAAATGAATAAGCTTTTATTAATCATACAACGCGAATACTTTTCAAGAGTCAAAAAAAAGTCATTTATTTTAATGACAATACTTGGCCCACTCTTAATGGCTGGAGTTTTAATAGTTCCTGTTTGGCTTGCTATGCGAGACAAAACTGACCATCAAGTTTTAGTTCTTGATCACAGCGGTTTATTTGTTGAAAAATTAACCAATACTAAACAAATAAAATTTACCTACGGTGCAGAATCTATTGCAAGTGCAAAACTTAAATTAAAAGATGGTCCTTTTGATTTAATTATGGAAATAAAAGGAGACGCATTAAATGATGAAAAAACAACTCCTGTGTTATACTATAAAAAACAACCAGGTATTAGCACCGAACAATACATTACCAATCAAATGGAAAATATTTTATTTGATTACCGATTACAAGGTGATAGTATTGATATAAAAAAAATTGACAAGGCTCGAAGACAAGTTCAACTGTTGACTTTAAAGGTAACAGAAAACGGCAATGATGAAAAAACAAATACAGAAATCAATATGGCTATTGGTTTTGGGTGTGCTATCGCCATTTATTTTATGATATTTATGTATGGTTCTCAAGTAATGCGCGGCGTAATTGAAGAAAAATCGAACCGCATAGTTGAAGTAATTATATCATCCGTAAAACCTTTCCAATTAATGCTTGGTAAAATTATTGGTGTTGCCTTAGTAGGATTAACACAATTTATTTTATGGATAATTTTAACGCTTATTCTCCAAGCCGCAATCACAACTTTTCTTTTTAAAAATGAAATTGCTGATAAAGTAAAGCAAAATTCACAAATTGAAAAAGTCATGAAAAATGATTTATCAGCAGGCATTAGTACAATGGAAAAAGTTCAAACACCAAATGAGGCCATAGCTATATTTAATGATTTAGACAAAGTTAATTTTAGTCAAATCATTATCTGTTTTGCATTTTTCTTTTTATTCGGTTATTTGTTATATGCCGCTTTATTTGCTGCCATTGGCTCAGCTGTAGACAATGAAGCTGATACTCAACAATTTATTTTACCTGTTACCATTCCTCTAATTCTAAGTTTTATTATTGCTCAAAATATTATCAAAGATCCAGATAGTAGTATGGCGCAATTCTTTTCAATTTTTCCTTTAACATCTCCTATTGTTATGATGGTACGTTTACCATTTGGAGTTCCAATGTGGGAACTTTTATTATCGATGTTCATGCTTATAATTGGCTTTTTGTTTTTCACTTGGTTAGCAGGTAAAATTTACAGAACCGGAATTTTAATGTATGGTAAAAAAACAACTTGGAAAGAGTTGGGTAAATGGCTTTTTTATAAAGGTTAGTTCCTTATTATACGGTATAAATTTTTACCCTTTTTTGAATAAAATGAGTAAAATATACTTATACAGCATAAAAAAATCGATAAAAAGCATTATTTATACAACTAAAACTATTTGTATTAAGAGGTATTTTCCTATATTCGTAATGCATTATTATGGAAAAAGAAATACTTCTTCAAGTAAAAAATTTAGTAACAGAGTTTAAATCTGATGGTGAATTAATTAAAGCAGTAAATGATATTTCATTTACACTTCATAAAGGAGAAACTATTGGAATTGTAGGAGAAAGTGGTTCAGGAAAATCTGTTACCTCATTATCTATTATGCAATTAATTCCAAATCCTCCAGGTAGAGTTTCTGGAGGCGAAATTTTATACCATTCAAAAAAAGACGGTATTAAAAATTTACGTTCTCTTCCTAGTAAACAAATGCGTTCGTATAGAGGAAATGAAATAGCCATGATATTTCAAGAACCAATGACTAGTTTAAACCCAGTATATAGTTGTGGAGAACAAGTTATTGAAGCTATTTTATTACATCAAAAAATTAGTAAAAAAGATGCAAAATTAAAAACGCTCAGTTTATTCGAACAAGTTCAATTACCTGATCCTGCAAGGATTTTCGACTCCTATCCACACCAAATTTCGGGTGGACAAAAACAAAGAGTTATGATTGCGATGGCAATGAGTTGCAATCCAAGAATTTTAATTGCTGATGAACCAACAACTGCTTTAGATGTAACTGTACAAAAAACAATTTTAGATTTAATGCTGCAATTGCAAAAAGAGCAAGAAATGGGCATTATGTTTATTACGCATGATTTAGGTGTAATAGCCGAACTTGCTGATAAAGTAATGGTGATGTATAAAGGAAAAGTAGTGGAACAAGGGCCAGTACTTGAAATATTTTCGAATCCAAAACATCCGTATACAAAAAGCTTACTTGCTTGTCGCCCGCCATTAGATAAACGAATTAAACGATTACCTGTATCATCAGATTTTATGAAAACTGATGAAGAAGGAAATATGATTGAAATTTCTAAGACTGTTAGTGAAGCTATAAATAGTGTAATCATTACAAGAGAAGATCGATTTATTGAGCACAGAGAATTGTATAGTCGTTCAAAAATTTTAGAACTACAAAATATCAAAACGTATTTCCCTAAAAATAAAAGTTTTTTTGGTAAAGCCACAGAATGGGTAAAAGCAGTAGATGATGTTTCTTTAGATGTTTATGAAGGAGAAACGCTTGGTTTAGTTGGAGAAAGCGGCTGCGGAAAAACAACTTTAGGAAGAACCATTTTAAGATTAAATGAACCAACGAGTGGTAAAATATTTTTTGAAAGAAAAGATTTATTAAGACTGGAAGCAGAAGACATGAGGCACTTAAGAAAAGATATGCAAATTATCTTTCAAGATCCCTACTCTTCTCTTAATCCGCGAATTACAATAGGTGAAGCTATAATGGAACCCATGCAAGTTCATAATATTTTAAGCAATAATAAACAGCGTAAAGAAAAAGTTTACGAATTACTAAAAAAAGTTGGGCTCGAAGAAAAACAATTTAATAGATACCCACATGAATTTAGTGGAGGACAAAGACAACGTGTTTGTATTGCAAGAGCATTAGCACTAAATCCTAAATTTATTATTTGTGATGAAAGTGTAAGTGCTTTAGACGTTTCAGTTCAAGCTCAAGTTTTAAATTTATTAAACGACTTAAAACGTGAATTTAAATTTACTTATATTTTTATTTCGCACGATTTAAGTGTAGTTAAATTTATGAGTGATAGAATGGCGGTAATGAATAGTGGTAAAATCGTTGAACTAGGTGACGCCGACTTAATCTATATGAATCCTCAAACAGAATACACTAAAAACTTAATTAACGCAATTCCTAAAGGGCAATTAGAGGATATTAAAGCGAGTATTGAAAAAAAGAAATCGTTTGAAATTCCTGCCAACTATTAAATGTTTGAATTTTTAAAGGAACTTACAAATCCTGAAAGTATTATACATTATGGCGGCTTATGGTTATTACTATTTGTTGTATTTGCTGAAACAGGTTTATTTATAGGATTTTTTTTGCCAGGCGATTCCCTTATTTTTATTTCTGGCTTATTATGCGCTACTAAACCGCAATTATTAAATATTTCTATTTTTGGATTAATCATTTTACTTATTATTTCGGCAGTCATAGGAAATATAATTGGTTATTGGTTTGGAAAAAAAACAGGAGAAACATTATTTCATAAAAAAGATACTTTTTTATTTAGAAAAAAACATTTAGAAACAACGAAACTATTTTACGAAAAACATGGCGGAAAAGCATTGATTTTAGGGCGATTCTTGCCAATCATCAGAACCTTTGCGCCTATATTAGCAGGTGTTATAAAAGTAGATTTCAAACTCTTTATGATTTATAATATTGCAGGGGCTTCTTTTTGGATTATTTCATTAACAAGCATAGCTTATTTTTTAGGAAAAGAATTTCCGCAAACCGAAAAATACATTGGTTATATCGTAATTAGTTTAATTGTTATTACAACTATTCCAGTATTGATTACCTATCTAAAAAATCGTAAAAAATAATTTATACCGAATACACTTAAAACTATTTATATTTACTCATGAAAAAAATATTAATTACAGGCTCTAATGGTTTATTAGGACAAAAATTAGTTTACAAACTGAGAAACCATGCATCCATTATTTGCATTGCAACAGCAAGAGGTACAAACAGATTAGTTAAAACTGATGGATATATTTATGAAGAATTAGATATTACAAATGCGCAAAATGTAAGTGATGTGTTTGCGAAACATAAGCCAGATGTTATTATTAACACAGCGGCAATGACTAACGTTGATGCTTGTGAAACAGAAAAAGAAGCTTGTTGGTTATTAAATGTTACATCTGTTGAAAATCAAGTGAAGACTTTAGAAAAACTTAAAACAGAAAATTCAAATTACAAGCCACAATTTATTCATTTATCAACCGATTTTATTTTTGATGGCACGCATGGTCCTTTAGATGAAAATGAAATACCAAATCCGCAAAGCTATTATGCTGAAAGTAAATTAGCCGCTGAAAAAATTGTACAAGCCAGCGCCTTACATTGGGCCATAGCACGTACGGTATTAGTTTATGGCATTGTTGATAGCATGAGCAGAAGCAATATTGTACTTTGGGTAAAACAAAATTTAGAGCAAGGCAAAGTAATTAATGTGGTTGATGATCAATTTAGAACGCCTACTCTGGCAGAAGATTTAGCTGATGGTTGCCTTTTAATTGCAGAAAAAAATGCACAGGGTATTTATAATATTTCTGGTAAAGATTTTTTAAGCATTTTAGAATTAGCACATTTGGTAGCTGATTATTACAAATTAGACAAATCATTAATTAAACCATCAAAATCTGCCGACATTAAACAACCCGCTAAACGCCCACCGATTACAGGTTTCATTATTGATAAAGCAAAAAAAGATTTAGGTTATAACCCAAAAAGTTTTACGGAAGGAATTATGTATTTAGAAAAACAAATTGCTGAAATGGGAAAATAAATTGTTTTGTCTAGTCTCGTTCTTGTTTAGCTTAGCGTAACGATTACGTTATTGAAGGGCGTTTGTAAGACCCAAAACTATTTTTAATAATATTACCAATAATAAATATAAACTTTTACTTAATGCGTTACAAACGCATTTTTAACGCATCCTCGTTTCCGCTAGCGCTCAAACGAGGATGAGGTCTGTTTAGATTGGCTTACATCACTTTAGTGTATTTTTATTCTGCCTTTTTTCTTGTTTCTTATTATAGTTTGTTACTTTTATTATACAATCTCTTTATATGTTATGCAAAAACTACTAATACTCATTTTTTATTGTATTCATTTTACACAAAACGCGCAATTGTGTAAAATACTTTCAGTTAATTTCGAAAGTAATAGCTATAAATTAACTATTGTTCAGCGCAATAAAATTGATTCTATTATTAAGTCATTACCAAATATTCCACAAGCTTATTATATTGAAGTTTCAGGGCATACGGATAATCATGGTTCTTTAAATTTAAATAATTTACTATCTAAAAACAGGGCTTCAACTGTACTTTCTTATTTAAAAAATAAACATTTTAAATCAATCGATTCAAGTATGCATTATTTTGCATACAATAAGCCCCTTACAGAAAACACTGAAACTAATTTATGGATGAACCGCAGGGTAGAAATTAAATTATACCTACGACCATTAAATATGCCTAAAATATTTGGTATTACAGATTTTGCAGCTAAAAAATTTCGTTTGATAGAAGATGATGGTGGCACTTTAATTTATGACTCAACTAAGATTGTCATTGCTCCTAATTCTTTTCTTCACAAAAACGGTACTGAGGTAACTGGCGAAATAGAGATTAGTTACCAAGAGTATAGAAACCCTTCTGATTTTATTTTAAGTGGCATTCCTATGTCTTTTAAAACTGGCAGTGTAGTAAATAATTTCAACTCAGCTGGCATGTTTAAAATCAATGTTTATCAAAATAATGAAGAGTTGATATTAAAGAAAACACTTAATAAACAAATAAATATAGATTTTCCTTTAACAGCATTTATTGATCAAAAATTTTACAGCTTAGATACCTTAAATCATCAATGGAATAATGCATTAGGAAGTATTACCGATATCCATGGCAATATGTTGGCTCCATTTAACGCATTACAACCGCAGACTAACAGAGGCAATTTTGAAAGAAATCATTTGGATTTTTTAAATTGCATATATGGAGATACCTGTGAATATGTTAGCTATATGATTAAAAAGATAAGATATTTTTTAGACCATGAAGAACCTATCAGAAATGATTATCCATACAAATTTGTAAAGCATTATTTGGTTGATTTTAAATCGCCTTATTACAGATTAATACTTGATACAACTGCTAAAACAGTTGAATTTACATCACAAAACAGTCATAATAAATTGGGTAGTTTCTCTGATTATGTTTGGACTTTTACCAAGAAAGAGTTTGCTATTATCAAAGCTATTGAGAAACAAGGTTGCTCCTACGTGAAAATTGTTTATGGCGGTAGAAATAAATTTCAAGTTGAAATAAATAAACTGATATTTCATGTTACTGGCGCACCAAAAAATAAAGACTTTTCTGATGGAAAAATAAAAAGAATAAATAAAAGAAATAATCGCTCCTATTTAAAATACACTTATGATCTAGATAACAAAGAAAGAGAACTTGAACAAAATTTAAGAGAACTGATAAATAAACCAGATGATAACATTTCAAAGTATGGTGAGGACACTTTAAAATGCATGAATTCTTTTTATAGATCAGTTTTACATACCAGTAACGAAAAAGTTATAAGCGATTTAAATGATTTTAATTTAAACAGAGATTTGGTTAGAAAAAAACTATCTGTTTTCTCAACAAAATTTGATTGCATGGAATATAAATTACAACTGATGCGAAAGGACTCTATTGAAAAGGCAATCATTGCAAAAATAGATAGTGCAAACAATGTTATAAAAAGTGCCTTTGCTCGCTTTGGCATAAACGAAACAGGCATTTATAATGCCGATCAGGTTAAGCGAATTACCCAACCAGAAGAAGTAATTGCTGACTATGTTTCAGATAAAAATAAACCTATTAAAGTAATTGCCATTTTTGTCAGCATTAAAAATATAAATGGCATTATGCGCTTTGATGGATATAATAATTACGGACCCTATAAATTTGTTTACGAAAAAACTGAAAATCCAATGTTAATTGCTATTGATGAAAATGAAAAAAGCTATTATTGTAGTCCTGACGAATTTAAAAATGCCGTAAATAACAAAGTAAACAATAAAACTATTTTTAAATTAAACCTTATACAAAATTTAAAATCTGCCTCTGAGTTAGCAAAACTAGTTAATTAGCCACCCAGCCTCGTACTCGTTTCCGCTAGCGCTCAAACGAGTACGAGGTGGGATAAAGGACAAAAGTCATGAAATACTGATAGTCATCACTTAATTAACTCATTACACTCATTTGCCATAGCTTCAAATTCACTTTGATTTATTGTTGAAACTTCTTTCGGCTTATATTTAGCTTTAATTTTTTCAAGATTGCAGTTGCAATAATTTGTAATTTTTTCGTCAGTAACATCCTCTCCTGCATAAGTTTTAGAATCCAATATGCATTTATTTAATATTTGTTTTTCTATTCCCGGAGTCCAATAATTGTCAAAATAATATTTAGAACCACCCTTAATTAGAGCTGAAAACAATACACATATAATAACAAAAACTATTATTTTCTTTGGCCAATTATTTTTTTTCTGAAGTGTTTCCATAAATTTTAAAGTTTGAATTATTAAATGTTTTTTTATTTTTTATTGTAAAGTGAACAATTTTTCTTGTCTGCATAATTGTCGATTTGTATTAGTGGTAGCTTATAGAGTTCATAAAGCTAATCAAATTTACTGTCGTGTTGTTGTGTTGGATTACCTTTATGAGCTTTTTATTATTGGTGAACTAATCATTTTAGCCTCGTCCTCACTACGCTAAACGAGTACGAAGTATGAAATAAAATTTAAAAATATATTACAAAAAAAGCCTTCCTTAATTAATTAAGGAAGGCTTTTTTATAGATTTATAATACTTAGTTAATCATTTCAACAGAGCGTTTAACAAATTTAGTAAGCTCTTCACCTTTTAATAAACCTTGCGATAATAAGGCTAAGTCAGCAGCTTGTTTTGCTAATTGACTTTGTTTAGCACCATCAGCTTCTGCTAATATTTTACTAATTAATGGATGATTTGAATTTACAACCAAATTATACATGTCGGGCATTGAACCATAAAAATTCATTCCACCTCCGCCACCCATGGCTTGCATGTCTTTCATACGGCGCATAAACTCTGGGCGCGTAATCAACATAGGAGAATCAGTTTCGCTTAAGCTTTCAAACACAACAGAGTATTTTTCTTTTGCTACAACACCTTCAACAATTGGTTTCAATTTTGTTTGTTCCTCTTCTGAAAGCTTACTTACTTGTCCATCATCTTTTTTAATTAATTTTTCAACTGTATCACTATCAACTCTCACAAATTGTGTGTTAGTTAATTTACTTTCTAAACTATTAATTAAATGAGAGTCTAATGGCGAATCCATTAACAATACATCGTATCCACGAGATTTTGCAGCATCAATATAAGTATGTTGCTCATCAATATTGGTTGCATATAAAAACACTAATTTATTATCCTTATCTGTTTGAGTTGATTTAACGTGTGCATCATATTCTTCAAACGTAAATGCTTTTCCTTCTGTATTTTTTAATAATGTAAACTTAGATGCTTTTTCGTAAAACTTCTCATCACTAATTAAACCATATTGAACAAATATTTTAATATCATCCCATTTCGATTCAAAATCAGGACGATCTTTTTTAAATAATTCGTCTAATTTATCTGCCACTTTTTTAGTAATGTGAGCTGATATTTTTTTAACATTACTATCGGCTTGCAAATAGCTACGACTTACATTTAAAGGAATATCTGGACTATCAATTACACCACGTAACATGGTTAAAAAATCAGGAACAATATTTTCAACATTATCTGTTACAAAAACCTGATTACTGTATAATTGAATACGATCTTTTGGAGCTTCAAATTTGTTAGATAATTTAGGGAAATATAAAATACCAGTTAAGTTAAATGGATAATCTACATTTAAATGAATATGAAATAATGGCTCTTCAAATTGCATTGGATATAACTCGCGGTAAAACGCTTTGTAATCTTCGTCTGTTAAATCAACAGGTTTTTTTATCCAAGCTGGTAAAGGATTATTAATAATATTTTCAACATCAATTTCTGTTTCCTTTTCAATTCCTTTTTCATCTTTTTCGCCATTTGGAATCCATTCTTTTTTAGTCCCAAATACTATTTCTACTGGTAAAAATTTACAGTATTTTTTTAGTAAACCTTCAATTTTTTGATTTTCTAAAAACTCTAAACTATCTTCCGCAACATGTAAGACAATACTTGTTCCGCGATCTGTTTTTGAATCAATTTCTTCAATTTGGTATTCAGGGCTTCCATCACATTCCCAACGAACTGCTTTTGAACCTTCTTTGTATGACAATGAAAAAATTTCAACTTTTTCAGCTACCATAAAGGCCGAATAAAAGCCTAATCCAAAATGTCCGATTACGACATTTTTATCTACCTTATCTTGGTATTTTTGAACAAATTCTTCCGCACCACTAAATGCAATTTGTGTAATGTATTTTTCAATTTCATCTTTAGTCATACCTAAACCTTTATCCTTAATGGTAATGGTTTTGGCAGCTTTATCTAAAATCACTTCAATTTTTAAATCTCCTAATTCGCCTTTAGCTTCGCCCATTGAAGTTAAAGCTTTTAATTTTTGAGTCGCATCAGTTGCATTACTCACTAATTCTCTTAAAAAAATTTCATTATCACTATAAAGAAATTTTTTAATGATTGGGAAAATGTTTTCGGTTTGTACGTTAATTTTTCCAGTAGTTGTTTTTGTGCTCATCGTATCTTATTAATTAATTATTTAAGAATATAATTTTTATCCGCTTATGATAGTCAAAGGTTATACCAATGCGATAAAAATGACAAAATGACAAATAAAAAGCAATATTTTGCGTGATTTTGTTCGAAAATGGACAAACTTTAGACATTTTAGTATAAAAATAATTAATAATTGATTATGCCGATACTACATGAAAATGGTACAATTAGGCTTTGCTGAAATTGAACTCTATTGAATGTGTATTCAGTATTATTATTATTTTGGGCAAGTCTGGCGGGAGCCAGAACGGGCTGTTACTTCAAGTTTTTTAATTCGGCGTTTCGAGAGCCTCAACGACCTCAGTAAAAAAGCTTTACGCTTGCATCCCTCTTGCCGTTTAATCTTTGATGGAAATTTAATTTTCGAGTTATATTTAATTTGCGTGAGGGATTGATGTGAAATCCTTTTTTGAGGAACGAAAAAAAGATTGAAACGGAAAGCCCAGCCTGAAAGGACACGCCCAAAAAATAAAGAAACCAAAAATAAAGAATTAATTAGTGAGTAAATAAAATTATGTTTTTTAAACTAATTGCTCATGCTGATACTACATGAAAAAGTTATAATAAAACTTTGCTGAAATTGAACTCTTTTGAATGTGTGTACGGTATAATTTATTCTCAACTTATTCGAAATAAAAAAACCCATCTAGATTAATCTAGATGGGTTTTTTAAACCATTTATTAAATTATTAATCTACATTATCATGTAAAAAAGAATTGTTAGAACGAATTTCAATATTCTTATTATCGCTATCACCTAGTGTAAAACGAGAAACTTGAGAATCAGTTGAAGGAGTAGAATTTGTATCTAAACTTATTTGCTTACGTTGCCAAGCCGATTCTTTTTCTAAATGAGAAAGACCTTCAGGAGTTTTCATTTTTAATGTTAACTCTTTTAGTTTTTTAATACGCTCTTGTGCCAAACGAATTTGTTCTTCTCTTGTAATTTCTTCGCTTGATTTTTGACTAACAGGTTCATTTGTATTTTCTGTTACATCATTAATAACAAATTGAGACTTACTTGTTTCAGTTGATTCAATTGGTGTTTCAAATAATGGCGAAACATGTTTCATTTCAATTGTTTCTTCATCAAATGAATAAACTATCGTTTCAGGAATTGAAGACTCTACAATTACATTATTTTCAAAACTAATTTCTTCTTCAACTATATTTGCAATTGGAGTTTCAGCTACTTCATCTTTAATAAAAATAAAGGGTTCATTATTTTCAATTTCATTAATTATTGAAGTTTGAATTGGTTCAATAGTAGCAACAACAGCATCATCAAATTTCACTAATTTTCTTTCAGTAAAAACTGGAGCTTCATATCCACTATTCATTTTTGAATTAAAGCCAGTTGCTATAATAGTTACTGAAACATTATCACCCAAAGAAGGATCAGTACCGTAACCAGTAATTAATTCAGCAGTTCCACCAGCAGCTTCTTGGATAAAGTCAGTTATTTCACCAAATTCATCCATTTCAATATCATCGCTACCACTCATAATATTTAATAATACATGACGAGCACCACTTATATCATTATCATTTAATAATGGAGAAACTAAAGCTTGTTCAACTGCACGCAATGCTCTTTTTTCGCCGCTTGCAATTGCAGAACCCATAATTGCAACACCGCTATCTTGCATAACTGTTTTTACATCATTAAAATCAACATTAACATGCATATGTAAACTAATGATTTCAGCAATTGATTTTGCAGCACTCGTTAAAACATTATCAGCGTGTGCAAACGCTTCTGTCATTTTTAAACTACCATAAATTTCACGTAGTTTATCATTGCCAATTACAATTAATGTATCTACGTATTTCTTCATTTCCTCCAAACCTTTTTCAGCTTGTTCTCTACGTTTTTTTCCTTCAAACGAAAATGGAATTGTTACAATGCCAACCGTTAAAATACCCAATTCTTTTGCAATAGAGGCAATAACAGGAGCTGCACCAGTTCCAGTACCACCGCCTAAACCAGCCGTAATAAATACCATTTCGGTATTATTTTTTAGTATATTTTTTATTTCATCAATGCTCTCTAAAGCTGAATCGCGGCCAATTTCAGGTTTTGCACCTGCGCCTAAACCTCTTGTAAGAGAATTACCTAACTGAATTTTATGAGTAACAGGGCTTTTTGCTAATGCTTGTTTATCAGTATTACATACGATAAAATCTACACCTTTTATGCCTTGTTTAAACATATGATTAACGGCGTTACTGCCGCCGCCACCAACTCCAATTACCTTGATAATTGAGCTTTCTTCGTTTTCTGGTAAATCAAATTGCATCATGATATTTTATTTTTAATTTTTAATAATTTATTTTTTAATTTATTCTAGGTCTATTATTCAACGTCATCCGTCATCCAATCTTTTGTTTTATTTACAATGTCTGCAAAAAAACTACCAACCTTTTTTGATGAATGTCCTATGATTTTTTTATCTTCTTTCTTTTTTGTTTCTTCAACAACAACTGCTTTTGGTTCTTCTTTCACCTTAGTTGAATTAGTTCCTCTTTTCAATTCTCGCTCGTATTTCTCAATACCTTTCATTACTAAACCAACAGCTGTTGCATACATTGGATTTTTCAATTCATCATCTGCACCAGCTAAATGTTCATTTGGCGTACCAATACGACAATCTAAACCAGTTTGCAACATAATTAATTGTGGTAAATGTTTCAATAAAGAACCACCACCAGTTACAACAATACCACCCGCTAACTTACGTTCGAACCCAGAATTTTTTATTTCAAATAATACAAATTCTAAAATCTCTTCCATACGCGCTTGAATAATTTGCGCTAATGTATTTACTGAAATTTCTTTATGTGGACGTCCTCTTAAACCAGGAATAGAGATAACTTCATTCATTTGGTTTTCTTGAGCTAACGCAGAACCGAAACGCATTTTTAGTTGTTCAGCATGTGTTTTAATAATTCCACAACCTTCTTTAATATCATCTGTAATGATATTTCCTCCAAAAGGAATAACAGCAGTATGACGAATAATGCCATCATAAAAAATAGCAACATCTGTTGTACCACCACCAATATCAACTAATACAACACCTGCTTCTTTTTCCTCATCACTTAAAACAGCATCGGCACTTGCTAATGGTTCAAGATGTAAATCAACTGTAGTTAATTTTGCACGTGTAACGCATTTGAATATGTTTTTAACTGCAGAAACTTGACCGGTAATAATATGAAAATTTCCTTCCAAACGCATTCCAGAATGTCCAATTGGATTTCGGATTCCTCCTTCATTATCAATAATATATTCTTGAGGAATAACATGTATGATTTCCTCACCTGGGCTCATTACTAAACGATGCATGTTTTCAATTAATTGATCAACATCATTTTGATTAACCTCTTCATCTAAAGATTTACGAGTAATCATTCCACGGTGCTGCATACTTTTAATATGTTGTCCAGCAATCCCAACTATTACTTCTTCAATATCGATATCAGCTTTATCGGCAGCAATTTTTATAGCTGCATTAATTGACTCAATAGTTTGTTCAATATTAGCCACAACACCACGTTGTACGCCTAATGATTCGGATTTTCCAATACTTAGTATTTCTACTTTACCAAATTCATTTTTATAGCCAACAATGGCAGCTATTTTTGTAGTACCAATATCAAGGCCTACAACTAAGTCGCCAATAATTTTTCCTTTTTGTGCTGATTGTTTATCGTCCATAAACTATTTTATTTTTTAGTGCAAACCACTTGGTTCTTATATTTTATATTAATAATTGAGTATTTGTTCCAACCATCGGTTTTATTAAGACCATCAGTATAGAATTTTTTTAATTTATTAAATTTCTCTTCAATATTTATTGCTTCTCCAAATACAATTTTGTGATTACCAATGGATAAATACAATTCAAATTCCTTTTCATTCGTCACGTTTATTTGTTGAACTAAACTATTTAATGTTGAGTCCTTTGTTATATATTCTGCCAACTTATAAATATCATCTAATACACTTACTTTACTATAGGTTTCGTTTTTTGCAATTTCATTTACCGAAACTTTAACTCTTTGTGCATAAGGCTCTAATATAAAACCTGATGCAATTAAAACTCTTGCCGTATAGTTTTCATTCAAAGGCATTAATTTAGATTGTGTATCAATATAATAACTTTCTCCATCTAGATTCAAAATTCTCACTAAAGGTTTTCTTTGAAAAACATCAACATTCACATCTCCATTTACATCAATCGAAACCTCTGCGTTTTCAATTGCAGGATGAGAATTTAAAGCTTTTTCAATTTTTGTTACATCAATATTTTCAACTTCTGAGTTTAATATATTTTCTTGCCTATCATTTAGAAATGTTTTCACATCCTCTTCATCAATAAATGTATTAACATCCGTGTTTTCAACTGTTACACTTAAGTTTTTTACTTCAATACTTTTTTGATGAGCAGATGAAAAAGCAAGTGATGCAATTAACCCTGATAATCCAATAATCCAAAGAACGACACTAACTATTTTTTTATTTATTTTCATTTATTTTACACTTCTCAATTTAGCTCAAAGCGATAATTTTAAATTTGATTTTTTAAATATGTTTCAATCGGTTCAATCAATGAATCTATATCGCCAGCTCCTAATGTCATCACAACTTCATTCTTTTGTGTTTTTAAAAATTCAATAACATTTTCCTTTTTTACTAAAAATTTATTTTTACAAGTCATTTTATCAAGTAACATTTGTGAATTGACACCATTAATAGGTAATTCACGAGCTGGATAAATTTCAAGCAGCACACATACATCCAACAAATCCAAACTCTTTGCAAACCCATCTGCAAAATCGCGAGTGCGAGAAAACAAATGAGGTTGAAAAATACCTGTAATGATTTTTTCCGGATATAATTGTTTTGCTGCCGAGATAGAGGCAAATAATTCTTCCGGATGATGCGCGTAATCATCTATATAAACTATAGATTTTGATTTTACGCGGTAATCAAATCTTCTTTTCACACCTTTAAAAGAACGTAAGGCTTTGTTTATTACATCACCCTTTATGCCTAACTTTTGCGCAACCGCTAATGCTGCAATAGAGTTTTCTACATTATGCAAACCCGGTAAGCCAATAGCTACGTGACTTATAGGCTCTATGATACTATTGACGTTATAACAAAATTCACCATCAACAATATTTATAGAATTTGCAGAAAAATCTGTATCTAAATTTAGTGAGTAGATGAGTCGTTTATCTTTGATATTCAAATCGTTATCAACAGTTTTTTTAACAATCAAAAAACCATCTTTTTGAGTTTGAGATGCAAACTGAGTATAACTTTCATGCATGGCATTTTTGTCACCATAAATATCCAAATGATCAGGATCAACACTTGTTATAACAGATATATAAGGATGCAAAGTTAAAAATGAACGATCATACTCGTCAGCTTCAACAACTACAAAAGCATTGGTATCATTAGCATCTCCCAACAATAAATTAGTTTGATAATTTTGAGAAATACCACCTAAAAAAGCGAAACAATTAATGCCTGCCGTTTTCAAAATATGCGCTACTAATGTAGTAGTAGTAGTTTTACCATGCGTGCCAGCTATCGCAATTGTTTTAAACTGCTTAGTAATTTCACCTAAAACCCAAGCTCGTTTTTGAAGTTTAAACTCTTTTTGTTGGATAAAAATTAATTCCTCATGATTTTTAGGAATTGCCGGCGTATAAATAAATAAGATTTCTTCTTTATCATAGCCAGAAATAATTTTCTTTAACAAAGCAACATCATCATCGTAATGAATATGTATTCCTTCATCTTCTAATTGCCTGGTTAAATTACTTTCTGTTTTATCGTAACCGTATACAGTTTTATCATAATGGTTAAAATAACGAGCTAATGCGCTCATTCCAATGCCACCAACACCTAGGAAATAATATAATTTGTAATTTAAGATCTGCATTATAATTTATAGTTGGCTAATTTTAAAACTTCATTTGCAATCACACTAGTAGAATTAGGCATTGCCATCGATTTACAATTTTTACTAATCTCCATTAATCTTTCATTATTCTTTATTAACGAGATGGATTCATTTATCAAATTATTTTTTGCATCAATTTCCTTTACTAAAACAGCAGCATGTTTATTAACTAATGACATCGCATTTTTTGTTTGATGATCTTCCGCAGCGCTAGGCAAAGGAACTAATATAGAAGGTTTTGCAACAATACATAATTCGGAAATTGCACCAGCACCTGCTCTGGAGATTACTAAATCGGCAACCGAATAAGCGTAATCCATTCGTGAAATAAAATCAACCGCTTTAATATTTTGACCAATAAAAGGTTTTGTTTTTTCTTTGGCTGTTTCGAAATATAGTTTTCCTGTTTGCCAAATAAGTTGAATGTCATTATCAGCAAACTGTTTTAGGCCTTCAACTATAGCTTCATTTATTCCACGAGCCCCCAAACTTCCACCAACAACTAAAATCGTTTTTTTATTTTTATCAAGATTAAAAAACTGATACGCTTCATCTCTATTTACATTCCCATTTAAAATATCTTGTCTCACAGGATTTCCAGTTAGAATAATTTTCTCTTTTTCAAAAAACTGTTCCATTCCTTCATAGGCAACGCAAATTTTGCTAGCTTTTTTGGATAAAATTTTATTGGTAATTCCAGCATAGGAATTTTGTTCTTGTAATAATGCAGGAATTCCATTATTAGTTGCAGCCTTTAATAGAGGGCCTGATGCATAACCTCCAGTTCCGACAACAACATCGGGTTTAAACTCTTTAATGATTTTACGAGTAAGTAATAAACTTTTGATAATTAAAAAAGGAAGTTTAAAATTTGACCAAGAAAAATTTCTTTGAAAACCAGCAATTGGAACACCAATGATTTTGTATCCAGCTGCAGGAACTTTTTCCATTTCCATTTTACCTAATGCACCAACAAATAATATTTCGGCATGGGGCACTAACTTTTTAATTTCATTTGCTATGGCAACCGCAGGAAATATATGACCACCTGTGCCACCTCCACTTAATATAACTTTCAATGGTTTCATTTATGCTGCTACAATTTCTTTTTCATCGTTTGCTCTACTAATACTTAAAATAATTCCAATCGAAATACAAGTGAACCAAACTGATGTTCCTCCCATACTTACTAATGGTAAAGGCTGACCAGTTACTGGAAATAAATTAACAGCAACCGCCATATTTATTAATGCTTGAAAGACCAAGCTAAAACTTAAACCAACAGCTACTAAGCCTCCGAATGTTTTTTCAGAATCCCTTAATATTCTGATACCCCTAAATAATAATATCATATATAAAAAAAGCATAATAGAACCCGTAATTAAACCATACTCTTCTATAATAATAGCATAAATAAAATCAGAGGAAGCTTGTGGTAAAAATGCACGTTGGGTACTATTTCCTGGACCTTTACCAATTATACCACCAGTTGCAATTGCAATTTTTGCTTGATCACTTTGGTAATTATTTTTTGCATCACCTTTACTAAAGTTTTCGATACGTGCTTTCCAGGTTGCACCACGTGGAATTAAATCGGGCAATTGATAAATGATAATTCCTAATAACAAAGCAAATCCAACACATGCCCCAAGAATGTAACCAATAAACTTTAGTCGAATACCGCCAACAAACATTAAAAACAAACAGTTCATAAATAACAATGCTGCTGTAGAAAAATTTGCAGGAAATATTAATAAACAAATAAAACCTACTGGCAATAAAATATATTTAAACAATGACTTAAAGTCTTCTAATTGTCCCTGTTTTAAAGTGAGCGTACGAGCGACAAAAATTAACAATATAATTTTAGCGACATCAGAAGATTGAAATGTTAACCCTAACCCCGGTATTGCAATCCATCTGCTGGCTTCACCTGCACTTACTCCTTTTAATAATGTAAACAATAATAATGGAATAACTAAAAATATTCCAATCTGCGCAACTTTCGAAAACAACGTATATTTTAATTTATGAATAATATACATAATTGCGATACCGCAAATAATCAGAAAAGTATGTTTAAATAAAAACGCCTCTGCATTTCCTTGCTTATACTTATGCGCCAAAGTAACAACCGAACTATAAACTACTAAAATGGAAAGTAAAGACAATAGAAAAACTATCGCCCAAATAACCCTATCTCCCTTTAAGTATGTAAATAATTTCATCTGTTTTTACTTAATTTTTGACACTAATTGTTTGAATTTATTTCCACGATTAATATAGTTATCAAACACGTCAAAACTAGGACACGCAGGTGAAAACAAAACAACTTGATTTTTTATTGCTCGATTTTTTGCAACAGTAACAGCATTCTCAATTCCATCGATAACAATAACCATAACATGTTTATTAAAAATATTTTTTATTTCAGGAAGTCTTCTTCCATAGTAAATAACAGTTTTAATATTGTAGTAGTTGTTAAATTTAAACCAAGAATAATCGGTTTTTAAATCATCACCTCCAATAATTAATACTAACTCAGCATCAATTGAATTAATGCTTTCAGCAGATAGTTTTGCTGAAGTTGATTTAGAATCATTTATAAAAGTAATCCCATCAACAGTATTGACAACTTCCATGCTATGCTCAGTATCTCTTTTAAAAGAATCTAATTTAGATGTTGTTATTTCTTTAATAATATGTTTCATATTATAAACCTCTTACTGCTGATTTAAATTGAACACCTCTATCTTCGTAATTTTTAAACATGTCGAAACTAGCGCATGCTGGCGATAATAATACAGCATCACCTTTACTTGCTAATTTATAAGCCATTGCAACCGCTTCAACTGCAGAAGATGCCTCCATAATTGTATCAACAGATTTTTTAAATGCTTTGATAATTTTTTTATTATCAACACCTAAGCAAACAATCGCTTTTACTTTTTCGTTTACTAATTCTATTAATTCATCATAATTATTTCCTTTATCTTGTCCGCCAACTATCCAAACAGTTGGTTTTTCCATACTTTCTAATGCATACCATGCTGAGTTAATATTAGTAGCTTTTGAATCATTAATAAATTCAATACCATTTACGGTAGCTACAAATTCTAAACGGTGTTCAACATTTACAAAATCTTCAAGGCTTTCACGAATAATATCTTTTCTGATATTAACGATGCTAGCAGCCATGGAAGCTGCCATCGAGTTGTAAACATTGTGCTTTCCAGCCAGTGCTAATTGTTCAATTGTCATGATTAAGGGTTTAGGGTTATTATTATAATTAAGGGTTATTTTATTTTCTTGTAAAAAGGCGCCGTTGCCTTCAATCGTTTTTTTGATGCTAAAAGGGATTTTTTCAGCTTTAATAGAAAGTTTTTTCATGAACTCTTCCATTACTGTATCATCAGCGCAATAGATGAATGAATCCTCTGCTGTTTGATTTTGAATTATACGAAACTTAGATGCAACATAATTTTCAAACTTATATTCGTATCTATCTAAATGATCCGGAGTAATATTCAATAAAATGGAAATATCAGCTCTAAAATCAAACATACCATCTAATTGAAAACTGCTTAACTCCAATATATAATAATCAAAGTTTTCAGTTGCAACTTGGTAAGCAAAACTCTTTCCTATATTACCCGCTAAACCAACATTATAACCAGCTTTTTTAAATATATGATACGTTAATAATGTGGTGGTTGTTTTGCCATTACTTCCAGTTATACAAATTGTTTTTGCGCTTGTATATCTTCCTGCAAATTCAATTTCAGAAATGACAGGAATCTTTTTTTCTTTTAACTTTACAACTAATTCTGTTTTATCAGGAATACCTGGACTCTTAATAATTTCACTAGCGTTTAAAATAAGACTCTCAGTATGATTACCTTCTTCAAATGCAATATTATTTTCTACTAATTGTGTTTTATATTTTTCAGGTATACTATTTTTATCAGAAACAAACACGTCATAACCTTTAGCTTGTGCTAGTATAGCACTGCCAACGCCACTCTCGCCAGAGCCGAGAATAACCATACGAGGTTTTGTTATGTTTGTTATTGAGTTCAATTTATTCTATCTTAATTTTAATGTTACTATCGTTAATGCTGCTAACATGATTCCTATAATAAAAAAACGCATCACAATTTTAGATTCATGAAATCCGGATTTTTGATAATGATGATGCAATGGAGCCATTTTAAATAATCGATTCACCTTTGCAAACTCTAATCCATGCTTCTTTTTTTGATATTTAAAATAAAACACTTGCATTATAACTGACAGATTTTCGATTAAAAACACACCACATAAAATAGGAATCAATAATTCTTTACGAATGGCAATTGCAAAAACAGCTATAATTCCACCTAAGGCTAAACTTCCGGTATCTCCCATAAATACTTGAGCAGGGAAAGCGTTATACCATAAAAAACCAACGCACGCTCCAACAAATGCAGCCATAAAAACAACAAGCTCGCCAGTGTTAGGTATGTACATGATATTTAAATAATCCGCAAAAACTGTGTTACCACTTACATATGCCAAAATTCCTAAAGTTGCTCCAATAATCGCGCTCGTCCCTGCGGCCAAACCATCAATACCATCTGTTATATTCGCACCATTTGAAACTGCTGTAACAATTAAAATCACAATCGGAATAAATATTAACCAACCGTATTTAACGGCATTATCACCCATAAAAGATAAAACACGTGTGTAATCAAATTCATTATTTTTTAAAAATGGAATTGTTGTTTTTAATGTTTTAATTGGCGTAGCAGCATATTTTGGAATAGATAAATCTTTTGGAGCACCAGTTAGTAAATCGAAATCCTTACTTTCATAACCACTTGAACTGTTATGAGAAACTCTTTCTTTGATTACAACATCAGGATGGAAATAAAAAACAGCTCCAACAATTAATCCTATTCCAATCTGTCCAACAATTTTAAACTTACCTTGTAATCCTTCTTTATTTTTTTTAAATACTTTTATATAATCATCTAAAAAACCGATTGCGCCTAACCAAACAGTTGTAATTAGAATTAAAACAATATATACGTTAAATACTTTTGCAAATAATAATGTAGGTATTACAATAGCGGCAATAATAATTAAACCACCCATTGTAGGCGTTCCTGCTTTTTCATTTTGCCCTGCAAGACCTAATTCTCTGATTGTTTCGCCAATTTGTTTTTTCTGAATATAACTGATAATCCGTTTACCAAATATCATCGTTATGATAAGTGATGACAATAAGGCTAAAGCCGCTCTAAATGAAATATATTGAAAAACACCAGCTCCAGGAAAATTGAAGTGTTGATCTAAGTAGTGGAATAAGTAATAAAACATATGTTATATAGTATTTAATTCGAACAGTTCTTTTATAATTTCAAAATCATCAAAGTGATGTTTCACTCCTTTTATTTCCTGATACTTTTCATGTCCTTTGCCAGCAATTAATAATATGTCACCTTCCTTTGCAAAAGCAACTGCGGTTTTAATTGCTTCTTTTCTATCACTAATTCTTAATGAATTTTTTGTTTCAACTGGCGAAAGGCCTTGTTGCATT
This sequence comes from Bacteroidota bacterium, assembly GCA_038327195.1. Lineage (GTDB taxonomy): Bacteria > Bacteroidota > Bacteroidia > B-17B0 > Aurantibacillaceae > UBA4416. The sequence continues at coordinate 64,582 of JBBQKU010000009.1, read as the reverse complement.
TGGTTTAAAATATCTTCAGGATTTTCGCTACGAGGATTATCACTTGTTAATATAGTTTTGTTACTTAACTCACATGCAATTTTTGCCATAATTGGTCGCTTAGCAGCATCTCTATCTCCTCCACAACCAACTACAGTTATTACTTGCTCGTTACCAGTTCTAATATCCTTTATAGTTTCTAATACATTTTTTAAGGCATCTGGCGTATGAGCATAATCAACAATTGCTATAATCCCAGTTTTAGATTTTATATATTGAAAACGTCCTTCTACTGAATTTAAATTGCTAAGCGTAGTCAATACTTGAACCTTATCTTGTTTCAGTAATTGAGAAACTGCATACACTACCAAAGCATTATAAGCATTAAACGATCCGATTAATTTTATCCAAACTTCTTGGTTATCGATATTTAAAAGCAACCCATTTAAATGATTTTCAATAACCTTGCATTTAAAATCTGCAATTGATTTTAAACCATAGGTATATTTTTTAGCCTTTGTATTTTGCAACATAACTAATCCATTTCTATCGTCTTTATTGGTTAAAGCAAAAGCATCAGGAGATAGATTATCGAAAAATAATTTTTTGGCTTTTATATATTCATCAAATGTTTTATGATAATCTAAATGGTCGTGAGTGATATTTGAAAAAGCACCGCCTGTAAAGTGAAGACCAGTAATACGATGTTGAACAATAGCATGAGAACTAACTTCCATAAATGCATATTGACATCCTTGCTCAACCATCATGTTCAATAACTCATTTAATGCCAATGCATCAGGTGTTGTATGTGTTGAAGGAATTACAGTATTATTAATTTTATTTTCAACGGTAGAAAGTAAACCAACATTGTAACCTAAACCTCTAAATAAATTAAATAATAAAGTAACTGTAGTGGTTTTACCATTTGTTCCAGTTATACCAATAAGTTTTAATTTTTCAGAAGGATTATCGTAAAAATTGCAAGCTATATATCCAAGAGATTCAGAAGAATTTAAAACTTTTATATATGTGATATTATCGTTAATATTTGCAGGTAACTTTTCGCAAACAATAGCGGCAGCACCCATTTCGATTGCCTTATCAATATAATTATGACCATCAACGGTAACGCCAATTTTAGCAATAAATAATGAATCTTTTTTTACTTGACGAGAATCAAAAGTAACTGATGAAATTGCAAGATTAGTTGATCCAACAATTTCTTCCAATCGTGTTTTATATAATATGTCGCTTAATAATTTCATTTTATATTTTTTGTTTGAGTTTTATTTTTGGTTGTCTAAAATCCAACAACTAAAAACTTTATTCTAACAACTTTTGTTTAGCTTAGTATCAATGTTATTTTATCTCCTTTATTAAATTTTTTTCCAACCTCTAAAGATTGTTTCTTTACTGAACCCATTCCGAATAAGGTTACGTTAAAACCACTGTTTTCAAGCAAAAACAAAGCATCTTTAGCTGATAACCCATTTAAATTTGGAACAATTCCTTTCTTTAATTGGCTTTCTAAATTTGAGCCTTCAATTGTTTCATATGCTTTTACAATTTTAATTTGAGATGATGTAACGCTTTCTGAATACATTTTGGTAGTTGGCAGATTAAATGTTTTGTAAATCGACGCTAATTCATCTTTATTAGATTTAATGGAAGATGGTGCAGATGTCAATAAATTTTTCTTATTATTTAATGGTTGAATAAAATCCAAACTAGTAGAATACACTTTTTCGGCAATTTCTTTAAATACTGGTCCGGCAACTAAACCACCATAATATATTCCATTACTTGGAGCGTTAATAACAACAATGCATGTATACAATGGATTATCTGCAGGAAAATATCCAACAAATGATGCTTGGTATTTTCTTTCACCAGCATAACCATAAGAAGTTTGTCCAGCAACTTTTTTCCCGCCAACATTTGCAATTTGAGCAGTTCCTGTTTTACCTCCAACTTTAAATGCAGTAATATTTAATCCTTTACCGCTTCCATTTAACACAACTCCTTCTAACATTTTTTTAGCTTTATTAACTGTAGACTGTTTTACTATTTGCTCACTAATAACTTCGGTTTTGAATTTTTTTACAGTTACTCCATTTCTTTTTATTTCATCTTCAAATCTTGGGCGAATCATTTTTCCATTATTTGCAATTGCATTATATAGTGTAAGAATTTGCAATGGAGTAATTAAGGTTTCGTATCCGTAGCTCATTTGTGGAAGCGTTAAACCAGACCAATCTTTACTTTTGGGTTGCTTTATTAATGGTGATGCTTCACCAGGAATTGACAAGCCAAGCTTTTCATTTAAATGAAATGAATTAATTTTATCCACATATTTTTGTGGATCTTTTGAATAATATTTCATTATTGTTTTTGCCGCAGCACAATTAGATGAAACCTCAAAAGCACGTTGTAAAGTTAAAGTAGAAGATTCTGGAGCATGAGAATCTTTGATTGTTTTGTTATAATAAGTAACCTCTCCGTTTCCAACTTGAATTTTTTCTTCTAAACTCAAATCATAATCATCAATTACAGCAAGGTAAGATGCTAACTTAAATGTAGAGCCTGGTTCTGTTGCATATCCAATTGCATAATTTAAATTTTCAGAATAAGAGCCTGTTGAGTCTTTACCATCACGCGCTAAGTTTGCAATCGCTTTTATTTTACCCGTTTTTACTTCCATTAAAATAGCACAACCATGTGAAGCGTTATTTTTTATCAATGTTTTTAATAGGGCATTTTCAGCCACATCTTGAATATTAATATCGATGGTTGTATATAAATCACTTCCATCTTTTGGTTCAACTTCATTCTCATCATTAATTGGTCGCCAAACATCGCCAGCTATTTTTTGCATTAATCGTTGTCCGCTTATTCCTTTTAAAATAGAATCATAAGCACCTTCTAAACCAACTGGCTTTACTCCTTCTCTACTCATACCAATTGTACGGGCCGCTAACATTTGAAATGGACGCTCACGTTTATTTGTTTGGAGAGTTACTAAGCCACCACGTTTTCCTCTTTTAAAAATCGGAAACGTTTTAAGTGTTTTTAAATCTTTATAAGATACATTCCTTTTTAAAACAACATATCTATCGCCTTGCTTTCGCGCTTTACGCAATAACTTTGTATAAGCATTGGCAGATTTATCTTTAAATAAATTTGCAAGCATAAAACTTAATGAATCAATTTTACTTTCAAATAATTTTTTATCAATTGAAGGCGCATTAATATCTACAGCAACTTCGTAATATGGTAATGAGGTTGCAAGTAAATTACCGTTTTCGTCAAATATATTTCCACGAACCGCATCAATTGTTTTTAAATCGGTTGTTAAAGCTTCGGCTTTTGCTTTCCAATGTTCTCCTTCTTTAAATTGAATAACACACATCTTATATAAAATAGATATAGCAAACACACAAAGCATTATGTATACAATGTAAGTACGTGATAATATGTCCTTTTTATTTTCCAATTTTTATTTTATTGTATCAATCTCAATTTTCATAGGCGCAACAACTGGCTCCTTTAATCCTAATTTTTCAACCCGTTTTGCAATTTCACTTTGTTTACTCACAAACATTAAATCTGATTTAGATGAAATATATTCTGTTCGTAATTCTTTTATTTCGTTACTTGTTTTATTAACCTCTCTAATTTTGTCATCAGCATAATATCCATTGGCTATATAAAAAATAGCGATTACTCCTAAAAATAAAATGAACGGAATCATCTCAACAGCCTTGTCATTACTCAAAAAAGAACCTCCAAATACTTTTGATAAACCTTTCGCTAATACACCTTTTTTTCCTTGTCGTTTAGGTTTTTCTTCAATAGGCTGTTCTTCAATAATAGAGTCTAACGCTTCAAGCTCTTCAACTTCAGTTTGTATTGGTTTATCTCTAAATTTATTTGCCATTTATAATTTAATCGCTACTCTCAATTTTGCACTTCTAGCTCTTGAATTTTCTTCAATTTCTTCAGCACTAGGAACAATTGGTTTATTCGTTAATGATTTAAAATACTTTTTCACTGTACCAAAAACAATATCCTTTTCTTCAATGCCTTCAACATTCCCAGAGCGAATCAAATTTTTAACTAATCTATCTTCCAAACTATGATAACTCATAATAACTAAGGTTGCATTCGGTTTGAGCAAACTATAGCATTGTGTTAAACATTCTTTTAATGCCTCCATTTCTTGATTTACCTCAATTCGAATAGCTTGATATACTTTTGCTAAATAGCGATTTGCTTCAAACTTAGGCGTGCATCTTATAATAACTTCATTAAATTGCGCTGTACTTTCAATTAATCCATTTGGCCTGTTTTCAACAATAATATTAGCAAGCTTGAAAGCGTTATCAACTTCACCATATTCTCTGAACATATTTGTAAGTTGTTTCACATCATATGTATTTAAAACCTTATGAGCTGTTAAAAGACTTTTTTGATTCATTCTCATATCTAAGTCCGCATCAAAACGGATTGAAAACCCTCGTTCACCTTTATCAAATTGATGAGAAGAAACTCCCAAATCACCTAATATACCGTCAACTTGAGTAATGCCATATAATTTTAAATAATTAGAAATGTATCTGAAATTATGTGGGATAAAAGTCAAACGTTTATCATCTGGAATATTAGCCTTCGCATCTTCATCCTGATCAAATGCAAAAAGTTTCCCATCTTTTGATAAATGTTTCAGAATTTCTTTTGAGTGTCCGCCACCTCCAAAAGTTAAATCAACATAAATGCCGTTGGGCTTAATGTTTAAATTTGTTATACAAGGCTGTAAAAGAACGGGAACATGATACGCTCTAGTCATCATCTCCATCATTAAAATTTAAATTCCCTAAAACGTCTTGCGCTAATTTTTCGATGTCTATATCTTGAGTTAAGAATTGATCGTATAAATTTTTATCCCAAATTTCAATAACGTTATTACTGCCTAAAATTTTAATATCAGTTCCAATACCAGCATAATCAACAAGTGACTTAGGTAATAAAACCCTTCCTGTTGTATCGGCATCAGCGCCAGTTGCACCGCCTGTAAATTTTCTAACAAATACATCGTTAGCTTTTATAAGCCTGTTTAGTTTACTTAATTTCTTATTTAATTTATTCCATTCTACAATTGGATAAAGCACTAAGCATTTTTGGTGAAGATTTCTGTTTATTACAAACCCCTGATCAAAAGCAACATCTAGCTGTTTCCTTAAATTAATAGGAAACATAAAACGCCCTTTCGCATCTACTTTACAATCAAATTCTCCTATAAGGCTCGACATCAGTGGTTTTGGTTAGAATTGTGTCAAAAATATCAAAATTTTACCACTTATTACCACTTTATGCCATTTTTTACCACTTTTGTTGAAAATTAAAACTCATGTTAATAATTATTCGAATAATAATTGTTATACATCACCCAATACTAATCGATTAGAACAGCTAATTTTAAAGAGATTTTAGCTTTTTAAGAAAATTAATAATCTCGAAAACCACTCGTTTTTACTATTTGAGATATTAACAATTATATTACCTTTGAGTCCACAAATATGAAAAATGAAAAATTTATTGATATAGACAAGCTTTTAAGAGAAAAGGCTTACAAACTATATAAATGGTTACCAAGATTTGCTATAAATTGGCTTAAAAAAAAGCTGCACGAAGAGGACATTAATAAAACCATGCTTCTATTAAAAGATGATCATGGTTTAGAATTTAACAGAAAAGGATTAATTGAATTAGGTGCAAAAGTTAAATCTATCAATTCAGAATTTGTACCTAAAACAGGAAGTGTAGTAATTGTTTCAAATCATCCTTTAGGAGGCTTAGACGGGATGGCATTAATAAAAGCTGTTGGTGATATTAGACCAGACGTTCGTTTCTTAGTAAATGATGTTTTGAAGAGCATAAAAAATTATGGTGAAATATATGTTGCAGTAAATAAATTAGGAGCTACGTCAGCAAAATATTTACGTGTAATAGAAGAAGTATATCGAGAAGAATCTGCTTTATTAATTTTTCCAGCTGGACTAGTTTCAAGAAAACAAAATGGTTTAGTGCGAGATTTAGAATGGAAAAAAAGTTTCGTAACCCAAGCTGTTGACCATAATAGATTGATTCAGCCAGTTTTTATTGAAGGGGAAAATTCAAAGTTTTTTTACAATTTTGCAATGTGGAGAAAACGTTTAGGAATAAAAGCCAATATTGAAATGTTGTTTTTACCTGATGAAATGTTTAAAGCCAGAAAAGAAACCATAAAAATACATTTCAGCAAACCTTTTGATTCTGCCTTACTTAATAAAAGCAAAACTGATAGACAATGGTCAAAACTATTGCACCAATACATTTATTCTAAAGAATTTATGCAAGGTGTATGTTTTGAAGAATACATGAAGGGTTTTTAGCGAAAAATTTAATATATTTATTATCGTGACCAGTAATTTAAAATCAAGGGTTGGCGAAAATGAATTTAGAATTTTTAAGTAACATAAAAATTAATTTTATCATTGGCACTGGAAGAAGTGGGACAACTTTGCTTGTTGTTTTATTCAATCAGTTTGAAAATTGCATAGCTACTCCTGAAATTCACCATTTTATTTACTTCTACAAAAAATATAAAAATGTTGAAGTAGTAAGTCAAAATTTAATTAACGATTACAAAAAATACATCGCCTTATATTTTAATTACAAAAAAAACCCTCTCATTGGCCCACCAAATAATACATTTATAAATTCTTTAACAATTGGGCAGCAGATTAATTATAACCAATTAACAAAACTTATTTACTTAGGCTTATTTGGCGATAAAGGTATAACTAATCCGATAAATATAATAATTGACAAAAATCCTTATTATACGTTGCATGCAAATAAAATCATCGAAGTATTTCCTGATGCCAAACTATTAGCGTTAACAAGAGACTATAGAGGCTATATTCTTTCAAATATACAAAGTCAAAAAAGAAAGGTTTCCAAAAAAAATGTGATATATCATGCATTAGTTTGGAACTTATACATGAGAAAAATTTCTGAAATAAAAGAAAATAATTCTAAAAACTTAAAAATTGTAAGATATGAAGAGATTGTTTTAGATAAAGAAAAAACAATTAAAGAAATTTTAGAATTTTTTAAATTGAAATATTCTAATGAGATTTTAAATTTTCACATTGGCTTAAAACAGAAATTAGAAGGGACAAAACTTCCTCAAAATAATATGGAACGCACAGCCAAAAATGCTTCCAACCTAAGTTCACCAATTAACTCAAATAGAGCTTTTGCTTGGAAGAATGAATTAACTGCGAATGAAATAGAGAAAGCTGATTTCATATCTAGTAAATATGGAAAAAAATACAATTACATGAGTAAATCACGAATTTCTTTTTTTAAAAAAATATATTTATCCTTGATTACAATACCAAACTTTATAAGAGTAAAAACTTTTGAAATAATTGATTCACCTAAACTTCACTTTTACTTACGTTATAAAGTAAACAACAAACTATAAACATGAAAACACAATTACATTTTATTGTTGGAATTGGAAGATCAGGAACAACTCTGCTTACAAAAATATTAAACAAACATCAAGATATTCACTGCCAACCTGAAGCTAATTTTTTATTATTTTTTCTCAATCATTTCAAAAATAAAATTGGCTTTACTGATGCAGATATAGATTTAATATTTAAACAAATAGAAATCTATTCTCTATCACACCCATTAATTGGATGGAAATTTGACCCGATAACATCTAAAAAAAACATTAAAGAAATTTGCAAAAATAATCCAACTATTAATTATGAAGATCTTTGTATTAAAATTTATAGATGTTTTGAAATAGAAGGAATCGATAAGTCGAAATCGAACATTATTATTGACAAAAACCCTGCGTATACGATTTTAATAAACAAGATTTCTGAAGCTTTGCCTGAATCAAAATTTATTTGGATGATTCGTGACTATAGAGCAAACGTGCTTTCAAGAAAACAAAGTGCCTATTTAAAATCTCCAGCAGTTGCTTATAATGCAATTCGATGGGCATATTTTAACTATTTAGCATTACGATTTAGTAAAAAAAACAAACATAAAATACTACTCATAAAATACGAAGACCTTGTAACAGAGAATGAGTTAACAATGCAAAAGATTTATGATTTTTTAAAATTAGACATTGTTACTATTTCAGAAAAAGACAATATTACATTTCAAGCAAATAAAGAATTACCTGTAGTTAATAAACATGAAAAATACCTAACAAAAAAATATGCTGATTTAAATAAACCTATTAACTCTGATAGGAAAAATAGTTGGCAAACAGAATTAACTAAAGAAGAAATTATTTTATGTGATTCAATATGTGGAAAATTTGCTAAACAATTAAAATATGAGAAGTTTTATAATACTTCATCCGGAATCACACTTCTAAATTTTACTAAAAACATTCTAACAATTCTAAATTCAATTCTTGATATTGAAAAAGATAAATTATTATATTATTTACCAATACACTATAAATTAAAAAGGCTAATTAAACGACACAAAATTCTTGGCTTTTTATAATATCAATTAAGTTTTCTGTTCTTTAAACTCAACTTATAAATAGGCATAGCAGCTATAGTAGATAAAACTGCTAATAAAACTAATATCGAATACAAACTGGTGTTAATAATATGGTATTCTAAACCAATATTTGCAACAATTAAAACCATTAAACCACGTGCATTTATTAAACCACCAACAGCAGAGGATTCACGCCATGAATAACCAAATAATTTCATCGTGATTAAAACGGAGCCGTATTTACTTATAAACGCAAAACATAAAATAACTAAACAAGGCCCTAATAAATTTGATGAACCTAAAACTAAAAAATTTGTTTTTAGCCCTGAAAATGCGAAGAAAAGTGGTAATAATAAAACAACCATAACATCTTGCAATTTTTCACGGATCTGATTTTTCAACATATTGCTTTTAGGAATATTTAATCCAAAAATAAATCCACCAAACACACTATATAATCCTATTTTATCAGTAATTACCGCTGCAATAAGAAGCAAAACCAATATAACAGCAAATTGATTTTGACTAAGTTTTCCTGAATTTAACAACGACAGGTTTATTTTTTCCAGAATAGGTTTTATAATAAATCTAACTAATAATATGAAAATTCCAGCGCCGAATAAAGTGACAAACCCATTAAAACTATTACCAGTTGAAGCAATCGCTGTAATAAAAGCCAATAGAATCCAGGTCATCACATCTTGTATACTTGCAGATAAAAGACATATTGAACCTAATGGTGTATTAATTAATTTTTCTTCTTCCAATATTCTCGCCAACATCGGGAATGCCATTATCGAAAAAGCCGTGCCTAAAAACAACATAAATAAAACAATTGGCACACCTTGTATTTGAAATTGATTATAGAAAAGATAGGCACTTAAACACCCAAAACTAAATGGAACAACAGTTGCTATAATTGAAAGGATATAAGATTTCCCTTTCGTTTTCTTATCGATGTTTGTCAAATCCAAATCCATGCCAACCAAAAACATATAAAAAGACAATCCAATGCTTCCTAATACGTAAATATAAGGTTGTGTAGTTGAAAATAAATAAGTAGAACCTTCTGGGAAAATAGCGCCGAAAAAAGTAGGGCCTAATGCTACACCCGCAATCATTTCACCAACAACCCTTGGCTGCTTAATGTATTGCATAGCATTGCCTAAAATACGGGCTGTCATTACAACAATTATAATTGCACATGCGACGTGAATAAATATTTCTAAGCTCCCCATAATTATAAATTTAGTAAATAAAAATAGAAAAGATATAAAATAAATTATGAGATTTTTTGTTTGAAAATCAGGCGAAATGAAATAGGGAATTTATAATACACCGTTTTTAAAAAATTAAAAACAACAACTTGGACATAAGCCAATTTATATTTAATTTTTTCTGAAATTGAAATTTGCTTCACTTTAATTTCCAATTTTGCATAATTAAATTTATGAGCATGATTTGAACAAACATAATCGAGAATTGAAATATCAGAATTAGAAAGTACATCCAAATACGCATCAACCCTTTTAGAGTTTACTTCATTATCAAGATTAGAATGCATAGAACTGATTTTTTTAAATTTTTCTTCAGAAATATTTTCCTTAGCATGTGCTTTGAGGTGTTTTGAAAAGTCTTGAAATTTCAACATTTCTTCAGTAAATGTTACATTTAAATAATTGCAAATTTTTTGAAGAGTTTCTATGGGAAAACTAACTAAATCTTCATATCTAACTAAATGATAAGAAAGATTATTTTGAGAAATTGATTCGTATATTTTATCATAAAAATAATTCCAAGCTGCTGCCAAATTATAAATTGAAACGGATGTGTCAGAATATTTATTTCGAGAAACAATATTATCTCTATAATCTCTCACGATGACAATATATTTTGCGTCAGGAAAAACTTTGTTAAGTTTATTAATTTGTAAAGAATAACTCGGATTTTTATCGATCACCCATTTTACTAAGGTCTTTTCTTTATGGGATAAAGGGTAATTTAGATAAACCAACTTACACATATTGGCGTAAGATTTTATTTTTAATTTTAAAACATCCTTATCAATGCTTTTAGGTTTCCAAATAGTAATTACGTTGTTAAAATTATAATTGAAAATAGTAATAAAAGACTTTACAACTTTTGGATTATTGAAATTTTTAAAAACATATGGATTATATGAAAACAAAATAAACTCGTTTTCAGGCGTAGAAATAATTTCCGGATTCATGTTCAGCATGCTTGTCAATAAAGTTGTTCCTGATCTACCCATTCCAACAATAAAGGCAATGCCAGGCAACCCGTTATCTATATTTGATTCACTCTCTTGCTGACTCATACAAAGCTAAAATTAGCAATATTTTTATATATTTGTTTATATAACACTATGAAAAAATTGAACATCATAATGGATAAACTTTTTCCTGAAGTATTTCCGGTGGTGCAAGAGCCTCAACTTTTATTTAATGGTAATCGTTTAATTAGTTTTATTATTCCATTTTTTCAATTTATTGGAATTCTAACCATTCTGAATTTATTTAAAATTGAGAAATCCTCAGGAATAATTGAATATAGTTATATTATCATAGCTTGCTTTTTCATCTATAGTTTTACACCACTTAGATATAAGCATATAGTCCTATTACTTGCTATTTTTTATATTATTATAAATGCCTTTGGTATAAAAGCAGGATTGGTTTTAATTTTCACAGGATTTTCACTAATTAGTTTATGTCATATAAATGTAAAACATTGGATTAAAATTTCGTTTGTAGCTTTACTATTTTGTGCATTTGCTTTAGGAAAAACCGAATTGTTTTATTCTCCAAGGTTGAACATATTACTAAATTACCTCCTTCCAATGTTTATGTTTAGAATAATAATTTACTTATACGAACTAAAACATGGCTTGATTATCAAATCATTTTGGCAGAGTATTACCTATTTTTTCTTGCTTCCAAATATCTTTTTCCTATTCTTCCCTATCATTGATTATAAAACATATATCCGAACATATTATAACGCCCCAGAAAAAGAAATTTGGCAAAAAGGAATAAGATGGATGCTAAGAGGAATATTCCATTTATTAGCATATCGAATTATTTGTTACTATTTTTTAATTACAATGTCAGATGTAAAAGATTTACAATCACTTTTAAATTATTTGTTTTCCAACTATTTCCTTATTGTTAGATTATCAGGCATTTTTCATTTAATAATTGGATTACTTTGCATGTTTGGAATGAATTTACCAAAGGTTTTTGATAACTATTTTATTGCAACAAGCTTTGTTGACTTATGGCGAAGAATAAATATTTATTGGAGAGATTTCATATTAAAAATATTTTTCTATCCAATTATGTTTTTTTATAAAAAACGCATTAAACAATATTTACTACCGGCTACTATGATGACCGTCTTTTTAATAACGTGTCTCCTTCACACTTACCAATTATTTTGGATTACGGGAAATTATTCTTTAAAAACAGTTGACTTAGCTTTTTGGATAACAGTGGGAATTCTAATAACTATAAACTCAATGCTCATTGAGAAAGACAGTCATAAAGAAAAAATTATTAAAACAAATCTCAAATTCAAAATCTATTTATTAAATACCTTAAAAATAATAGGAATGATATCATACATGTCAATTATGTGGGCATTATGGAACAGTAAAACAATAAACGAATGGTTGTTTTTAATGTCGAATTTTAACAAAATAGAGGAAAACAACATTGCATCAATTTTTATACTAACCGCAGCAATAATTACTGCCGGAATATTACTCCATTATATAATTAATCTAACTGCTATTCAAAAATTAATTCAACAAAAACCATCCCAAACCGTATATTTAACGGTACCAACTATAGCCATACTGATTTTAATTTCTAATAGAAATGTACAATCAATTTTGCCAAAACAAATTTCAAATTTTATTCAAACAATTTCTAAAGATTCGCCAAATCTAATAGATAAAAAAAATGCAGAAACTGGTTATTATGATCGCTTAATAGAGGGGGATGAAGAAGTTTCTGTTGGTATAGGCAGCAAAAGATTTATAAAACAATTACAAAAAAATCCATACACTTTAGCCTATTACAACACAAATAATTTATTGAATAGGCGAATGAAACCTAATCTAAACATACAAGGATTAGATCACAATTTCTTGAGCAATCAATTTGGCATTAGAGATAAACAATATTCTAAAAATAAGAATGATGGTGTATTTCGAATGGCATTACTAGGCGGATCTTATGAAATGGGTTCGGGAGTTAGTAATAACCAAAATTTTGAATATTTAACTGAGGAAAAATTGAATAAAAATTTTCCGGACAGTAATTATAAATCAATTGAAATATGGAATTTTGCAGCAGGTGGCTATTATATTATTGAACATTTAGAACTTTTAAATACAGAAGTATTTAAATACAAACCCAATGCCGTTATTTATTTTGCGCATTCCGATGAAAGAAATAAAATGATCAAAGATATTTCAAACATTTTAAAAAGAAATGTTCCTATAAAATACAAATTTCTAACAGATATCCTTGAACACGCTGGCGTTAAATCAGGAATGGGAGAAAACCAAATAAAGCAATTACTCAATCCATATATTGATTGTATTTTACAATGGAGTTACGCAGAAATGGCATCTATTTGTAAAAGAAATCATAGCAAAATTATTTGGGTTTATCTCCTAACTACAGAAGAAACTCCAAACGAAAATGAGTATTCTGCAATGTTAAAATTTGCCAAGCAGGCTGGATGCATAGCGCTTGATTTAAAAAATGTTTATAGGGATTTACCGAGAAGTTCAATACAAATATCAGAAATAAACACTCATCCAAATGTATTAGGGCATCAATTAATCGCAAATGACTTTTATCAAGAAATTTTAAAGCATAAACGAGAAATATTCAATAAAAATTAATAATTTCATAAAACTAAATTTTTCAGAAACTATGTCAGAAAGTATAGAAAGTATTAAAGAGAATTTAAAAGACTTTATTGTTAAACGTTTTTTAAAAAATGTGGAATCTGAAATCCTCAATTATGACACTCCTTTAATCAGTGGTGGATTAATTGATTCTATTTTAACAATGCAATTAGTTGTATTTATTGAGGAAACATACAATTTTGAATTTTCAGCTCACGAAGTTGATAGAGATAACTTAGACTCAATTAACATAATTGCCAATTTTATTCAAAAAAAAATAAATGAATAATGGTGAAAAATTGCATGATTTATTAAAACAATCAGTTCAATTATATTCTGATCAAATTGCACTTATTTGCAATGAAGAAAAAATTACCTACAAACGACTTTTTGAGTTGAGCCTTGATCTTCAAGATTCTTTAAAAACAATTGGAATAGAAAAAGGAAGTAGAGTTGCAATTTACTCAGAAAAATCAATCACGTTTGTAGCATCAATTTTCGGCATTTTAAACTCTAATTGCGCTTATATTCCAATTGATGCAAGTGCACCGATTGAAAGAAATAAATTTATTATTACCGACTGTGATGTTAGCGCCTTAATAATTCAAAAAAAATATATTGATTTTTTTGAAAATGAATTTGATATATTAGTACAATTTGAGGATTTAATTCTTCTTAAAAATAAAAATAGAAATCAAAAAAAATCTCCAGAAGATTTAGCATACATTTTATATACATCAGGATCAACTGGTAATCCTAAGGGCGTTATGTACTCTCACTCAGGAGCAATGTCATTTGTGAATTGGTGTAATTCTACTTTCAAACTAAAACAATCTGATTGTTTTTCTTCGCACGCTCCGTTTCATTTTGATTTATCTATTTTTGACATATTTGTATGTGTAAAAAATGCATCTTCGTTAGTAATAATAACTGAAAATATAGCACGACAACCAATGTTGTTAGCAAAACAAATTTCAGATTTAAAAATTTCAGTTTGGTATTCTACACCAACCATTCTCAATTTAATTTCTGAATATGGTAAAATTGAAAAGTATGACTTTTCGCACTTAAAACTAATTTTATTTGCAGGAGAAGTTTATCCCCTTAAACAATTTTTAAAATTATACAATAAACTACCATTGGTAAGCTATTACAATTTATATGGGCCAACAGAAAGTAATGTGTGTTGTTATTTTAAATTGGAAAATCCAAAATTATTAATTGAAAATATTCCAATAGGAAAAGCATGTGCGCATTACGAAAGTAAAATTATCGAATCTAAAACCGAAGGGGAATTACTTATTTCTGGAAAGGCTTTAATGATTGGCTATTGGAATATGGAATCATTAACTAATGAAAAAATCTTAATAGACGATAATGGCCTTAAATGGTACAAAACGGGTGATATAGTGGCCTTAGATTCAAATAATGATTATGTTTTTAAAGGAAGAGTGGATAGAATGATTAAACGAAATGGTTATAGAATTGAACTAGATGAAATTGAAAAAACACTTTTAAAATGTGAAGGTATTCAATATTGCGCTGTAATTTCCACCCAATCTAAACAAAACACAATGCAAATTGTTTCTTATATTGTAACAGAAAACAAGAATTTCAAATCAATTATTGAAATGAAATCAATAAGTATGAAATTATTACCTATTTATATGATTCCTGATGATTTTATTTTTGTAAATTCATTACCAATTACTTCTAGCAATAAAATTGATTATCAAAAATTAATTAAACAAACAGTATG
The DNA here is from genome assembly GCA_038327195.1 of Bacteroidota bacterium. Classification (GTDB taxonomy): domain Bacteria; phylum Bacteroidota; class Bacteroidia; order B-17B0; family Aurantibacillaceae; genus UBA4416. The sequence continues at coordinate 49,313 of JBBQKU010000009.1, read as the reverse complement.
AATTTCACTATTAGCGCTGAACAAAAATCATTACAGTTAAGTATTACTGAATTTTGTAAAGCAGAATTAAATCATAATGTTTCAGAAAGAGAAAAATTAAATTTATTTCCTAGAGATCTTTGGAATAAATGTGCTAGTCAGAAATTAACAAGTTTGCCTATTGGCACTGAATATGGTGGAGTTGGCTTAGATCCAATTTCAACAATTTTAGCAATGGAGGCATTTGGATATGGATGCGAAGACGGTGGATTAAGTTTTTCGGTAGCTGCTCATCTTTTCGCTACTGCAATTCCTATTTGGAAATACGCGTCTGAAGAGCAAAAATTAAATTTACTACCTGATCTTTGTTCTGGAAAAAGTCATGGTGCAAATGCTATAACCGAAGATGAAAATGGATCTGATGTATTTAATATGCAGACTACGGCCATAGAACATAATGATGGCTTTTTGTTAAATGGAACTAAAACGTATATTACTAACGGAAGCGAGGCTACAATAATATTAGTATATGCATTAACTGATAAAGACAAAGGATTTTTTGGTGGAATAACACCATTTATTATTAATACAAAAACGAACGGCTTTTCAGTTGAAAAAATCTTCACTAAAATGGGGTTAAAAACATGCATTATGTCCCAAATAAAATTTGATAATGTATATGTTCCAAAAGAAAATATTTTAAATCATGTTGGCTCTGGAGCTACAATTTTTAATTATTCAATGGACTGGGAAAGAATTGGTATTGCCGCACTCCATGTTGGAGTGATGCAAAAACTGATTGAACAAGTAATTAATTTTGCCCAAAATAGACAATCACAAGGAGAATCATTAAGCAAAAAACAAGTGATAGCACATCGAATCAGTGATATGAAAGTGAGACTTGAAGCCAGTAGATTATTAACATATAAAGCTGCTGCTGGAATAGATAATGACAAGTCGAACACTTTAAATGCATCAATAGCTAAAGTATTCGTGAGTGAATCCCTTATTAAAACTGCAACAGAAACGATGCACATTTTTGGTGCTAAAGGGTATTTAATGGAATACGATATTGAACGAACCGTTCGTGATTCGTTAGCAAGCACAATATATTCGGGCACATCAGAAATACAAAGAAATATCATTAGCAAATACCTTGAATTATAAAAATTAAATAAATATATCATGTACGACGTAATTATAATCGGCGGCGGCCCAGCTGGATCAACATCTGCAACAACATTAGCATCTAAAGGACTAAAAGTATTAGTGCTTGAGAAAGAAAAATTTCCAAGAGAACATGTTGGAGAATCACTAATACCGCTTTCCTACGCATCTTTAGAAAAACAAGGATTAATAGAAGAACTTAAAAAAATATCAACCAGAAAACCAGGTGTGCATTTTGTTTCTGGTGATGGAAAACAACAGTCTCTGTGGTGTTTCAAAAATGTAATTAAAGATAATACATACTTAACTTTTCACGTCATAAGATCTGCATTTGATAAATTATTATTAGATAATAGTAAAAAAAGGGGTGCCGAAGTTTTAGAGCAAACAATGGTAAAACAAGTTATACTTGATAATCCTGATAAAATTGTTATTGTAAATGCAACGAATGAAAAAGGTGAAGAACTTACCTTTCAGGCAAAATTCATAATAGATGCAAGCGGGCAAAGCACCTTTTTAGGAAAAAAAATTGGCGAAAAAAAATCTTACGCAGATTTAGACAGAGTCGCCACATGGTCGCATTGGACAAATACAAATTTCGATAGTCATTTAAAGGAAGGGGTAATAAAAATTATTTATACTGGTGGCGAAAAAAAAGGCTGGATATGGGTAATACCAGTTAGTAAAGAACATTTAAGTATAGGAATTGTAGCAGATAACAAACATGTTAAATCACAAAAAATAAGATTTAAAGATTCTTCAGATTGGAAAAACGATTATTACCTGCAAGAACTGTCTGAATCATTTTTATTTGAATCAATATTAAAGGATGCTAAAACAGAACATAAAGTTGCAATGGCAGGCGACTATTCTTATTACTGTGAAAAAAAATACGGAGAAAATTTTGCTTTAGTTGGAGATGCAGGTGCATTTTTAGATCCAATATTTTCGAGTGGAATTTATGTTGGAATGCATAGTGCTGAAATAGTGGGTGAAGCGATTTACAAAAAAATAAAAAATATGCCAAATGCTCTTACGGCTATGGATGAAGCATACACAGAAATAAATGGCGCTTTAAAATTACTTGAAAAATTCATTCGTTTATTTTATACACCTGAAGCACTTAATTTCTCCACTCTTGGAAATCCAGAGGAATTATTAGTTTACGAAAAATTTGAATCAGCATACACCATTTTTCATTATTTATTAGCTGGTGATTTTTTTAAAAATTACGAGAAATACAGTGAGTTTATAGATGTAATTAAAGACAAAAAATCACTTGTCAAATTTCAAAATCTAATTAATCATAATAAGGATGTAAGGCCTGACAGCAAGTGTGGGGAGAACTTTGATGAAATGTACGGCGATATGACACATGAAATTAAATTTGATCACTCAGCGTTTGAATAAACAGTGAACTAAAAAAACAAAGCTGTCAATTTTAAAAGTAGTTTCCTACTCCAACTAGGCAAATGCTTTATGAAATAAAATTTTTGGAATTTTAGTTGCCAAAAAAGCGTAGCATTAACTTCTGCACAAATTTGTTTTTTTTGGGGAATAAACTCTTCTCTTAATACATCAACTATTAAAATAAAACGTTTCTCATCTGTATGATTCCAAACCTCATGATTATGAGCATCACAAAAAGCAAACAACTCACCATTTTTCCATTCAATCGTTTTGTCTTTCACCCTCATTCCAATTTGTGGTAAACCCCCACTGCATTGTAAGGTTAAATGACACCGATACATTACATTACTATCACCATAGTGAGGCTTAATAGATGTGTGTGGGTTTAAAATAGAAAAAGAACAAGATGTCATTGCGGATATCTGTTCAATTAATTTGGTTGTCTGAGGGCATGAAATACAATTATCAATCTGCTTTTTACCCCAAACATAAAGTGGTAAAATTGTCCAATCTTCGGGCTTACTAGCTAAAGTTTGATTGAAGTACGGAATGATTCCATTATCTTTTTCAGAAATTACATATTGAATTTCCTCATAAATAATTTTGTAATTATTGCATAACAAAATAGCCCAATCTTTGTTTTTTACATTAAAAAAAGAAGGCTCATCACCATCATACTTTAAACCCTCGGTAAAAGAATACCATTTAGCAATATTCATAACCCTAAAACCATTTTAAAAGATTTACTAAATAAACAGATAAACGTGCAATTGGGACTAATAGTTTAGTAATTACTTTTACAAAAAAAGGATGCTTAGTTAAATCTAATCCTATCTTTCCAGTCCATTTTTGAATAAACAAAGATGAAAGAACAGTCGCGCAAACCTGTTTTTTTTGACTTGAAAATTCATCGCGTAAAACATCTATTAAAAAAATATATCTTTCTTTTGATGAATTGTTCCAAGCTTCATGATTATAAGCATCCATAAATATAAGCCATTCATTATTTTCCCAAGCTCTGCTTTCCTCACGAACTCTAAAACCACAACTTGGTAATCCTTCAGGAATTTCTAAACCCAAATGACATCTGTAAATGGCGTTTGTATCACCACAATGTGGTAAAATTTTTGAATTCGGTTCCAATAAATTAAATGAGGCTGAAATAATTTGCGGATATTTTTTTATTAATGCGTTTGTAATTGGGAAATCTTTTTGATTTTTAAATAACTCAATACTCCAAGTTTTTAATGAAATTGTACGCCAACTATTTTTTCTGCTAACCATGGATGAAGCAAAATAACTTTTTAAATCATGCTTAGATAAATAATTAAATAATTCATCTTTTATTAAATGGCCATTGGTCTTTAATTCAGCAGCCCAAGCAAACTCATCGGACTTTATAAAGGATTGTTCATTTCCTTTATATTCGAAACTAAAATCATATATGCTATACCAGGTAAAAGGCATGATAGAAATAAATTTATTTTCACTAATTTAGTATAATTAATTTAAATAGAATATGAGCAATATTGGATTTACAGAAAAAAACCCAAAATTATTTTATGATTCAAGTGATTTTGATTTTTTAAAACCAATACAGGAAAATTTTTCGATAATAAAATCTGAGCTATTAGAATTAATATCTGAAGAAAAAGATGATCAATGGCTTAAAACATTTCCTAGCTATGTGAAATCAGAAAAAAACAAGGCATGGAAAGTATTTTCATTTATTTTCTTTAACATGAAATTCCCAAATCACGCCAAACTTTGCCCTAAAACAGCCGAAATAATATATTCGATACCGCAAATTTTATCCTGCGATTATTCCTATTTAAAACCCAAAACCCATGTATTGCCTCACAAAGGCTATTCAAAAATGGTATTACGTGGTCATTTGCCTTTAATTGTGCCAAATGAAGAACTCTGTGGGATTAAAATTGAAACTGAAATAAGGCATTGGAAAGAAGGAGAATTACTGATTTTTGACGATTCCTTTACTCATGAAGCTTGGAATAATGCCGATAGTCACCGAGTTGTTTTAATGTTTGACATTCCAAACCCACTGTGGGGATACAATGCTTATGAAATTTCAAAATATAAAATAGAAAATATGGATGACCCATTTTTACTAAATATGGTTGATAAAGAAACTTGGATAAAATCTTTTGAAAAAGGAATTTTTCCGTTAGATAGTTTTACCGACTAATAAGGCATTAATTTCCTCAATATTTTTTTCGCTAGCCTCTCCAAAATAAATAAGATTATTATCCATATCTGCTAGCGCTTGGGCTGCTTTGTTAAGTTTCTCACCCATTTGCAAGTAATCGTTTACATCTAATTCATACAATTGATTTAACTCACGTTCTTGCCCACTAATTAGCTTATAGCCTAAAAGCTTATTATAATGTATAGCTCTATCGTTATTACTTAATATCCGAACTCTTGATTTTGAACAAACATTCACTTTTAACAACATAAAGTTTAATAAACACAAGGAACTAAATACAGCGGCAAAAGAACCTACGTAGTTTTTATCCCAAATAAAAATACCACCCTCTCCAAAACCAGCAAGTCTATCGTAGTTTTTTACATTTATTAAACCAATTTTTTTGTTTTCGAATTCAATTATAAAATAGTAATTCAATTTATTATTAATAGAAGCAAACCATTTTTTTTGAGCGTCAGGAAAAATGTAATTTTTATATTCCATAAAATTTACAATATCACTTTGATTTCGCCAATACCTAATTAATTCAATATCTTTTTCTTGAACTCTTATTAGTGATACGCCATATTGTTTTAATACTAACATATAACTTCGTCTTCATTATAGCATGGTGCATTATTAACACCTTTTAAAACCTTACTAATATATTGAGCAATTATTCCCAAGCATAATAAAATTAAACCCGTTGAAAAAAGTACACTCACAATAAGTGAAGTATATCCTTGAACATGCGTTTTAAATAAAAATTTACGAAGTATGTAAAATAATCCAATCACAAAATTTGTGCTTGCTAAAAGCAAACCCAAGTATGTTACCAATTTTAATGGGAAAGTGGAAGAAAACATAATTACCGTAGAAGTCATGCTAAATAATCCAGATATTTTATATCTGTTTTTTAATATAAAATCATGATTTGGTTCTACGTTAACAAACGAAATTTTATTGGTATACCACAAACACAATTCATCAATAAAAACAAATTGCTTATGATTATTTGCTATTTTTTTTGCTAATTCAGATTTAATTAATCTAAAACTACTTCCTTTACCTTTATCTTTACCTTCAATTTTTGATATTTGCTTATAAATTTTAGTGAACACATTTTTTAATACGGGTTCGTTTAATTTTTTGTACAATCCATAAGTGAGGTCATTGTTTGTAGTTTTTTGAAATTGTATTAATTTTTCAATTTCATTTGGATGCACTTCTAAATCATCATCAATTGTAATTACAAAATTTCCTTTAGCATGCTTAAATCCGCAGATAGAAGCTGCGTGCTGACCAAAGTTTTTACTAAACCGAACTATAGTTGTGTTGGAAAATGTATCTTTTATTTTTTTTAATGTTTGCCAAGAATTATCTAAGCTATAATCATCAATATAAATAATTTCATAATTATATTTTCCGTCAAAAAAAGTGCGCAAACTTGTATCTAATAATTCTAAAGAATTTTCGGCGCCATAAACAGGAACTATAATACTATATTGCAATTGATTCATGTTATTTTGTGCTATTTAATAATAAGCCACCATCCATCGTGACAGTTGTACCCGTAATCCATTTTGACATATCACTTAATAAAAAAGCAATTGTTTTTGCCACGTCCTCTGCTTCACCTAATCCAAGCGGATACTGGTTTTCTATTTTTTGAATATCCTCCTTAGTAAATGATTCTGTAATTTCATCCCAGATTTTTGTTTTTACTAAAGCTGGCGCAACAATATTTGAACGTATTTTTTTTGAAGAACCTTCAAGAGCAAATGCTTTGTTAAATGCCTCTAATGCTCCTTTTGAAGAAATATAAAGTGCTCCGCCTGTATAAGGATGATTAACTGAAACCGATGAAACAAAAACTACTGAAGAATTTGAATTTATTTTTTTTAGAGATAGTAAATTACTACTTAACAATACTGCTGATGAAAAATTAACATCAAACATTTCTGTAATATGCTTTTTCTTTATAAACTTTATAGGCACAGGCTTAACAATGCCAGCACAATGCACAATTCCATCAAGATTACAAATTGAAGCAACTAATTTTTCTATTTCATTTTCTTGTGTCAGGTCGGCAACCACAAAACTCGAATTATCTTTTAATTGATTACAGATTTCTTTTAACTCATCTTCTCTACGAGATGTTAAAATAACGTGCGCTCCTAATTCATTGCAAATAAATGCAGTTGCTTTTCCAATTCCAGAAGAAGCACCTGTAATTAATATGGTTTTATTTTTTAAACTAATCATGTTCTACTAAGTTAGTATAAATATTTTGCGTCTTCAATAAAACACTTCCCCAAGAATAACCAACCCCAAAACCACTTAACAAAAGCGATAGTTTCTTATTTTTAAGTTCATCTTTTAATTTAAAGCACAAAGTTAGCGGAATAGAGGCAGAACTCGTATTTCCAAATGTTTCAATTGAATAGGGAACTTTATGTTCTTCAACTTTTAACTTTTTGCGAACACTTTCATTTATTAATTTATTTGCTTGATGAAACAAGAAAAAATCAACTTCATCCTTAGAAATTCCACTTTTTTCAAAAAGAGAATTTATATTTTGTGCTACTTCTTTTAATGCAAAATTAAAAATATCCAAGCCGTTTAATGCTAAGTCCTTTTTTGTACGTTTTATTCCTGGTTCAATTTCATGCAATATATTAGATTCTTCATCACAAGGATGACGAGAATGACCATGCTCAATAATAATTGAATCCTTTCCTGAACCATCGCTCTGTAAATTAAAGTGCCATGGCTCGGCATTTTTATCATACTCAATCAAAGTTGCAGTTCCTGCATCTCCAAATAATGGATAAGTGCTCTTATCTAAATAATTTGTTGAAATAGTTGATTTATCACCTACTAAAAGCAATGCTTTTTTTAAATGACCACTTTGCAATAAACTTGCTACAATTGATAATCCGTAAACGTAACCTGAACAACCTAAATTAACATCAAAAGCTAAACAACTTTTATTTATTTTAAGTTTATCTTGCAGTATAATAGAGGAAGCGGGTAAAAAATAATCAGGCGATTGTGAAACAAAAATAAGCACATCAATATCTTCATTACCATATTTTTGGAGAATAACCTCAGCAGCAGTATAGCATAAATCAACACAAGTTACATTTTTGGAAGCAACTCTTCTTTCTTTTATCCCTGTTGTTTTAACAAATAAATTTAATTCTTGCTCATTAAACTGGTTGTAATCAGAGGAACGTTCGACGGCCTTTGGAACACAAGTCACAACTGCCTTTATACTAATATGTGATGTACTGAATTGAGCCAATTACAATTTTTTTTGAAATACTAAATTATATAAATCCTCGATGGTATTTGTTTGTTTTAATTCAGTACCAGATAATAGCACATCAAAATTTGCGTCTATGAAAGCAATAACTATTAAAGCGTGCATGCTACTCCATCCTTTTATCGTTCTATAATCAGTATTTGCAGTAAGAGTTCCAGACTCAATATCCTCAAACTCTAATTCCAATTTTTTTGTAAACTCACTTAACGTAATCATATGATAAAAATAACTAAATAAATCATAAAGTAATAATTGTTGCTCCCCAAGATAAGCCAACCCCAAATCCAGCTAGTAAAATTGTATCTCCTTTTTTCGCCCTTTTACATTCTATTGCCTCGTAGAGAGTGATAGGTATTGATGAAGAAACAGTATTACCGACATTTTCCATATAATTAAATACTTTCTCTTCACTTAAATTTAATTTTTTCCTGATAGTATCTATAATAAATAAGTTAGCTTGATGAAAAATAAATAAATCTATTTCTTCAATTGTTTTATGATGCTTTTTTAATAAATCATTAATTAAGTTTGGAACTTGTTTAATTGAAAATGAGAAAACTGAAACACCCTTCATATTCATAAACGCATTGCTTGTAATATTCCCATATTCATTAATAATTTCATGAAATGATTCATTAGTAATAGGATTTCTAGAACCTCCGTCTTTCACCATAATTCTATCAGCACTTTCGCCATCAGTTCCAAAACTAAATTGATGTATCTCACTTTCTGAATTTCCTTCACTAATAAGGGTTGCGCATGCTGCGTCGCCAAATAAATATCGCAAATTTTCATCCTTTGGGTGTAATTTCCTTGTTAAAGTAGATGACGTCAATAATAAAACATTTTTCATTCCAACACTTTCAATCAAACCTTTTGCAATTCCTAATCCATATACAAAGCCACTACATCCCAAATTGAAATCTAAAGCGCCACAATTGGTAGGCAAATTCAAACGATGTTGGATTACACAGGCCGTAGTGGGTGTGAAATAATCAAATTCTTGAGCACAAAACAATAAAAAATCAATATCATGAGGATTTATGTTATTTTGTTTAAACAATTTTTGAGCACTTTTAACTGCTAAATCAGATGCTAATTCATTTTTTGCAACAATGTGACGCTCTTTTACACCAATTTTAGAAAGGTTTGCCTTATTAGAAATTGTATCAGGGAATTCTCGAAAAAAATCCTCATTTGTAAAAATTTGCTCAGGCAAATAATAACTTATAGATTTAATGAAAGCTTTCAATGGCAAAGGATTAGTTTATCAAATATAATATTTACTAACTAAATAATTAATTAATTCTGAAAAACTAACAAGCACACATCTTATAACATTCGTTTACTCAATAAACTAATAGTTTTAATCATTCAGAGATAAAAATATTTTGCTTAATTATAAAAAAAATATATCTTAGCCTTAAATTAAAACCTAATTAACATGAAAAAAATATTATCAGTAACAATTTTTTGTTTAGCATTACTTTCTTCAAAAGCTTACTCTCAATCAAATTTAACTTGGACTTTTAAAGGACAAATAGATAAAGGTGAAATAAAAAAATCTACAGTTGTTCAAATAAATCTTAACGGTTTTGCTGATCAAATTGAGGCAACTAATGCACTTAAAGTATTGAAAACTAATGCGGAAATAATTTCTTGTACAACATCTAATGTTGATGCTAAAGGAAATTGTGATGCTGTTTTAACATTAAAAAGTGCTCACGATAAATCATTTTATCTAGGTTTAGCTCAAAAGATGGGTGTAGATTATATGATGGCAAATAATAAGAAAAAAAGCGTTGCTGAACTTATAGCAGGTAAAAAATAAAAAGAAAACATTGATATCTTTAAAAAGCGCTACTTGTTAGCGCTTTTTTTTTGAAAGGATATACCAATTTGCTCGAAAATTATTTTTTCTTTGTACAAAAAAACCAACTATAGAAAATGAGAAACCTAGCTAAAGAAAATAAAAAAACCATATTATTATTCTTTATTTTCTGTTTTTTATTTTATGGTAACAGCTTAAAAAATAAGTATGCTCTCGATGATGACTACATAACGGTTACAAATTTTCCTATAAAGGGTCAAAAATACACTCCTAATCATCCTTTAGTATCAAAAGGTTTCAAAGGTATTCCGAAAATCTGGAAATCTAGGTATGCAAGTGATGAGGAATCATCATTTGACTATAGGCCTTTAGTTACAGCAACATTTGCAATTGAATATGGTATTTTTGGTCAAAACCCATTTATTAGCCACCTAATTAATATTTTGATATATTTTGTATTGGTTTGTTTAATCTTCGTTACACTTTTAAAATTATTTGAAGATTATGAATATAAATACAATCTCGCATTTTTAACTTCCTTTATTTTTCTAATACACCCAGCTCATTCTGAGGTAGTCAATAACTTAAAATCTAGAGATGAATTGTTATCCGCATTATTTTGTTTATCTGCATTATGGGGGAGTTTAGAATTCATAAAAAAAACAAGTTTAAAATCTTTCTTGATTATTATTTTATCAATCATTTTTGGATTATTCTGCAAAAAAACAGCCATCTTAACCTTCGCAATAATACCTTTAGCTCTAATAATATATAGAAAAATTGACCTAAAAAAAACCTTATTTGTGGGAGGAACAATGCTAATTTCTATCATTGTCTTTTTTCTTTTCAAAAGTGTAATTCATTTAGAAAAGCCTATTAGAAATGTTTACCATTTTGAGAATCCTTTATATACTACTCATTTTAATTTCATAGATCATATTGCTATTTCATTACAAACAGTCGGATTTTATGTAAAATTTTTACTTTTCCCATACCCATTTAGAGCTTATTATGGATCAAATACGATTAATGTATATTCACCCTATAATCTCAGTTTTTTAATAGCGATACTTTTTTTATCATTTGTTATTTGGTATTATCTTAAACATAAAAATAAACATTTTCTGTTCGCTGTTTTGTTTTTTTTAGGAGCCATCTTCCCATTTACAAACTTATTAACACCAGTTCCAGGTGTTGTTGGTGAGAGATTATGCTTTCTGGCAAGCATTGGATTTTGCCTAATGATTTCAGTTCTATTATCGAAACATTTAAATAAAGTAAGCGTATTAAATCTAAAAAACATTTTTTCAAAACCAATTGTTTACGGTTTACCAATTATTCTCATTTCATTTTTCCTAATCATAAATAGAAATTCTAAATGGGAATCAAAACTTAATTTATTTGAAAACGATATGCCGTATTTAAAAGAATCAGCCAAAGCAAATAGCTTAATGGCAAACTTATATTTTGAAATGTTGAGATCACCAGACAAGAAATATTCAGGACAAGATTTAGTCCAAAAAGCATTAAAACATTATAGCTTAGCTGTAACGGCAGACTCCAGCATTCATTCTGCCTACAATAATGCGGGAGTGGTTTATTTTTCATATTTAAAAGATTATGAAACAGCAAAGCATCTATTTGAACTTGGAATCCGACATAAACAAAATTATCCACAGGCTTACGAAAATATAGGAAACTGTTATCGAGAACTAAAAAATAATAAAAAAGCATACCAATATTATATTCAATCTATTAAGCAAAACAACAAACAATACACAGCCTATTCAGCACTAATTCAATTATTATTTGATTCAAAAGAATATAAAAAAAGTTATGAATGCTCTAGAATTGCAAACAAACAATTTCAAGATGATTATAATTTCCTAACATTTGAAGGGAATAGTCTCCTTATGATGGGTGATATAAAAAATTCACTAAACAAATTTGAGGAAGCTTTTTTTATATCCCAAAACAAAAACTTGGCAAAATTTATGTCAAAAAAATATTTAGAGATTGGCGATACACTTAATTATACGATTTATAATAAATATTAATTCATTTTAAAAATATAGAGGTTTCATAACAAATGGAAAAACTAATAAAATATAAGTACTATTTGTTTTTTATAATATCCTTTGTTTTATATGGGAATACAATCAAAAACGGTTATTCGTTAGATGATAATTTTGTCACAAATAATAATATAACAACAAAAGGATTTTCTTCAATCCCTAAAATATTTACAACACATTATGCTACTTATGATGATGGCAGAGGGTTTGAATATAGGCCAATTGTAAAATTAAGTTTCGCGATTGAGCATCAATTTTTTGGAGTAAACGCACACCTTGGTCATGTTATTAATATATTACTATATGCCATATGCCTAATCGTTTTATTCAAAACACTCGTATTAATTTTTTCTGAAAACCAAATTCAGCTAATATTTCTATCTGTTTTGATTTTTGCATTCTTGCCTATCCATTCAGAAGTAGTTGCGAGTTTGAAAAACAGAGATGTTTTACTATGCTTCATTTTTTCATTTTTATCTTTTATTTATTTTTATAAAGGCATAAACTCTAACAAAAAATCGAAACTATTTTTTGGTTTTATTTTTCTTATAACCGCATTACTTAGTAAACTTGACGCCTTGCCCATGTTAGCTTTGTTTCCAATAATTATTTTTTACGAGAAATCGATTAACTTTAAAAAAATTGCGATGATTTGCATTTCTATAGTAGCACTCTTTTTTTTATATAAAATATTTCAAAGTTACATGCTAAATAATGAAATGATTTCTAAACGTCATTCTTATTTCTTCGAAAACCCACTATTTACGAATAAATCTTTATTGCTTAAACTCTCAACGAGCTTTAATGCTTTAGGGTTTTACATTAAGTCTTTTTTAATTCCATTTCATTTTTCAAGTTACTATGGCTTTAACACAGTTCCTGTTTATTCGTTTTTCTCCACTTATTCTATTATTGGAATTGTTACAATAATATTTTCATGCGTTGGGATTTTCAAATTCCATAGAAGCCCTAACCATCCAATACTTATTGGGATTTTGTTTTTTATAGTTTCTATTTCCATGTTCCTGAATTTCGCAAAACCAGTTCCCGGAATTGTTGGAGAACGTTTCGTTTTTTTTGCATCTATCGGTCTATCCATTCTGCTATCCTATTTTTTACTTAATATGCTTAAAAACAAAAAAGCTACAATCAGTATTGTTTTAATTATTACCGTCGCATTTACAACTAGTATAATAAAGAGAAATAAAGACTGGAAAAGCGAAAAAACCCTATTTGAATCTGACTTAAAAAATAATCCTAATTCAGTAAAACTTAATATTTTATGCGCAAATGAATTAATAACTGAGATTAAAAAGAATAATTCAAAATTATCAACTGAACAAATAAGTTATAAAACAAATGTAGCTAAGGGTTATTTATTAAAGGCCTATTCACTCGATTCAAATTATTACAAAATTTCAAATAATTTAGGATTTATTGCGATGTCAATAGATAATAATCCAACAGAAGCAATCAAGTGGTTCAATAAATCACTTAAATTAAGCAAATCAAAATATGAATTAAATTTAAATATCGGGCTTTGTTATGCTAAACAAAATAAATTGGATAGTGCTGATAGATATTTTATAAGAGCATTTTCTATTAATCCAAAAAATCAAAAGTTAAAATCTGATTTGTATAATTATTACAAAACGACAAATCAACAAAAAAAATACAAAATTATCTACCAAAAAATATACTAAATCGTTTATTTGTGGGTGATATTGGTCATTTAATTGTTAAAATTAATCACTTTATCGTTATTATAACTACATTCGTGTTTATAATTAAGTAATAAATTTAATCATCAAAATCAAGTATGAATTTTTTACCAAAAACATTTATAGAAAAAAAAATGCTTGATATTATTAAAAACAAAAAACTTAAAATCTATACTATGAAAAAAATCTACAAACTATTTATTTTATTTATTTTATTTAGTAGCATTACTGCTATTTCTCAAACGAACAAACCTATTCAGCTTAAAGGTATAATTGGGAATCCAATAAAAACAGGTGACTATAGACTGATTTCTGCATTGGGAGAAGCAGAAATTTTAAACTTAACAACTTTTTATAAAGGTGATTCGCTTGATGGATTTGATTATGCTTTTTTTCTTAAAGAAAGTAAAGTTGAAAACATTAAAGTTGTAATTGAACTTAGAAATTTCATGTTTATTAAGCAATCTGCATTTGTAAAAGAAAAATATAAACTTACAAAGTTGCCTTTTGAAATAGCAAGGGAAGAGTATTTACTTAAATTACCAAAAAATAATAATGCAAAAGTAGCGGCCAGTGTTTGTAATAATATAGATTTTGAAGATGGCAATTTAGGTGGTTGGTTATGTAGCAGTGGTTACAATACAAATTCAAATGCAGCCTTAACTGTACCAGGCGCTGGAGTTGGAACAGCCTTTATAGGTGTTAATCAAAGTATTTATTCATGCACTGATATTAATGTAATTACTGGCGCATATGGCTTAGATCCATTAGGCGTTATTCCAGGATTAGATCCAAGTGGAGCAACAACATCTGCGCGCTTAGGAGGTTTCTATTCAAATCAAAGTGGATCGTGGGGCTCATGTAGTGCATTTTATTGGGATGCCACTTATTCAAACGGTCAAGAGATGTCAAAATCAATAGTTGTTGGTGCTGGTAATTCCTTGCTTTCTTATGATTATGCTGTGGTATTAAATGATGGTGGACATACTACTGGAAATCAACCTTATTTTCATGTTGTAGTAACAAATACAGCAGGCGTTGTATTATCAACTTGTACTCAATATTATGTGCAAGCTGCAGCTGGTGTTCCACCAGTAGGTTTTCTTAATTCAGGGTATGTAAATAGTAATGATGGGAGTGTTTTATATTATAAAAACTGGACTTCAAATAGTATAAATTTAACACCCTATATTGGTCAAACTGTAAATATTAAATTCTCTGCTGCTGGGTGTACAGCGGGATTACATAATTCTTGGGCTTATGTAGATGCAATTTGTGGAGCAGCTTCTATTGTTGCTTCAAATAGTTCGCCATGCGTTGGACAAAATGTAACCCTAACAGCACCCGTTGTTGCTGGTGGTTCCTACCTCTGGTCAGGAACAGGTGTAACTGGGCAAACTACTCAAAATGTTTCTATAAACACAACTGGCACTTACACCGTAGTTGTAACGCCTTCCCAAGGTGCAGGTTGCTCTTATACTCTAACAAAAACTGTTACTTTTGGCGCTCTTCCAGTCACTTCAATTTCTTCGACACCAACATCAAGTATATGTTTAGGAAGTCCTGTTACTATTACTGCTGGTACTGCTAGTACTTATACCTGGACAGGTTCTGCAGGAAATGGATTATCTAGCACTTCAGGATCGATCGTTTCTGCAACCCCTACATCTACTGGTAGCGTAACTTACTCAGTTAATATGACGGCGGCTAATGGCTGTACAAATACGATTAGCCAATCTATACTTGTCAATCCAATTCCAGTTGCCAATGCTGGCGCAACAAATACACTTACCTGTTCAAACACAACTTTAACACTATCTGGATCTGGAGGAGGTACTTATGTTTGGACTGGTCCAGGAATAGTTTCAGGAGGCACTTCTGCTACTCCAATTATTAATGCTCTTGGAACCTATTCATTAGTTGTAACATCAGCAGCAGGTTGTCCTTCGCCAATTTCTACAGTTTCAATTAGTCAAAACACAACTGCTCCTACTGTAGCTGGCGCAGTTTCCTCATCATTAAATTGCACAGTTTTAAATGTAAATGTAAGTGCTACTACAATTACAAGCCCTGTTACTTATAACTGGACAGGAACTGGAATTACTTCAGCAACCAACATCAGTACAATAACAGTTAATCAAGGTGGCTCATTTAATTATACAGTTACAAATACAACAAACGGTTGTAAAACTGTTGGAGTATTAGCAGTTACCCAAAACACAACTCCGCCCGTTGTAGCTTCAGCTAATACAGGTTCATTAAATTGTTCTACACTAAGTATCAATGTAAGTGCTACAACTACAACAAGTCCAGTTTCTTATAATTGGTCTGGCACAGGAATAACCTCCGCCACAAATATTAGTACGATAACTGTAAATCAAGGTGGTACTTTTAATTATACAGTTACAAATACCTCAAATAATTGTATTGCAACTGGCCTGCAAACAATCATTCAAAATACAGTTTCTCCAATTGTTGCTTCAGCAAGTAGTGGATCGCTTAACTGTACCGTACTAAATATTAATGTTAGTGCAACTACCACAACAAGTCCTGTAACCTACAATTGGACTGGTACCGGAATTACATCTGCTACAAATATTAGTACAATCACTGTCAACCAAGGTGGTACATTTAATTATACAGTTACAAATTCATCTAATAATTGTAAAACGGTGGGAGTTCAAACTGTTACTCAAAACACCGTTACACCTACAACTATTGCAGGAACAACAGGTTCAATTACTTGTAATCCATCAAATACGATTACATTAACATCTACTTTAGCTGGTATGAATTATACATGGACAGCCCCTGGTGGAAGTTCAATAGCAAGTGGAACAAACTTGCAAAATGCGATAGGCCAAGGATTAGGAACTTATACAATTTTTGTTTTAAACCCTTCAACTGGTTGTACTTTTCAAACTACAGTTGCTGCAATTCAAAACACTACTGCTCCAACAGGTGTTAGTGCTGGATCAAATCAAACTATAACATGCTCGTCTGCATCTGTAACGTTAACAGGTAGTGCAACAGCGCCAGCAGGCACAACTGCTAATTGGCTTGGAGGCGTTAGTGGTTCTGCAACAAGTTTCATAACAACTGCTTCATCAGCTGGAATATTTACCTTACAGGCAATTAGTCCAATTACAGGTTGTGTTACGACTTCAACAGTTCAAGTATTTGCAAGTGCTGGCTTCCCTTCGGTTACAGCGGCAGCAGTAACCACATCAATTACTTGTTCAAATACTCTAGTACCTATTAGTATTTCTTCAACCACAACTCCAATTTCAATATTATGGTCAGGTCCAGGAATAACAGGTTCTACAACAACTCCTTCTACAACCGTTTCTCTTGGAGGAACTTACACAGTAGTTGTTACAAATACACTAAGCTTATGTTCAACTACATTAAATGTAATAGTGCCCTCAAATACAACGGCAGTAGTTACAACTGCAACTATTGCCCCTACAACTAGTCTTACGTGTACAACAACTAGCTTAACTTTAAATGCAAGTCCAGCAGGATCTCCATATTCAATTGTATGGTCAGGACCAGGAATTGTATCAGGTGGTACAACAGCAAATCCAGTGGTAAATGTTGGAGGTAATTATTCAGTAACTATTACAAATACAATTACAGGCTGTTCTGGTGTATCGGGAACAAAAATTGTAACAATTCCTACTAATACAACGATCCCAACCTTAACGGTAACTCCAAGTAATTATACTGTTACTTGTTCAACACCAACCGTTCAATTAATTTCAACTTCAACAGCTAGTCCTTTAACCTATACTTGGGTAGCAGGAGGCGGAAGTTTAAGTTCAACTTCTATTTCGAACCCTGTTGCAAATGGCGGTGGTGTTTATAGTTTAACAATTACAAACACAACTAATGGTTGTACCGCAACGGCAAACGCAACAGTTACACCTGATGCAAATGCTCCAGTTCCAACAATTACTCCAACAAGTGCAACATTAACTTGTATCACATCGTCAGTTAGTGCAATTGTAACTGTTACAAATACAGCAGCTTCAAATCTAACCTATTCATGGAGTCCAATTCCTTTAACTGGAATAACAACTGCAACGGCATCATTCGGCTCACCAGGAACTTATGTTTGTTCGATAACAAATACGGTAAACGGATGTCCTGCTTCAATATCTATTACCATTTCGAGCAATACAGTTGTTCCAAGTGTAACTATTACTCCAACTCAATCATTAACTTGTGGAGCACCAACAACAGTATTATCTACTACAGTAACACCGAGCATTGGAATAAATTATAATTGGAGTGGTCCTGGCATAGTTGGCTCAAATACAGGATCTTCAATTGTTGCAAATAGTTCGGGCACTTATTCAGTTATCGTATTAAATTCAATTACGGGTTGTACTGCTGTTGCAACAACTTCTGTTTTAAGTAATAGCTCATTACCTACATTAAGTGTTGCGGCTACAGGCTCTGTGATTACATGTTCATCACCAACCCTTTCTTTAAATGCTTCCTCAAGTAGTACAAGTTCAATCGTTTGGTCAACACCAACTGGAACTGCTTCAAATCCAGTAATAGCAGGTGTTTCTGGCAATTACACTGTTAGTGTTACTGATGCGGTTTCAGGTTGCACAAATAGTGTTGTAATTTCAGTTTCAGGAACAACGGTTGCACCAACACCAACAGTTATTGCAAACACCTCTATACCATGTGGAGCTACAAGTGTAACATTATCGGCTAATTCAAGCTCAGGGTTAACATATTCATGGACTGGGCCAAACATTATATCAGGCGGAACAACATCAAGTCCAACCGTTGGTCAATCAGGAATTTATACGGTTGTAGTTACTAGTACTTTAACTGGTTGTTCATCTTCAGCCACTATTAGTGTTAGTCAAGGAAGTGTGACAGCAGCATTTACTGCGGATCCAACTTCTGGAATTGCTCCTTTAACTGTTAATTTTACTGATCAAAGTATCGGTGCTACAACTTTTAATTGGACTTTTGGAAATGGAAATACATCAACCACTCAAAATCCAAATACTATTTATAATACAAACGGAACATTTACAGTTATGCTAATTGCCTCATCTGGGCCTTGTTCAGACACCGCATACGCAACTATTGTTATAAATGATGGTTTAAGTTTAGAAATTCCAAATGTATTTACACCAAATGGTGATGGAACAAATGATTTCTTTTCTATTAAATCAACAGGAATAAAAGAAATTTCTTTGCAAATATTTAACCGTTGGGGTGAAAAATTATATGAATTTACAGGGCCAAAAGCTGCTTGGGACGGAATAAACACAAATGGTGGAAAAGTAACGGATGGCAGTTATTTCTATTTTGTAAAGGCGATAGGCTTTGATGATAAAGAAATAGAAAAACATGGTACAGTTAATTTATTTAGATAAACAGCTACATAACCTATTATTAAAAAAGACTTTTCATTTTGAAAAGTCTTTTTTAGTTTTTAGGAAATTTATAATTATATTTGTCATCTAGATTAAATGCACACGTGGCGTAATTGGTAGCCGCGCCAGACTTAGGATCTGGTCCGCAAGGGTGGGGGTTCGAGTCCCTTCGTGTGTACATAAGCAGACACGTAACAAAATTGGTTACTGTCTGCTTTTTTGTTTGGGTTTGTTTGCCTTGCTATTAGTGACATTGCAAGAGCCACTTGATTTATTTCGGGAGTTCGGAAACTGCTGTTTTCACGTTGAAACAATAATCCTTGTGGAAACAACAATTCTTGCAATTCTATTTTACCCCTATATCCGTTACGTTCCCATATTAACGGGAGGTTTACTAATAAATTGCAGTATTTATTTAACTGTTTTTCGAGGTTCGAGTTTTTAAACTGATAGCCCTCCAATTCCTTATTAATTTCTAACCTTTCCTTTTTATATTTAACTATAAATTTTTGGTATAAGTCCTTTTCAATTTCTCCTATTGCAAAACGTTCCTCTAAAGTTTCAACTTTTTTTGAAGCCTCTGCTAATTTCACTTTAAGAATTTGAGCATCTGATTCATTCTCTTTTGCAGTTTTATCAAAGTATCTTAATAATTCATCTTTTACAGGCTCTTTATACTTTTCATCAATCGTATAATGTGAAAGCTCCTCAATAAATAAACTATTAATCGTTTTAGCGCTCTTATTACACTTACAACCAGTTTTGTTGCACTTGTAATACCAAAGCCCTTTTTTCTTTACTATATAGCCACAAAACGAACTACCACAATCCGCACACTTCATGAAGTTTTTTAAAGGCACTTCGCTAAAATCATTTCGCCTTGTGGTATTTCTATTTCTAATACTGTTAGCTAGTAAAAATATTTCTTTTGATACAATACCCTCATGTCTTCCCGTTACTACTTGCCCGTCTAAAAGTTTATGTGCCATTAAACCGCAGTAAAAAGGATTATTAAATATATCACTCAATTGTTGCTTGTATAATTTTAATCCTAAAACAGCTAACTTTGAAATTATTTCAGAATTGGTTAACTTATCTTCTGCTTTCCAATAAAATGCTTTTCGGATTAATTTTCCTTTTTCATTAATGGTAATTGTTTGTCGTTCAGACATGCTGGTATTATCTCTTTTTTTACGAGTTTTTTGGTCATACCCTAAAGGAGCTTTGCTAGACCAATAGCCTTGTGAAAGCATTTCTTTTGTTCCCGATGTACATTTTTCACGTCTAAGGTCATTATCATATTCAGAAAATATAAATTGCATATTTTGTTGCATCTTACCATTTGCCGTATATGTGTCGCTTGGTTGTGTAACTGCAAATATTTTAATGTTCTCTTTTCTTAATTGATCTGCTATATAAATGGCGTTTGCACCCGAACGAGAAAAACGGTCAACACTTGCAACCATAATTAGTGAAATTTTTTCTTTACTCTTTCGGGCAAATTTCAACATTCGGTTAAATTCCTCTCGTTCATCATTTTGAGCACTCTCAAACACACCTCCAAAATAAGCTAATATAATGTAGTCGTTATTTTCGCACTCTTGCTCAATTAATCGTTTTTGAGTTTCAAGACTAAATCCTTTTTCCTGTTCTTTAGATGATACCCTAGTATATATTAAACAATTTTTACCCTCTATGCGGTCTGCATATTTACCCTTTTTAGCAAACGGAATAAATATTTCTAAGTCGGTTTTCATGGCTCGTCAATTTCGTTGTTATTCGTTTGCTGTTCATTTATATATAAGTAATACAATATTTTAGCTAAACGTTTTATATTTTCTATTTCTTTTTCCGCTTGGGTTTCTGTTAAATCTTCAAAACCCTTATATTTTTTTAGTTGTTCATAGGTTAATTCGTTTTGTGACGAATTATTAATCCCATTAATCTGTTTCATGGCTCATAACATTTAGCCGTTTTCAAAAAAAGAAAACAGCAGTTAAATAATGCACCTATAAAAGGTGGTTAATTCGTTATGTGCCTATATCAATCCTTATAAAGAACGTTTTCGTTTTGTGCCAACTAATCCCAATTACAAAAAAGCCTGCCAAGACTTAAAATGTAATTTTCAATGCTTGTTCCAATTTTGTTATGATGCCTTTATTTTTCCTTATGGTTATTTCTGCAAATTCTCCTTCACTTAAAATGTTTATTATTTTTTGTTTGGTATCGACCGCCTTTTTTAAATCCAAACTTTTTATTTTCTTATCTTTAAAATGTATTTGTATACTTTCATAATCTCCTGTATGAATACATTCATATAACTTATTTTCGGGATAGGTTAAGAGCTGAATTTTAGCCATTACACTAAATGCTAAATCGGAACGTAAAAACTCACTTAATAATTTAGAAACTGATACTTTAATATATGTGCCTGTTTCTAATAAATTCAAATCATTTTCTGTGTATAAACTTTCTTTGGTTTTATCTAGTATTAAAAACTCACAATTTTGGAATACCGCCACCGAAATTGATTTTCGTTTTAATATACTTTCTAATATAATGAGTTGAAACAAACTAACTCCTGTATCTGCAACGCTTTTGTTTTCATTGACTACAAAATCAATTAATTTTTTCTTTTCTGTTTCACTTATTCCTAATTCGTGAATGTAATTTTTGACTTGCTCTGTTTTACTAATAAAGCCTTTTAATTTAATAGGTTCAAATAGTTTAGTTTTTAAAGTAGCAATAAATGGTAAGGGCAAATTAAAGGTTCTTAATTGTTCAACGACTTTAATCCAAATATATTCTGTAAATGTAAAACGTCCTGCTTCTTGTATATTTTTATCTAATACATTTTCACTTGTCCACCAATTTAAAAAGCGGTGCGAAATTCCTGTTTGATTTCTTTTGAATAAGGGCAAATTGATATAATCTAATAACTCAACCGTTTTTTCTAGGGTTTCTTTGCCGAAAAATTCATTTAAAGATATATTAGGACAGATAGCCTTTAGTGTTGGTATTTCTTTTCGTTTGTTCATTTGGCAAATTAATAGATAAATGTTTTATTATTTTAACGTAAATCTACAAATTTGGTTACATATATACAAACTAATTAAAATAATTCAAATATTGTCAATTACAGTTAATTTTATTAAAAATATGGATTAAAGTAAAAAATCAAAAAAGGTTATTTTAAATACAAAATTTAAAAAAAAGTAAAAATAACATTGGAGAAAAATTACATCATATATCATAATTCCAAACTAATAAGCAAGTCGATAAATTAGTGAGTAATTGAAATATTAGGCAGATTTGTCGACTATAGAGCGTTATAAAACAGCTACGTACTATGCTAATTCAAGCTTTACGCTATCTTTTAGGCATCTTTACTCAAGCTTTTAGGCATCTTTATGCCATCTTTGCTCAATCTTTATCTTATCTTTATTCAAACTCGTCGAAAGCTTGTTTGGTAAACATTGATTATAAAATGACAATAATTTAAATAAAACATTAGTTATATTTTTTAAAGTTTTGTTTTTGAAAGATATAGTACTAAATTTATATAAACACTAAAAATGGCTAAGAGAACAAAACAACGTGGGATTAACTTTTATTTTTTAACTAAAAAAATGCACAGGCAAGGCCAAGAGCTTCCTGCCTTAGAAATCTGGAGTCTGATAAATGAAATAAAGCAACTTGATGTTATAGATAAGATTTTAGATATTAAAAATGATAAATTTATGTATTTAGATTTTTCAGAGAAAAACACTACGGATACTGTTTCATTATTTTTTACAAGCGCCAAAAATCAATTTAGAGCAGATTTAATTGACAGAAGTACAGGAAAAAAAAGACCGAATCCAAAAACAGATAGTGAAGGTGAACAACAAAAAACTCATATATGTTTGAAAATCTCAAAAACGGAAGTAAAAGTAGTTATTGAGAAAAATGGCAATGGAGTTTCTATAAACCAAATTATTGATTACCTCAATAAATATAATAGACAATTGTACGACAGTGTAGATTTTTCAATAAGTTATAATCACTTAATAAGAAAAGATATTTTACAAAAAATTAAAGAATTATCAAGAGTTTTTTTGGCAGAATTGCATGTTACTAAACAGATATTAGGTGATGATATGTTAGGATATAGCAATAGAACCACGGAAATTAAACATGACATTGTTCTTAATATAAAACCTAAACGTGGAGAAAATATTAAAAATGCAGTTATTGATTTTTTTAATAAACTAAACTCTGGTTTAAATCCAACAATATCCCGTCTAACTGTTAAAGGTAAAGACGACCATAAAAATGATGTTACACTTGACACCCTCGATTTTATAATGAAAGATTCTGCTTGGTTCGATTTAAATTTAAATGGAGAAGTTGAAAGCGCAAGAGCTTTTACTATTTTAAAAGCTTATTTTAATCAATTATTTTAATGCTCTATTTAGATTTTATACTTATACCTATTGATTACATTCGTACTTCAAAACTTCGTGTTTTTATTTTTGAATGGATAATTCCTAGTATAATTTGCTTTCTAATTTATTTATCTCTTTACAAAGGGGCGGTAGCATATAATTTTGAAGACTATATAAATAAAATTATTTCATTAGAGGGGATTCTTGTCGGCTTTTCAATTACCTCAATTACCTTTCTTACAACAGCGAGTAATCGAAACGTAGAATTATTAAAAACACATAAGACCAAATATAAAATAGGATTGAAAGAACTCAATTTAATGGATTTGATTTTAATAAACTTCTCATTTTCATTATTTACAGAAATATTAATACTTGTAGTAAATCTTACAGCCCCCATATTAATGATAGGGTTTAATTTAAGTTTTCACAGTAAAATCGTATTATTTAGTATAAATGTGTTGTTTGTCTTGCATAATTTGTTTTTAAACATTAGAAATTTAGTTGATTTATACCTAGCTCTGTTAAAAGACGATAAATAACCAGTATGTTTTTAGAAATTATCAATCATTTAAGACTTAAAATCTAATAGATAATAATTTTTAAACAAACTATTTATATTACCTTAGTTTATATGGAAACATTTAAAGAGAGATTTGATGATTTGCTAGATGATTTTAAAGGGAGGGTAAAAAACCCTTTAATATTATCATTTATTTTAGTTTGGGTATATCAACATTGGAGATTACTATATCAATTTTGGGCAGTAGATAATAAAATACCTTTTTCTGGAAGAATTCATCTGTTTAACATTTATATAGATAGATATGGCTTTAATGGAATGGTATTAGAACCATTATACTATGCTTTTGGCTCATTAATAATTTTTTATCTTATTGGTATAATCGCACAGGCGATAAAATTA
Organism: Bacteroidota bacterium; assembly: GCA_038327195.1. GTDB lineage: Bacteria > Bacteroidota > Bacteroidia > B-17B0 > Aurantibacillaceae > UBA4416. The sequence continues at coordinate 24,836 of JBBQKU010000009.1, read as the reverse complement.
TTCGTCGGAAAGAGACTGCCAGCCTATTTATTTGCAAAATTAGATACAGAGAACTATGATTTAAAAATCAATTCAGAAAAATACAAAAAGAAATATAAAAAGTACAAAGCAGATATTGTTTCTATTGAAGAAGATTATGATTTATTAAAAAATGATTATGATGACAAATACGACAAATTGCAATCAGCAGAACGTCAAATTGAATTAGCCGAAAAAGAACAGGAACAACTCCTAACCCAAATTTCAGAATTTCAAAAACAAAAACAAACCTATGAAAAGGTTCTTAATGATGAACATAATTTCATGATTAGAAGAACTCGAAAATCGCTATTTCAACTATTTGATTATAAACTCAATTATGATGATGACACTTATGGAAAAAAAAGCATACCAGTAACTGAATTATTTTTCGGAAAATGGGCTAAAACAATATTTCTTGACAATCTTGCTGAAAAATCTAATGGTGCAATTGAAGTTAACTTTGAAAACGAAAATATTTTAGACGTACAAAAAAATTACTATTCTAAAATAACATCACTACATAAAATGGGAAATTATGACATTTACAAAATGTACACAAGAAATTCTTTAAATATAAAAAGTTTAGAATTGTTAATAAAAGTAGACGCTAATTTAATCATTGGTATACTTACAGATGAAAAGGGAGAAGGGACAACCTTAGTAGAATATTATAAAACTAGCATCTAATTAGCTTTTATACAACAGTTTAAATATTACTTATTTTAACAGGATTAAACATGAAAATCCACAAGATATATTAATCAATACGTAATAAAAATATGAATATTCCAATTTTTGAAAAACCAAGCAGTATAATTCTATTTTTAGGGTTAGCTACTTTCATCTACATAGTTAGTTTTCAAATTGATAGTGGGAAAAATTTAGAAAAAAAGAAGTACGACGGTCAACTTAAAATAATTGAGTTAAATTATAACAGAGTAATGGATAGTGCTGAATGTGCATTCTATACTAAAAAATTAGAAAACATAAGGAATAATTTGAACACAACAACCGTTTGTGAATCAAATGACATTGAGTTAATTATTATTAAAAAGAACATTATTAACAGAAAAATAAATGCTGAAATTGAACTAATCAGAAATGATATAGATAAAACCTCCATTCAAGATAAATATGATTCATCAGGACGTCCACAAATATTCGCATTAACAATAAGTGCACTTGTGTTAGCTTTTGGTGTTACTCTATTATTTAAGGAATATGAGGATTCTAAAAGAAACAAGACGTCAAATACTATAATGAAAATTGAAAAATCAAATTTGTCAAAACAAAGATTAAAAAAATATTTCCGTAAATAAACAGGAGTCATTAAAAAAGCCCTAACAAATTAATGTTAGGGCTTTTTAAAATAAACTTTACAAAACTACTCTATTTCAAATTTAAAAATAATTTTGGATTTTGTTCAGCAATTAATTTGAAATTTTCCTCGCCAATGGTACTCCTAAGATTGATAGAAAATTCTTTATCACTGGTTTCCTGCTCCACCATGTAGTAATCAGTTCCAAACAAGATTTTAGAATTTAGTGTTGGGTCTTGTAAAGTAATGTTTAACAATGGAATTAAATCTTTTTCAAATAGCGTATACGAAATATCAGTATAAGCATTTTTATATTTTCTTATGATGGTTTTTACTTTTTCAAACCAGTTCAACTCTCCCGAACTATCAATACTACTTTGTAAAAACTTTTGCCATTCATCAAACCCACCAAAGTGAGCCAAATTTAATTTAAGGTTCGGATACTTTACAAATAAGTATTCATAATTATCGGGGTCGGTATAAATATCCGTAAAGAATTTGTTTTTATGTTGCTGAAATACTTTTCCTGTTATGGGATGTTTTCTCATATCGTCTGTAACAGAGCCTTTGTAAAATACACCACCTCTAGCGCAATGAGAGGTAACAGGAATGTTATTTTCTTCTGCATACGCAAATACCTGGTCTAAACGTTCATCAAAAGGATAATAACCTAATGGTGGATACATTTTTAATCCAGCAAAGTTTTCTTCCTCAATGTATTTACGAACCAATGAAAACAAACCCATACGTTCGGGATGAATAAATATGAAAGGCAAAATTAAATCTTTATAGGCTGGGTCTTTTTTAATCTTGGCTAATTCATCCAACTGGTCTTTATAATTTTGCTTAACATTTCCTGCTTTCATAAATTCCATATCCATTGGCAACACACAAAATTTAGTATTCTCGGGATAAAAGCTTTGCAACAATTTAAAAATTTCTAATTGTGATTTTAAATCGCCAATTTTTAAAAACTGATTGTACTTCTTTATCAATAAGGCGGTGTCCTTTTTGCCTAATACCGATAAAAATCGGGCAATGCCTTTTGAGGTATTATCACTTTGCAATAAGTTTGCTATTGGACGCAGGATAAAAGGCAAAAACCGATCAGGTACAATCGACCTATTAAAAATGTGCGTGTGGCAATTGATTATTTGAATATCCGTTTTCATAATCTTAATTTTTATAGGTTACTATATTCCTTTTTTTAAAGCCTCAATTAGATTATCAAAATCCTTTTCAAGTTTTCTAATTTCTGGGATGCTTAAATAATAGCGCGGATTGTATTTGGTTTCTGCTAAGAATATATTTTTGTATTTCTTCTTTTGCATTTTGTAATGCACATACGTTTCAAAAGCTCTTGCAAATAATTCGTTCCTGCGAAAATAATATTCACTCAACTTGGCTTTTTTCAATCTCTCATAATACAGCGTATGTTCTTTTTGATTTTTCCAGATTATCTTAGCTATTAATTTTTCCATTAAGCCTTCTAATGAATTTTCTTTTAATAGTTGAACATTTGACTTAACACGTTCACTTCGTCCACCTGATAAAGCGCCACTATCTGTTTTATCTAAAAACATTCCTCCGAAATAATCCAAAGCGTGTCCGTATTCATGAGCAAAAGAACCAATGCCACCGCCAGCAGTTAATAAATCTGTTCGGTTAAATCCTTTACGTTTTGTGCTTCCTGCTTTTGGACGTGAATAACGAGTGATGTTGATAGCAAATGTTTCTGCTTCAAAATGCGCTAAAGCGTTTCCTCTGCCTCTTGCTCCAAATGCAACCGATAATTTATTGTGTAACGAAATTTCTTTTGGGCTGAAGTCTAAAATATGATGTAAATCAAATAAGGCTAATCCTAAACCTGACAAATAATTTTTACGGTCTTGCTGAGATAACCAATTCCCAAATTCAATACCTCGTAAGCCATAATAATTTTCAATGTATTCTAAATTATCGTAAGCATAATTTTTCGGTATTTCTGAACCTGTCCTAATTTGTTTATTGTTTGGTGTAAATACAACTTTTAATTTGTCTTGCCAATATTGGTCGGCTCTGCCTTTATAAGGAACATCTCCTTCATCCACTATTTTACCTAATTCTTTTTTAGGTCGCCTGAGTTTTCCTAAATCGGAATTTCTTTTCTTAGGGTGTTTAGGTTTTGCTTTGGGTTTTGCTGTAGACCGTTTTTCGTAATAATCCTGCAAGTCGTGTTCGGTATCATCGACGATAGCAATGATACTTCCATATTTGGCAGAAATTTCTAATCCATGTTCTAATTTCTGAACGATAAAACTTAATTTCAGAAATCCTTCTTCATCTCCAATGCTATCAAACATCGCTGTTCCTACTTTCTTTAATAGTCGTTTAAAGTCTTCGGGCGTTTTAGTGCCACCAAAGTTTAAATATTCTTCAATGACTTTTTTTGCTAATTGTTTCATGTGATTAATTTTTTGTGGTGTTTGTATTAAAAAATAATTCGTAACCAATCCATAAGCCTAAACCAGATAGGAGAATAACACCAATCCCTAATTGAGCAGACTTTGGAGCTTTTTTTTTGCTATGATTAAAATAGTTTCTGCCGATTGTATAATTAAGGCTCTGTATTTTACACGATTGTCGCCATTTTTTTCAGAGATATAAGGAGAGTTGGCAATTTTAGTAGCGTAAGCCGTGATGTTGTTACTCACTTTTGCGGCCTCGGGATAATGGGTGGTTATCAATCGTGCAAAATCAGAAAATCCGGCTTCTACACTTTTATAACTTCTAAAAGATAATCCCGAACTCTTTGAAATTCGTTTATCGCCAGTCCAATATTTATTTGGTTTACCATAAGCAGTCACTCCAAAAAAATTATTGTTTTGAGTGGCTAATGCACTTGTTCCCCAACCAGATTCAACAGAGGCTTGAGCCAATATCATTAATGGGTGTATTCCAAATACCTTGGCTACCTTAACCGCTATGTCATAATATTTTAAGACATAAGTAATTCGTTTATCGGTTGTTCCTGCTCCTAGAAGCTCTTGTGATAAAATTTCGATTGTGCCTTGCAGTCCCAACACAGTTGGAACTCGCAAGAAATATTCTTTTGCCATGTTCTTAGTTATTAAATGTTTCTATTTTTAATAACTGCCTTATCCGCCTTTATCCAGCGTACCAATCCTTGTACTGTTTTTAATTTAATGTATTTGCCTTTGCCTGTATCTAAAGTCAACATCGGGAAACCAACAATAACGCCTTTGGGTGTAAAGCCAATGGGTTTAAAATTCTCTGTATAAATTTCTGCCTCACTTATACTGATGACTTCTTGTTGTGGTGTTTCAAGGTTATCTATTCCCTCTAATATTTCTAAAGGCGTTTTTCCTTTTTTGTCTCGCTCGAGTTTGTCTTTTTGTGATACTAATTCGACTTGACTCTTTGCAACATAAAATGTTTTCTTTTCTTTTTTTGTGGTGTATGTCCAAAACTCAATAAATACAACATCGTTTGGTTCATCAAATACAAACTTACCTGTGGTAACGCCTATGATTTTTCCGACACTTACAATTTTTAAAATATTATTTAAAGGATTGTATTTACTTTCTTTAACTGGCGTTTTTCTAATATTAGCATCCGCTGTTGTAATCAACCAATAATTAGGTATGATGTCTGCTCGTCTTGGCGCGTAATTTTGCGAACCTGCTTTTCCTTTGGTGGCGTATGCTAAAAACTTTTGGTAATCACTCGCCGATAGGTCGCCTTGTAAATCTTCATACAATGAAGTCGTGTATAAATTTTTATATGCTTTTCTAACTGCTTCAAGGTCTGTGATTTCTTTTGCTATTTTAAAGATGGCTTCTAAACTTGTTCCATCTATTTTTCGCATCCATTCATTTCCTGATGGGTTCATAGCTACTCGTAATCCTTGTGCTTGCCCTACCGCTGGGTCATTTTCTACTTGACTTTCTGTTGTATCTTTTTTTAAGTTCTTAATTAATTTACTTCCTAACCAAGCCAACACAAGCCCTGCTCCTGCTTTAATCAGCAAGTCTTTGGTTGGGTCGGTATGGAATTTTGTTTTCATTTTATTATTATATTTGTCAAAAAAAATATGACTATTCAAAAAGTTGTTCTATCAGAAACACCTACTCTTAAAGTTTTAAGATTCATGTATGTACCAAATGGCTATATTGATTTGGGTGACCCAACATTTTATACTAGGCTAGAGACAGCGTTAAATATTGCTATCACTGAGGCAGTTGGACATTCCAGTTATTCTATTTATTCTGCACATAATTCGTTTAAACAACAAATTGAAAGAATAGTTATTATTGGAGATTCTAACTCCCTAGCCTAATAATTTTTTTGCTGTTTTTACAATCGTTGGATTTGTTTTTAAAAGTTTTGCTAAATCTTTTAAATCGACATCCGACAAATTGTTTTTTATTTCAATTAAGGCTTTCGCCAACTCTACGGCTTGTTGCTCTGTTTGAGCCTCAATACCTATGGTAATTTCGTGTATCATGGTTTTAAGTTTATGAACTATCTTTTAAATCAGGTTCGCTATTTGTTGCTTCTTCAGTTTCTTTTGTAGATACTGTACTTTTTGTTTCTGCTGGTGTTGTTGCCGTTTGTTTACTCGACTGTTTTAATGCCATATAAACGTGTTGCAATTTGTTTTGGTCTTTACCTATTAGTTGTGTGATTTCAAAATAAAGTCGTAAAGCGCCATCATCTAATCCGTTCAAAAATTCCGTGAGTTGTTTGATAACGTAAGTCCGTAATTTTTCCTGTTCACTTTGCGGACTCGTTTCTTGTTTTGTTTTTGTAATAATACTTGCAGTTGATTTTTGTTCGGTTTCTTTTTCGCTTGAGGTATCATTCGGATTTTCATCAATGCCTAATAAGCCATTTAGCATATCTTGGTTTGCTCCAAATACATTTTTTAAAATACCAATTCCAAAATTACTCTTTGCAAAATTTTCAATGGCGTTGGATGCAACCATTCCTAATGACACGTTACCTAAAGATTGCTTTTTTGTTTTTTCTTTATTTTCTAATTCTGCTTCTAGTTCTAAAATGTATTGTTTACGTTTTTTATTTTTCTTTTTTAATTCCTCGATTTCTGATTGCAATTTTTTTAGCTCAAAATCTAAAAATAATATTTGACGTTCTTTTTCAATAATCCCCATAAAATGCTTTTCTGTTGTAATCACATTTTCAGTCGGCGTAATCAAAATATCATCTTTTGCAATTACACCTAAACTTGCATCTGAACTTCGTTTGACGGCAATCTTAAATGTTTGAAATGGCTCTTTGATGTTGTGAGCTTTACCATGGTATAAATCAATAATGATGTGGCTTATATCGTAACGTGTTAAATATTGAATCAGCGTTTCATAAAAGGTATCGCCTGTTTCTTTTTCCACCAATGGAGTTACATTCCCCGACCTTTCCAATTTTACACTAAAAAAAGTGGCTTGGTTTTTATCCTTTCTGTCTTTTATAACATCATTGATAAAGCGGATTTGCTCGTATGGGGTTTGCGTGTTCATGGTTCATTAGTGTATCGTTACTTTTATAAAGTCAATCGCTCTTAATTTTTGTATGCTTAATAATTGCAATGCTTGAATAAGTGTCAGGTTTGGTTCTATGGGTGTATTCATTAAAATGGTATTAGACATATTCCAAACATCGCCCTTTTTTAATATTCTGATAATGCCTGTAAATTCTTGATTTGTGTTTTCTGAATAATCGTCTGCATTAAAAAAACCTGAATCGGATAAAATAATAAAGCCAAAATAATTTTCATAATTCACTAAATAATAATATTCATTATAGGCCTTTAAAATTATTTCACCATTTTCTCGCTCCAACTCTGTGCCTATAATCGTTACAGGTTCTATATGGTATTCGTCTTTTGATTTACCAATTTCCCTCATGCGTTGATGGGCTAAATCTATGGCTGTTTCATAGTTCATTTTGTTATTTTTCGTAATGCAGATAAATTTTAAGTGTAAAAATTTGTTTGGTTGAAATGTGATTTATAAAATAGCCTTGTAATAGGCTATTGCTTTTTAAAGTTTCATTTAATGGAATTGGATATGCTGTATGTCTAATCACACTGGTGTTCATAATTGGTAATTGTACATTTTTTAAAATCCCTTCATTCAAATTAAGTCTGATATGTCCAACAACCTTTTCAGCACTTTGTACATTACAGGTAAAATAAATACCTTTTAGTAATTTGATATGCAAAGGCAAGGTGTCTTCAATTTTAAATACGCCTTTCTTAGGTATCGTTACTTTTATAACGTATATCCCATATTCGGAATAGTTAAAGGGTTTATATATGTTTTCAATGGACATGGTGTTATTTTAATTTTCGTTTTCTAATCGTAATGAAATCGTGATGGAATATGGATACGTTGCTCCATTAGGTACATCTTTATATTTTCCTTTTACTTTGCTTCCCTCAGCGCTTTCAGAAAGTGTGTGATATTCATAACCGAATGGCACTTGGTTTCTAAATAATAAGCGTAAAATTTCAAAATTTTCAGGAAACAACTCTACTGTATTTATATCTAATACAATGGTGCTAAACTTATTATTATCATCGGTCAAAACAATATTAATGCCTGTTACTTTTTTATACAGTTTATCGGTTTCGGCATCAATCGTAATTTCTTGCCCTGCCAGTGTGACTGTATAAGTGATCTGCTGATATTTTATTTTTGGCTGGCTCATTTTTTCTAATTTTTAAAGCTTGTTTTTTGCTGATGTTATTGGTCAGTCTTTAATCTGAAATTGGCAATTGGCATATAGCCAGTAGGCAGAGCTTTTGTGTATTACACACTCAATGCTTTTGAAAAGCTCTGCCGTTTTTTTTGACTGGTTTGTTTCGTTAAAATGGTACAACACTTGTTCCAACAAATACCACTTTTAAATAACTGTTTTGGTTTGCAACGGATGCAAACTTTACAGGCATTTTAATTTCTACTTGTGGTTCAATAATTTTTGTGGAGTGAAACTTATAATAACCAATTGGAATATCTGTTCGGTTTCGGGTATCAAAAACTTCATTGGTAATTAAACCTACAATTTTTTTCTGCCCTGCTTCAAATTCAAATTCTCCATTTAAAATTACTGGTGGTAATACCACAAAATCGGCTCTCTCTTTTCCATCGGCTGTTTCTCCATATAACATACGCACCCCCGATACAATAAACCAATTGTCCTTTTCTAGTTTTTGGTTCGCAATATTTCCTAAGCCTACGTTTTTATTATCCGTTCCCTGAAATACATCCACACTTTGTTTGCCTCCTATTTCTTTCACGATATAAAAACGTGTATCAACCAATTGCAAACGCTTGTTCAATAAACCGTCCTTAATGTCTTTTGGGAGTTGCGAAAACTTTTGCTCTAATTCTTGGCGAGAATTATTTTCACTGATTGATACTGGTGGACGATTTAGCATACGGCGTAATGCTCCTGCTTGTTTCTCTTTAGGCAAACGAGAAATGCGTCCTAACAATTCTTGTGCACCATTGGTGTCTATGCCCATTAGGTCTGCGACATTGTTATATTCGCTCCCTAAAATTTCTTCTTGTTCCATAACTTTAATTTTTTATTGATTCGTATTTTTTTTAATTTCTATTTTATAAAATTCCTTTGAACTTATCCGTTTCATCAGTAGCGTCTCCATTATACCCAAACGTGTTGCCCGAAAAACTGCTTTGTGTTCCTTCTAAATCTGGTAAGTGAATTTTAAAACTGGGTGCATCTTCCATTGTAAATGATTTGACTGGTAAAGCATTGATTCCAAAATTTCCTAATTCTAAATTGGAGGAATTGTTTTCGGTGTAATACGTGGTTGGCATTCCGCTTTCTAATCCGCTTAATCCTAAATAGTCTTTTACAAAAGGAACTAATTTTATGCCGTCGAATGCTCCTGCGGTGGTTACGCCATACCCAAAATATTTTAAACTTTCTTCTTTGGTAGTTGCTGAACTTATTAAAAGTCCACCTCCTGCCAACAAAATAGGTCGAGCATATTTTACAAATGGTTCTGCTTCAGGAAATTTTTCTGTGAGCATATCCATGCCTTTCGCTATGGCTGTACCACTCATAAATCCCAACACCACCATGACCGATTTTTTGCTCTCGCTCCCTATTTGTTGTTTGATTATTGCTATTCTATTTTTCATGACCTTATATATTTTATTTTTTAAATCTTTTTGTCCCTTGAGTCGCTAAAGTGTAACGGTTGGTGTACTTCCACCTCTTGGTTTACGCGGCGTTTTTGGTTTCTGTTTGTGCTTCGCATTTTTCTTTAAACCACTTATTGTTTTTGGTGCGTTTTTTTTCGCTTGACCTTTGCGTTTTTTTCCTCGTCTTACTGTGCCTCCTAATCCAATTGCTTTTCGGGCAGTAGATGATAAGGCAAAAATTAAACCTCCTGCAATTAATGCCGTCATACCTTTATTGTCTTTAACCCAATTCATTGTTTTGGTTAAGATGTTTTCATCTGTGCTTTTATCAGTAGTGCTTGGTGCTGAATCTCTTTGTGATGAGGGTAAATTTTTAGTTTCATCAGCTCCATTTTCATCAGCATTTTTTTCTTCACTCGTCGTTTTTGAATTTGACGGACTTCCATCATTCGTGCTATTAGGGCTTGAGTTTTGTTCTTCATTTGTTCCTGTATCATTTTGTGATGTGCTTTCAGGTAATGCCGTTGCGTTCTCTGTTTCTGGGTCGCTTGAATTGGTTTCTGAATCTGAATTTCCTGTTTCTGCTTTTTTTCTTCCTTTCATTAATTTGGCAGGATTTACTTTGGCAATCAGTTTTTTGAAATTTATTTTTTTAACCAACATTAAAATCTTTTTAATAAATGGCATTGCTGTGGCAACACTTGCTCCTGTTGCTGTGGCAACTACTACTCCCAAGTCTCCATCAAATTCCGTGATGCCATTTAAGCCTCCTGCTCGTCCTGAGATAATTGATTTCTTTAAGGCTTCTGGTTTTCCTTGCAACACTTTTACAAACATATTTTCAATTTTTTGTAATTGCTCTTTAGCATTTTGCCATTCACTGACATCAAATCCATTGGTTCGTGCTTCGTCTTCGGTTAAATAACCCCATTTAATTTTTTCAGCTATTTTTAAAAAGTTGGTTTTCATTGCTAATAAAACACCGCCTCTTACCGCTATCGTTGCTGGGTTAAAACGAACTAATACTTTCGCTATTTTTTTAATGCCCTGCCCTGCTTTTTTTGCGGCTTCTTTTACTTTTTTAAAGAAGGCTCTTTTTGCTTTTACTTTTCCTAAGGCAACTACTCCACTAATGCCATCAATCCCATAAAATACATTTGCTGATTCATAGCCGTCTGGCATTCCTTGTAATCCATGCAAATAATTGAGTTCACTTTCTCGGTCTTCTAAAATACCTAAGGCTTCTTCTCGTTTATCAGTATCCCAATATCCAATGGCATAATCTAACATTCCTAAAAATGTTTCGGGATCTTCCACGTGTTTGATATACTGAGGATTTCTTCTTATCACATCTCGGGTACGAACTAAGTGTTTGTAAATTGCTCCTAACTCGTCTTCTTGCGAGGGGACTTGTCCTAAGCCTTCTAATTCATTAGTACGCTCAAAATCTACTCCCGATAATATGCCTGATAGTTCGTTAAACGCATCGTCTTCGATTCCACTTAACACGGTTACATCTATTCCGTTTAAATTCGTTGTGTTCATAATAATAAAGTCTTTAGTTTCTTCGGTTTCTTTTTCGCTATCGTATTCATCTAATACGGCATCTACTGTTATGTATTTTTTTGTCGTTTGAGGAACAACAACATAAACGTGTTGGAAATAATTTTTACCGCTATACCTTGCTATTCTTAAATAATGGGGTATGCCTAAATTGTATAATAGCGAAGAGGCAAATATCGAAAAGTCATCACAGTCAATGCCTCTGCTTGTTCTTAAATTCCAACTCAATGCTGGCGTGCGTAATTGTTCTTGTCCTTCGTCGTCTTCTTTGTACTTGCAATGGCTATATAAAAAAGTCCAAATGTTATTGCATGTACTGTATATATTTTTTGCCTCTAAGCGTTTGCTTAATGCTTTTGTTTGCCATGCACTCGATTTAATTAATCGTTGCATCTCGTGTACGGTTTGGCTCACATCTGCATTTCGCTTTACAATTTCTTCTCGCCAATCGGGAGCAGGGAGTAGTTCCTCATACTCCGCCCCGCTCCTTATGGCTCTTGAAGGATTGTTATTGGCAGTATAACCTATGTTTTCTATTTTAATTAAATCACTCATTTTATTTTTTATTGATGATTCGCAAATTCAAGGATTGCAGATTTTTATTTTTTTTGTATCCTAATCTGAAAGTTGTAATCTAAATGGAAAGCGTTTTTTTCTCTGTAATTGCAATGCCATTAACTTCAGTGCTCACTTCAATATCAAAAGCTAAATTCTTTTTGCCTGTTGTTACCTGAAATAAACTCATCACTACATTTGGCATATTACTAAATGGTATTTGAATATTGATTTGTTTCATAACGGTTCGAGCGTTTGCTTTAACCGTTATTTTTTCTTCACTCGGAATGCTATTACCAACTTCGTTATCTTTATAAAATGCTTTTACGTTTGGTTTTTTTAGTGTGATGCTTGTATCACTCGGATTATCTAAAGCTATATTTACAGAGAGTTGTAAAGCGCCTCCAACAATTTTAAAAGTGTCAATATTTAAAATGGTAATGGATATGCGTTTTCCTGCATCACTGAGTTTTGAAAAATACAATGCTCCTCCGCCTACTAATAGTATCAACCAAAGTGGATTCATGATTCCTCGTTTTTGTCTTGTTTGTTTTTATGTTCTTCTTTGAGTTTAATCAATAGGTGTTCACCCAATAGTTTGAATGCAAACCATATTGCTCCTCCGATAAATGCTTTTAACGCATAGTCTACAACGCCTGAATAATCTATATTAGCAAATAGAACTATGAAGTACAGAATCACACCGCTGATGTGTTGCGATACCATTAATTGAACAATTTTCATTTACAATAATTTTTTTGGTTAGCATAAATAGGTATGCAAACTGTTATAAATTATTGCCAATCAGTAATCCTTTTTTGAATTTTATAGTTTGTATGAGGTTGCAAACTACTTTTGTTTTTTATGCTTTAAAAAAATCACTGCGTTTGAGGGAACGCTTAAGGGTGTCATTTTTTTTCGTGTGTATAATATGAGGTACTATACGATGTCTATATCAGAGGGTGGTTTTAACAGACTAAATATTTTTATTACTTGTTCTGTTTGGTAATAATATCCCTCTCTTTTTCCAATGCTCTTTTTATGCTTGCTTATCATTAACCGCATCAGGTAGCAGGAAACCCGATATATTAATGCTAACTCTTTTAACTTGTAAGATTTTACGATGACTCTTCTCCTTTGGGTTTCCATAAAATTTAGTTTTTAGTAGCGGAGGTGTCATACGTGTTTTTTCTGTTAACGCCTATTTTATTTTTTTAGTATATAGCAAGGTTTGTTTTTTTTTATTTCTATGATTTTTAAATGACAATTGTTTTTTTTATTTTGTTTTCTTTTTATATATCCTGTAACGTTGTTCTTTTAATAAAGTTACGGTAGCTTCTAAACTTTAAACAAATCCGTGAAGTTTTAAACGAATTTTGACAAATTTTTATAGTTTTAAATAGACTATAAATTCGGTAAATCAATTTTTAGGATGTTAAACTTATCTGTTTTTGTTATACATTTGTAACGATATTAAATATAATGCGTTGCAAAACGTTTTTCTGTCGGAGAAATCTGGTAAATTTTAAGTAGACAGAAAAATAGTTGGGGCAACACGTCAAGGGCGTGTTATTCTTTCTGTTTTTCTATTCTACAAGGCTTACCAGAGCCCCTCCGAATAGATACAGAAGTTAACACGCTCCCTATTTAAGGGGAGTTTAAATGGTAAAACATGAAAACAAAACACGAACCCCTTAATCAGACTGATGTCATAACATCAGTTTTACTCATTGATAATAATGACGTAGACCTTTTTATTAATCAAAAAATATTAGAAAACTTTGGAGTAAAACATATTCAGAGTTTTAAAAATGCAACCGATGCGTTATGTTATCTCTCAGAAACAGACATCTACTATCAATTCATTTTATTAGATATTTATTTACCTCTAACAACTGGTTTTGAATTTGTAGATGAATTTATCGAATTAGGTTTACATAAAAAGCACGGAGAAGTTTGTTTGTTATCGGCTTCTATTAATCCGTCGGACAAAGAACAAACCGCAGACCGACATCTCAAATTTATTGAAAAACCTTTAACCATGGATAAACTATTTACAACAGAAGTACTAAGTATAAATACCTACTGACTTTGCAATTTTCAACTTAATGATATTAGTTTATTTTTAATGGCATACTTCATGAGTTGTGCTAAATTACTACTGCATGTTTTTTTATAAATATTTTGCCTATGAAAATCAATTGTAGCAGGACTAATTTCGAGTATTTCCGCAGCTTCTTTGTTCGTTTTTCCATTACAAATTAACATTAAAATTTCCGTTTCACGTGCAGATAAAGATAATTGATTTATCATACTTGGATAACCAAGCTTCTTCATATAATCAGTAATGATTAAGTTGGTTACTATTGGATTAAAATAATTACCGTTTGTATGAACTTCACAAATTGCTTTTTCTAATATTTCTATGTCGCATTCTTTTGGAAGGTAAGCATTAACACCAAGATTAGCCATTTCTAAAGCAAGAAAAGATGAATAGTGCGACGATAAAAAAATAAATTTTATATCTGGGAGTTCTCTTCTAACAATTTTAAACATTTCAACACCATTCATTTCAGGCATCTCAATATCTGTTATAATAATGTCTGGCGGTTGTTTACGTAATAATTTAAGCATTTCCAAACCATTTTCAGCATCGCCAATAACTTTAAATTTTTCATTGTCATTCAACATCTCAACCAAACATTCTCGAAGAATTTTATGGTCTTCGGCGTACATGATTTTTATCTTATTTTTCACACAAATAAATTTCTGTTAAGTTACAATGAAAACCAATAATAGCACCTATGTGTTTACATAGCGATTTTCGCTTGATGCTTACTTTTTCCAAAATTACTCTTTACTATTGTACAAACAATGAATTTAACATTCAAAATTAACTCATAAAATTTATATTTTTTAATTGGATAAAATGAAAAATAAATAATAAAACCTTTGATAGCAGTCACTTTAAGATAGTTCTTAATATTAACAAAGCAATTATAACAGCCAAAAATAAATAACACGGCTCTGATTGTATTAAAATTTAATAGCAAAAAACAGATATACATAAACTACACATTGAACATAAACATATAGTTTGTTTGTATTCGAGATTCTTAAAATCACCAAAATTATTATATCCCACATTGAAAACAATAAACGTCGAAATGGCATTTACTATTTTATTCAGTGGAGGGGGCTTAGTGGTTCCTAAGCATCAATAATTAGGTTTCACATCCTAGTTGTGATACTGTATTAATTTTTCTTATATTTAAAACATAAGAAAATTAATAACCCTTACTTTATTAATATAATAACGCTTAATTAAAAAAAATAAAAACCCATTATATGAAAAAACTAAAACTATTTCTATTAATTGCTGGCACACTGAGTATGTGGCAATTAAAAGCACAAACTGGTTCGAGTTGTAGCAATGCTCAACTAATTACCAATCCAACTTATTCATTTATTGATACTAACACTATTGATAACTGCTATTGGTATAAAATTAAATTTAATGTGCTGCCTGCATCATTAACAACTTCCATAACATCAAACAATATAGATGCTATGTATCTTTATTCTGGAAACTGTTCCTCACTAAGTTTATTAAAATCAGATAGTACGATTAGTTCCAATTTACTAAGCGTAAGTTTAGAAGGCATTGACACTACAAGTTTTTATTATTTAAAAATTTGTCCAACTTTAGGTCAATCCAATGTATCTTATCTTTTAGCATTTGGCACAGTTCCAGTTTTATATTGGGTTAATCCTGATGGCTCAGAACAACATTGCATGAACTCAGCTCCATTTATGTGTGGTATGTCAATTTGTTTAGGTGAAAGTTTATGTTTTTCATTCCATTACGCAAATGGCTTTACTGGTAGTGTTCCTTGGGATACATTTACTTTTTCTGGTGGATACCCAAATTTATTAGTTCCGAATTTTTGGTCAAACTCTGCGCCATGTGCTGTATTTACACCAACAGCATCTGGAACATTTACCGCAGGAGGAGGTATAATTCAGCCTTTTACAATTAATGTTCTACCATCTGCGCCACCTGTATTATCATTTTCGATTAGCCCTTCAAACCCAATGTGTTTAGGCTCTTGTGTAGAATTCACTTCATTAAACGCTCCTTCATCCATCATATCGTACACCTTTTATGCGCCGACTAGCTCCGTTATTGGTGCACCTGGGCCAGTATGTACAGCGTTTTTAACGCCTGGCAATAACTTAATAGAATATATTGTAAATGCTGGGCATTCATGTTCGGCTACAGCTACATATACCGCCATTGTACTTGACCCTGTTGTTAACCTTGTGGGCAGTAAAGATAAGTGTGCTTTAATGCAAGATTTCACAGCCTCATTAAATTGTTATCCAGTTTCTTTTCCTCCAGCTCTTTACATGTGGAATATATTTAACGGCTCTTCATCTGCTTCTCCACTTTTAACTACTACATACACTCCAACAGGCGCATTAAACTTTACATTTCCAACAACAGGAACTTATTACGTTGAAATAAATATTACTATCAATGGGAACACTTACACTACAGGACAAGTTGTTATAATTGGTGGAATTACAACATTACCTTCATTTGTGCAAGGTGATGGTTCATGTTTAAATCTTTGTTTTAATAATACAACCAAATGCTATATAAAAAATATTACGCAATGGCTTTGGACAGCAACTGGTTCGGGTGGATTTAGTCAGACTGAAACAAGTACCGATGCTTGTTTTACATTTCCTGCCGCAGGTATTTATACTATTTGTTTGCAACAGGATAATAATCCTCCCGGCGGAACTGACCCAGCGTTTATAGGCGTATCATGCCAAACCGTTAGTGTTTTTGCTCCAACACCTATTGTTATTACAAATACCTTATTAAGTTTGTGTAACTTGCCTGCTGGCGGTTTAGTAACTCTAAATCCTAATTTATCTTTAGGCGCTACAGGTACAGCAACATGGGTGGCTAGTAGCGGTGGAACTCTTTTACCAATTCCGTTTACTACTGGTATAAATGGCATTATAACGTACAACCTTACTGGCTTTAGCACTTATACTGCTCCAATTGTTTTTTGTGTTTCTACAGCTAACAATAATTGTTCGTCAACGCAATGTGTAACTATTTACCCATGTTGTCCAACGGTTACGGGTACAGTGGTTTATAACAACACAACGTTTACAACCAACACCACCTTATCTGGCCCTACAAACTATCATTTTTCGGGCGTCATTACACTTTCTTCAGGTGCTAATTTATCTATATTTGGTGCAGACGTAACGTTTGACCCTAATGCAAAAATTGTTGTCAATACTAATAGTAAACTAACAAGTTCGTTGTCTTACTTTCACGCTTGTGGTGCTATGTGGGACGGTGTTTATTTAAATAATGGTTCAAAATTAGTGATTGACCAATGTACGATTGAAGATGCAAAACGTGCGTTTATTGATACGCTTGGAGCTACTTCTATTTCGATTGAAAATAGTTGGTTTAATAAAAATTACGAAAGCATTATTTTAAAAGCAACAAATACAACTCAAAAATTATTAGTTGCACGAAATGTATTTTCTTGTAATAACATTCCAATACTTTATAAAACTGTGCCAATTGCTACAAGCGCTTATTTTTCCGAAACTGAAGCAAGTATTGGTGCTTTACCATTAACAAGTACGTTGCCTCCTTATAATGCATTATCGTATAGTGGTATCACGTTATTCCAAACTAAAACGCCAAGTAATCCAAGTCAATACGTTCAAATTGATAAATATAATTTATTTGATAAATTACGTTTTGGAATTGTGGCTACTCGTTCTCGTATAGAAGTTCAAAAAAATACATTTCAAAACATCATCAGCCCATTAGCTATGCCATTGCATGCAGGTATTTATGTATATGGTAGTTCGGGCAGTTCGGGTATATTTGGCCCTATCTTAGACGCAAAAATTGGAGGGACAATTCCGCAAGCCAATAATTTTAATAATTGTGCTTATGGTGTGTTTAACCAATATGCTGGCAGTTTAACCATTCGTAATAATAATTTTAATTATAACTCGACGGCTATTTTAATTACAAAAAATAATAAAAATAAGTTAGTAACCATCGATCGTAATAAAATAAACGAAACGCGTGTTGGTGTGTTGTGTTATGATAATGTAATTATTAATGCACAAATTACTGAAAATACGTTGCTTAATACATCGCCTGTCGGTGCGTATAATTCAAACACTGGTTTAAGTACAAGCGAGGTTATTTATAGTACGCTTGCAAAATACAATGTGTATAATAATAGCATCACGGGTTATTATAATGGTGTTTACGCTACTAATACATTTAGTACACAAATTACGGATAACGAAATACATTTAATTCCTTCAAGTGGGGTTGGTCAGTATCAGTTTGGTATCCGTTATGAAAACACAAACTCTATTAAAATATTAAACAACAATGTGGATAAACCATTAGCAGATAACAGCTCATGGTGGCAGTATGGTATTTTTGGAAACACCAATGTTACACCTTATGTTTATTGCAATGGAGTTAACAATATGTACTCGAGTTTGAAATTTCAAGGACCAAATATTACAACGATTAATGGTATACTTGGTAATGTGATGAACAACGGACATTTTGGTATTTGGTTAGATGTAAATGCAGAAATTGGTAATCAATTAATAGGATTTCCTGGGCCTGCATTTTTTGCTAGTGATAATCAGTGGAATGGATTTAGTTTTATTAATCCGCAAACTTTCAGTTCGGGTACTAGTAATACTGGTCTGTTAGCTAAATTATATACAAAAAATTCTAGTGGTGGTAGTTATTATCTTGATAATTCATTTGCAACTTTTTCTGGAATTTCTATACCATTAACTGGAGTCTATACTTTTCCTTCATTAAGTTTAAGTTGTAATAGTGGTATTGTAACCCCTTTATTAATGCAAAACGCTAATAATATTGCAACAAGCACGATGAGTTTTGTAACAAACGTTAGTAACTTAAATGCTATTAGCAAACGCCAATTGTTACATAATATTAAATTGCAAAACATTAATGTTACTGCTAACCCTGCCCTTACAAGCTTTGTAAATAGTACATTTACTAATAGCATAGGTCAGTTTTATAAAGTAGATAGTATTATTAATAACTCAGTAATTACTGGCAGTATGAGTTTACTAAGTAGTGCAACCTTATTAAACAGTGCCATTACTAGCACAAGTAGTATTGAAAGTAATAAAAAAATGCTACACGTTACTTACATTAATATGTTAATTACAGAACCTGATAGTATAACCTTAGTTAACCTAAGAACATTGGCGGTTAAATGCCCTAATGATGATGGGGATGCTGTGTTTCAGGCGCGTGGCATTTTAATGTATTATGATAGCAAAACGTATGTGAGTACTTGCGAAGAGCAAGCTACTGCTCCAGTATTAGGAGCATCGCAAAGGTTAGCAAATGCAACTACTACAGCTGATGAAAACAAAGATTTAAGTGTTTATCCTAACCCTACAAATAAAGATATTACTATCCAATATGTAAAAGGCGAGGATAACGAACCTGCTGAATTAGTTGTTTATAATCAGATAGGGGAAATTGTATTAGTGAAAACATTAACTGATAATAAAACAGAAGTTAATTTATCAAACCTTAGTTCGGGTATTTATTTATACACTATAAAACAACAAGGTTTAATTTTAAAAACTAATAAATTAGTCATTACAAAGTAATAAATCCTAACAGCATTGCCATTGGCAGTGCTGTTTTTTTTAAATAATTAATATTGATTCGTTTTTTTAAAATAATTGGTTTTGTATATTTTATCTCATTTGGTAAGATTCAAACTAGTGTTGCTCAAACTAATTTAGTGCCTAATTATTCATTTGAAACTTATACCACCACTTGCTCTTATGCGATGTTTATTAATAGCGTTTCTAATTGGTACAGAATTCATTTAGGTTCTCCAGATTATTATAATACTTGTGCAAATGCAATAAGTTACCCAGGTTATTCAACTATCCCACATGGAGCGTATGGTTATCAATTTCCTAATTCGGGCGATGGCTATATTGGTATGGGTTCTTATGTGGGACTTCCAACTAGTGGTGGCGATTCAATAAATCATATTTGTGAATACATTTCTGTAAAACTAAAAGCTCCTTTAAAAGCTAATGTATGTTATTATGGTGAATTTTATACTTCACTAGCTAACATTTGTGAGTATGGCACTAACAGAATTGCAATGTTATTAACTCAAACAATATTTACCACCACAATTGGTAGTTTTACAAATACGATACAACCACAAATAGAATGGGACACTACTAAATTTTTTACAGACACATTAAATTGGGTTAAAATATCTGGTTATTTTATTGCCCAAGGTGGCGAGGAATATTTGACCATTGGAAATTTTAAAGACGGACATCACACTAAAATAAAAATATTAACATCCAATTTTACCAATCCATCAATTATTGGAGGTTACACATTTACATACCAATACATAGACGATGTTGTATTATTAGAATGTTCAGATACCCTACCAAAAGTAATTGTACCAGAAACGCCTTTAATAATTCCAAATGTATTTACGCCTAATAATGATGGTGTAAATGATACTTTTAAAATTGAATTGAAAAATGCTTCTCTTAGCAATTTTAGTGTTTATGATAGGTGGGGACTTTTAATTAAAAGTGATGATATAAAAAACCATACTACTATATTGTGGGATGGTAGAACAACATCTGGAGAACCATGTACAGCAGGTGTTTATTTTTACACCTTACAATACACAGACGTAAATGGAGATACTCAAAAAAAGAATGGGTATATTACTTTGATTAAATAAAAATGAAAACAATTAAGCCACAAACCTATGAGATATTTTCTTTGCATTATTTTCCCTCCTTTAGCTGTTTTAACAACTGGCAAAATCGGAGCATTTATTCTAAGTATTATCCTTACTATATTAGTTTGGATTCCTGGAGTTATTCACGCCATTCTAGTTACAAATAAATACTATGCAGATAAAAGACATAAAGAATTATTGAAAGTTGCTCAGAATAAGAAAAACAGTTAAGATAATTAAACAGTAAAAACTAGCACCAATATACATATTAGCTAACAGTTTAAGAAAAATAAAATTATGTAACATGGAAGAAATAAACATATACGACATTTTACATGAATATCTGTCGAAGCAGAAGCATGAGGTAAATATTATTAAAATTCACATGGACACATCTATATCAATCCAAGATTTAGTCAGAGTATTAAAATTCATGGAGAAAAATAATGAATTAGTAAACAAAGATGATTTCGACTCAATAATTTTAATAAAATGAACATTTTAATTTCTTTTTTAATCACACTAATCATAGTGCCAATTATTTTTATTTACGCTAATTATGAGAATAATTTCAAATTATTATATTATAAATACACGAAATTTTGTTTAATGTATGGAGCTATATACGGGATAATATCGGCTTCACTTACATATTTGATAACTCGCGAGGAAATATTTACTGATTTAGTTCCTGAATTTATAATGAAACATAAATTTATCACTGCCATATTTATTGGACTATCTATTAAACAACTAGTTTCATTGGTTTCATTTGAAGTTAAGAATAAAGAAATTGCGTTAAAAGCAATACCTAAGTTCATTGACGAAATTTCAAAGAAAAGAATGAATGATTTTATTAATAAATATTATCATGAAAAATCAGTAGTGTTAGAGGCTACAATTAAGAATAAAAAAATTCATAACATAAGTAATTTTGTCGAAGAATCTTTGCCAATACAAATTGTAAGTATAAAAAGGAAAAAATACATATCTGAATTTAAACTATTAAGAACAAATGAATCAAAATTAATTTTCCTAGGGTATAAATTTGGAGAAAATGTATTCAAAATTTGCGAAACCAAAATAAATAACAAATAAAAAACGAACAGCTAACAAGCTATTAATACTCTAAATACTTTAATCCGTCAATTTTAGCTAAATCTTGTTTAAATTGGTTCGGAAGTGGTGGGTTTGTGTGTACTATAGTGGAAAAGCTGTCAGAAATGGCGGCCTTTCTTTTTTTGACCCTTGAAGCCGACGTCATTTCTAGTTAAAACAATATTACCTCATTTGTACCTGATGAGTAACTAAAGAATATCAATTCTACAAACTATACTTGTTCAATGCTAGTTGACGAATTTGCACTCCTACTTTATTGTTCGAAATAATTTGCCGGATAAAGTTTATTGCCATATTTTTCAGCAATTGATCTTACCTTTTCTTTTCTTTCCAATTCTGAATCGTTGATATTATTCGTTAAAAAATCTGAAGCTTCAATAAACAAATCATCTAATCCCGCAGGCATTACCGTACATAATAATTTTGCAGGTAAATCGGTTTTATTTTTAAAACAGTGAACGATGCCACCTTTAGGAATATTTACCAAAGCACCTTTATTGGCAATATAGCTTCCCAGTTCAGATTGAAACGTAATTTCTCCTTCTAAAACATAAAATGACTCATCAATATTTTCGTGTGAATGTGGATTTGCGCCTGCACCCGAAGGAACAGTCATTTCAATCACTGCAAAAGCACCATTTGTTTGTTTTCCTGAAAGAACAATACGGTAATTCCCCCCAGCCATAGACAATTTATGCCCTTCGTTTGAATCTATTGTTATTATTTGCTTTTCCATTTTTAAAAATTTATTATAATGCTAATTAAAATTCAAACACAATCTTAGATTTTGATTTTCTATTTTCAACCAAAGACAAAGCCTCCTTTGCATTTGCCAAATTATAAATTTGCGGTTTTTTTATTTTTATTTTACCGTCTTCAATCCATTGAATGGCTTCATTAAATTTTTCAGCATTCAATCGTGTAAGTGTCATTTTTCCTGTAATGCCAAATTTTTCTAATTCTGCAATATTGGGTGGTTGCGTGGTGGAAATAATTGTACCGCCTTTTTTCAATAATGGGTAAGATTTAGCCAAAGTTTCTCCACCAACTAAATCTAAAATCACATCCAAATCTTTAACAGCTTTTGAAAAATCAGTAGTAGCATAATCTATCACTTGGTCTATTCCCAAATCCAAAAGTTCTGTAATAATACTTCCAGTTGCTGTTCCAATAACAAAAAGCCCTTTATTTTTTGCAATTTGAACCGCCATTTGACCAACAGCTCCGCCTGCTCCGTGAATCAATATTTTTTGAGCGTTTTTAATTTCTCCATCTTCAATAAGAGCCGTATAAGCCGTACCCAATGAAGCAGGGACTATAGATGCTTCCGTAAAACTAATCGACTTAGGTTTATGCAGTATTTCATTTTCATTTATTGCCACATACTCTGCATAAGTACCGCCTTGCATAAAATTGGGCATAAACATCACTTCATCGCCAATTTTAAACTGACCGATTTCTTCACCTAGCTCTGTTATAATTCCAGCTCCTTCCCAACCCAAAGTAAACGGAAAATTTTTAGTCATTTGGCCAGCAAAAAAACCTGAACGAATTTTATAATCTACAGGATTTACAGAGGATGCTTTTAATTTTACCAATACTTGATTGGGTAATGCCGTTGGAACAGAAATATCAATATTTTCTAAAACTGAATTGTCACCGTATTGATTTATTTGTACTGCTTTCATTTTTTGAATTTTAGTTTTCAAATTTACATATCTTTGCCTAATAAATAGGTTTACCTTGTCAATTTAGCATACGCTAACATTTTAGACTAATGAAAAATAAAGAACTTAGGAAGCTAAAAGATTACAATCCTGGCAATTGTCCTGTTGTATACTCCTTAAATAAAATTGGTAATCGCTGGAAATTATTAGTGATTCACTATGTAAAGCAAGGACAGAATAGGTACAGCACTTTACAAAAAGTTATTCCTGATATTAGCAGACAAACACTTACTAACCAACTCAGAGAATTGGAAACAGACGGGATTCTTGAAAGGATTATTTATCCTCAAATACCACCAAAAGTTGAATATAGGTTAACAGAACTAGGATTGAGTTTGCAACCTATAATTACCGAAATGAGTAAATGGGGTTTACAACATATTAAACCAGACATTCAAACTAATAAAAAGTAACAGAACATAACACAGTAAATAAGCAATTTTATGAAAACAATTAAAAGTATAATTTTCTTTTTTCTGTTTACTCTATTTTTTTATCTTGCACGTTCACAAGGCACGGTTGTCTCTGACATGGAGCTGTATCGCAAGACGATTACCAATAAACACAAAAACCCGTTCACGAAAATATCGAAAGTGTTTTTTAACGAGCAACTTGATACTTTGATTTCGGAAGTAACAACACTAAATAAAGAACAAGTTATCGTTAGATTGTTAAAGGTAAACGCATCAATTGAAGATGAACATACCATAATGTTTCCAAATGCCGACTTCTACCTTCCTTTTCAGTTAAAACTTTTTGATCAAGAAATTGCAATTACTGTAACAGATAGTTTGCATACAAAATATTTGCTTTATATGGTACAATCAATAGATAAAACCCCGATTGCAGAAATTATTTCCTTGTTAAAAACTACTATCAAACAAGACAATCCTTCCTATTCTAAATTCTTTGAAGCATTTTATTTAAATAATACTTCCATTCTGCAGGGACTTGGTATAATCAAAAATATTCAAGAAGTAAAATTCAGACTCCTATCTCCACATGGGGACACAGTAATTACCACGGTGAGTGCAATTAAAAAAGTGGTAATTACAAACTGGAAATATGCAGAGCCATATAAACAGCTTTTAGCATATAGTAATTACAGCAATTACTGGTTTCAATTTAATGATAGCAATAAAATACTTTATTTCAATTATAGGAGTTGTGCTGAAAGCGAAAACGAATCTTTTGCAGCGTTTAACAAAAGACTTTTTGAAATCATTAATGAAAAAAAACCTGCAAAATTAATTTTAGACTTGAGATTCAATGGTGGCGGTAATTCGACCACACTAAATCCATTCATAAAAGCTATTAAAAAAAGTGATTTGAATAATAAAAATACTTTTTTTGTTTTGATAGGACAAAAAGTTATGTCCTCATCGTTAATGAACGCGATTGAGTTAAAGAGGACAACAAATGCAACATTTGTAGGAGAGCCTACCGGAGGGAATATAAATCACTTTGGAGAGATTAAAAGTTTCGA
>JBBQKU010000008.1:0-153411 GCA_038327195.1 Bacteroidota bacterium | reverse complement strand
CAATTGAGCTAAACTTCTAAGTACTTGAGGACTTCTGTTACTGTAAACAAATGTCTGGTCAATAAAGTTAGAATTCGGAATTACAATATTGTCTTTAGATATTGTTTTACAAGAGTGGTTTAATAAACTATCAGCTTGTGCTCCTAATAAATCGGTGATTTTTGACATAAATAATTTCTTTTTTTAGAGACGACAAATTTAATGAAATATTGGTTAAAATCCATAAAAAAACCCCGAAATTTCGGGGTTTTTAAACATTGTTATTTTATAAATTATTCAGCAACTTGAACCATTTTGAATGGAATATTAATAATTGCTTGATAATCTTCACCAGCTTCTAACATATCTTCATCATCTTCTTCATAATGCCAATTAATTGTAACAGCGCTTCCACCTTTATGTATAGCTTCTAATTTTTTAAATATATCTAAAATACATTTAGATGAACTTGTATTAAAGTATTCTAATTGTATATTAACAGTAGTGGCAGGCTTTGTTGCTGCTGAGTATTTATCAAGAGCATCAACTAATGGCTTGTAAAATTCAATTGAATTTTCAGGAATCGAACGTCCTTTAATTTCTAAAATTCCTCCTTTAATATCAAACGATATTGTTGGTGTTTTTGGTGTGCCTTCAATTGCGTATTTTTCCATAGTGTACTTATTTTATATTAATTGTGGTTGTGTTACTTTTATAATTAGTGTAAAGAAAGAAACTTTATTGTCAATTTCCAAAAAATTATACTCTAATTTTTCACCTGTTTTACGTGCAATATCTATCATTCCTAAGCCGCCCCCACCTTTTAAAGACATTTCTCCATTGTTTAAAACAGATTTATAATAGTCTTTTAATTGCTCTTTAGAAAGTGAGTTAACCTCATCTAATCTAGATTGAAGTCCAAAGATGTTTTCTTTTAGTATATAATTTCCTGTTATGATATTGTATGAACCTTCTGTCTTAGCTATCATAAAGATTGCTCCTCTATTTTTATCCCCGTATTCATTAGTGGCATCATCCATATGATGATACAAATTTTGCAAACATTCAACTAAGACATTATAAACTTTCTTTTTAGTTTTAGGCTCCTCATTCATGTTGTCCATCTTATTCTCCATTATTTGAAGAATAGAAGTCAATAACTCAGAAGTTATATCACCCTTAAAGGAAAGAAGAATATTATTCTTCTCCATTTTATCATATATATTATATGCATCAATCATTTATTTAATGCTTCGTGAGTTATTGTAACTTAAATGAGATAGTTTGTCCGTTTACAGTGAATGTTGCGTCGTCATCACAAGTTCCACTTCCAAAATCTACTGTACGAGCTGCAAATCCATTTGGCGTTAGCTCTAATGTTCCTGACGACAACCATTTACAATTTGTTTTTTTAATTAAAGGATTTGTAATTGTAGTAGTAAATGTTCTGCCTTCTCTGTTTTTACCAGAAGAAATTCCTGTAATAGAATAAACATCATCTGAGGCATCACCTTTTGTTGAAAATCCTGCAATTTGTTTCATAGTTTTAGTTGCAGCATATTCAATATTCCAAGTTCCGCTCGTACAATACCCATTGATCACTTCAGTTGTTAATGTAAGTGAATCTACTCTTGTTATTTTCACCTGTCCACTATAACTTACAGTATTAGCCTTATAACCTACTAAATCTACAGTAATTGTGTTACCATATTGCTTCCACTTTTTTGCGGTAGTAATATTTATTTTCCCCTTGCGATATACGCCATCAGAACCAATACAACCAATTGTTCCATAATCTATTTGAAATGTTACAGGGCCATTTTGAAAGAATCCGGAAGCATTTATTATAGTATCCAAAGAAACGTTTGGTATAACTGTTCCGCCAATTGCGCCTAATATAGTCCAAGTTTCGCAAGTTGCTGTAGTTCTTTTTAATCCATTTTCTTTTATACCTTTATCATTAACCACTGGTTGAATTGCCATAAATTGCTGTTCACATAACGCGTTATCTACAACCGATTGCGTCTCATTATCAACTTCTGTTTTTTTCTTACAAGAATTTAATGTTATAATCGACGAGATGCCAAGTATAAACGATAAAGAGATAATTTTTTTCATTAAAAAATGTTTTATTATTAATATGGCATGGCAATTATAATACCAAATCACTTATCAAATATATAAAATAAAATATAAATAGCGAAATAATTCAAATAAATTCATTTTTAGCCAATTTTTAGCCCAATAACCAAAACATCGTCTACTTGTTCGTAATTTCCTTTCCAATTATTGAACTGAAATTCCAATTCATTTCTTTGATCTGAGATATTTAATTTATTTATGCTTAATAAAACATCATGAAAGCGCTTAACCATAAACTTCTTCCCTTTTTCTCCTCCAAATTGATCAGCATATCCATCTGTAAACATATAAACTGTATCGTTTTCTTTCAAAGTGCGAACATGGGTGGTAAATATGCGTTCAGAATCAAGTTGAGCCCCGCCAACTGGATATTTATTACCTTCAATTTTTTCCAGTTCATTATTTATGTTAATAATGACCAAACTTCTATAAGCTCCAGACCAAAAACAATCCCCAGATTCGGTATTTATTGCGATCATAGAGACATCCATTCCATCATTTGTATTAATTTGATTTTGACCTTGTTTTAATGCAGATTGAATACCTTTATGTAATTCTTGTAAAATTAAGCCTGGGTCAAACGTATCGCTTTCGGCTATAATTTGATTTAACAAATTATGTCCAATCATGCTCATGAAAGCTCCAGGCACACCATGTCCTGTGCAATCTACAGTTGCTATAATTTTGAACTTGTCTTTTTCTCCAAACCAATAAAAATCACCACTTACGATATCTTTTGGCTTATATAAAATAAATGCATTTTTAAGTTTTGAAAAAATTAAATCTTGAGATGGCAAAATTGCCTCTTGAATCCTTTTCGCATATTCAATACTACTTGTAATATCTCTATTTTTTTCAGCCAACTCATGGGTTCGCTCATTTACTTTGTTTTCTAGAATTTTGTTTTCTTTTTTTACAGCATTAGTCCTATAGCTAATAAATGCAAATACAGAACCTATTGAAAAAACTCCAACAATTAGATAAAACCAAGTGGTTCGCCACCAAGGCGGAATAACTTTAATTATAAATATATGCGGAATATCGCTCCAAACCCCATCACTATTAGTGGCCATTAGCTT
This sequence comes from Bacteroidota bacterium, assembly GCA_038327195.1. Taxonomy (GTDB): domain Bacteria; phylum Bacteroidota; class Bacteroidia; order B-17B0; family Aurantibacillaceae; genus UBA4416. The sequence goes on along the minus strand of JBBQKU010000008.1, from coordinate 150,211 downwards.
AAAGGTATAAGTACCTCCAGGTAACTCGGTATATGAAGCATACCTAACATTATTTGGAGTTGACCAGCTTTCATCATAACCTTCGAGCTTAAACATGAACTTATTCTTTTCCGGAGAAATATAATCCAACGCAACAAATTCTAAGGTGAAATAATTTTCTTTATGAGAAAGTTCAATGTAATTTTTATTAATAATATTAGAGTCCAGAATAACTTCTTTACCTTGTCTAGTAAAATTATAAATAAAAGATTTCGGAGTGATGTTATTTTCTTTAATATTACTAGGATTAAAATAATTTAAACCAGCTACTCCGCCTACTAATATTTTACCATCCTTACATAAAAAAGAAGCACCTTGATTAAATTCTCGAGCTTGAATTCCGTCATTTGTATTATAATTTTTAAAAGCATTTCCGTTTTCATTTTTCTGATTCGGATTAAACTTTGTTAATCCTGAATTTGTTGGCAACCAAAAATTTCCTTTTGTGTCAGGCAATACATCATAAATATAACTATTTGTTAAGCCATCTTTTTCAAAAAAATTTATAAATTTTTTTGTTTTATAATCGAAACGACTAAGTCCGTTTCCTGTTGCAATCCAAAAAATACCCGATTTATCCTTATATATATTATTAATAACATTAGAGCTTATTGAATTTTTATTTATATTGTGGTTAAAAATTGTTACTAATGGCCTATTAACGTCGTATAAAAATTTCAAAATACAGAACCCGCCTCCATCTGTTCCAATCCATAATGTATTATCAGCTTTATTTTCGAAAAGACAATATATTTTATCAGAAGGTAATCCATTTTTTGTAGTAAAATTCTTGATTGAAAGGCTATTTGGATTAATAGCGAATAAACCGCTAGCATACGTTGCAACCCAAATTACTCCATGTGTATCTTGAATAATTTTAGTGATAGTTCCATTACCACTAGAATCTCCCAATATTCTTCGTGTACTTTTTGTTTCAGGATTATAAATGATTACTCCTTGACCATATGTGCCAATCCAAATATTTCCTTCTATATCTTCAAACAGAGACAAAACAGTTTTTGCATTATGTTTTTTTAATATTGAACTATAATCTATATACTTGGAATCCTTTGGATTAAAAGTATATAAGCCGTCTTCAGTACCAATCCATATGGTATTATTGGTTGTTTGTAAAACAGAATAAACATAATCATTTAAAAGTCCGCTATTTCGATTCATTAATGGGAATTTAATGGAGGAAGGAAAATATATATTTACTCCATTTTCATATGTACCTATCCAAATATTTTTTTGCTTATCTAAAAATAAGCAAGAGATTTTGTTATTTGAAAGTGAATTTTGATCCAATTCATTATTTTTCAAAGACGAAAAACTATTAGTTAAAACATTAAACTTGAGCAAGCCATCCCAAGTTCCAATCCATAAAAAATTAGGATTTTGATCATTAACAATGGAAACAACTCTGTTAATATATCGAGATTCACTACCAAAATTAATTTCTCGAACAAACTTTTTAGTATTCAAATCAAAAACCAAAACACCAGCGTCTGTACCACACCATAAATTTCCATTAACCTCAATGATACAACGCATATCATTTTTTTCTGGTGATAATTGCTTTATATTTTCATTAATTATTAATGGGAAATTATGTAGCGTTTTCTTTTTGCTATCAAACTGAAAAAGCCCATTTTTAAATGATGCAACCCAAATATCATTATTTTTATCGCGATATATCTGTTTTAAATCATCAGCCAATTTTGTTCCAGAAGAATTAACTTTTTGAAAATCTTTGGTTATTTTATTAAAAACATTTAACCCATTTTCAGTTGCAATTAATAATTCATTATCATTCAAATCTAAAATGCTTCCAATCGAATTACTAGAGATTTTTTTTAAACCTTGCCCTGATTTATAATTTGTGAATACCTGAGTATACTTATTGTAAACAGATAATCCTTCGTCATTTGTTCCAATATAAATCATGCCAGCTTTATCTTCAAATAAACAATTTATTTCATTTGAGGGCAGTGATGTTTTATCAACTTGGTCAGTTTTAAATACTTTAATATGATATCCATCATATCTATTTAAACCATCTTGTGTTCCTATCCAAATAAACCCATCCGAATCTTGAAATATTGTATTAACAGATGCTTGTGATAAACCTTCATCTATACTAATGCGTTTAAATTTTACATTTTGTGAAAATGAAAAATAGCCTATTAATAAAAATATTAATAGGAAACTTTTTCTTTTACAAAAGATTGATAACATTGAATTTGTATTTATACGACATAAATTTAAACAAAAAACAAAAACTATCGTTATTTTTAATAACCTTAAAAACAAACTCATGGATTTAAAAAACAGAAAAGACATTGTATTTTTAGTTTTAGCAGGTTTTTTTATTACCAATGCCCTTATAGCTGAATTAATTGGGGGGAAATTAATTCAGTTTTTTGGATTATTTACGCAAAGTATTGGCATCATTTTATGGCCAATGGTATTTATACTTACCGACTTGATAAATGAGCACTTTGGAAAAGATGGTGTTAAAAAATTAACCTTCATCACAATTGGCTTAATAAGTTTTGCTTTTATTATTTTAGCTATAGCGATTAAAATACCTGCTACTCCTTTTTCGCCAGTAAATAATGAAGTTTTTAAAACTGTGTTTGGGCAATCTCAATGGATTATCGTTGGGAGTATAGTTGCTTTTTTTGTTTCTCAATTAGTTGATGTTTATGTTTTTATATCTTTAAAAAAAATTACTGGCAATAAATTTATTTGGTTAAGAGCAACTGGTAGCACATTAATTAGTCAATTAGTTGATACATTTATTGTTCAATATATAGCATTTGTAATACCTGCTAAATGGACATTAGATGAATTTTTTACAAATGCAAGTTGGGGATACTTATTTAAATTAATAATTGCAATAACACTCATTCCTATTATTTACATAGGCCATTATTTAATAAATAAATTTTTGAAAAAAGAATCTTTAGCTATTTAATTGGTACATTTTTCCGGGCATTGACTTTACCACATTAGAAAATTCCAAAGTCAGTAAATGTGAAGATGTTTTACTGATTGGCAAATGAGATGCTGAACATATTTCATCAATATGCAATTGAATTTTATCTTTAAAACAATCAACTATAACTTGTTCTTCATCATTTAAATTAATTAAGAGTGGAATTTGTTTCGATTTTTTTGTTTTCGTTTCTTCATTCCAATTCATGATGTAAAATAAATCTTCTGCACTTTCTATTAAATTAGCTCTGTTCGATTTTATCAATCCATTACATCCTTCACTTAATACTTCATTAGCTCTACCTGGAAATGCAAACACATCCTTATTGTATGCATTAGCAATAGTGGCGGTAATTAAACTTCCGCCTTGTCTTTTTGATTCCACAACAATTAAAGCATCACACATGCCTGCAACAATGCGATTTCGTTTTGGGAAATTTTCGCGATCTGGATTCGTTTGACTCATAAATTCAGTCAATAAGCCTCCTTGTTCAATCATTTTTTTAGCATAGTTTGTATGGCCTGCTGGATAAATTCTATCTAAACCATGTGCTAAAACACCAACCGTATCAAGCTTATGACTTAACGCTTCTTTATGAGCCAACACATCAATTCCATATGCCAAACCACTCACTATTAATATTCCTGTGTCTTTTAAATCTTGAATTAATTTTTCTGTAATTAAATTACCATAAGCAGAAGGCGTTCGAGTTCCTACAACCGAAACGATTTTTTGCGTATTTAAATCTGCGTTTCCTTTATAGTAAAGTAAAATTGGGCTATCTGTGCAATTTTTTAATCGTTGGGGGTATTTTTCATTTGTAAAAAACAATGCGGAAATATTATTTTTTTCAATAAACTCCATTTCTTGCTCAGCACGAGTTAAAACAAATTTACTCGCAATAATTTTATTTGCAACAACAGTTCCAATTCCTGGTATTTTTTCGAGAGGGCCTTTTTTAGATTCAAAAACTTGTTGAGCACTTCCACAATATGCAATTAAATTTTTAGCTAAAACATCTCCTACGCCATCAATTAAGGTAAGTGCTATTTGATAATGTAATTCTGTGGGGAGCATTTCGTATTTAATTTATTTAGTATATTGTATTCGCAAAAATATAAGATTATGATAACATTAACTAAATATATTATAGGAAGTTTGTTTTTCTGTTCATTGCATGTATATTCTCAAAATATAGGTATAGTAAAAGGAAAAGTAACCGACAATGCTACAAATGAAGTTTTACCAAGTACAATTGTTACATTAGATAAATCTACTGCGGTAGCGACTGATATTAATGGGCATTTTTATTTAAATGCATTAGAAGGGAATCATATTATTGAATGTGATTTAATTGGTTATAAAAAATTTAGTAAACTGATTGTTATTAAAGCTAATGACACTTTAGAATTAAATATTAAACTGGAAGATGGAAATCAATTATTAGATGAAGTCGTTATTTCTGCCGGAAAATTTGAGCAAAAACTTTCTGATGTAACAGTAAGTATGGACGTCATAAAGCCAGCATTAATTGAAAATAAAAATGCGCAAACCTTAGATGTAATCATTAATCAAGTGCCAGGCGTTGTTGTGTCGGATGGAAATACAAGCATAAGAGGTGGAAGCGGATATAGCTATGGCGCAGGAACACGAGTATTAATGTTGGTTGATGAAATGCCCATGATTAGCGCTGATGCTGCTGATATCAAATGGAATTATTTACCAATTGAAAATTTAGAACAAGTTGAAGTAATTAAAGGGGCCGCATCTGCATTGTTTGGCTCTTCCGCATTAAATGGAGTTATTAATATGCGAACGGCTTATGCTAAAGATAAACCCGTAACTACCGTGTCTATTTTTGGTGCAGGTTATGATTCTCCTAAAAGACCAGAACTAAAATGGTGGAAAGGTTCCTCACAAATGCAAAACGGAATCAATTTTGGGCATTCGCAAAAAATTGGAAATTTAGATTTAGTCATTGGTGGACATATGTATAATGATGATGGTTATAGATATTTAGAAACTGAAAAACGTGCCCGATTTAATACTAACCTAAGATACAATTTCAAAAAAATACAAGGCTTATCTATTGGCGTTAATACTAATATGATGAAAACATCTGGAGGGTTGTTTTTTCTCTGGCAAAATGCTGACTCCGCCTATATTCCTCAAGGTCGTACGATTCAAAATTACAAAAATGACCGTTTTAATATTGATCCTTTTATTACTTATTTTACAAAAAGAGGTGGCAAGTTTAGTTTACGATCACGCTACTTTTTAACTAATAATACAAACGATAAAAATCAAGAATCAAGAGCTGAATTATATTATAATGAATTTCAATATCAAAAGCGATTTAAAAACAATTTAACCATTACAACTGGCGCAGTTTATATGGAACAACAGGTCATTGCTGCTGCTATTTACGGAAGACATTCAGGGAAAAATTATGCTGGTTATGCACAATTCGATTACAAAATTAAAAAATTAACTGCTTCGTTAGGTTTGAGAGGGGAATATAACCGAGTAGATACAGCCTACACAAGAGGTTACGTTTCTAAAAAAATTAACAACCTTCCATTTCAACCGGTTGTTAGAGCTGGCTTAAATTACCATTTATTTGAATACACTTTTTTAAGAGCAAGTTTCGGACAAGGTTATCGTTTTCCTACAATAGCTGAAAAATATATTAGCACTGGTGTTAGCGCAATATCAATTTTTCCAAATCCAAGCTTACAACCCGAAAGAGGCTGGAGCTCAGAAATAGGTATAAAGCAAGGTTTTAAAATTAGCAATTTCAAAGGCTTTTTAGATGTTGCTGGCTTTTACACTAAATACACCAACATGACTGAATTTATTTTTGATATTTATGGCCCTAAAACTGGCAACTTTATTAATGATTTAAAATACGCAGGCTTTAAATCTCAAAACGTTGGTAATGCTGTAATATCAGGTTTTGACGTTTCAATAACTGGAGCAGGCAAAATTGGGCCAATAAACGTTACAACACTAACAGGCTATACTTACATCAATCCAGTTAATCCAAATTATGATCCTAAAAAAGACACTTTAGGGTCGTTACCAAATTCCAATTTATTAAAATACCGCAACCAACATTTATTTAAAGGTGATATTCAATTTGATTATAAAAAAGTTTCAGTTGGTTTTAGTACTCGCTATTATAGCTTTATGAAGAATATTGATAAACGATTTGAACAAAGTATTTTAGCTGAATACAATACGTCATCCTTAAATTTTGACGACCCTGCGTTTTTCATTTTACCAGGATTAAAAGAATACAGACAAAAAAACAATCAAGGTAATTGGATTCATGATTTTAGAATCTCTTATCAATTGACTAAAATTTTAAAAACTTCCTTTATTATTAATAATTTTTTAAATGAAGAATATAGTTTAAGACCTGGAGACGTAAGACCTCCAAGAATGTTTATGTTTCAATTATTGCTAAAACTTTAACTATTTTTTGCACATCAAAGTTTCTTTTTAGTTGTACCTTTATACTCAAAAAAATATACAAAATGGAAAATAATAATTTTAGAAACACTAACATCGATAATATTAAATATGAAAGTGTAACTACTCAAAAAAACCTTTTAGCTTCAGTGTTTGCATGGATGTTTGCAGGCATGGTTATTACTACAATAGCATCTTTGTCTTTTGCATATATTCCAAGCTTATTTGATTTAATGATAACTCAAGGAGAAGACGGAATGATTCACAAATCTATGTTAGGTCATATAATAACTTTTGCTCCTTTATTATTATTAATTGGAATGGGTGCTGGTTTTAAGAGATTACCCTATTTAGGAATTGCCGCTTTATTTATAGGATTTTCGGCTTTATTTGGAATAAGCATAAGTTATATTTTTATTATTTATCAAGTAGGTTCTATTATTAACATCTTTTTATCAACCTCTGCTTTATTTGGTATTATGGCAATTGTTGGTTATTTCACAAAAACAGATTTAACCAAATTGGGTAGCATTTTAATGATTGGAGTTGTTGGTATTTTTATTGCATCTTTAATTAACTATTTCATGCATAGTGCACAAATGGGCTATATTATTAGTGTAATTGCTGTTATTATTTTCACAGGCTTAACAGCTTATGATATGCAAAAAATAAAAAATATGTTAGCCGAAAATGATGGATCTGATTCATTTAAAAAGTTAGCTGTTATGGGTGCATTAAACCTTTATTTAGATTTTATTAATTTATTTATGTCTTTATTAAATATTTTCGGAAAAAGAAACTAATTTTTTGAATATATAACTCAGAACTATTAAAACCTTAGCAATTGCTAAGGTTTTTTTATTTAAAAAACATTGATTTTTGGTTGCTGAAATCAGTAAATTTTTAAATTGCTTATCGCCATAATATTTATAAATTTACAACGTATTAAAAAAAGTTCAATTTTTATAAAATAAGTAATATGGCAATTGTAGAATTAAAAGTACCAAGTCCAGGCGAATCGATAACAGAAGTAGTAATTGCTCGTTGGGTGAAAAATACTGGTGACGTAGTTGAAAAAGATGAAGTTTTAGCAGAAATTGATTCAGACAAGGCAACATTAACTCTTAATGCTGAAGAAAGTGGGAAAATTGAAGTATTAGCCGCTGAAGGAGATACAGTAAAGGTTGGACAAGTTGTTGTAAAAATAGATACCTCTTTTAAACCTGAGGCAAAAGTTGAAACTGCTAAGGCAGAGGTAAAAGTTGAAGCAAAAAAAGAAGTTGCTCCAGTAGCAGAAACAAAAACAAGTTCACCAACTAATTATGCAACAGGAACTCCAAGTATTTCTGCAGCAAAAATAATGGCTGAAAATAATATCAAGCCAAATCAATTAAATGGTACAGGCAAAGATGGCCGAATTACAAAACAAGATGTATTAGCTGCCTTATCAAATGGTTTACCTACTGTAAATGAAGTTCTTTCTAATTCATGGAAAGGTGGCCGAGAAAAAGATCGTGCTAAAATGACATCGCTTCGTAAAACAGTTGCTAAGCGTTTAGTTGCAGTTAAAAATGAAACTGCCATGTTAACGACGTTTAATGAAGTTGATATGTCAGCAATTTATGCAATCAGAGCAAAATACAAAGATAAATTTAAAGAAGTTTATGGAAGCAATGTAGGCTTCATGAGTTTCTTTACAAAAGCGGTTACTGAAGCCTTATACCATTATCCAGCTGTAAATGGCATGATAGATGGCGAAGAATTAGTTTACAATAAATATTGTGATATTGGAATTGCTGTGAGTGCACCAAAAGGATTAATGGTTCCTGTGTTACGCAACGCTGAATTAATGAGCATTGCCGATATAGAAAAAGGAATTAAAGATTTAGCTATAAAAGCTCGTGATGGAAAATTAACTATAGAAGATATGACTGGTGGAACATTTACAATCACAAATGGTGGTGTATTTGGTTCAATGATGAGTACTCCAATTATTAATCCTCCTCAAAGCGCTATTTTAGGAATGCACAATGTTGTTGATAGACCAATGGCTGTAAACGGACAAGTAGTTATTCGCCCAATGATGTATGTTGCTTTAAGTTATGATCACCGTATTATTGATGGAAGAGAAAGCGTTGGTTTTTTAGTTAAAGTAAAAGAAATGTTAGAAAACCCAAGCCGAATGTTGTTTGGCGGAAAAGTTCCTGAAGAAATATTATTGGGATTATAAATAAAAAACTTTTTATAAAAAAACCTTCAAATTAATTTGAAGGTTTTTTTGTTTTAAATATTTAAAAACACTAATTCAATTTCATTGGGCGAACTTTACTTTTTACAATAAAAGCATATGGAAACTCAACTTGAATCCTCTTCAATAATTCAAAAGCCTCTAACTTAGTTTTAAAATCGCCAACATTAATTACAAAATTGGGTTGTTGATATTCTTCATAAGAAGGCACATCTGCAAACTTAGAATTAAACTTTGATTGAACTTCTCTTGCTTTAGTTTTATCAGCACTAAAATGAATTTTTATACGATAACCATCACTTTCGCCATTACTACGGCGGTGAAACTCAGCTTTTTTTTCTTGTAAAGCTCTCACTTTTATAGATGTTTGAATAGCATTACTATTTGGGTTTTCTTGCGAAAACAAAAAAGTAAATGAGCTGAAAATTAATATTAAAAATGAAAAATACTTCATAAGATAAAGGTAAGAAATAATATCAAAAATTATGCTAAATTTAGTTTCAAGAAATTTTGTATGATTTTTAGATCGATAAAAAAAACATTTATATTATTTTGCTTACTTACTGTATCACTTAGTGGATATTGTCAAATAAAAAATTTCGGTTCTAAAGCTAAATTTAAACCTCAGCCAACTTATGCATGTTCAGTTTATGCTTATTATGATGTGTTTGGGCAAATTGGTATTGGCTTTCAACATCAAATAACTGATATTATAAATTTTGATTACTCACTATATATGCTTAATAATAATACTTACATAAAAAATGCTGTAGCTCAAGATGATTATTATGATTATAACGGTTATGGTATTAACATAAAATCTAAATTTATGTTTAGCCCACTTAATAGGTTTTATATTGGTATAAATATAGGCTTTCAATCTATGTACCATGGAGCTGTTGCTTGGGAAAAGTATACTGGAAGTGGAGATCCGCGTTTTAACTATATTGAGGAAAGAAGTGGTTACGGAACGGTTTATGGCGTAACTGTAGGCAATAAAATTTCTATAAATAAACTCTCTATTGAGCCATTTATGTGTTTAGGCATAAACAGTGTCTCGTTTAAATACACTAACTATTATTATCACACAAACTCAAATAGTTACTCGAATTATCCGCCATCAGGAAAAAGTGACCAGACATATATACATGCAAATGCTGGTTTGAAAATTGGGTTTTCATTTAAAAAAAATAAAATGCAGCTAGCCATTGAGGCAAAATTTGAAGAAATTTATATTTCAAGAGCAGATACTATTTTAAAATATTTTAAAACACTTAGTAAAAAAGACATAAAAAGTAATAAATATTATAGAATTGCTTTTGCAAGATACAGAGGTCTAAATAGAAATGCACTTAAAAATATATAAGAGAAATTATAATGATTCTACATTACTTTATGATAAAATGGAGTACTTAGTTAACAAGATCGACCAACTCATTCTTCAAGGAAAACAAGAAAATAATTTAAAATAAGCGCGAAAAATTCTTAAATTAGCCTATTATTTTATAGAAACTAAAATGGACAAATTTTCTTTTGTAGGCACAAGCGATGTTAACGCTATTGAACAACTATTTTTACAATACTCACAAGACGCCAATTCGGTTGATGCTTCGTGGAGAGATTTTTTTAAAGGCTTTGAATTTGCCCGTACTTCGTATGAAAGCGATGGTGGCGCAATTCCTGAAAATGTAACTAAAGAGTTTAAAGTAATTGGATTAATTAATGGTTATCGCCAACGCGGTCATTTATTTACTAAAACAAATCCTGTTCGCCAGCGTAGAACTTACGACCCAACTTTGGATATTCAAAATTTTGGATTATCTGATAAAGATTTAGAAACTGTTTTTCAAGCAGGTAACGAAATCGGGCTTGGAAATGCTAAACTAAAAGACATTATTGCTCATTTAGACCATACTTACTGCCAGAGCATTGGTGCTGAATATTTATATATGCGCGAACCAAAAGTTGTTCAATGGTTGCAAGAGCGCATGGAGAAAAACAAAAACACTCCAGCATTTAATAAAGAAGAGAAAAAAACAATTCTTAAAAAATTAACCCAAGCTGTTGTTTTTGAAAACTACTTACATACTAAATTCGTTGGTCAAAAACGTTTTTCTTTAGAAGGTGCTGAAGCTGTAATACCTGCTATGAATACCTTAATGGAACATGGTGTAAATTTAGGTATTGAAGATTATGTTATTGGAATGGCTCACCGTGGCCGTTTAAACGTACTTACCAATATCATGAATAAAACTTATAAAGATGTATTTACTGAGTTTGAAGGCAGACCAAGTGAAGATTCTTTATTTGATGGCGATGTAAAATACCACATGGGTTATTCTTCAGATCAAACAAGTGATGGTGGCAAAAAAGTTCATATTAGTTTAACACCAAATCCATCACACCTTGAAACTGTTGCTCCTGTTGCTCAAGGTATTGTTCGTGCAAAAATTGATAATCGCCATAAAGGAGATAATTCTAAAGCATGTGCCATTGCCATACATGGTGATGCTGCAGTTGCAGGACAAGGAGTAGTTTACGAAACTTTGCAAATGAGTCAATTAGATGGTTATAAAACAGGTGGAACTATTCATTTTGTGATTAATAATCAAGTTGGATTTACAACAAATTTTTTAGATGCTCGTTCATCAACCTATTGTACAGATGTAGCGAAAGTTGTTTTGAGTCCAGTATTTCATGTTAATGGTGATGATGTTGAAGCACTTTGTTTTATCTCAAAATTAGCAATGGAATTTCGTCAAGAGTTTCATCGCGATGTATTTATAGATGTTTTATGCTACCGTAAATACGGTCATAATGAAGGTGATGAACCTCGTTTTACTCAGCCACTATTATACAAAGCAATTGCAGCGCACCCTAATGTAAAAGAAATTTATGTAAAGCGCTTGGCACTTGATGGCTCAGAATTAGCTAATGAAGCAAAAGATATTGAAAACACATTTAAAACAGAATTAGATCTGAATTTAGATGAAGCAAAAAAAGCAGAAACCGTTAAAATTACATCATTCTTAGAAGGAAACTGGAAAGGTGTAAAAATGGCAACTGACAAAGATTTTGACGAATCACCAAAAACTGCAATTGACGAAAAACTATTTTTAGAATTAGCTAAAAAAACAACAGAATTACCTAAAGACAAAAAATTCTTTAATAAAATTCAAAAAGTTTTTGATGATAGAAAAGCCATGATTACTAATGATAATTATGACTGGGCAATGGGTGAATTACTAGCATATTCATCTTTAATGAAAGAAGGTTTTCCGGTTCGTTTTAGTGGTCAAGATGTTGAGCGTGGAACTTTTTCTCACCGTCATGCTGTAGTTAAAATTGAAGATAGCGAGGAAGAATATACTCCTTTAAATAACATTGATGCTGAAGCAAAATTAAACATCTATAATTCATTATTAAGTGAATATGCTGTTTTAGGTTTTGATTATGGTTACGCTTTTGCATCTCCAAATTCATTAACTATTTGGGAAGCACAGTTTGGAGATTTCTTTAACGGTGCTCAAATTATTATTGACCAATATTTAACTTCGGCTGAATACAAATGGCGTCGTATGAATGGCCTAGTTTTATTATTACCTCACGGTTATGAAGGACAAGGTCCAGAACATTCTTCGGCACGTATGGAACGTTTTTTACAAGCTTGTGCAGAAAATAATATGCAAATTGTTAACGCTACAACACCAGCACAACAATTCCATGTTATTCGTCGCCAATTAAAAAGAGATTTCCGTAAACCATTAGTTTGTTTTACTCCAAAAAAATTATTGCGTTACCCAACTTGTGTAAGTAAAATTACTGATTTCACTAAAGCAAATTTCCAAGAAGTATTGGACGACACGATTGATTCAAAAAAAGTAACACGTGTTGCATTTTGTTCAGGAAAAGTTTACTACGATTTAATTGAACGTAGAGAAAAAGAAGGGTGTAATGATATTACATTTATTCGTTTAGAACAATTGTATCCTTTCCCTCAAAAACAAATAGATGTTATCTTAAAAAAATACGCTAAAGCAACTGAATTTTTATTTGTACAAGAAGAGCCAGAAAACATGGGTCCATGGCGATTTGTAGATAACAACATGCGTGCATTAAAATTAAAATATATTGGCAGAGAAGCGGCAGCAAGTCCTGCAACTGGTTTTGCTAAACGACATGCTATGGAAAATGAAGAAATAATGACTTCAATTTTCAGTAAAGTTTTAGTAAAATAAAATCAGAAAACTATTGCAACAAAAAAGCTCTTGTTAATTATAACAAGAGCTTTTTTTTAAGAATTTTTATAGAAATTTATAATATCATTTTCACTTCTTTAATATCAAAAGTGAGTAATTCTTCATCCGTATTTCTCACTAATAATTTTCCATTTTCTTCTACATTAATAATTTCGGCATAAAAATTTTGTCCTGAATTATCCATAAAATGAACCGTTTCGTTTAATCCAAATAAATGTGATAAATAAACCGAGTGAATTAAGTCCAATTTATTTTCTTTTAATTTTAAATACCATTTTTCAAGTTTAGAAAAAAGTAATTCCATGATAAATGATGTATCGAACTCCCTGTTTTTTTCAATAGAGATGGATGTTGCTATATCGCTTAATTCTCCAAAATTTTGTTGATTAATATTTAAACCGATGCCAATAACAGCATGTTGGATATAACTACCATTTATATTGTTTTCAATTAAGATTCCGCCAATTTTCTTTTTATTTACTAAAATGTCATTAGGCCATTTTATTTTAATGTCATAATGGCTAGCGTCTAGTAATTCAGTCAATACGTCATAACAAGCCAATGCAGTTATTTTGCTTAAATAAAAGGATTGGCTAATGTTTAAAGACTTGGGTTGTAATATTGCTGAAAGAGTAATGTTTTTGCCTATTTCAGAGGACCAAACAGTGCCTCTTTGCCCTTTTCCAAGCGTCTGATTGTTGGTGTAAATTACAGTCCCTTCAATAACGTTAACATTCCTTAACAAGTTAATGGCATAGGTATTGGTACTTTCTACCTCGGGTAAAAAAAGCACATTCTTTCCTATAAACAAGGTGTTCATTCGCTCAAAAAGATTAAATTTGTTAATTGTAGCAAATACAAAAATAAAAAAGAGATTAGCATTAGCAATAAAAATAATATGGCAAAAATTCCAGAAAAAAAAGCAGTAGTTAAAAAAACAGCTACAAAAACAGAAACAGTTAAAAAAGCAGTAGCTAAAAAGGCGGCTCCAAAAAAAGCAGCTGTTAAAAAAAGTGCGGCTAAAAAAATAGCTGTTAAAAAAAATCCTTTAACCGAAAAACAATTAGAGCAAAAGGAAGCTAATCGTATTGCTAATACAGAACAAAAAAAGAAACCGGGTAGCACTGCTCGTCGTCCTAAAAAAAATGCAACAAAAGCACAAACTGACAATTTGCTTGATTCCATTGTTGAAGGCATGAAAAATAAAAAAGCAAAAAACATTACAGTAATTAATATTTCTTCATTAGAACATAGAGTGGCTGATTATTTTGTGATTTGTGATGCGGACAGTAATACGCATGTTAACGCAATTGCTAATGAAATAGAAGAAACTGTTGTAAAAGCAACAAAAGAAAAACCATTTCGTAGTGAAGGTCAACAAAATTCGGAATGGATTTTAATTGATTATGTAAATATTGTAGCTCATGTATTTTTAAGAGAAACGCGTGAATACTACAATATTGAAGGTCTTTGGGCCGATGGAGAAGTGACTCACATAGAAGATTAACTTTAGTCATTTTTTGAAGAACAATATTTTAATAAAAAATAAATTACAAGAAAACATTAAGCACTAAAAAAATGAGTGATAATACTAACAATACCGAACCAGAAAATAAAACAAATCCACAGCCTACTCCAACGCCAACTCCGGATGACGAAAGAAAAAAGCAGTTTGATAAAATGAAAGAACGTTTTGGTAAAAAACCACAAAGTCCGTTTGGAGGTGATTCTAACAACGGAAACAGTTTCTATTGGATTTACGGCTTAGTAATTTTAGCTTTATTAGCTTTTGTTTTCATGGGTCAAGATTTTGAAGGAAGAGTTTTTCCTGCAGATCAAAGTGAGTTCGAGCAAAACATGCTTGCAAAAGGTGATGTTAGAAAAATTGTTATAGTAAATGATAAAGTTGCTGAAATAACAATAAGCTCAGATAGTTTAAAGTTAGACCGATACAAAACTTTAGATAAGAACAAAAAATTAGTTCCGATGTTCCCTCCAGAAAGTGCAGCAAAAGGTCCTCATTTTAAAATCTCTATTGCTGACAAAAAAGATTTTATAGAACAAGTTAGAAATGTACAAACTGCAGCTAATATTCCTCAATATTTAAGAGTATCACCATCAGGCGAAGAAAGAAAAGATTGGACTGAATATATGGGTTGGATGTTCCCTATTATCATCATGGTTGTTTTATGGATTGTAATGATGCGTAGAATGGGTGGTGGTTCTGGCGGTGGAGCTGGACAAATTTTTAATATTGGAAAATCAAAAGCAGTTCTATTTGACAAAAATCAAAATGTAAATATCACTTTTAATGATGTAGCTGGGTTAGATGGCGCAAAAGTAGAGGTTATGGAAATTGTTGACTTCTTGAAAAATCCAAAAAAATATACTGACCTAGGAGCCAAAATCCCTAAAGGTGCTTTATTAGTAGGCCCTCCAGGAACTGGTAAAACATTACTTGCAAAAGCTGTTGCAGGTGAAGCTAAAGTTCCTTTCTTCTCTTTGTCAGGATCTGACTTTGTGGAAATGTTTGTTGGAGTTGGAGCGTCTCGTGTACGTGATTTATTTAAACAAGCTAAAGAAAAAGCACCGTGTATTATTTTTATAGATGAGATAGATGCGATTGGTAGAGCGCGTGGTAAAAACGCTGCTGCTGGTGGAAATGATGAGCGTGAAAACACGTTGAATCAACTTTTAACTGAAATGGATGGATTTGGAACAAACAGTGGTGTAATAATATTAGCTGCTACAAATCGTGCTGATATATTAGATAGGGCTTTAATGCGTGCTGGTCGTTTTGACAGACAAATTTATGTTGACATGCCAGATGTAAATGAGCGTAAAGAAATTTTTGAAGTTCATTTGAAGAAAATAAAAATTGATGCGAGTGTGGATGTTGATTTTTTAGCGAAACAAACTCCAGGCTTCAGTGGTGCTGATATCGCAAATATTTGTAACGAAGCGGCACTAATTGCAGCACGTGGAAATAAAAAACAAGTTACGAAACAAGATTTTTTAGATGCAGTTGATAGAATTATTGCTGGTTTAGAAAAGAAAAATAAAATCATTACTCCAAACGAAAAAAGAGTGATTGCATTCCATGAAGCTGGTCACGCCACTGTAAGTTGGATGTGCGAACATGCCTCTCCTTTAATAAAAGTAACTATTGTTCCGCGCGGCCGTTCATTAGGCGCTGCATGGTATTTACCTGAAGAAAGACAAATTACAACTACAGAGCAAATTGTAGATGAAATGTGTGCAACTTTAGGAGGAAGAGCTGCTGAAGAAGTTATGTTTGGAAAGATTTCAACTGGTGCGTTAAGTGATTTAGAAAAAATTACGAGACAAGCTTATGCTGCAATTGTGTATTATGGCCTAAATGATAAAATTGGAAATGTAAGTTATTACGATAGTTCTGGACAAAGTGAATATAGTTTTAATAAGCCTTATAGCGAAAATACAGCGAAAATCATTGACGAAGAAGTTAAAAAGATGATTGATATAGCTTATGCTCGCACAAAAGCAATTTTATTAGCAAATAAAGACAAACTGACCTTATTAGCAGAAAAATTACTTGAGAAAGAGGTTATTTTTAAAGAAGATTTAGAGGAAATATTTGGAAAAAGACCATTTGACAAGGAGCCTTTAATAATTGAAAACCAAGTTTCAATAAATATTACAGATAAACCAACTGACTCTTAATAATTATTTTATATATTTACTTTAAGCTAAAATTTAAATAATATATAAATAATGAAGCCATTTCTAACTCTATTTTTATTTGTACTAATTATTAGTGCCTGTAAAAAGAAAGATACTACTGAAGAGATAATTCCAACTCCTGAACCTGTTGTTCCTAGTAAAATATATCCAGATTCGGTGTGGACACCAACAGGAAGTGGCCCAAGATTAATATTCAAATTTAAATTTGATTCTACTCAAGCTAGATTAGACGCCTTTGGAAATCCATTAACAGCACTGCCAGCTGGTCATGGTGGATTATCACCTGTATTTAATAAAATGGCGGCTCACTATCTAGAGCTTGCTCCAAATGACTTTACATTATTAGGAGGAGGCCAGGTATTATATCATGCTCCAGAAACAACTAAAGGCGGAGCAACAGCAATTGAATTTGGATACTCAGTTGTTGTAAAAGAAAATGCTATATTTTTCTCTAAGGCACTAAACGAAATTACACCAGGAACTTATAATTGGTTGCGTTTATCCTTATCATACCAAAATTATGATATTCCTTATTTATCAAATATTTTGGCGGGAACACAACACGGAACCATTGCTTCCTTTTTGGGATATAAAACTTACGTGGAAAAATATAAAATAAAAACACAAGATTACATACCATCGGCAAGTGTTGGAGGTCCAACTTCAAATCATCCACAAGGATATTGGGGCTTTGAAACCAATTATATTTTAGGATATCCAACTAATAATGGTCATTATATGCTTGATGGACAACCACCAGTTGGGGCAACAACAGTTGTTAATCCTAACTTTACAAATTCTCCTATACCCGCTGGAAGTTGTGTAGTTACAGCAAGATTTTCGAATGCAATGGGAACTTCCACAACACCTTTGACAATTACGGGAACAGAAACTACTGATATTATTGTGACAGTTTCTTTATCAACAAATAAAAGTTTTGAATGGCTTGAAGTTGGCGCGCCAGATGGATATTATAAACCAGACGCTGGAGAAATTCCAATTGATATGGGAGTTAGAGGAATGTTACCTAAAGTTCAATATTAATTACTAAGTTTAAGATTATGAAAATTAAAACCATTTTAGCAGCAACT
Source organism: Bacteroidota bacterium (assembly GCA_038327195.1). Taxonomy (GTDB): domain Bacteria; phylum Bacteroidota; class Bacteroidia; order B-17B0; family Aurantibacillaceae; genus UBA4416. Next base: position 132,376 of record JBBQKU010000008.1, on the reverse strand, counting down.
GTAATAGCCTTGTTTTTGTTTGGCAGCCAATTAAAAGCTCAAACAGTTTATGTTACTGAAACTGGTAAAAAATACCATGCTAAAAATTGCGATATTGTAAAAACTGGTAAAAAAGGGGTTGAATTATCTGAAGCAAAAAAGAAAGGTCTTGAGCCATGTAAATCTTGCAAGGTTGAAAATGAGGCAAAAACAGTTGCTGATAAACCAAAAACAACGACATCAAAAAAATAAATTAAATAATTACAGCCTCAATACTTAACTGATTAGAAAACAAAGAGTCAAACAAAATATTAATTAAACCAATCAAAAACAATAACATGGAAAACGAAACAATAAATAACAAAAAAGAGGTTACAGTTTTCTGTCTATTATTTATAATAAATGTTTTCTTAATAAGAATTGCTAATGCTCAGATGGTATTAGGAGATGCTTTTATGAAAGGGAATAACGTTGAAATTGGAATTTCTGGACCAGGAGGGTTTGAAGGGTCTAATATGTTGCCCCCTTCTGGAATGCATAAACGAGGGTCGACAAGTTTTTTTGGATTTGTAGCTAATCCTCAATTAAATGCCTGGGCATCTTATGATGGAGATTTTTTTACACCAGGGGCGCCAGAAAATGGTTGGGGTTTTGAAATTGGCGCTTCTGGCGGCATTACTAAATCAAACAATTGCTATTCATCAACAAATGTAATTGGAAGTATAACATCTTGGGCGCATACAGGGACTTTAACATCAACTGTATGGGATGGTGATGACATAATTTCTGGTCTACACTTTAAAATATCATATTTCCTTGGTGATAATGATTTATTTTACACTACAACAGTAGCTGTTACCAACACATCCTCAGCAACAATAAATAATTTATATTATTATCGCAATTTAGACCCTGACAACAATCATGCATTAAATGGAGATTATAGTACTCAGAACACAATTATAAATCAGCCAAGTGCATGTATGGGTTGCATAGCAAGGGTAAGTGCAACACAAACATTACCATGGTTATCCAATTTTGAATTTTTAGCAATAGATAGTGGATATGTTTGCGGATTTGGTGGGTTTTCAAATAGAGATGGGTCTGATATGTACAATGGAATAGGCTATACGCAAACTGTAGGATCAACTATTATAGCGGATGCGGCAATTTATTTAGCATACAAAATAAGTAGTTTGCCAGTTTCCACTACCCATACATTTAATTTCGCGTCTGTTTTTTCGCCATCAGCAGTTGCAAGTGCGAGTATTGCATTACAGCATATGAGCATAGTTGGAATAAATGAGCCTAATGCTTCAGAAACAAAAATTTCAATTTATCCAAATCCTTCTTCGGAAACAACAACCATTTCTATTAGTCATAATGTTATATTATCAAAAGCTGTAATACACATATTTGATGTGATTGGTAATGAAGTAAAAACACTAGATATCTATGAGCATGAATATGTTTTCAAAAATGCAAATTTATCGAATGGTGTATATTTTTATAAAATAATAAATAATGGGAAACAAATTAGCGATGGTAAATTAATTATCAAAAAAATAAATTAATAACAATTAAACTATTACACTTAAAACAAGTCTTAAATAATATCCTTAACCAAAAAAAACATGAAAAAAGTAATTTTAATCGCAGTAAGTTTATTTACAATAACGACTGTAACACGTGCTCAAGAAGTAATGACAAAAACTGAGGCAAAATCTCAAAGAACTGCCAACCAAAAACATACTCCAGAACAACGTGCGCAAAAAAATGTAGATCATTTAAATTCTATAGTAACGTTAACAGAAGACCAAAAATCTAAAGTTTTAGCTGTTTCATTAGTAAAGGCTAAAAAAATGGATGTTGTTAATGAAAAATACAAAAATGATCCTGAAAAGAACAATAAGTCTTATGCAGAAGTTCAAGCTATAAAGGAAGAATATAAAACAGGCCTTAACACTATTTTAACCGCAGATCAATTAGCGAAATTAAAAGCGAAACATGCTGAAATGAAAGCAGCAGGTAAACAAACTAACGAAGACCATGAGTAATTAATTAACTTTTAATATTAGATGCCATTTGCAATGCAAATGGCATTTTTTATTTAATCGATCTAAAAAAAACTAAATCATCCTTTATTCTAAACAAAGATAAAAACGAAAGCTTATTTTCTCTCATGAACATTATTACTAATACTAATGATGCCACAAAATATGACAAACATGTGGCGTAACACGCTCCGAAAATTTGGAATTTATTTATTAGAAAATAACTTGAAACAATAGTCGTAAATAAGCCCGAAAAATTAGCAATAGCTATTAACCTTTGCTTACCTAGGCCAGAGAAATAATGACTAATGATTGTTGAAAAGCTAATAAACAAAATGCCTGGCGCTAAAGCCAACATAATAGGCTTAGTTAATGAATAATCTTTTCCTAATAAAAAATTAAAAAAATCAGAAGGAATAAACAATAAAACAAAAATTGCAAAAGCACTTAATACAAAACAAATTTTTGAAAGTAAAAATGTAATCCTAACATGACTTGCTTCTTCTTTTCTATTTGCGATATGAGTTAATATAATGGCGGCGGCACTACTACTAATGATCAAAACAGATTCAATTAAAGTAGTTGAAGTTGAAAACACACCAACCAATGCATTACTCGATATTAAATAAAAATTATATCGATTACTTAACATGTGAGATAAATTTGCTAACTGATTATTAAAACCGTTTTTAAAAATAAGTCCTGCATTAAATAAACTCATTTCCTTAAAATTGTTTTTAAAAATAGTATAAATTCCATAACTAGAAAATGCAAGCGAAGTTGCAAATGAAATATATAATGCGATAATATAACTCATGATTGTGTTATTTTTTAAAACAAAAATATTAATGGAAAGAACCGTCAATAAAAAGGCTGGCTGGAAAAAATTCAAAAAATTATAAAGCCTTATTTTTTCCTTTGCTAAAATAATCACTCCGTGAAATGAATGTATAATGATTAAAAATGACAGGATTGTAATGTGTAATAACTGACCCTTTATTTCATGAGCCCATTGTTTTTCTGAAAAAAAACTGATGCTAAAAAATAACAAACTACATAATATTGTACATAAAACGCTAAACAAAAATCCATTTTGATATATTTTTTTTAAAGAAAATCTAGGTATAAAATATACTAAAGCATAGCCAGTATATATTTCATTTATAGCCTGAATAATAGCAATATTCAGAATAAGTAAACTTACTTGCCCTCTTACATCTCCACCCAATTGCCTAGAAGAAATTAATAAGATTAACAAATTAATCAAAGCTACAAACCCTTTTGTAAATAATGTAGCTATTATCTTTTTGAGCATTTGATTATTAGTTGTTAGTATATAATTTAGTTAACGTATTGCAGATTGATTCATATCCATACTTTTTTTCAATTTCCCGATGCATCAACTCTCCATTTAAAAAAGTAGTTCGTTTAAATTTACAAAGTTTTTCCACACATTCATTTATATCATTCGAATTTAAAACAACTCCCATCTCTGGCTTAACCATTTCATTTACCTGGCCCACATTAGTTGTTATTACTGGTAAGCCGCAAGCCATAGCTTCTAATAAAACAACTGGCATTCCTTCATAATTACTAAATAATAGAAATACATCAGAGTCATTCATGAAATCTGCAATTTCTGTTGGTGTTTTGTACCTTACAAATGCAATTTCAGATTTAGACAAATTCTTATATGCTTTTTCTTTATGACCATTTAATTCATCCGAATTATCTCCTATAATAGTTAAATTAAATGGGATATTATTTTGTTTTAAGTGTTCAGCAATTTTTATTATTCCTGTGATGTTTTTTTCTTTATCAACTAAGGACGAAACATGCAATATTTGTAAGACATCAGAAATTCTGTTTCCTGATTTAATAGGTTTAAAAATTGAAGTGTCAACTGCATTATTAATTAATTCATAATGATTGATAAGTTTATGATTTTGCATTTCAATTTTTAATTTTTCGGAAATTACAAAAACGCCTTTAGCTTTTTGAATTATTTTTTTAGTACATCTTTCTATTAAAAACCCTTTATAATTGCCATCTTCCGGATAATAACCACTCCAATGTTCGGTAATAAATAGTTTTGCTTTTGGAAATTTTTTAATTGCATATAATGCAGGAATTGCTGCAGGAAAAATGGTATTTACATGAATAATATCAAACTCTTGATTTAATAAATCGATTTGTTTTTTATACTGATTTTTAAATTTTAAATATTTAATAATATTCGAAATAATAGGAATATGAATTTTTGTTTTTGGATAATAAACTAAAATTTCTTTTAAGTTTCCTTCTTCGGTTTCTATTGATGCAATTTGCTTTGTATCTATAGATTTTACAAACAATACTGTTACAAAATGTTTTAAGGCTAACGCTTGCGCATGACGTTTTATAAAGATACCATTGGTATTGCTTTCTGGATTTGGATACCATGAGCATAAAAAAAGTATATGTAAAGGTTTTTCTTCCAATTTAATTTATTTAATCTCTTTTACCATTAAATAATGTTGAATAATATCCCATAAACAAAAACTTTTCTCTTTTATTGTATAACCACATGTTTTATAAAATTCAACTGCATTTTCTCTAGCTTGTAATTCTATAGTTGTTAAACCAATTCGCTTTGCCTCTTCTTCTAATTTTTTTATAATCAATTTGCCTAAGCCTTTTCCTTGATAGGCTGTATCAATTGCCATATATCTAATTTGTCCAATGCCGTTACCATTATCTTGTATTCTACCACAAGCTATTACATTATTATCTTTCTCAATAAAAGCATTTATAGAACTTTCTTCCAAATCATCAGTCACCGTATTCTTAGGTTTATCCCATGGTTTTCTTAAAATAGCATATCTAAGTTCAATAATTGCTTCTATTGTTTTTTTGGAACTGCTAATTTCTACTTGATACATTTAATTACACTTTAAAAAAAAGTCCTATTCAAATGAATAGGACTTTCATATTTTACTATTTCTAAAAAGTTAAACTTTTTTTGCTTGTACAGAAGTTATTTCTGGAACAGCTTTTTTGATAGTTTCTTCAATCCCTGCTTTCATTGTCATTTGACTCATGCTGCAAGTACTACAAGCTCCTTTTAATTCGAGCATTGCAGTATTTCCATCAATTACCTCAAGTAATTCAACATCTCCGCCGTCAGCTTCTAAATAAGGCCTAATGGTTTTTAACGCATCTTCTACTCTATCAAACAGTTCTTGGCTCATTATTATTTACCTAACTTCTTTTTTAAATTTACATCAATAGCATCTAAAAATTCTTCAGTATATAAATAATGTTCGCCATGATTTACTTTGTTACCATGTGTACAAACTGCTAAATCTTTAGTCATTTTACCACTTTCAACAGTTTCAACACAAACTTGTTCTAAAGCATGGCAAAAATTAATTAAATCTTGATTATTATCTAATTTGCCACGGAATTCTAATCCACGAGTCCAAGCAAAAATACTTGCTATAGGATTTGTTGAAGTTGGTTTTCCATTTTGATGATCTCTAAAGTGACGAGTAACAGTACCATGAGCAGCTTCAGCTTCCATAATAGTTCCATCAGGTGTAATTAAAACAGATGTCATTAATCCTAAAGAACCAAAACCTTGAGCCACAGAATCAGATTGAACATCACCATCATAGTTTTTACAAGCCCAAACAAAATTTCCATTCCATTTAAGTGCAGAAGCAACCATATCATCAATTAAACGGTGCTCATAAACAATACCAGCAGCTTCATATTTTGCTTTGTAATCTGCTTGGTAAATTTCTTCGAAAATATCTTTAAAGAAACCATCGTATTTTTTTAAGATAGTGTTTTTTGTAGATAAATATAAAGGCCATTTTTTATTTAAAGCAACATTAAAACAAGAATGAGCAAATCCACGAATTGACTCTTCTACGTTATACATTCCCATTGCAACACCAGCACCTTTAAATTGGTAAATTTCGTGTTCAATTACCTTTCCATCTTCACCTTCAAACTTCATAGTTAATTTTCCTTTTCCTGGCACTACGAAATCTGTTGCTTTGTATTGATCACCAAATGCATGACGACCAACAATAATAGGAGCTGTCCAATTAGAAACTAAACGAGGTACATTATTACAAACAATTGGCTCACGAAATACTGTTCCATCAAGGATGTTACGAATTGTTCCATTTGGAGATTTCCACATTTGTTTTAATCCAAATTCTTTTACACGAGCTTCATCAGGTGTGATGGTAGCACATTTAATACCAACACCATATTTTTTAATCGCTTCAGCTGAATCTATTGTTACTTGGTCATTAGTTGCATCACGGTGCTCCATGCCTAAATCGTAGTATTTAATATCTACATCTAAATAAGGAACTATCAATTTATCTTTAATAAATTTCCAAATAATGCGAGTCATTTCATCGCCATCTAATTCTACTACGGGGTTTGCTACTTTAATTTTTGTCATGATAATATAATGTTTGAAACGGTTTTAAATAGTTAGCCAAATTTATAAATATTAACTTATTAGGCAAATAAATGTTTTGACTTTTTATGGCTATATTTAGAATAAATTTTAAATCCTTGACTTATGAAAAACATTCTTGCTATTTTCCTATTTTTCATAGTATTATCAAACTTTTCACAAGATCAGCTGTTTAAAAAAGATAATACAAAAATAGAAGTCAAGATTTTAGAAATCAATCAAACTGAAATTAAATACAAATTATTCAATTATCTAGAAGGTCCTACAATCGTCATTTCAAAAAGTGATGTTGCCTTAATTATATATCAAAATGGTACGCATGAGGCAATCATAACAAAAATTGATCCTATTATAATTTATGATAATCCAAAAGTAAATACCACCATATCTGCAGAAAATAATGAAAAATTAAAACTCGAAAAATTTAAAAATTTAACCTCAACAAAAAATTTGATTTCAATGAACATTATGGAACCCTTAAACGGAACATTCAGTTTAAGTTATTTAAGAGAATTTGCAAATAATAATGCTAATGTTTATATTCCAATATCTGTTGGGTTTTCCGAGCCCTATATGAATCAATCATTTATAAATACATTCAATAATCAAAACAGAAATGGTATTGTAGATTATAAATTTACAAATAAAACTTTTGAGATTGGACTTGGTGTGCACCTCCAAACAAGCGGAAAAAAAGCAGTGACTCATTTTATAGGGCCTTATGTTGCCTTAGCTCAGTATAACGGAACGTTTAATGAAGTTATCAGTAATGGTAATTATAATATGAATAAGTATGTTGCGCATTCGTTTGTTTTAACTAGGACATATTTAATGCTTAACAATGGATTCCTTTTTAGAGCTACTAAAAATTTTAACATTATTTTAAATGCTGCATTTGGCGTAAAGCAAGACAGCTATGCGTCTAACAATCCAGCAAATTATTATACAAATAATTATGGTTATAATAATAGCACATTCCCAATTACAGCGTTTAAATTTGGCTTAAGTTTCGGATATAGATTTTAAAACATGATGTCTTCAATAAACTACTCAAAGCTTTTAAAAAAATTAAATTTTTTTATATTTTATTGCTTATTATTTATTTCTTTTGATGCTCTTGCCCGCGCTGGAGGTGGAGGAAACGGCGGTCATTCTGGAGGTGGAGATGGAATAGCAGGAATTGTTTATCTAATATTTCGATTAATATGGCTACTTCCGTTTCCGCTAAATATTATAGTAATTATTGCAATCATAGCTTTAGTTTATTGGTTCGCAAAAAATAAACAACAAAGTTCTACTTATAACAGCTTATCAAACATTAATCAAAAGTTTGATGATGATGAAAATGTTGCTGAATTGACCGCAACAATTCCAAATTTTAACCAATCTGAGTTTTACCAAAAAGCTGAAACCGCATTTTTGAAAATTCAAGAAGCATGGCAACTACAAAATTTAAGTAGCGTTCGTCAGTTTATATCAGATGGTGTTTATCAGAGGTTTGAAGCTCAATTTATAATGATGCGCGCACTTGAACAAACTAATGAAGTTAGTGACATTCATATTGAAGATTTAAGAATTGTGGCCGCTGAAAATGATAGTAATTTTTATATTTTGCACGTGAGTATTACTGCAAGTATTACTGATTATTTTACGTCTAAAAAATATAGCCAACTTAATAGTGGTGGCCAGGAAACTTTTACTGAGTATTGGACATTTGTCAAAAAAATAAATGCCATAACAAAAGCTGATATATTTAATTCGCCTAATTGCCCTAATTGTGGCGATTCAATACAAAATAAACTTGGAGAAATAAGTAAATGTCCAAGTTGTGGAACGCAAATTAATAATGGTGATTATGATTGGGTACTTTCTGAAATAACGCAAGCCGAAGAATTTGCATCAAACTATGGGCAATTAAAAAATAGAAAAAACTTTTACGAACGTTTAAAACAAAAAGGACTTTCTTCTTCGGAATTTTCGCCGCAATACATAGAAGACAAGGCCTCTAATTCTTATTTACAATTAAAAGTTGCCTTTGCGCTATCCGATCAAAAAAGGGTTGCTCGTTTTTGCTCAAATGAATTTACCGAAACTTCAAAAACAAAATTCAAACAATCCTATTTATACAATCGCTTATTTATAAAAGATGTATCTCTTATAAATATATATGAAAATCCAACCTCTATGTTGGCCGCTCTTTCTATTACCTGTGTCACACAAAAAGTAAGTATTCAAAACAATGATTTACAACTCATTAATGCATCACCAATTACAAGTAATGATTATTTAATTTTAAGTAGATCAAAAAAAATTGTTTCGAATAAATACAGTGCAATGGCTCATAACTGTTCTAATTGCGGTGCGCCAGTAGAAGATTCATTACAACTAACCTGTAAGTTTTGTGATTCTGCATTGAATGATAATAGCAAAGATTGGATAGTAGAAAATTTATTATCTCAAGAAGAATATCTGGCATTTAAACAAGGTTTTGAAGGTGGCATAAACTCTAATAAGCAAGAAAATAAATTAGGCGATAACGACTTAGATATTAGAGATTATGCTTTAAATAACATGATGGTTGTTGCTTGTGCAGATGGAATGATACAAGACGAAGAAAGAGACTTTTTAATTGCAACTGCTAAACAAATGGGCTATAATTCTAAAAAAATAACGGAATTATTTGATCAGGTAAAAAGTAGTGGATTAGCTTTAAAAATGCCTAAAGAAGAAAAGCAAAGAACAAAAATTTTAAAATTAATGAATAAAATTGCCAATGCTGATGGCGATTTTAATGAAAAAGAAAAGGCTGTTTTATTAGAGGCGGAATCAATGAATTAAATAGTGACTGCCTGAAAACTCTACTTTTTTCGTTATGCTTGTCAAAAAAAATTTATTGACTACGAAAGCCTCAAAATTGAATCTTACAGACAAGCACTTAAAGTTTTTGGACAGGTGATAAATAACAATTAATATAAATTAATTACATTTACGCTTTATTATATTTTATGAAAATTACTGAACACTTAAAATCAGCAAAAGACACTTTATTTTCTATTGAAATACTTCCTCCTTTAAAAGGAAAAAGTATTCATTCAATTTTTGATGGAATTGATCCATTAATGGAATTTAAACCTGCATTTGTTGACGTTACCTATCATCGTGAAGAATATATTTACAAAAAACGTGATGGTGGCTATTTAGAAAAAGTAAGTATTCGTAAACGTCCAGGCACTGTTGGTATTTGTGCTGCTATTATGAATAGGTATAATGTTGAAGCAGTTCCTCATATTATTTGTGGTGGTTTTACTCGCGAAGAAACTGAAAATGCATTAATTGATTTACAATTTTTAGGTATTGATAATGTACTCGTTTTACGTGGCGATAGCATTAAAACCGAGTCTCACTTCATACCTGAGCCAGGCGGGCATAACTACGCACTTGATTTAGTTAAACAAGTAAAGGATATGAATAGTGGCATTTATTTAGATGACGAAATGAAGGATGCTTCGCCAACAAATTTTTGTATGGGAATAGCTGGTTATCCAGAAAAACATTTTGAAGCTCCAAATTTATATAGTGATATGAATTGGTTAAAAGCTAAAGTTGATGCAGGTGCTGATTACATTGTAACACAAATGTTTTTTGACAATAAAAAGTATTTTGAGTTTGTTGATTTATGTCGCAAAAACGGCATTAATGTACCTATAATTCCAGGATTAAAAATACTAAGCTCACGCTCGCAGTTAATTGCCTTACCTAAAATTTTTCATATTGATTTGCCACAAGATTTATTTATTGAATTAGAAAAATGCAAAGACGATAAAGCGGTAAAAGAAGTTGGCATTAAATGGTGTATCCAACAATCTCAAGAATTAAAAAAAGCCAACGTGCCTTGCTTGCATTATTACACAATGGGTACTTCTGATAGCACTAAACGCGTTGCAAAAGAAGTTTTTTAATTTGGTTTTATTGAATTTGAAAGATAAATTGAATTAAACAGTCAGATATTATTTACACCATCAATCAAAAGCAATGTCTTTTTACCAGCTAAATTAATTGCTTAGTTTGGGCTACTATTTCTATTTGTCTCATCTCCTTTTTATTTATAAGTATGGAAATTTATACGCTGATTTCCTCAACTATGTTCGTTGTTGTGTCAAATCTATAAATATTTGTTTTTATCGAAAAGCGAAAGAATTTCGCTTCGACATCTTCTAGTGATTGATGTAAATTACTTGTCCACCATATATTTGGTTCTGAATTATTAAGTACAAAATATTGATTAGTATTCGCAACTCCAAAATAATCATCAAATGGCTCATGAAGATTATAAATAATAAGTCCACAACCAGCAATTGCAACAAATCTTTCGTCATTAGAAATTATTGCTGAATCAGGATTACCATAAAAGTCTCCTATATATACTGGCTCACGATCTTTTGCCTTAAAGATAAGAGAAACCATTTCGAATTCTGATATGACTTTATAATTTTTGCTTTCAGCTAAATTTCTTTTCATTAATATATTATTTTAGCTGATTTTTTTGAAACATAACCTCTATACAATTCCCCTACAACTTCACGCTATCAGCTATTCGGTTGTTTTCGCACATTAAAGTGCGTGCAGGAAATTTACTATACAATAACAAATCATGCGTTGCGAATAAAATACAACGCCCTTGTTTACTAATATCCAACAATAACTTCATAATTTCTTCTGATGTTTCAGGATCTAAATTCCCTGTTGGTTCATCAGCTAATATAATTTCAGGGTCATTTATTAAAGCTCTTGCAATGCTTATTCTTTGCTGCTCACCACCAGATAATTGGTAAGACATTGATGTTTCTTTATTCTCTAAGCCAACTTTTGATAATACATCTTTCACACGCATTTTAATTTTCAACTCATCTTCCCAACCTGTAGCTTTCATCACAAAACGTAAGTTTTCAAATACATTTCGGTCGCTTAATAACTGAAAATCTTGAAAAACGATTCCTAATTTTCGTCTTAAAAATGGAATTTCCTTCCGTTTTAATTGGTGTAGCTTAAAGCCCGAAACCTCACCTGTACCTTGCGTTAAGGTTAAATCTCCATAAATTGTTTTTAATAAACTACTTTTGCCACTTCCTGTTTTTCCAAGCAAATAAACAAATTCGCCCTTATTTAAAGCAAGGTTTAAATCAGAAATTACTGGCACATCGCCTTGGAAAATTGTAGCGTTTTTAAACTCTATTACAGCATCATTAATCATTAAACTAAAGTAATGAGTTATTATTTTGATATGAAAATATAAGTAGTCAAGTTTTAACATCCTTGGGTTAATAACTACAAAATCAACATGTTAAGCGAGTTTGAGATAAAACTAAATTTAGACATCTCAAAAAACAAAAATTTTCAATATAATAATTGAACAAAATTAGTATTGACTAAATATTATAAAATGCGTTATAACAGTATGAATATTAAAAAAATAATTTCTGTAGCACTCCTCTTATGCTTTACAAGTGTGGTTTTTGGGCAGAAAACACAAGTGTATTTAGATAAAGACCTATTATATAAAACAGGCTTAGAACTGTTTGACAAAAAACAATATACAGCAGCGCAAAAATCTTTTATGGATTTTATGCAGTCGAACTCTGAAAATAGAGTATTAAAAACAGATGCTCAATATTATGCTTCTGCATGTGGAATAGAGCTATTTCACAAAGATGGAGAATGGCAAATGAAACAATTTATTGAACAACATCCCGAAAGTAATAAATTGAAAAATGCCTATTTTTATTTAGGAAAATCAAATTTTAGAAAAAAGAAATATGATGAAACTATTAAATATTTAGAAAAAGTAGATATCTATGATTTAAGTAAAGAAGATTTGGCAGAACTCTATTTTAAAAGAGGTTATAGTTATTTTTCAGAAAAAAATAATGAAAAAGCAAAATTAGATTTATTTGAAATAAAGGACGTTGATAATAAATATGCTCATCCAGCCAACTACTATTATTCGCATATTGCCTATCAAGAAAAAAATTATGAAACCGCTTTAACTGGTTTTACCAGATTATTACCTAATGAAACTTTTGGAACAGTTGTGCCATATTACATTACACAAATTTATTTTATACAAGGTAAGTTTACGGAAGTAGTAAAAAATGCTCCTGCACTCTTGCAAGATACTTCTCATGTTCAAAAAGAAAGTGAAATAAATCGTATGATTGGAGAGTCATACTTTAACTTGAAAGATTTTGGAAATGCTTTAACTTATTTTAAAAAAGCAGCAACAGTTGGCGGTTTTAATGCGCAAGGAAACTACGAACTTGGATATTGCTATTACCAAATTAAAGATTATAAAAACGCAATTCAATACTTTGATAAAGCTGTTGAAAATAAAGATAGTTTAGCACAAAGTGCTTGGTATCATTTAGCAGATTGTCACATTCAAACGAGCAATAAAAATAAAGCGCGTAATGCATTTTATGCTGCAAGCATGATGGATTTTGATTTAAAAATTCAAGAAGATGCCTTATACAGTTACGCTAAACTATGTTACGAATTATCGTTTGCGCCTTATAATGATGCCGTTTTAGCGTTTCAAAAATACATAACAACATATCCATCTTCACCAAAAAAGGCCGAAGCATATAATTATTTAGTAAATGTATATTCCACTACAAAAAATTATAGTCAAGCAATAGCATCTATCGAGAAAATACAGCCACTAGATCCGATTTTGAAAATTACTTATCAAAAATTAATTTATTTTAAAGGGGTTGAATATTTTAATAATTCTTTATTAGATAGTGCAAATAGATATTTTAAAAAATCATTATCAATAAATTTCGATAAAACTTACAATGCGCTTTCTTTATATTGGCTTGGCGATATTTCATATATTAAAAAAGATTATGTAACAGCATTAGAAACATGGAAAAACTTTCAATTAAACGAAGGAGCTTTCAGTTTAAAAGAATATGAATTGTCAAATTATAATATTGGATATGCCTATTTTCAACAAAAAAATAAAAAGGATTATGAAAATGCAAATATTTCGTTCCGAAAATTTTTATTAAGCAAGAACAAATATGATGTCAAAAAAATAGCAGATGCAAATGTAAGAACTGCCGACAGTTATTTTATGACCAACGTCTACCCACAAGCTGCAGACTTTTACGAAACAGCTATAGCACTTAATGCCATAGACGTAGATTATTGCATGTATCAAAAGGCTTTGTGTAGTGGTCTCTTAAAAAACAATAAAGAAAAAGTAAATGATTTAAAAGCTTTAACTATTAAATTCCCAAAATCAAATTATGTCGTATCATCCGTATTTGAGACTGCAGAAACTTATTATAAAGATTTAAAAGATGATGAAAATGGATTAACCTACTATCAGAAAATTTTAACGGATTTCCCAAATTCATCTTATGTAAATCCATCATTAGCTGGCATAGGTTTAATTTATTATAATAAAAACAATGACGAAAAAGCGTTTGAATACTTTGATAAAATCGTAAAAAAAGACTCCAAAAGTTCAGAATCAAAGGAAGCATTAGAATATATTAAAAAAATATTTGAAGCTAAAAAAGATATAGCAGGTCTTGAAGAATATTTCAAAACCATAGGAAATCCTCTAAATACAAGTGTTTTAGAGTCCTCATTATATGAAGCAGCCAGAGACGCTTATTACAATGAGAAAAACTATGAGGTTGCCATGCAAAAATTTGAAAGCTACATTTCTAAATATCCTGATGGAAAATATATTTCAGAATCACACTATTGTTTTGCAGAATGCGCTTATAGCAAACTATTGTATGAAAAAGCACTTCCATCATATCAATATATTAATAATAAAGCAAGGGGCATTTATTCTGAAACAGCATTATTAAAATCTTCTTATATTTTATTTAAAAATAAAAATTACGAAGAAGCATTACCTCTCTATATAAAATTAGAAGATTTAGCCGAAACACCTTCGAATAAATTGGCTGGAAGAATTGGTGCGATGCGTTGTGCTTTTGAAAGTAAGAAATATGAAATCGCATTGGAAAATGCCAATAAAGTATTAAACACTGATAAGATTTCGCCTCAACAAATGAATGAGGCCAAATACGACAAAGCGAAATCTCTATTTGAGTTACAGCGATTTGATGATGCAATGATTGAATTTAAAGCTATTTATAAAAATTCAAAAAACATAACTGGAGCTGAAGCATTATATCATATTGCGAAAATTCATTTTACAAAGCAAGATTATTCTCAGGTTGAAAAAACAATTAATAGTTTAATTAGTTACAACTATTCAAATGATGATTGGAATACAAAAGGCCTATTACTTTTAGCTGATTCTTATATTGAAAAAGGAGATGATGCAGATGCAGAATTAATGCTACAAACTATAATTGATGCAAAACAAAAACAAGAATATACTGATGAAGCTACAATGAAATTAGCAAAAATAAAAGCTAAGAAAAACGCTAAAACAATTCAAGAAACTCAACCTAATTCAAACGATATGAAGATTGAATTTAAAACAGAAAACAAAGACAAGGATTTATTTGATCAATTATATGATGCTCAAAAAGAAAAATTGAAGGCTGAAGAAAAAAAAGATAATTAAAAAACTGAAAATAATCGAATTCAACTCACATGAAAGAATTAAAAAATTATAATAGCAAAACAACTTTGTCGTCAACCAAATATGGCAATGCATATGTTTTTGAACAAGAACAAACTTTGCATAAAAAACGCATCAAAAAATTGCAGTGGTTTTTTGTAGCGCTATTAGTCTTAGGATATCTTTTCACAGCTTTAGCTCAACAAATAGGAACTACTCAAAATTACACGATTACAAGTACGTTTCAACCAACCATAAAAGATGCCGTTAAGCTTAATGATTTACCAGACATTAAAGACACCACTAATAAAATCACGAATATTAATTATGGAATTTCATCAACACCATTAGTTGGTAAATATGAAGTTATTCCTATTGATGCAGCTAAAATGCAAAACGAACCTTTGGCAAAATTATATCGATCGCTTTTAAAAATCGGCATGGGTAATTACACAACACCTTATGGTGAATTATGGATAAATAGTTTAAGAACTCGCGATGTTGCATACGGCGTTCACTTTAAACATTTATCTTCTTCATCGCAATTAAAAGAAGTTGGCTATAGTGGCTTTAGTGATAATGAAGGCGAATTATTTGCGAAGAAGTTTTATAAAAAACATACTTTGATCGGTGAGTTCAATTACAAAAGAAATGTGAGTCATTTTTATGGCTATGATACTTCCGAAAATAAATTGACTAAGGATTATACTAAGCAACGCTATCAATTATTTGAACCAGTTGTAAAACTTCAAAGCCATTTTACGGATAGCACAAAAATAAATCATCAAGTAAAACTTGCTTATTATAACCTAAGTGACCTTTACAATGTTTCGGAAAATAATATTAAATTGAATACTGTGTTCAATACATTCATTCAAAAAGAAAGACTGTTCGTGAAGTTTGATGCTGATTATTATAATCACAAACTTCCTAACGATACGTTGAACGATGTGATTGTAAAGTTGAACCCATATTTTGAAGCTCATAAAAATAAATGGAAAGCAGATATTGGATTGGCTGTAGTCCTTGATGTAATGAGTAATGTTGGGTCAGGCAAATTTTATGTTTATCCTCAATTGAATGCTCAATACGACGTATATGAAAGTATCATTATTCCTTATGCTGGAATTAATGGTGGGTTACAAAAAAATTCGTTAAGAAGTCTATCATCTGAAAATCCATTTATTAAATCAACCATCAATTATAGAAATACAAATACCAAGTTTAATATATTTGGTGGTTTAAAAGGAAATCTAAGTTCAAAATTAGGATACGATGTAAAGGCAAGTTACAGCCAAATTGATAGTATGCACTTCTTTGTGATAGATTATAAAGATGTAACTACACTAGATAATAAATTTAAAGTTATCTATGACAACACAAGCTATTTTAATGCATCTGGACAAATAAAATACCAGTTCAAAGAAAAAATCCATCTATTAGCAAAAGGAAATTATAATCTATACAAACCTCAAAACTTAACCCAAGCATACCATAAACCAAGCTTCGACTTAACATTTTCAGGAATTTACAATTTAAAAAGTAAAATTATTTTAAAAGCAGATGTTTATGTAATAGGCGATCAATTTGCGTTAACACAAGTAAAGAAAGATTCAGTATATATAACCGAACCTAAATTACTAAAAAGTGTAGGAGATATTAGTTTAGGCGTTGAGTATCGTTATAGCAAAATGTTGTCTTTTTTCGCTAACTTTAATAACATAGCAAATATGAGGTATTACCGTTGGGAAAAATATCCTAGCCAACGTTTCAATTTTATGGTTGGCTTAACGTTTGTTCCATTCTAAACTATTTTTTTTCAATCCAAGAAATAATTTTTTTACAATTTGGACTTTTAAAAGACAAAACATAATCAACTAAATAACCATTTTCATCAATCATATATTTTTGAAAATTCCATTTTACTGAACTATTCATTACTCCGTTTATTTTTTTAGAGGTAAGCCATTTGTATATTTCAGAAATACCATCACCTTTTACATTTACTTTTTCCATCATTAAAAAAGAAACGCCATAATTCCTAGTGCAAAATTCTTTTATTTCAGAGCCAGTTCCTGGATCTTGTTCTCCAAATTGATTGCATGGAAAACCAATTACTGCAAAATTTTTGTCTTTATACTTAATAAATAATTCTTCCAATTCTTTAAATTGAGGAGTAAAACCACATTTACTTGCGGTATTAATAATTAAGATTTTTTTACCTTTTAGTGAAGAAAAGTCAAATAATTCGCCATCAATCGTTTTTAATTTAAATTGATGAATTGATGAAATAGGCTTGCCTTTTTTTATATAAAATGACAACATCACTATTAAAATTATTGCTATACTCAGCGAAAACATTATTTTACTCATTCTAAAAGGGTTTTAAGGTAAATATATTCAATTTTGTTTAATAAATCGATAAATTTACAACTCTACATACCTAACACTATTGACATGAAAAAGTTCAACTTATTATTTGCTTTAATTTTAACATCATTTTTAATATCAGCTCAAACCGTTTTCACGACGCAAGAAGCTTATAATACGCTTAAAAAATCTGGTCAACTAAATCCGAAAGTCAAATACAAATTTTTAGAACTGAGTAAACAATCAGGAAAAACTTATAATGAGCCGATTGCTGTTGAACCAACAACATTAAGCTTCAAGACAGCAACAACAAGCGTTTGCCAATGTATGATGCCACTTGATCCTACGTTTTCTGTAGTGCCAATTGTGGGTGCACTTGGGCCAAGTTATAGAAATGATGATGGATCATCTGCATTAATTCCTTTAGGTTTCAATTTTTGTTTTTACGGTACAACTTATACGGATTGCTATATTAATAACAACGGTAACATAACATTTGTAAATGATTTAGCATCTTTTAGTGCAGGAAGTTTTCCAGCAGGAAATGCTTTAAGCCCAGACACAATTATGATTGCTCCATTTTGGGCTGACGTTGATACTCAAAATCCTGCAAGTGGACTTGTATACTTCAAAAAAACACCTACAGCTTTAATAGTAAAATGGAATAATGTTGGTTATTATAGCAGCATGGCGGATAAAAAGAATGATTTTCAATTAATTATTACCAATGGATTAGATCCAATACTTGTAAACGGAAACAATGTCGCGTTTTGTTATGGAGATATGCAATGGACTACTGGAGCTGCATCAAGTGGTGTTGGTGGATTTGGAGGTGTTCCTGCAACAGTTGGAGTAAACAAAGGAGATAACTTAAATTATATACAAATTGGGCGTTTTGATAAAGTTGGCACATCATATGATGGACCATACGGATTAAATGATGGCATTTCTTTTTTAGATAATAAATCGTACTTTTTTAATACATGTGGTTCTGGTGGTAATTTACCACCAATCATTCAAGATGCATCCGGTGGAGGTTCTACTTGTGGAGATACTCTAAGAATTTGTGCACTTGGAGACACACTTGTTTATACAACCACATTTTTAGCCCCAGAATTAGGCCAAACTATAACCATTACACCTAGTGCACCAACATTAGGAGGGAGTTTTATTCCATTAGGCGTAACTGCTACAGCAGCTGGCTTAACTACCTATGCATGGATGGTAGTTGCTTCCGCCTCTGTAACTGGCGTTCATACAGTCGTTATAACTGGTACCGATAATGGTTTACCACCCCTTTCAACATCTGCAACTTATTATATTAAAGTTCAAAACTTAGTTGTTCCACAGCCTACATTATCAATTTCTCCAGCAGGTACTGTCTGTGCAACTCCAGGAGCCACTGTAACATTATTAAACTGTGCTTCCTATGACAATGTTTATTGGAGTAATGGATTTAGTGGTTGTTCTATTGTTACTAATACTACTGGCGCATATTATGTAACCGTTCAAAAAACAGGATGTTTCAAATCGTCCAAAGATTCAATAGTCGTATTTCCAAACCCTACTCCAGTTGTATTTGGCCCTTTAAATTATTGTGTACCTGCAACTAGCACAACATTATCTGTTTCAGCGCCTCCATTTGGAATGGCAGCATATACATCTTATACCTGGACAGCTGGCGGAATCACTACACCCACCGCAGCTTTAGTTGGCTCATTAAGTGGTATAACATACACGCTTGCAGTAACTGACATGAATGGTTGTACTGGAAAATCTACGTTTACTGTTTCTACTAATACTCCTACCCTAGGTGTTACAGCTAACCCGCTTTCATTATGCGGATCAGGCTCGTCAACTTTAACTGCTTCAATTTCAGGTGCAACAAGTTATAGCTGGTCAAATGGCGCAACTACTCAAACAACATCAGTAAGTTTAGGCGGAGTATATACATGTACAGTAACCGCTAACTTTTGTGTAGTCACTAATTCAATTAGTGTTTCAATTAGTCCAACTCCTACTGTCACAATTCCAGCTTCAGTTGGTATGTGTGCCGGAACAAGTGCAACTGTTGCAGCCATAACTTTTTCGCCATCTGGAGCATATACCTACACATGGAGTACGGGATCAAATGCACCAATTATTACAGCATCTACATCCACAGTTATTACTTTACAAGTAACAAATACACTCACAGGCTGTGTTAGTTTAATCTCTAATTCATGTACAGTTGTTGCAGCAACAAATCCAACTGTTACAATGTCGAGTACCCCAATTGTATACTGCAATGGCTTTAATGCGACATTACCTCCAGTGGTAACTGGTGGCACCCCTGTGTATACATACTCTTGGACTCCAGGCACTTTAGGAACATCAGCTACAGCTACCGTAAATGTGCCAGGCACTTATACTGTATTAGTCATTGATCAGAATTTATGTAAAGGAACTACTACTGTTAGTGTTGTAAAATCCAGTCCAAATGTCATATTATCATCTCCAGATTTAACAATTTGTCCAAATGAATGTGCAATTATTTCAGCTGTTGGCACTTCATCATACGCTCCATTTACTTATTCGTGGGTTGGCTCTTCAGTAACTACAAGTAGCATTTCAATGTGCATTGCAGGAAATGTAATTGTTAATTTCACAGATGCAAAAGGCTGTATTAATACAAAAACAATAACTGTAGTCAATGATGTTATACCAGTAGCTAGTTTCTCAGCATCACCACCTTCTCCAGTAACACCTGGTCAGGTTATTACTTTTGTAAACACCTCAAGTGTATCTTCAGGTACAATGAGCTCAGGGTTTTGGACGTTTGGGGATGGCGGTTCAGCTACAGGCAACATAGTAAATTATGCATACGCAAGCGCAGGAACATACCCAATAACTTTATATATAACTGGGTCAACTGGATGTAGCGATACCATCACAATGAATTATATTGTTGATGCGTTAATTTTAGCACCAAATGTGTTTACCCCAAATGGGGACAACGTAAATGAAACTTTAAAGTTCAAAAATTTAGAATTTTTCTCAACAAATAATCTAACTATTTTAAACCGTTGGGGAACAAAAGTATTTGAAAAAGACTCTTATAAAAATGACTGGAATGGCAGTGGTGTTGTAGATGGAACCTATTTTTACATCTTATCAGTTCCTGGAGCAACTCCAAATATTTACAAAGGATTTTTTCAAATGATACGATAATATGTTCTTAATACACAGTATAATAATACTTCGGTACTTATTATATTGTGTTTGTGAATTATAGAGTGTAAATTTGCGCTGCAATGATAAGTAGCTCTTTAACTCATCTTATTAAAAAAGAATTTTTAATTGAATTTCGGCAAAAATCCACTCTTGCTGGAATATTGGTTTACATTATCTCTACTGTTTTTGTTTCTGCATTATGTTTCAAAAAAATTATTAATCCAACCGTTTGGAATGCCTTATTTTGGGTTATCTTTCTATTTATTACTATCAATGTTTCAAGTAAAAGTTTTCTACAAGAAACTAAAGGAAAAGCTTTATTTAATTACATGTATTATAATCCTCGTCATTTTATTATAAGTAAAATCATCTACAACATGCTGTTGATGGCAACTTTGAGTTTACTAACATTCTTTTTCTATTCATGGTTTGTTGGAAGTATGGTTCAAAATATGGGTATGTATTTACTTTGTTTGTTATTTAGCTCAACTGCGTTTTCAGGAGTATTAAGCTTAATGAGTGCGATTGCGTCTAAAGCTTCAAATAATATAAGCTTAATGGCAATATTAAGTTTCCCTGTTTTAATGCCACTCATATTGGTTTCGGTAAAATTGAGTAAGTTCGCAATTGATGGTTTAGCTTGGAGCGTAAGCTTTAAGTATTTATTGATTTTAATTATGCTAAACTTTGTAGTAATAGCATTAGCTACACTATTATTTAATTATCTTTGGAAAGATTAAGCTATGATAAAATGGTGGAAAATACTTGGTGCATTACTTATTCTTTATACAATAGTATGGGGATTACAAAATAATGTACCTAGACTTGATATTTTAAATGAAACTATTAGAAACGTTTATTACCATGTTCCAATTTGGTTTGCGATGCTTTTCCAAATGGGTATTTCGGTTTGGTTTGCAATTAAACAACTTTCAAAAAACGATTTAAAATCAGACATTTTAAGTGATCAAGCCGCGCAAGTTGGTTTGTTTTTTAGCTTACCAGGATTATTAACTGGTTGTATGTGGGCAAAGTTTACATGGGGAACTTGGTGGACTTTTGAAGACCCAAAACTTAACGGTGTAGCAATTGCTGTATTAATCTATTTAGCTTATTTTATATTAAGAAGTTCGATTTCTGATGAACTTAAACGTGCACGTATATCTGCCGTTTACAATATTTTTGCTTTTGTAATGATGAATGTTTTTATAATGATTTTACCTAGAATAACAGACTCGTTACATCCAGGAAATGGTGGTAATGCGAAATTTGCACAATACGATATGGATAGTAGTTTAAGAACAGTTTTTTATCCCGCTGTAATTGGTTGGATATTAATTAGTTTATGGATTTTAGATATTAAACACAGAATGGCAATTTTAAAACACACACAAAATGAAGACTAAATTTATTTTAATGATTACATCATTGTTTGCATTTTTCATTAGCGTTGCTCAACCAAACAATTCAGAGCCAGCAATGGCAGATGCTTTTAGAAGTGAAGGTAAAATATATGTTGTAATAGCAGTACTTTCTATTATTTTCACATGTATCATTTCATACTTGGTATACATCGATATTAAATTAAAAAAATTAGAGAAAAAATAATATGAAAAAAATTCACATTGTTGGCATCATCGTTATTGCCGTAGCCATTGGAGTAATTATTTACTCATTAGGTAGTAATGCTTCATATGCAAATTTCGCAGAAGCAATTTCTAATCCTGATACAGAATATCATGTAGTTGGTAAATTAAATAAGGAATCGCCTGTTCAATATAATCCAAAAATAAATGCTGATGAATGTTCGTTTATGATGAAAGATAATAATGGTTTAGAAAAAACTGTGATTCTTCATAAAAGTGTTCCTCAAGATTTTCAAAAATCAGAACAGATTGTTGTAATTGGCAAAATGGAAGGGGCTGAATTTCATGCAAACGATATCTTAATGAAATGTCCAAGTAAATATAACGCAGGAACTCCACAAGTTCAATAAAAAACCAAAATAACAATTGAGCAATACCACAACATATATAGGAGAACATTTATTGATAGGCAATATTGGAAATAGCTTTATCATCTTATCTCTTCTAGCAGCAATACTTTCAACAGTTGCTTATTTCTTTTTTGCAAATGATAATTCTATAAATTCTGAATGGAAAAAATTTGCAAGACTTAGTTTTTCCATTCACACAATTTCTGTTTTAGGAATTGCAAGCACTTTATTCTTCATGTTATTTAACCATTTCTATGAGTATTCATATGTATGGCAACATAGCAACAATAGTATGCCTATGGAATATATTATGTCTTGTTTTTGGGAAGGACAAGAGGGAAGTTTTTTATTGTGGACTTTTTGGAATGTAGTGCTTGGAAATATTCTTCGTAAAACCATTGATAGTAAATGGGAAGCTCCAACCATGGCAGTTTTTTCATTAGTACAAGTTTTTTTAGCAAGTATGTTATTAGGAATATTCATAGGAGATTATAAGTTAGGAACTAACCCATTTATTTTATTACGTGAAAATCCAGACTTTGCGAATTTACCTTTTGTACAAAATCCTAATTATTTATTAAAATTAGATGGCCGTGGATTAAACCCATTATTAATGAACTATTGGATGACGATTCATCCGCCCACTTTATTTTTAGGATTCTCCTCAACTTTACCTCCATTTGCATTTGCTGTAGCAGGTTTATGGAAAAAAGATTTTACTACTTGGCAAAAACCAGCTTTAACTTGGACATTTTTCTGCATCATGATTTTAGGAACAGGTATTTTAATGGGTGGCGCTTGGGCTTATGAAGCATTGAGCTTTGGAGGTTTTTGGGCTTGGGATCCAGTTGAAAATTCTTCTTTAGTTCCATGGTTAATTATTGTTGCTGCAGGTCATGTGATGATTATTAATAAAAATAGAGGTGGCTCATTATTTATGACTCACCTACTTTCCATTTTTTCTTTTTTAATGGTATTGTATTCTACTTTTTTAACTCGAAGCGGTGTATTAGGAACAAGTTCTGTCCACGCATTTACTGATTTAGGGATGCAAGGTCAATTAGTGATATATGTATTAACTTTTATTTTTTTATGTGTGATTTTACTAATTCATGATAAATTAATTAGAGTATCCTATATCATGTGTTCTTTACTAATTTTATATATCTCTATTGAGTTTGGTCACAAAACATTCTTTTTACTTTCCTGGGTATTTGCTAGTATAGTTTTAACGATACATTCGTATGTTTTAAATTTCCCTAAAGAAGAAGAAGAAGAAAGTCTTTACAGTAGGGAATTTTGGATGTTTGTAGGATCTTTACTATTCTTATTATCTGCATTAGTCATTACATACTTTACATCAATACCAGTATTAAATAAATTATTTAATTTAGAAAAAGCTCCGTTAAAAATTGCAGATTACAATATGTGGCAAACGCCATTTGCTATTTTAGTTTTAATTTTAATTGGCTTTACTCAGTTTTTTAAATACAAAAAAACGGATAAGAAAACTGTATTCAAACAACTTGCTATTCCATTTGTATTATCACTTATTTTTGGGTTAGTATGCAGCATTCCTCTTTATTTTATTCATGATTATAGTAATGCAACAAATTCACAAAAATGGAATCTAATATCTTATGCTCTTATGCTTATTGCAGGCTTATTTGCAATATTTGCTAACTCAGTGTATTTCCTAAGTATAATTAAAGGTAAGATAAGGCATGCAGGATCATCTATTGCGCATATTGGTTTTGCATTAATTTTAGTTGGTGCATTAATTTCAACTTCTAAAAAACAAACTATTTCACAAAACACTTCTACTAAAAGTGTTGCCTCTTTAGGTGAAAATTTTAATGCACAAAAAAGTTTATTACTTACAAAAGGTGATACACTTCAAATGGGTAATTACTTTGTAACATACAAGGGCAAGGAACGCAAGGGCATTGATGTATTTTTTAATATGGATTATTTCACAAAAGATGCAAATGGGAAGTTTGTAAAAGCGTTTGAATTAAGTCCAATGGTTCAAGATAATCCACGTATGGGCCAAGCATCAAACCCTGACACGAAACATTTTTTAGAAAAAGATATTTACACACATATTACCTATGCAGATTTATCAGATAATAGAGAAATAAAGAAAGATGCGTATAAAGAACCAACTAATTTTATTGGACATATTAATGATACTATTTTTGCTGAAAATGCAATCATTTTAATTGAAAGCATTACAACAAATTTAAACGAACAACAATATGCCAATACTGACAGTACATTAATTGTAACTGCAGTTTTAAAGGCTACTGACATTAATGGTAAAACTTATAAAGCTTATCCAAAATACATTTTAAAAGATAACGCAGTGATGCCAGATCAATTTGAATTGGAAGAATTAGGATTGAAATTTATTTTTTGGAAAATCAATCCAGAAGAAGGCAGTATAGAAATACAATTAAGCGAGAAAGTAAGCAATACAAAAGAATTTGTTGTTTTAGAAGCTTATGAATTTCCTTACATCAATATTTTATGGCTTGGTTCATTAGCAATGATTATTGGAACCGTCATCGCAATTTTAGAAAGAAGAAGGGTAAATAAATTATCAAAGATTTAAAATAAAATCTAATTGCAAAACTACCTCAATTGCTTAAACAAACAAACATAGTAATAATAGGAACTGGCAATCTAGCATCGCACTTAGCTCATTTTATTTCGCAACATTCTGATTTAAATTTAGTTCAATTATTTAATCATCGTAAATCAAAAGAAGCAACAATATTAGCCCAGCAAAGTAAGTGTGATTTAGTTTGTAAATACAATTTAATTGATAAAGATGCGGATCTTTATCTAATTTGTGTAAACGATGATTCAATCAAAGAGGTTTCAAAAAATTTAATGCCATTAAGTTTAAAAAACTTAGTTGTTCATACTTCAGGAAGCGTTAATATATCAACGCTTACAAATGTTTCAAAACAAACTGGTGTATTTTATCCATTGCAAACATTTAGTAAAGGAGATATTATAAATTGGAAATCTACTCCACTATTAATTGAAGCAAATACAGTAAAATCATTAAAAAATCTTAAAGCTTTTTCAAGTTTATTTTCTTTAACAATAAAAAACATTAATTCGCAAAAAAGATTATCAGTCCATTTAGCTGCAGTGTTTGGTTGTAATTTCACCAATGCCTTATATGGTGTTTCATATCAATTATTAGAGGATGTACTTTCAAAAAGTGATGTAAAATTATTAAATCCAATTTTACAACAATCATTTACTAAATTAAAAAACATAGGGCCACTGAAAGCTCAAACAGGTCCAGCTAAAAGAAATGATACAATTACAATGCAAAAACATTTAGCTTTACTGAAGTCAAATAAAAAATTATCTTCCATTTATAAATCATTATCAGATTTAATTATCACTCAACAACATGCTAAATTTTAAAGAAAGATTACCAAAAATAAAAACATTTTTATTTGATGTTGATGGCGTTTTAACAAACGATAGCGTACAAATTATGCCTGATGGAGAATTAATTAGGAATATGAATTCCAAAGATCGGTATGCTATGCAATTAGCTGTAAAAAAAGGGTATCGCATTGCTATTATAACAGGAGGTAATAGTAATGCCGTTAAAAATACCTTAAACATTTTAGGAATTAAAGATGTGTTTTTGAGTCAGAATAATAAATTAAACTGCTACGAAGATTATATTTTAGAACATGATTTAAAAGAAGATGAAATCGTTTATATGGGTGATGATTTACCCGATTACGATGTAATGAAACGAGTTGGAATTGCGGCTTGCCCAAATAATTCTGCTCATGAAATAAAAGAGATTTCAATTTATATTTCAAACAGAAACGGTGGAGAAGCTTGTGTAAGGGATATTATTGAACAAGTGATGCGCTCACAAGATACATGGGAAATAAGTGGTTGGTAATTAATAAAAGTTAATCTTTAATTAATTTACTTTTATAAGAAATCCCATCAGAAGAAACTATCTTTAAAAAATAAACACCTTTTGACATTTCAGTAATATCTAAATTCAATAACCTATTTGATTGATTAATTGACATGTTGTGTTTCAAGACACTCTTTTTTCCTGTAACATCATAAATTTCCACATCAATTATTTTTCCAATTAAATTGTTAGAAAGGGTTAATTCAAAACTTCCATTATTTGGATTTGGAACTATAAATAAATCAGTTATTTCTTCTGCAATTTCAACACTCGTTATTTTGCTAAATTTTTCAGTTCCATCAGTATCAAATTGTTTTAATCTATAATAAGTAAAGCCCTTTTTATTTGGATAAGCATCTTGTACATTATATTTATTTATGGAAGATGATTGGCCTGCAGCTTTAACTTTTTCAACTAAATAAAAATTCATTCCATCGTAACTTTTTTCAACAGTAAAATAAGCGCTACTAATTTCACTAGCAGTAGACCAATCAACATCGACATAATTCCCATTATACTCTGCATTATAAGAAACAAGTTCAACAGGTAAAACACACGTTGGAGTAACATTAAAGGTTGCAACTCTTACTACGCCACACGCATCTGTAATTGTACAAGTGTGAACTTGTGTCCCCAGAAAAAACGTTGAAATTGTTTTAGTAGAGGTTATTTGCCCACCTGGCGCCCATAAATAAGTAAAAGGGCCAACCCCAGATGTTGGGGTAGGATTTAATAACTGTGTAGTATTACAAGCTGGAGCTAAATTTATGACCCCATTACCAGTAGCAGTGTTGCCAAGTGTTTCTAGGGTATTTCCAATTAACGTCATTGTCCATGCAGTATTAGCACCTATAAATGTATTTGAACATGTAGATCCAGCAAAGGCATCAAAAAACCTCAACCCAAAAGTAAGATTACCAGAACAAGCAGCTAAAGGACTAACGCAAGAACTAAAATCAGACCATACTGAAATTCCACTTCCATTACAAGTACCTCCTCCAGCAGCATTACAAAACCAAAAAGTCATTGCTGGTGTTGGACTTATGCAACCAGCAAATGTGAACTTCATTGCACCATCGGATAACCAGGCTCCATTGTGAGCAATGTAGCCAAAAGAAAAAGTAATATTATTCAGTGTGCAATTTAGTGGACGAGCAACTGTTAAACTATAATTACAATAACCAACAAAACCACCTGTATTATTTAATCCTGAGCCTGTAATTGATGCTTGGGGCAAAGAATTTGAGTTTGTAACAACTGGATCAATGATAATTGGATAATGAGTAGCTGTGTCAGTTAACCAAGAAGAATTTGTTAACATTTCAAAATTACTACCTGCCATTCTAAAAAATAATTGGGTAAATGTACTTCTAACCGTACTTGTAACTATACCTTGTAAAATCGAAAAATTTTGACCCGTTGGATTATTAAAATAAACATTACCATCAATTTTATTATCAATATCTAAGGGTGAAGAATAAGCAACAGTTGTTGAGGATGGTGTAAGAATTTCGTCAGAAACAATTAACCAACCCTTTTTTCCAAGTCCTAAATTGCTTTTTACAATAAATGATGTTTTAAATGAGCCTTCCATAACTTCAGCTTGTAAATCAACATTAGGAAATATATTTGATATAAATAAACCATCATTACCAACAGTTGCATTAGTCCAGTCAGCAACATGCAATAAAGTTTTAACGCCTAAAGAATCTTGAAAATATAATTTTAAATTTTTACAAAAATCGAATTTCTCAGTACCAAATTTAATAGAAACAGATTGACTGTTTTTATTAATAAACGTGGGGTATTTTTGGTTTGAGGCTTCGTATTCACCTATAATACCCGTTGGTTTCATAAATCTTACGTTATCGCGGTAATATCCATTTGCATCCACATAATTGATACTGCAGTTTCCTTTTTGAACAAACACTTGAGTTCCATTAACATATTGCCTGGTAGAATCTGTTCTTAAATGAATTAATTCAACACAATCTACACAAGAAGCATCCGTAGGTAAAATGCCATATTCCGGATTTGTTTTATAAGCTAAAGGCGTTGCTTCTTCTAATTGTGAATTTACAATTTTTGATTTTGGAGTACTAAATGTTGTAAAATTTAGCGCGCCAGTTATCATTGTTTGTGATTTCAAACTAATAACAATAGATACTAAACAAGTTGTTAAAACAATTTTCATTTTATACATTAAATTTTTTAATTTAAGCGCCTAATAGCTAACTAAACTATCTCTTTCAAAATTAATTAATAAAAAACAAATCCTTCTGTATTTAACATTTAGATTCTCAAATTGTTAATTAAATAAACATATTTCTAATGATAACAGACCTAAACCATTTTAAATATGTTTTGATTTCTAAATATGGAAGTCAAAATGGCATTTTTAAAGTGTTTTATTCTAATAAATTAAGCTCAGATGCTGAAGGAATAAATAATCACATTGCTTTTATAAATTATGATTATAAAAATGAAATTGAAAAATTTCAAGATAAAAAAAACAATCCTCTACAGTTTCAAAATACGATTTTTGCTGAAGTTGAAAAAGAAACAACTCTAAATGATCTTTCCTCTTTTTCAGAAAAAAAAGTGCTAAATAAAATACAAATCATTCCAACCGTTTCAAAAGAAGAATATTTAAAAAAAGTAAACTTATTAAAAGAGCATATTCAGAAAGGTGATATTTACGAAATAAACTATTGCATTACATTTGAAGCAAAAAATATTGAAATTGATCCTATTACAATTTTTAAAAAATTAACTGCAATTAGTGATGCGCCATATGCTTGTTTAGCAAAATTTGATAAACAATACATTATTTCCTCAAGTCCAGAATTATACATTTCTAAGAAAGGAAATCTATTAATTACAAAACCCATAAAAGGTACCGCAAAACGAGGAAAAACAGACAATGAAGATAATACGCAAAAAATAAATTTACAAAATAGCTTAAAAGAAAAAACTGAAAATGTGATGATTGTTGATGTATGCAGAAATGATTTATCTCGTATTGCTAAAAAAGGAACTGTTGTAGTAGAAAAATTATACGACATAGAATCTTATAAACAAGTTCATCAAATGGTAAGTACTGTTAAGTGTGAGCTAAAAGAAAACACATCATTTAAAGAAATAATTAATTCAACATTTCCAATGGCTAGCATGACGGGGGCGCCTAAAATAAAAGCGATGCAACTCATCAACGACTATGAAATATACAATCGCGGGCCGTATTCGGGAAGCATCGGTTATATAGATGAAACTGGTGATTTTGAATTTAGTGTGCTAATAAGAAGTATATTTTATGATGAAGAAAAGCGTTATTTAAGCTTTAGTGTTGGTAGTGCAATAACAGCAATGTGCAATGCAGATGATGAATACGAAGAATGTTTATTAAAAGCGAAGGCAATGATGCAAGTATTGTCAGAATAATAATTAAATTATTTTATATTTAAATAAAATTAATGATTAATGGCTGTACATAATTTAGATATTTTAAATGATGAGCATTTTGATTTTGATATTTTTTCTATTACATCAACTGAAACTATATATACCATTATTAACGCTCTAAATAATGACTTGAATATAGATTTTAAATTACAAGATTTATTAGATTTTAGTCACAAAGATGGGGAACAGTTTTATTTTCCTTTATATACATTTTTTCATGAGGAATTAAATATTGAATTTAATTTAGTGTCTAATCAAACGTCCTTTCAACCAACGGAATCATTAAACTCGAAAACAGATTTCGACTTATTTGCCGGAGATGTTGAACGTACAACTAAATTATTACCTGAATTAGAAAACTCAGATTACTTTTTAATTATTAAAGGTGATAACAGATACCTCCATAATTTTTCAATTTTTGAAGCCATTAAAAAAAACGAAAACTTTATTACTGTTTTCGAAATTTATTTAGAAAATTTAAAAGATAAAAAATCAAAAACTAATTTATTGTTTTAGCTATGACTATAAAGATAAATGTGATTATTTTCACTATCTTTTATTTCAGAATAATAGCCAACTTGATTGTCAATTAAGTTAACGCCAATAATAACATCTCCGTTTTTATTTCTTTGTCTTAACAAAGTAGGCTCCGAAATTACAACTCCACCATACTTTTGAACCTTTAATATGGCTTCGTTCAAAATTTCCACATAAAATATTGGTTTAATTCCATTAGAACCTGTGTGATTTTTAGTTTCAACTAAAGAGCCTTTAATCCCAATTTGTTCCTTACTAAACAATGCCATTTTTGTATCCAGTAAAATGTTAACATCAAGAGTTATATCAAATACTTTTTCGTAAAAATTTAAAGCACGCGAAAAATCGGAAACAGGTATTTCAAGCCAAAGCACTGTATTATTCATTTTCAAAGATACTGTTTAGTTTACTCGAATGAAAAACGACAAAAAAACTTCACAATTTGATAACACAACAACATCTTAAGAAAAGATTAAATATTCAAAAAAGAAATTATGCTGTTTGTAAGGCTGATTTTAAAATGCTTTCAAATATTGCTTTCCCATCCGTATTAGATAATAATTCATCAGCAGCTCTTTCTGGATGAGGCATCATTCCAAATACATTTTTACCCGCATTACAGATACCAGCAATATTTTCAGTTGCGCCATTTGGATTACTATCACTAGTAATTTCACCTGCTTCGTTGCAATACCTAAATATTATTTGTCCATTTTTATTAAGGCTTGCCAGAGTTTCGGTATCAGCAAAATACTTTCCTTCGCCATGCGCAATAGGAATTTTCAATGCTTTTGACCCAACAGAATTTGTAAGAGTCGTATTATTATTTTCTGCTTTTATAAATACATTTTTACAAATAAATTTACGTGTATTATTATGTAATAAAGCTCCTGGCAGTAAGCCGCTTTCGCATAGTATTTGGAAACCATTACAAACCCCAAATACAAAACCTCCTGCTTCAGCATGTTTGATTACCTCTGTCATTATTGGTGAAAAACGAGCAATTGCACCACTTCTCAAATAATCACCATAAGAAAATCCTCCTGGTAAAATGATATGCGTACAGCCTTCTAAACTTGTTTGTTTGTGCCAAAGTTTAACAGTTTCTTGCTTTAAAATATTTTTTAAAACATAAACCATGTCTTCATCACAATTAGACCCAGGAAAAACAACAACTCCAAATTTCATATTAATCAATTTAATTTTTACAAAAATAGACAATTCTATAAAACTGCATCGTTTATCTTTTAAACAAAATATTAAAGGATTTGAGTTAAATAAAATTGAGGTTATGAAAACAAATAATCAGAAATCCAACAATAAATATTGTCATTAGGGTATTAGCCAACTTGAGCTGCTTTATTTCGCCAACATAATCACCTATTATTATACTAAATGGAATAATACAAGGCAAAAGGAACATACTTGAAGCTGTGTTAAAAAACGAAATAATTAGACATAAAACAGTAAGCCAAATTAAAATATACCTTGCTTTTTGAATTTTCACTCTCGAACCTAAACCATTAACAATATATTTAAACATAGCCAATAGGATTAAAAAACCAGATGATAAAATCATGACTAAAAAATATTCTGAAAAAATTGGCGTATTAATATGTTTCAGTGCTTCTGAAAATAAATAAAATGGCCTCAAATAATCACTCCCAAATAAATATGCAACGCTCATAAATAGATATAAAGGTGCAAAAACACCAAACAAATAACACAGCCATTCTCGCCAATTAAATGACTTTAATATATATAATGAAATAATGCCTAATGGAATAATAAATATATAATAGGTGTAAAAGCAACTAGCAAGCGAAAACAAAAAACCTACATTAAATAAGTCGCTCAATGCATTATCTGTTCTATAGGAGTTGTAAATATAATACAAACTCATGATGATAAATAAATTTGCAATTAAAATAGGCTGTAACTGATTACTTGTAACTGATGAGTATGAAAAAATGATGTAAAAAAAAGCTGGCAAAAAATTTTCTTTTGAAACAATCTCATTTTTATTAGTAACAAATGCCAAAAAAACAGAGCCAATAATTACCAAAATAAAATTAAATAATTTATAAGTAAAGGAGGAAAAAGCAAAATCATGAAAAATTAGTCCATATAATAAATTATCATTTGTATTATACACTTCGAAAAAAGATGGTGGAATGGTATAATTATAGGCCAATAGGCCGATACAAATGATTGCAATAGAGAAAATTGACACTTGCGTCCTATTTTTTAACAACCCTACAATCATTTTTTTGAAGAAATAGCTATTTTTTAAAGAATTTTTATATTTTTGTGGTGTAAACTTACAAAATAGATTTAATTATGAGCGCTTTAATGGTAACAATGACAGATGTTTTTTATGCAATTGGTGATTTTTCTCAATTGGTATTTAAGGGAATGCGTGTTTTAGGACATGGGCCTAATGTTATTTTATGGGTAATTATTGCCTCTTTATTGGCATATTGGACTGTAACTATGATAAAACAAACTAAAGATGCTGACAAAAACGGCACTTTAAGATAACTATATTTTTTTAATAATTTAAAGCTCAGGGATTTACTTTCTGAGCTTTTTTATTTATATTTACTTAAGTGGACAAAATATTTTTAATATTTATTTTAGTTTTTTCCTTTTTTTTAGGAAAAGCTCAATCTATTAAAAAACCTAAGGTTAAGGCACAGACTTACGTCAGATTTACTGAAAACAAAAATCAGTGGGAAAACAAAATTGCGTTCAGAGCTCAGTTAGACGGTGGAGCATTATTTGTTGAAAAATCTGGTCAGCTTACCTTCCATTTATATGATAAAGATTTTTATGCGGCAAAGCATCTTGGAAGAACCAGTGAAACAAAATTTAAATTTCATTCTTATAATGTAAATTTTATAGGATCAAATACTTCTCCACAAATTATTTCTCAAAATGAGTATTCTGACTATGAAAATTATTTTGTTGGAAAAAACCAAAGTTCTTGGACCCAGAACGTTCATCATTATTCTGAACTTATCATTAAGAATTTATATAATAACATTAACGCCTTATATATTGGGGGAAATCAATCTTTAAAATATAATTTTATAGTTAAACCAAACGGGGATCCAAATGATATTAAAATAAAATACAATGACGTTGAAAAAATTAAATTAAAAAATGGTGCTCTTTATGTTTCAACAACTGTAAGTGAATCTATTGAAGAAAAACCTTTTGTATATCAAGTGATTGAAGGAGACACCATCGAAATCCCTTCAAAATTTATTTTAGAAAACAATACCGTATCCTTTAAATTATTAAAAGATTATAATCATAATATTGAGTTAGTGATTGATCCTTTATTAGTGTTTGCTGCCTCAAGCGGAAGTACTGCCGATAATTTTGGGATGACTGCGACATATGATTCGCGAGGATGTTTATATACTGGAGGAACAGCATTCGCTATAGGCTATCCAACAACTGTTGGCGCTTACGATATTACATATAATGGATTTTCGGGAACTGATGTTGTCATAACAAAATATGATTCAACAGGAACATTTTTAAAATATTCAACTTATTTAGGAGGTGCAAATTCGTCAGAAATAGTTACTAGTTTAATTGTTGATAAAAACGATAACCTTTGTTTATATGGCGCAACCGGGTCAAGTGATTTTCCAACAACTGTAGGCTGTTTTGACGCAACATTTAATGGAGGAACGGCCATTAATTTTGTATTTAATGGGACTAATTTTCCTGGTGGAACAGATATTTACGTGTCAAAACTAAATGCCAATGGAAACATTTTAATGGCATCTACATTTATTGGCGGTACTGAAAACGACGGTATCAATTACAACAATGTTATAACAACGTTTGCAACTCCTTACGGACCAATTACAGAATACCCACCTGATTCGCTACAATATAATTATGGTGATCAATACCGTGGGGAAATCCAAATTGACCAATCATTAAATATTTATATTATAAGTAGTACTAAATCTGCTGATTTCCCTACAGTGAGCGCTTTAGATAATACTTTAGGCGGAAGACAAGATGCAGTTTTAGTTAAATTTAATCCTACTTTAAGCGGATTAGTATTTAGTACATTTATTGGTGGAAGTGACAATGATGCTGGTTATGCGCTTGCCCTTGATGATACATTAAATATTTATATTACTGGAGGAACAAGAAGTTCTAATTTTCCAGTAACGACAGGAAGTTACAAAACCATATATGGAGGAGGGAAATGTGATGGCTATCTCTGTAAAATTAAAAATACGGGCGCATATATTATGCATGCTACTTATATAGGAACAAATAATTATGATCAAAGTTATTTTGTTCAATTAGATAATAGTCAAAATGCATACATCTATGGTCAATCACTTGGCGTTATGCCTGTAACTGCAGGTGTATACTCTATAGCAAATAGTAAACAGTATATCCAAAAGTTTACACCGCAACTCAATACATTATTAGCCTCTACCATTTTCGGAAATGGGTCAGGGAATATTAACATTTCGCCATCTGCTTTTTCAGTTGACTGTGCTGGAAATATTTATTTATCTGGCTGGGGTGGAAATATTATTTTTTTAAGTCCTACTGTTGGAATGCCAATTACCGCATCTGCTATTCAATCAACAACCGATGGTTACAATTTTTATTTAATGGTGCTTGCTCCAAATATGACAAGTTTATTATTTGGAAGTTATTTTGGAGGAGCATTGAGTCACGAACATGTGGATGGTGGAACAAGTCGTTTTGATAAGCGAGGAATTATTTATCAATCTGTTTGTGCTGGTTGTGGTGGTAATGATGACTTTCCTGTTACACCGGGTGCTTGGCCAAACACAGGAACAAACGTTAATCACAATAGTAATTGCAACAATGGCGTTTTCAAAATTGATTTTCAACTAAATACAGCAACTGCAAATATTTCAACTAGTCTTTTATCTGGCTGTGCCCCTGCTACTATTACATTTACAAATTCGAGCACGCCAGGCCATTCGTATTTATGGGATTTTGGCAGTACAGACACAACCTCTATTATTTTAAATCCAACTAAAACATTTACTGCGGCAGGAACTTATACTGTAAATTTATATGTAAAGACTTCTATTTGTAATAACCTATATGATACAGCAAAAGTAGTTGTAACTATTTATCCGAAGCCAGTTGCAAGTTTTACAGCAACAGTTGATTCGTGTTCAAATAACGTGTCATTTATTAATAATACACTTCCAGTTGGCACTCCTAGTAAATGGTATATTAATTCTGCCTTAACAGCAACAACATATAGCACCTCACATTCTTTTTTATCAGCAGGAACTTATACTGTAAAACTTGTAACTCAAAACGCATTTGGATGTAAAGATTCAACAACAAAAATAATTTTAGTGCCTGTTGACTCTTTAAAAATAAATGTACCTGTATCGAAATGTTCGTATCAAAGCGTTTCACTTTTAGTAACGGGAGCAACATCCTGTGTTTGGCAACCAACCATAGGTTTATCAAATCCATTAATCTTAAATCCAATTTGCACAACCACAGCTAGTATTGTATACACAGTTACAACATCACAAATCAGTTTGTTAGGCAAAACATGTGTCAAAACATTAACTACCTCAGTAACAGTATATCCTAAAATAACATCAGCATTTACTTATACGATTGGTGCCTGTAATAATAATGTGTTTTTTACAGATGCTTCTTTTGCTTCGCCAACAGCGTGGCAATGGAACTTTGGTGATGGCAATTCTTCAGCAACACAAAGCCCCACCTATTATTATGGTTCTCCTGGAACTTATACAGTGTCGCTTATTGCTACCAATAGCTTCGGATGTAAAGACACCAGTGAAAATATTTTTACATTATCTGGGTTTACTCCAGTTGCGGTAAATGCTGCTATTAATAAATGTGAGCCAGACACAGTGAAATTAAATGCAAGTGGTGGTGTATTATATTCATGGAATCCAACTACAGGATTAACGAATCCAAATATTTCAAATCCATCGTGTTATGTAGGAACAACAACTATATATACTGTTACTATAAGTACAATTTTAGGAACAGACACATGTAAAAGCAATTTAACAACTACGGTTACAATATATCCATTTTCATATAACAGTGCTTCAATTTCCGTATCATCCAATACTCTAACTTTAGGACAAACCGTAACCGTTACACTTACTGGATTCACATATACTGGAACTGTAACCATTTCTCCAAATATACCAATGACAAATATTGGAGGTAATAGTTTTGTTATTACCCCTGTAAAAACAGGAACATATACTGTTTACTTTACTGATGCTAATGGTTGCCAACATTTACTCAAGTCAATATATATTGAAATAATTACAGATGCTTGTAATGAAGGTGTTGTTTTTTTACCAACAGGTTTTACTCCTAATGGGGATGGTAATAATGATATGCTTTATATCCGAAGTAATTTTTTAACTGAAGTATACTTAACTATTTACGATCGTTGGGGAGAAAAATTATTTGAAACCAATGATGTTAGAAAAGGTTGGGATGGTTATTATAAAGGAAAAAAATTAGATCAAGGCGTTTATGGTTATTACATGACGTTTAAATGTAACAACGGCCAAGAATCATTTAAAAAAGGAAATATCACATTAATGAATTAAGATGAATTTTAAAATTAAATCATATCTCATTCGCTGTAAAACAATTTGTTTTATGGCATTGGTATGTTTTGGTTTATTTAAAACTGCCTCAGCTCAAGATATTCATTTTTCAAATTGGAATATGTCGCCTCTTAATTTAAATCCTGCAAACGCTGGTATGTTTGATGGTGATGGTCGTTTAATTTTAAATTACCGTAACCAATGGAAAAGTGTGCAAGTACCTTACAATACCTTTAGTTTTGGGGCAGACTTTAATTTACAAAAATCATACATAAAAAAAACAGATGAAGCTGTCGGGATTATTTTTAATCACGATGCATCTGGTGATGGTCATTATAAAATTAATGAAGTTAAAATTCCTATAAACCATAAAATATCCTTTAAAAAAGATTCGGGATTAATTATTGGCATTGGCGTTCTAGCTGGCGTTAGTAATATAAGTGTGGATGTAAATAAATTATCGTTTGATAAACAATGGGATGGCGATGCATACAATGCCGGATTATCAAATGGAGAGTTGTTTCCTAAACAATCCAAAACATACGCAGATTTAGGTTTAGGAACAGTTGTTCAAAAAAAGTTTAATCAAAATTTTACTGCAACAGTTGGTTACGCAATCAATCATATTAATAAGCCAAATATTTCGTTTTACAATACAAGCAATATAGTTTTAAGGACAAAACATAGTGAATCATTATTATTAAAATATAGTTTTTCAAATATTTCAAATATTCAATTTGAATACTACGCCAATCAACAACAAAAATTTAGAGAAAACCTAGTTGGCTTATCATACTATTACACCATTGAACCAAAAACAAATACAGTATTTAATGTAGGAATATTATCACGCTTAGGAGATGCATTTATTACAACTGTAGGTTTGCAACATAATAATATGCGCTTGCAAGCATCTTATGATTATAATTATTCTCAATTTAAACGTGCCACAAATGGAAGAGGTGGTTTCGAAATTTCATTTATTTACATTTACGCCAAACCAAAATCATTTGTACCTAAAACAAGAGTTTGTCCAATATACATGTAAGCATGAAGTGTTCTAAAAAAATAATTTTCATCCTCTTTGTCTGCTTTTCATTTTTCAGTTCGAAAATAAATGCTCAAAAAATTAAACAACTTTTAAAGCAAGGCATTGAAGCTAATGGAAATAAAGACTTTTCATCTGCTGCACAAATTTACAATCAAATTATATTAATAGATTCATCAAAAATTGAATACCAATTACTGTTTGCAGATGCTTCGCGCTTAAATTATGATAACGAAACAGCATTACGCTGGTATCAAAAAATATATAAAAAAGACAATGGAAAAGTTTATAAAGAAGTTCCGTTTTATATTGCTACCCTTTTAAAAAATACAGGAAAATACAAAGAGGCAAAAAAATATTTTGATAAGTATTACAAAAAAAATAGAACTGCAAAAGATCCTATTAAAAAACAAATGGGTTTAAAGGCAAAGCAAGAAATTGACGCATGTGATTTAGCTCAAATATTAATTAAAAACCCTGTCGAAGCAAAAGTATTACATCTCGACAGTGCAGTAAACAGTAGAGTTAGCGAATATGCGCCAATTGAGGTGGATACCGTTTTATATTTTTCCTCGTTAAGAGATAAATCTAAAACAGATGATAGAGGTGTTGGCTTTAATAAACTTTACACATCAAATAAAATAAATAATAAACGTCAAAAAGCAACTGAGCTAGATAGTTTGTTTAATAAAGAAGGTATTCATAATGCCAACACATGTTTTAATGATGATTTTACTAAAGTATTTGTAACACGTTGCCAAGCATTAAATATGTCGCAATATACTTGTGATATTTATGAATCTAATTACGTTAATAGTAAATGGACTGAATTAAAAAAACTACCATCACCCATTAATATAAATGGAAATAATACCACCCAGCCAAATATTGGAAAAATAAATAATAAAGAAGTTTTATTTTTTGCAAGTAACCGTGCTGGTGGTGAAGGAGGAATGGATATTTGGTACAGTATTTTAAATACTAATGGAGTTTATGAAATTCCTGTTAATGCTGGTAAAAAAATAAATACTATTGAAGATGAAATTACACCTTTTTATGTAAAAGAAATAAATACACTTTATTTTAGTAGCACATGGCATAAAGGATTAGGTAATTTTGATATTTTCAAATCTGAATTTAAAAATAATGAATTTACCGAACCGAAAAATTTAGGCTATCCAATTAATAGTAGTTACAATGATATTTATTACAGCGTAAATTCTAAAAAAGACAAAGCTTATATTTCTTCAAACCGAATTGGTTCATATTTTGAAGATAAACCAAGTTGCTGTAATGATATTTATAGCTTCTCAATACCTCCATTAACAGAGCCCGCTATGCCAATTGACACAACTGAACAAATCATAAACCAAATGAAAGTATTATGTCCGTTAACCTTGTATTTTCATAATGATGAACCTGAACCAAAAACAAAAGTGATTGTAACAAAAAAGAATTACAAAAAAACCTATGATGATTATGTGTTATTAAAAAACAAATACATTACAGAATACACTAAAGGAAATGAAGGCGAACAAAAAGAATATGCTGAAAATAGAATATTAAACTTTTTTGAGGATAGTGTTGATGCAGGTATGCAAGACTTAGAAAAATTTGCGCTTTTACTCGAATCTGTTTTAAAACGAAATGAAAAAGTAAAAATAACCATGAAAGGATATTGTAGTCCGTTAGCAAGTACAGATTATAATGTGAATTTAGCAAAACGTAGAATTAGTAGTTTACGTAATTATTTTATTGAATATAAAAGCGGCATATTTACAAAGTACATAAACAACATTAATGAAACTGAAGGAAAGATTGAATTTTTTGATGAAGATATTGGTGAATTACCAGTAAGTAAAGTAAGTGATGATGTGAAAGACACAAAGAATTCAGTTTATAGTCCATTTGCTGCTAGTGAACGGAAAATTCAAATTATTGCCATAAGCTATTTGAAATAATTACTTAGTTCAAACTCCACTGAGTATATTTACTTTTATTATACCAACTCTTTAGAAATGTCAACCGTCCCATTGTTTCCAGAATTAGAACCAGAAGATCATAATAAACTGGTTTGGAAAAGCTCAAATTCAAATAGCACGAAAGCGCAAAAAGATTTTAATGATGCGTTAGCAAAACATAAAGCGGCCATTAAACAAGCTGATTTAATGGATGAATTAGTTCAGTTTGCAAATAAAGAATATTCAAAACAAATACATCCAGAACTAGAAAATAAAAAAAAATTAACAGCATTACGCACTGAAATGATGCGCGATATTTATTTAGAAGATTTAGTTAGATTAAGTAAAAATCAAAAACATATTTTAAAGACTTGCATTTTAGAAATTTGTTCAAATGAAATTGAGCATGACCGAACATTTTATTATGCCATCATGTTACAATTGGAAACAACTGCTGAACGAAACTACCGTTTATTGGAGAAGCAACGCATTGAGGAACAAATAAAAAATCAATATGGATTTGATATTGACTTAGATGATTTAAGTAATAAAGATTTTAAAACACAAGAAGAACAAGAAGCCCATCACGAAAAGTATAAAGAGTTTTATAGTAAATACCAAGAGCAGGAAGACAAAGGTTTTGAAGATTATTTTAGAAATCGTAAAGAAAAAACAAAATCGAAAGGGCAACAAGAGAAAGAAGCGAAGATTGCTGAAGTTGAAAAATTATTAAATACCGATATTAATAAATTATTTAAAGAATTAGCAAAACTCATACATCCAGACAGAGAGCAAAACCCAGAACTTAGATTAAAAAAAGAAAACTTAATGAAAGAATTATCTAATGCTCGAGATAATTCTGACATTGCAGATATTTTAAGAATAAAATTATTAGTTGATGAATTACTTCCTAATAATTCTAATGAAATATCTTTAAATGATTCTTCAATAAAAAGATTTGTGACAATCATTAAAACGAAAATTGCTGAATTAGAAAAAACAATCAAACAAAAGGCTTATGCATTTCCTTTTGAATTAACTGTTAGTCCAAGGGCTTTAAACGCTAAACTTATTGAAAGGCATATAAAACTAGAACTTCGAACCTTGACTTACGAAAATAAAGATATCGAAATTGAAATTGATGCTTTAAGAGACGATCCACGTTTTATTAAAGAACTGATTGAGGATTATCAATTTATTAATAATTACAATTGGAGGTAAATTAATAGATACTCATGTTATTTTTTAAAATTTAACCCCACATTATTCTAAATTAATTGAGAAACATAAAGATAAAGTGGCATTCCAAAAGTAATATTTAATGGAAAAGTAACAGCTAAAGCCATTGGTAAATAAAGTCCTGGATTTGCTTTTGGGATAGCAATTTTCATAGCAGCTGGAACGGCAATATAAGAGGCACTCGCCGCTAACACAGCAAACATAAATCGATTTGCTACATCATCTGTTATCATAGAACTCAAAAGAGCTACAAGACATCCGTTAAAAAGAGGAATTACAATTGCAAAGAATAAGGGAAACCAACCATTACTTAAAAAGGAGCTTAATTTTCGACCACTTGTAATTCCCATATCCAATAAAAAAATTGCTAAAAAGCCTTTAAACATATCATTAGTAAATGGTTTAATGCCTTCTGCTTGTTTAGCATTAGCTAATAAACCAATTACCAAACTACCTAATATTAAAAGAACACTGCCATTAGTAAAAGAATGCTTGATAACAGATAATTTATTTGTGCCACTGCTTTCTTCTTTATTATAAATTGACATCAATATTAAACCTGCAATAATTGCTGGCGATTCCATTAAGGCCATAATAGCAACCATATGCCCATGCAGTTGCAATTTTTGAATATCTAAATACGAAACAGCCGTAACAAAAGTAACTGCACTAACTGAGCCGTATGCTGCAGCAATTGCGCCAGCATCATAAATATTCATTTTACGTTTTAAAATAAAAAACGTGTAAAAAGGAATCAACAATGAAATTCCAATTCCGAATAACATTGACCATAAAATTTCTGTGCTAAATGTCTCGTGAGAAAGTTCTTGTCCTCCTTTGAATCCAATAGAAAAAAGTAAGTACAAAGAAATAAACTTGGAAGAATTTGGCGGTATTTCTAAATCACTTTTAAGTTTTACCGCTATGATTCCTAAAATAAAAAATAGGAAAGCGGGATTTGTAATGTTTGAAATCAATAAGTCTAAATTCATAATTGTTGTTTGTTTTTTTATAGGTTATTCTGTTTGTTATTATCTTTCTTTGCTAAACTTTAAACGTTTCCCGAAAATCGCATCACTAAAATTTCCATTATAATAAACCTGCACGCCATTTACAAAAGTTCTTAGTATTTTGCTTTTGAATTTATAATCGGTAAATGGAGACCATCCACATTTATATAAAATAGTTTCTTCACTCGCTATCCAGTTTTTATTTAAATCTACAATAACCATGTCAGCATAATATCCTTCACGTAAATAACCTCTATCTTTTATGCGATAAATTTCAGCTACATTATGACTAGTCTTTTTGACAATATCTTGTAAAGAAATTTTATGTTGATGATACAATTCAAACAAAACCGGTAAAGCATGCTGAACAAGTGGGCCGCCTGATTTGCTCTCGAAGTAATTTCCTTTTTTTTCGTCAATAGTATGGGGAGCATGGTCGGTGGCAATAATGTCGAGTTTATTATCTTTTAAAGCCTGCAATAATCCTACTCTGTTTGATTCTGATTTTATTGAAGGATTCCATTTTATTTTATCACCCAATTTTTCATAATCTTTATCTGAAAACCATAGATGGTGAATGCAGGCTTCTGCTGTAATTCGCTTATTTATTAATGGTAATTCATTTTCAAATAAATTAGCCTCAGATAAAGTAGAGATATGAAAAACATGCAATCTGTTATTATGTTTTTTTGCAATTTCTAACACTGTCTTAGTTGCTTCTAAACAGGATTCTTCACTTCTAATAAGCGCATGGAATTTAAATGGAATGTCGTTGCCGTAAATTTTTAGATATT
Organism: Bacteroidota bacterium; assembly: GCA_038327195.1. GTDB lineage: Bacteria > Bacteroidota > Bacteroidia > B-17B0 > Aurantibacillaceae > UBA4416. The sequence goes on along the minus strand of JBBQKU010000008.1, from coordinate 89,011 downwards.
TTTCTGTGTTGCTATTAATGATATTATCATTTTCACAATGCAGGGCAATAAGCGTATCACTTCTTGAAAAAAGCTTTTCAAGATAATTGGGATAGTTGGCTAAAATCCCTTCATCATTATTGAAATACAATCCATCATCCGTTATACCACAAACATTTTCAGTATCTGTTTTTAAAGCCTCTTCCAAATTATCCTTAGTTATTCCCATAAAAAAAGAATAATTAGCCAAAGAATATTTTGAAGCTATTGTATATTTTTCTTCTAATAAATCCTGAGTAAGAGTGTTAGGGATGGTGTTTGGCATATCCATAAAGGAAGTGATACCTCCAGCAACAGCGGCTCTTGATTCGGAATAAATAGTTCCTTTATTTGTTAGCCCAGGTTCTCTAAAATGTACTTGATCATCTATCATCCCAGGAATAAGATATAAACCTTCTGCATTAATTATGTTTAATTTTTCATCTTTAAGGGTAATGTTTTTTTCTATTTTTTCTATTCTCTCTCCAGATATTAAAACGTCAACAATCTTAATTTCTCCTTCATTAACGAGTGTTGCACTTTTTATTAATGTTTTAATCATATTTTATTTTTTTACGGATTGCAAAAATCACAAAATGTAGGTTCTTCAACTATTTTTTGATTCGGAAATTTTTCTTCTTTTCTAAAACTGCATTTTTTACATACATAAATGTAGCTTAGTGTCGATTTTGTTGGAAGTCGGCATAGTTCGCAGGGTAAACCACGTTTAGCTTCTGTAATTCCAAAACCAGGTGTTTTACAATTTGGACAAAAGGAATTTATTTTCTTGACAAGTTTTTCGGCAGCTAATTTTATAACGTCCATTCTTGTAGGATTATAAAGTGCTCTCATGTCCGTTATCACATAAGCTTGTCCATATTTCTCTAAAAACATTTGAAATGACTCCTTCAGTAAATCCCAACTAGTGATTCCTTTAATAATTTCAGTAGTATCATCTGATGCTTTTTGAAGAATTAAAGCATGTTCCGGAAATTTTATGTGATTTGCAAAATCAATTAATTCGTTTTCTGTTTTAATTTCAGTGCCATTAAAGTTTGTCTTTAGACTCAACTCTCTTTCAATTATTTCTAAATTATTTTTTTTATCAATAAAAATTAAAAGCTCATCATCAGCGTGAGCATAAGGAATATATGGATGTGAACCAAAAGAACCTTCACTGGCAATACCTAAATCACAATTACTGACTTCCATCGCTTGCAGGCATTTATTCCTTAGCGTTATGATTGGATCATCCTTGCGTTCAATTTCACCAGTAAAGGTTCCTAACAAATCCGTGTCAAAATTTTCGAGTATAAAACAACTTAAATCAAAAGCATTTTCAAATAAAGGTGCTATTACTTTTTCTTTGTGATGCTTTGTGGCTATGACTAATTTACGTCCACTAAATAAATCTCTATTTACTTTTTGAATCATCTACCAATTTAATTTCAATAGTTCCATCAATGAACAAAGAAAGTTTATTTTTTTCTGCATAATCTAATACTTTCTTTATATTAACGTTTGATTTCGTAAGCTGTTTAATTCGTTTTTCGTGAAAGGAAGTGTCGCCACTAGTTCTTTCTTTAATCGCGAAAGCCTCCATCGAATGAAAATTAATTTTACTATTTAACAATGTAAATAATACACTTCTTGCGTCTGATGAATTAAATTGTCCATCAATCAATTTAAAGTTGTGATTCTTCTTCATTTTATTAAATTTATTTCAGTTTCAAGGGAAATTGTATCACCATTTGCTTCAATAAATTTTCTTGATTCGTATAATTCATTTTGAAGTTTTATGATTCTATTTTCACGCATTTTAATCGTTTCTTCGTGATCTTCGTTTTTTATTTTTTCTTCATGATACTTTATTTTTATATGTATCATTTTAGTAATAATATCTAATGCATCTTTACTTGTAAATTGGCCTTTTAATAATTGAATTTTCATAGTTGTATGTTTTTAAATAATTTATACTATTGTCCTTGACCTAATGAGAATGCTGGTTTACCATCAAAGGCATACAAGTTTTCTGTTTTAATAACGTCTACATTTAAATTAATTGCGTTGGTTAATAATTCAATAATTTCAGATTTTGTAAGATTTTTTTCTTCAGTTGATTTAAAACGACAACGCCAGTGATCCGTACAAAAAGTTTCGCTAAATCCTTCAGGCCAAACTTTAATACCTCTGTTTGTTATCATCGAAAGTTTAACACCTTCCAATTCTAAACCTTTCATTTGCTTAGCTAAATTATCAGGATTACTTTCGCTCCAATGCACAAATAAATCAACACCTAATAAATCTTTTTTCGCATTTGGTTTTCTTTTGTACTTCGGCAAAACTAATGCTGAACCTTTTGCATAGTTAACAGGTTTTAAAACGCTAGGTTTTTTGCCAAGATTTGCAATAACTGCATCTGCAAATTCACTAGTGCCAACTTTTTGTTTACTCGTTCCTTCTTTGAAAATATCGTAAGTATGAATCCCATCTTCAATTGTTTTTAACCATGCATTTTGTACTTTTTCAGCAACTTCAGTTTGTCCTATGTGGTTTAACATTAATACCGCACCTTGTAATAAACCTGATGGGTTTGCTAAATTTTGTCCTGCTCTTCGTGGCGCAGAACCATGTATTGCTTCAAACATTGAACACTCTTCTCCAATATTAGATGAACCGGCTAAACCAACAGATCCTGCAATTTGTGCAGCTACATCCGACAAAACATCTCCATATAAATTTAGAGTTACAATGACATCAAAAATTTCTGGTGTATCAGCCATTTTTGCTGCACCAATATCAATAATCCAATGTTCATTTTCAATGGCAGGATATTCTTTCGCAATTTCATCAAATACTTGATGGAATAAACCATCGGTTTGTTTCATAATATTATCTTTAGTAAAACAAGTTACTTTTTTACGGTCATATTGTTTTGCGTATTCAAAAGCATAACGTACAATTTTTTCGCAACCTGGGCGGCTTATTACTTTTAAACATTGAATAACTTCATCTGTTTGTTGGTGCTCGATTCCTGCATATAAATCTTCTTCGTTTTCTCTCACAATAACTATATCCATTATTGGATGTTTTGTTTTAACAAATGGATAGAAGCTAGTACAAGGTCGTACATTTGAATAAAGGCCTAAAAATTTTCGTGTGGTAACATTCAAACTTTTATAACCTCCACCTTGTGGAGTTGTAATCGGTGCTTTTAAAAACACTTTGTTTTTCCTAATAATGTCCCAAGACTCTTTAGCTATACCGGCGGTGTTTCCAGCAAGATAAACTTTTTCACCTACTTCAATTTCATCAATTTCTATTTTAGCGCCAGCAGCTAAAATTACTTTTAATGTGGCGTCCATAATTTCAGGGCCAATTCCATCACCTTTTGCTACTGTAATTTTTGTCATGTTATTTTTTGATTATTAGAGGTTTGTTTTTCAAAAATTTATTTTGTAATGATATTTATTGGTTTGATTTATTTGTTCTTTCTGCCACGTTCCATAGTAGATAAAAAAATGAGGCTGAAAGAATGACTATAAAAAGAATTGCGAGCATTTCTATAGGTGTTTTATAAGTTCTATCGTCAACTCCATTAGATGGAGATATTAATCCAACAACTATTAAAAGAATAGTTGTAAAAAGTGGCTTTAAGTCATTTACTGTTTCCATGTTTAATTTTATTAAAAGTTAATGTTATAATTAATTGTTTATTAAATTTAATTTGCACCTCTATTTCCAAGCTTAGTAAGCTTTTGATATAAAGCAATTGGAGTTAAAAAAGTCAATAGTAAGATTCGTTCAGCAAAAGCAAGAAGAAGGATAACTATTAAAGTATCGTTTCCATACTCGAAAAATTTATTTGTAAATCCTTGCGCTAATTTTAGATAAAGAATTACACTTAAGGTTATAATAGCTAGGATTGTAGTAAAGGTTTTTTTATTTTTCATGTTTTTATTTTTACGTGACAAAAATATAGATGTTTAATCATATATTTTTATTTATATATTTTATAATATACATAAACATATTTTATGCATTAATTACATAAAAATTACCTTTAAAATTAATTCAATCATTTTTACTTACAATTAATAATCAATAAATAAATAAAAGGAAATAGCATGGTGTAAATATTATATAATAGGAAGAACTTTTTTAGAATATTATACAACGCCCAATTAAAAAGCCATTTTACAAAAGTAAAATGGCTTTTTAATTCAATTTTCATTGAACACATCTTAGCAAAAGGCTTCACTTAATTCCAACCGCCGCCTAATGCTTTATAAATATTAACTCTAGCATTCATTTGTTGTTTTTTAGTTTCAACTAATTCAAATTTTGATTCTAAAGCATCACGTTGCGTTAATAATACTTCCATATAATCTGCTCTTGCAGATTTAAAAAGTACAGTTGAAATATCAATCGATTGGGTAAGTGCTTCTACTTGCTTAACTTTTAAATCATAACTTTTTTTAAGGTTGCTCATGTTTGAAAGTTGATTAACAACTTCTATATGAGCTTTTAAAATGGTTCGCTCGTAATTGTAAACAGCTTGTATTTGTTTTGAATTTGCGGAATAATAATTAGCCTTTATTGCACTCCTATTAATCAATGGCGCTACTAACCCTCCCGCAATTGAATAAAGCAAAGATTGTGGTGTCTGAATTAAGAACTGCGGATTGAATGCTCCATAACCCAAACCAGCTGTAATCATTAGAGTTGGATAAAAACTTGCTTTGGCTGCTCTTACATCTAATTTAGTTGCCGCTAATTCTTTTTCAGCCTGTTTAATATCAGGACGGTTGTTTAAAAGTTGGGAAGGAATGCCTGTATGAATTGTATCAGATACTAAATCAATAAAAGATTGGGAGTTTCTTAAAACAGGTTGAGGAAATCTACCTACCAAAAAATTAATTCGATTTTCAGTTTCAGTTATTTGCTGACTAATATAAAACAGACGACTTTGGTTTTTTAATACCTCCGCTTCAAACCTACGAACGGCCAACTCTGTAACTTTAGCTGATTGTTTTTCTAGTTTCACAATTTCAAGTGAGTTCTGATAAAGTTCGATATTCTTTTTTAATATATCAAGTTGATTATCTAAAGCCATTAATTCATAATAGGAATTTGCAATCTCTGCAATTAAATGCGTTACCATGAAATTTTTTCCAGCTACACTAGATAAATATCTCGACACAGCAGCGTTTTTAGAGTTGCGCAATTTTTTCCAAATATCCACTTCCCATGAAACATTTACTCCTACCATATAATTTGGCAATGGATTGGGGAATTTTTTACCCGACATAATTTCATTGGCTTCATCACTTGCTCCTTGACTTGTATATCGACCTACCTTTTCAACAGCAGCTCCTGCGCCAATACCAACATATGGCAAATATGCTCCTTTACGACCTCTTACTTCATTTTTGGCAATATTAATTTCCTGCAAAATGATATTCAACTCTTGGTTATTATTCAATGCATTATCAATCAGTAAAACAAGATCTTTGTCAGTGAAAAAATCTTTCCACTTTGTTTTTGCTGTATTAACTGTATCCGTCAAATTATTGTAATTCGTCGGAACCTTTTTATTTTCTGCTCTCTGAACTAAATATGATGGCAGGCTGCAACCTGAAAAGGCTAGCACAACTATCGTTATACCAAACCATTTAATAATTATTTTATTATTCATGACTTTCTTCTTCTGTTTGTGGGAAATTATCTAATTGATGGACAAAATTTTCAGTTAATGAACCTTCATCTTCATCCTTAATCATTTTTTTACCTTGTGCAATTGAGCCAAATATGTAGTATAATCCTGGCACAATAATAACGCCGAACACTGTTCCGAAAAGCATGCCGCCAAGTGCCGAGCCCCCAATAGTGCGATTACCAATTGCGCCTGCGCCATGAGCAAGAACCAAAGGAATTAGACCCGCAATAAAAGCAAAAGAGGTCATTAAAATGGGGCGGAAACGGGTCCTTGCACCTTCTATGGCTGCATCAATTATTGTAGCACCCAATTTGTGTTTTTGAACCGCAAATTCTACAATTAGAACAGCATTTTTTCCGAGTAAGCCTATGAGCATAACTAGTCCAACCTGTGCGTAAATATCATTTGCCAATCCCATAGATTTGATTAATAAAAATGAACCGAAAACTCCAGGAGGCAATGATAATATAACTGCTAAAGGAATAATAAAGCTTTCATACTGAGCAGCTAATACAAAGTAAACAAATATTAATACAATAATAAAGATAATAACAGCTTCATTACCTCGTCTTACTTCATCAAACGAAAGTGCTGCCCAATCAATATCAAAACCATTTGGTAATGTTTTTTTAGCAACTTCTTGTATTGCTTTTATAGCTTCTCCACTACTAAACCCTTTAGCGGGAGCACCACGAATACCAGCCGTGTTGTACATATTATAATGATTGATTTCATTGGCGCCTTGTTTCTTTTTAATTTTCATAAATGCAGAAAAAGGAACCATTTCATCACGATTATTTTTCACATATAAGTTCATTATATCTGTAGGAAGCTTTCTAAATTCTGGCGCGGCTTGAACAAACACTTTAAAGAATCGTTGGTATTTTATAAAACCAAGTTCGTATGTACTACCTACAAAAATAGAAAGCGTGTTCATTGCATTACCAATTGTAACTCCTTTTTGCATGGCGAGTTGATTATCAATTTCAATTTCATATTGCGGATAGTTTGCACTAAAAAAAGAAAATAAACCAGTTAATTCTTTACGCTTACCTAATTCGTGCATAAAATCATTTTTTACTTTTTCAAGTAAATTATAATTACCACTATTTGTTTTATCTAATAACTGTAAAGCAAAACCACCTGCTGCTCCAAAGCCAGGCACAGCTGGTGGATCAAAAAATTCGATGGTTGCACCTGGAATTGCTTTTGCTTTTTCCTCCAATTCATAAATAATTTCTTGCATGGTATGATGACGCTCCGACCATGGTTTTAAGTTAATCAAACAGGTACCCGCATTCGATCCTCTACCTTCAGTTAATACTTCGTAACCTGCAATTGATGAAACTGATTTAACTCCATCTACCTTTTGAATAATAGTTTGTAATTGGCGCGAAATATCATTTGTTCTCTCAAGAGTGGAGCCTGGTGGAGTCTGAATAATGGCATATATCATTCCCTGGTCTTCGCTAGGAATAAAGCCTGATGGCAAACTATTAGCTATTAATATAATCCCACCTGCAAAAGCAAACCACAAACTAATGGTTATTATTTTTTTGTGAGCAATTCGTCTTAATAAACCAACGTAACTATTCGTTAATTTTTCGAAACCTCTGTTAAAGCTATCTAAAAAACGACTTAATAAATTTACCTTTTTTGGTTTACCATGATTATTTTTTAAAATCATAGCACATAAAACAGGCGTTAATGTTAAGGCTATAAAACCAGATAAAACAATTGCACTTGCCATCGTTATAGAAAACTGTCTATAAAAAGTACCAACAGGGCCTGGCATAAATGCTACAGGAATAAATACAGCTGTCATTAATAACGTAATGGCTATTACTGCACCGCTTATTTCCTTCAACACTTTTTGTACTGCGCGGTAAGGCGATAAATTATGTTTTTCCATTGCTTCATGAACAGCCTCGACGACGACGATAGCATCATCAACTACAATACCAATTGCTAATACAATAGCAAATAAAGTAATCATGTTTATAGTAAGACCGAAAAGCTGCATGAATATAAATGCTCCGATTAACGATATTGGCACAGCCAATGTTGGGATAAGTGTAGAGCGCCAATCACCAAGAAAAATAAATACCACTAATGCAACAAGAATAAAAGCATCTCTCAACGTATGAATTACATTTTCTGTAGAAGCATCTAAAAAGTTAGAAACGTCATAACTAATTTCATAATCCATTCCTGGAGGAAAAGATTTTTTCATCTCCTCTAATTTGAGTTTTACATCTTCAATTACTTTAGTGGCATTACTACCATACGTTTGTTTTAAAACAATGGCAGCCGAAGGGTTTCCATTCAGGTTAGAATAAATATCATAATATTCACTTCCTAATGCCACAGTTGCAATATCTTTCAATCTTAATAATTCTCCATTTGGATTAGCTCTGATGATAACATTTTCATATTCTTTTGGCTCACTAAAACGATCAGTATACGCTAAAACATATTCTAACGCTTCGGCTTGTTTACTATCACCACGACCAATTCGGCCTGGCTTACCAATAATACTTTGATCACTTAAAGCCTCCATTACTTCATCAGGAGAAACTTTATAAGCACGCATTCTATCGGGGTTTAACCATACACGCATTGCATACTGGCGACTGCCAAGAATTCTAGCTTGGCCTATACCATTAATCCTTTGAATTTCAGGAATCATATTTACACCAGCATAGTTGAAAAGAAATTTCATGTTGGCATCTTTATCCTTACTAAATAAATTTACATACAATAACATACTAGGAATTACTGGTGTGATAACAACACCTTCGCGCTGCACCAACACAGGTAATCTGTTAGTTACTTGTTGTACTCTGTTTGAAACCTGCACTAAGGCTTGGCTAATATCAGTGCCTGGATTAAATACTACTTGTATATTTGCTTCGCCCGCACTGGTGGCATCAGAGGTCATATAACGCATTCCCCAAGCACCATTAATTGATTGTTCTAAAGGAATAATAACAGATTCGGCTAACGATTTGGCACTTGCTCCAGGGTATGAAGCAGACACCATTACAACTGGTGGAGCAATTTCGGGAAACTGCGATGTGGGCAATGTTTTTAAAGCTAACATCCCCAAAAAAATTATCACTAATGATAATACAAAGGCAAGTACTGGTCTTTTTAAAAATAAATTAAACATTTTCTTTTGATTTTAGAGATGAATTATTCAACAAATACTTTTAAATTAGAAATTACCTTTGCTGGCTCTTCATAATCAAATTCTATTTTATCACCATTTTTTACTTTACGAATTCCTTCTAATAATATTTTATCCGTTTCTGTTAAACCACTCTTAACAACATATAAATCGGGCATTTCTGATGCAATTGTAATTTCTTTTTGTTCAACAACATTGTCTTTTCCAACCACAAACACATATCTTTTTTCAAGAATTTCAAAAGTGGCTTTTTGAGGAATAATCAGAGCACCTTTTAGTGAATTAGTAACTAACACGTTGCCTGTTTCGCCATGTCTTAGCAATGCATCAGGATTAGAAAACGTTGCTCGGAAAGCGATATTACCAGTTTCATTATTAAAGTCGGCTTCAATTGTTTCTACAACACCCTTGTATTTGAATAATTGATTATTAGCCATTAATAGACTTACTTTTAATAAGCTATCTTTATTGATATGAGATTTATAATCTAAATACTCCGTTTCGGGCACATTAAAATATACCCACATTTTACTATTATCAGAAAGAGTGGTAAGTAAATCACCTTCATTTACTAAACTTCCAAGTCTTACTTGAAAATGATCCATAATGCCATTAAAGGGTGCTTTTATTTGAGTAAAACCTAAGTGAACTTTTGCAAGCTCTAATTCGGCATTTGCCTTATCAAGTTTTGCTTTAGCAAGAGCTAGTTCGTTTTTTGATACTACATTTTTTTCGCTTAAAGCTTGTGTGTTTTGATATTCAATTTCTACAAAGTTAGCTTCGGCCTGTGCCTTCTGAACTTCCGCTTGCAAAACAAGTGGCATAATTTGAAACATCATTTGACCTTCTTTTACAGACTGACCTTCGTCAACGAAGATTTTTTGCAAGTAGCCTTTTTCCAATGCTCTCATTTCAATATGACTAATTGCATGTATTTGACATACGTATTGTCTAGTAACAATCGTGTCTTTTTTTAAAGGGCTAGTTACCAAAAATTTGATTTCCTCTTCCTTTTCTTCTTTTTTTGACTCACAGCTTGTATTACATAATAATGCAGACAAACTCATGAAAACGAGCATTTTTCTCATAATAAATTTGATTTTTAAACGGTAAAGTATTGTAGATTTTTTTAGACCTGTATTAATAAAACACAGTATCCTGACTTGGATTCTAGATTCTAAAATTACCAATAGCCATATAGAAAGGAACATCTCTATACAAATTGGTGTAACAAATCTGAGAATTAATTGAACTTACTTTAGGATGTTCAAAGTGGATTTTGTGCTTATAATAATTTAAAAAATAATTATACTGGAATGAATTGTGAAACTTATCCTTACTAAAATTATCTTCTATTTCAGCAATAAAAGTACAAGTATTAATAGAATTTACAGATAAGTTAGAAAGAACATACGATTTATCAAGAGTAACAGATTCACATTTAGTAAAAAGAAATGAATGGTTAACTGCCTTTAAACCTGATATGGTTATAGTAATAATTAATATAAGAAAAAGCCTTTTAAACATAATGCAATTTTAGCGCAAACTATTTATTTAAAAAAGTTAGGGTTTCTTAAAAAAATTTATTTTAGTTTTGCAAAAGCAAATTTACGAACTACATTATACTATTTGTATTTATATTTGTTATCTTATCCATAAACATTTTTTATGAATTATACATTACATCAATTGCAAGTATTTGCCAAAGTGGTACAAACTAAAAGTGTTACTAGAGCTTCTGAAGAGCTATATTTAAGTCAGCCAGCAGTTTCAATTCAATTAAAAAATTTTCAAGATCAATTTGAAATTCCATTAACTGAAGTAGTGGGAAGACAATTGTACGTGACCGATTTTGGAAAGGAAATATATAAAATGGCTGAACGAATTATAGATGAAGTATATGCTATTAATTATAAAACCCAAGCGTATAAAGGGTTTTTAACAGGCCGTTTAGTCATTTCAATTGTATCAACAGGTAAATATGTAATGCCTTATTTTTTAACTGAGTTTTTAAAAGAGCACAAAGGCGTTGATTTAGTTATGGATGTAACCAATAAATCTAAAGTAATAAACAGCTTGCAAAACAATGAAGTTGACTTTGCGTTAGTTTCTGTTTTACCCAACGATTTAAAAGTTAACAAAGAAAACTTATTGGAAAATCAATTATTTGTGATTGGCGGCAGGGACGAACAACTTCCAAAACACACAATTAACAAAGATGAATTAAAAGAAATGCCTCTTATTTTTAGAGAAGAAGGTTCTGGAACGCGTTTTGTGATGGAAAATTATTTTCAAAAACACAAAATTAATGTCAGAAAGAAAATGGAATTAACTACTAATGAAGCTGTAAAACAAGCTGTAATAGCAGGATTAGGAAACTCTATTATGCCACTAATTGGCTTAAGAAACGAATTTAACGCAGGCGATTTAAAAATTATACCTACTGCTGGATTTCCAATCAAATCTCAATGGCAATTAATTTGGCTACAAGGCAAAAAAATGTCGCCGATAGCTCAAGCCTACATTGATTATGTAAAGAAAAATAAATCAAGTATATTAAAGAATAAATTTTCTTGGATTGATGAAGTTCCTGCTCTTAAAACAACAAAAGATAAAAAACCAAAAAATAATTCATTAAAAAAATAAAAACATGAACCGTTATTTAAAATTAATTCTTTGCATAATCATTCCGCTTGCAATAGGTGGTATTTCAGGAGTAGCAACCGCAAATAATATTAACACTTGGTTTGTTGAGTTACATAAACCCATTTTTAATCCTCCAAATTATTTGTTTGGACCTGTTTGGACAACATTGTATTTTTTAATGGGAATATCGCTTTATTTAATTTTACAAACTCCAGAAAATTCTTCAAGAAGAAAGGCTATCATCATTTTTGTTGTTCAATTATTCTTAAATTTTTGCTGGAGTTTTATATTTTTTAAATTTCATTTATTAGGCATTGCTTTTACTGAAATTATACTAATTTGGATAAGTATTATCATCATGATTTATCAGTTCAGAAAAATAAATAAAATGGCTGCTTACATACAAATTCCTTATTTGCTGTGGGTTAGTTTTGCAAGTACTTTAAATGGTGCGATTTGGTTTTTAAACTAAACTTTTTAAATTATCTGAATAAAAGATACAGTCCTATAAACACAAACTTTTTCGTATTAAAATCAAAAATACCCTTTTTATGGTATTGTTTAGAATTATTCTAAATAGCTTCTTTGTAAAAAATACAAAATAGCATGAATGTAAAATTAAACATAGCCACTTTTTCTTTTTTAATCTCTTCGCAGATTTTATTAGCCCAAGAGCAAGACTCTTTAAATTCAATTATCCTAAACGAAGTTCAAATATCTGATAAGACTTACAAAAATGAGGTGGAACGATTACCGGAAATTCAGGGAACGATTATTTATTCAGGGAAAAAGAATGAAGTTGTAAAAGTAAACACACTTGATGCTGACCTTTCTACAAATAATGCCCGACAAATATTCGCTAAAGTTCCGGGTGTAACTATATGGGAAAACGATGGTTCTGGAATTCAAATGGGAATATCTACAAGAGGATTAAGCCCAAACCGTTCGTGGGAATTTAATGTGCGTCAAAATGGTTACGACATTTCATCCGAAGTATTTGGTTACCCCGAATCTTATTTTAGTCCTCCAATGGAATCAGTCAGTGCAATTGAAGTTGTAAGAGGTGCGGCATCTTTGCAATACGGTCCACAATTTGGTGGATTATTAAATTATGTAATTAAAAAAGGAGATGCTAGTAAACCAATTGTTTTTGAAACTCAGCAAACAACAGGCTCTTACGGATTATTTAATTCTTACAATGCTATTGGTGGTACTTACAAAAAAGTTTCATATTACGGATATTTTCATCATCGTAATGCAGACGGTTGGCGTAATAATAGCAGATACAATATAAATACTGGATACGCATCTGTAAATTTTGCAGCTACTAAGAAATTAAATATAGGCTTGCAATATACGCGCATGGATTATCAGAGCCAACAACCTGGCGGACTAACAGACTCATTATTCGCTATTAATCCTCGTCAATCATTCCGTGAACGCAACTGGTTTAGTACGCCTTGGAATGTTGCTTCTCTCTCAATTGATTATCAATTTAATGAGGCCGCAAAATTAAGTGTAAAAATATTTGGAACAATTGCTGAACGAAATAGTGTTGGTTTTACTAAAGCAATAAATGTTGCGGACACATTTAATACTACATTAAAATCTTATACTCCACGTCAAGTAGACAGAGACTCTTATAACAACTTAGGGGCAGAAATACGTTTTTTAAAAACTTATAATTTATTAAAACAAAAAAGTACGCTCGCAGCTGGTTTTAGAGTTTACAAAGGCACAACCATCAGGCAACAAAACGGAACAGGCACATCAGGCAACGATTTAAACTTATCGATAACCACATTAACAAACGGAAAAGAATGGGGAAGAGATTTAAGGCTTGGCACTGATAACTATGCTTTTTTTGCTGAAAATATTTTTAAAATTGGGGAGCGATTGAGTATTACGCCAGGTGTACGATATGAAATAATTAATTCAACCGTTAATGGATACATTAATAGCTCATCAACAGGAACAATTACTGAAGGTGTACAAAACAGAACTGTTTTATTATATGGATTAGGTGCAGAATTTCAAACAACATCAACAACAAATATTTATGCAAATTTCAGTCGGTCATACCGACCTGTAACCTATTCAGAACTTACACCTTCGGCAACAACAGATGTAATTGATCCAAATATGAAAGATGCAAGCGGATATAATACTGATTTTGGTTTTAGAGGAAGAATTAAAAACTTTTTGAGTTTTGATGTAGGAGGATTTTATTTACAATACGAAAACCGCATCGGAACTATTACACAAAATAATCTTCCATTTCGAACGAACATTGGAACTTCGGTTAGCAAAGGCGTTGAAAGTTTTATTGAAATTGATCCCATTCGCATCATCACTGAAAACTCCAGAGTTGGATATATCCGCATATTTGCTTCTTATGCATTTGTTGACGCGAAATATACGGAATGGAACAATCCGACAATAAGCAATGACCCTCTAAAATCAATTGAAGGCAAGCGTGTAGAAAATGCTCCACAAAACATTGGGCGATATGGAGCAACGTACAATTTCAAAAAAATTTCCGCAACTTTTCAGTTAAATCAAGTTTCAGATATATTTACTGACGCTGCAAATACTGAAAAACCAAATGCTACCGGAACAATTGGAAAAATTAAGGGCTATACCGTTATGGACGTTTCATTCACTTATTTGTTCGGAGGTAAGTACAATCTGAAAGGTGGTGTAAATAATCTTGCTGATGAAAAATATGCAACACGCCGGTCAGGAGGATATCCAGGACCTGGAATATTGCCAGCAAATGGAAGGACTTTTTATGTAAGTATCGGGGCAAAATTCTAATTACGCGTGTAACAAAATATTTATTTCTGAACGTAATGCAAATTTGATTTATAAAACAGAACTAAAATTTCAAGTATAATGTCTGTGTAAAATTCACACCTGTCAGGTTTTAGCAAACCTATAGTAAAACCTGACAGGTGTTGCAAAAATTGTTAGGCTATTTTTAATGAATCTTATAAACCAAACCAAAACTTGCAAAATCTGTTTTGTAGCCTAGGCAACCATCAAGGTAGAATCCAATATTTTTATAAAAATAATAACGCAATGTAAATGTTAATCCAAAGGCAGGATCAAACGTTGTTCTTTCATTGCTGTTTATAATTGATTTTTCGTTTACTGTTTTTGAATGGTAATATTTCAATCTTGTGCCAACAATAAATCCGCTACACATATCTAGTTTTTGTCTAACATAATAGGCATTATGATGTGTTGCTCTAATCGCAAATAATGTACTAGTCCAAACATTTTCCTTCCTATTATCATTCACGTCAATATATTCTCTTTTGGCAATCCAAGAGGAAACCTGAATTCCTAAACCCCAATAAGCATTGCTGGCGTAGGGTAAAATGCATTTATCAAAACCTATGGTTACAAATGGAGTTCTTTTATATAATTCCGTTTCCTTTTCAAATCTTGTCCAATCTATATGGCGAGTAACCGCACCTGATCCAATATAGATACTTGTCATACCTTTTCCAAAAGCTATTTTTGGAAAAGGTTTTTTTTGTGCAAAAAATAAAGTGTTTACGAATATAAATACAAGAGTTAACTGTTTCATCAATTTGTTATCCAATGTTCCATACCCGGTTTAAAAGGATTTACATAGCCTCGGTAAATAGCGAGTGTTATTTTCTTTTTTAAATGATGTGGTTTTTTATTTAGTTTAAATTCTTTTGGATAAAAACCGAATTGAAAATTTGCATTAATTCTATCAAAATAATCATTTTGATTATCTATAAAAAGTATCCCATCGCGAGAAATTTCAAATAATGTTAATTCAACACTATGAGCATTTGAAACTCCATTAAAACTCATTAGGCCATTAACAATAATTGCTTTTGAATTATGGTGAGTGAGGCTTAATAAATTATCTGTATTAAGGTATCCTTTAAAAATTAATTTTGTATCATCTAAATCATCCAACCATTCATCAAGTGTGTCATTTCCGATTTTGAATTTTACAAAATCAACCACTATAGTTAATTCGTGATTATCTGGATTAAAAAAGATAAATGAACTGCTATTCAATGAAAAGCATTGCTGTTCATTGTAACAGGTGTTAATATAGGTTTTAGACGTCTGCACATTTTGTTGTGCTTTTATCTGAAACGATATCAGTAATAGGATAATAATAAAATGTTTCATTATATAGCTTTTATATTTTTTCTCAATATTTCTCCAAACTCTTCATTAATATGGCTTACCGGAGTCGCATAAATTATCATACTTGGCGAATAAAATTCCTTTTTTACCTCACTTTCAATCGTACTATATAATAGAGCTTTAGTAATGAAAAACAACCTGATGGTTTGTTTTGTTCCTTGTAAAGTTAAAATTGTATTTGTATCGATATGTGTTTGATATGCATATTTCTTTTCAATCAGAAAAGTAGAAATTTTTCCGGCTGTTACTTCATCATCTATAATAATGTCTAATAATATCATAATTTGTAGTTTAGGTTACCGTTTATAAAAATAATATTAATGACTGCTTTAATAAACTTAAGTTTATATTCAGCCAATTTTAATTCTGATTCCAATAATTTATTTTCACGTGTGTTAAGCATAAACAGTGAGCTTTCTCCATTATCAAATTTTAGCTTTTCAGCACGCAACAATACCTTACCGTAGTTTACTGAGCGCTCTGCATTTAAAAGTTGTTGCGCTAAAATAGAAATGGTTTGCTGCAATGCATTTACTTTAAAGCTTAATTCATTCGTTTTATTTAATAATTCTAAACTATTATTTTGAGAAACGATTTGGGCCATTTTATATTCATTTCTTGGATTTCTTAACAATAATGGCAAGGACATATTAAGTCCCCATTTGTAATTATTGTTTGAAAAAACAGGATTAATGGCAGAGCTACTAGTTGAGAGAAAATTATACTTGACATTTAGAATAGGTTTTATCATTTCTTTTTTTAGCCTCACATCAACATCCAATACATTTTGTAATGCACCATATTTTGATAGAATAGGATTTTGTATATTTAATACATTAAGATTCTCTGCTAGCATAGATTTTGCCTTGTTGTAATATGTTTCAAGACTATCCAATGCTTGGTAATTACTAGATAGTGAAGAAGCAGAATTGTTTTGCCATATAAAAGTTGAAAGATCATTCGTGCTTTTCAAATTATCCATTTGTGCATTTTGCAAATCCAATAAACGTGTTTGATAAAAAATAGCAGCCTCAACAGTATCTACAGTAGCTCTTTCTCCAATATTAGCAAGTGCTTCAATTCCTTCTAAACGCTTTTTTGCAGCGTCCATAAAATAATTATTGAGTGCTATTTGTTTTGCACTGAATAACCATTCAAAATAACGCAACGATGATTCAAGCAATAAATTATTTAACTGAATTTGTTGTTCTGCTGTATAATAATTAATGTATTCGCGCGACTTTAAAACTTCCGCCCTTCTTTTATCAATTATTAAACCTTGCAACACGCCAACCTCTAAACCCATATAAGGCAAGCCTTGTGAAGGAGTATTAAGTTCAGGGCTAAGACTTTGACCAACACCATAGTCGTATCCAAATTTTAAATACTGAGATGTAAATATGGGTTGTTTAATTTCACTGTTAAGAGTAGTGAAATAATTTTTACCGCTAAATTGTTTTTGATCATAGTTTCCGCTCAACAATGGATCATAATTTCCACGTGCAGCCTTTAATTGTAATTCAGCATATTTTTTTTCATTATTAGCTCGCTTACTTAAAGGATTATTCTGTAATATACCTGATATAAAGTCATTATAACTAGGCAATATTATATTTTGCGCAAAGGTTTGTGTAAAACAAACAATTAGAATAAATATATTAATACGTATCATATTATTTCTTTTTGTCATTTTTTTTAGAAATATCATTCACTGTATAAAACTCTGGTGGAAAGCCATTAACCGTTCTCCATAATTCATAAAAGAGGGGCACATTTTTTAACAATGCAAATCCTTTTACACCACCTCCAATTTGTATTGCATCTGGCCATTTTTGGCCAATATTTTTAGCCAATATTCTAAATTTTCCATTATCAGAAAGTACTTTATCATAAGCAACAATCTCAGCCGTATAGGTTCCGTAACTTACGCCAGGCCATCCAGAAAAAACAAATGCTGGCCAACCATCAAACTGCAATTGCATTTTTTGCCCCTTTTGAATAAGCGGCAAGTCAACTGGTGCAATGTATAATTCTACAGCCTGCTCTTCCTGCTTAGGAACTATATTGCACAATGAAGCGCCTTCTTTAATAATTTCTCCAATACCTTGTACGTTTGTTTTTGCAATATAACCGTCTTGTGGAGCTAATACATAATAAAATCCTTGACGCATACTATAATTTGCTAATTGATTTTGCAATTTTGTAAGCGAACCTTCTCCTTCATATAAAAGCGAAAGTGCTGAGAATTTATCAGATTCTGTTTTCATGAGTTTCTCTTGGTACTCTTGTTGAATTGAATTCAATTCTATTTTTGCATTTAGCATTTCATTTTTGGTAGATGCAAATTTATTATCTGCAGATGTTTTCTTCGACAATGCTTCCTGAACTTTTACTCTTCTGTTTTCAAGATCTGTTTTAGAAATAACTCCTTTACTCATTAATTCTTCGTAACGTTTTAATTGTTCTTCAGCTACTTTAAAATTATTTGTAGATACACTCGATTCAATGCTATCTGTTGCAATTTTAATTTTAGCTTGAATAATTTTGTTTCGCCCCTGTTCCATTTTAAGTAGAAGTGATTTATTTAAAGCATCAATTTGAGAATCCACAGCACTAATTTTGTCCTCGTAAGATTTAATAGTTGTTTCTTTTGCCTTTATAATTGATTCTGATCTACTAATTAATTGTGGGTCCACATATTCATCTTTAATTTCTGAAATATAGGCGATGGTATCATTTTTACTAACATAATCTCCTTCTTGAATATACCATTTTTCAACCCTTCCAGCAATACGTGATGTAATCGTCTGTGGTCTGTTTTCGGGATTTAGTGTAGTTACTTTACCGTTTGAATCTACGCTTTGTGTCCAAGGCATAAGTAATATAATGAAACCAGTAAAAAACAAAGTAAAAAGTGAGTATTTAACTACTTTAGAATATGGCTTAGAATAGATGTTTTTTGTGCTCTCGAGATTTTTGGTATTTTCAGTAAGCATCGAAAAATCTGTTTGCTCCCCAAATATTCCTTCTATCTTATATAAGGCTGTAACAATGTCGTACCAAGTATTTAAGGTGCCTACTAATTTTTCAACCGAATTAATAACTAAAAAAATAATAATTTCGGATGCAATAAACTGACCAATATTTAACTCACCTATTTGTACAAGATAAGCGCCAAAAAAAAGTAAAATACCAACAAATACTATTTTAAAAACAATGATGCCTTTAAATTGAGATTCTAAAATGTGAAAATGCTTATTCCGATTTATAAAAAAACTGTTAAGATAAGTTTCCGTTCCTGAGGTTATATTAGTTTTTTGTTTTTCAATAGCACTCAATTGCAAATAGTCAATCAGTTTGTATTTTTTATTAGACGTTTCTATATTAGTTTCAATTCCTTTTTTGCCATAATAACGAATGATAACATAAAATGCTCCACCTAACACTATTGTGAAAATTAAAAACCATGAGCTGTAAATTGGTAATATTAACAAGCCAAACACAAGGCTAATAATAGAAAAAGAAAAATCCAATAAAATTTTACTAATACCTTTTTGAAAGGTAATTATTTCAAAAAATTTATTCAAACTAAAAAGTATTTCAGATGAAGGCTCATTTTTTTCAAGGTAATTATTAACACGAGAAACCATATCTCCAAATATTTTTTGATTAAGCGTTTCGTTAATACGCATCTGCCACAATTGAAAAAAACCAATAAAAGCAGTTACTATAATCGTAATTGCAATAAGTAATATCAAAGAAGCTGAAAAACTACCAGCCATGATGTAGGTTATAATTCCTTGTATCCCCAATGGAATAGCAATATACATGAGACCTTGCAATACAGCTAAAAAATATATTTTATAGATGATGGCACGTTCTTTAAACAACCATTTAAAAAGTAAGCTCGATTTATTCATAATTATAATTTAGACAAAAATAGTAATAATTCTTTTAATAATAGTAATACTATTATTAAAAATTATTTTCTACATTTACAGTATTTAACAAATACACCAAAATAGTAAATTATGCAGTTAGAAGTACGAATTAAAATGAATGAAAAGTTGTTTCTTCGAAACCCCGAAGAATCAGTATTGGGGAAAAAAATTGTTAAACAAGGCTTAGCATTAATTAATAAACTTGGCTTTGAGGATTTTACCTTCAAAAAACTTGCGACAGAAGTAAATACAACAGAAGCAAGCATTTACAGATACTTTGAAAACAAACATAAGCTCTTAGTATACCTTATTACTTGGTATTGGAGTTTTTTGGAATACAAAGTTATTTTCAGTATTAATAATATAAATGAACCCGAACTGAAATTAAAAACAATCATAAAAATATTGTGCGAAGAACCTTCGAATGATACCTTAACAACAGATTTCATCTCTGAATACGAAAGTTATAAACTTGTAATTTGGGAAAGCTCTAAAGCTTATTTAACAAGAAATGTAAGCAAAGATAATAAAGACCATTTATTTAAACCCTATAAAGATTTATGTGAACGGTTTTCTTCCATAATAAAAGAGTATAATTCTAAATATAAATATCCACGTTCTTTAGCTAGTACGATATTAGAAATGTCGCATTCACAAAAGTTCTTTAAACAAAATCTGCCAGCACTTACAGATTTCCCCAAAGAAAAGGATGATAAAAAAATTATTTTATTTTTAGAGTCGTTACTGTTTCAATCGATAAATAAAGATTAAAGGTTATTCTTCTCTTTACTTAGTAATACAAAATCTGTTTCTTAATCAATTGTTGCTATAACCTTTAGCTCAATAGCAATTGGTGTTGGCAAACAATTAATTTCAATAGTTGTACGACAAGGAGGGTTTACCGAAAAATATTCTGCCCACAATTTATTATAAGTCTTGAAATCATCCTTCATATTTGTTAAAAAAACTTGTACGTCCACAATTTTATCCCAGCTACTACCTGAGTCTTCTAAAATATATTTTATGTTCCTGAAAACACTGTGGCATTGAGTCTCAATATCATAAGAGGTAATATTTCCATTTTCATCTAACTCAACTCCTGGAATTTTTTTAGTTCCTCGTTCGCGAGGACCAACCCCACTTAAAAATAATAAATTGCCTACGCGACGCGCATGAGGATATAAACCAACAGGTTCAGGAGCTTTAGAAGATTCAATTGAATTATTCATTCTGTTTATATTTAATGTTATACTTTTTTATTTAAATGAGTTCCAGCCTTGTGCTGTAATTGGATGAGATGTGCCAGCTTTTGCTATTAAATTTGTGCCACTCGATTTTGCAGTAATATGGCCTATTACTGTAAAGTCAGGGACATTTTTTATTTTATCGTAATCGCCAATTGGAATAGTAAAAAGCAATTCGTAATCTTCGCCGCCACTCAATGCACAAACCGTTGGGTCTAAATCAAACTCACGCGCACGGTCAAATGTTTGTGGATCAATTGGAATTTTTTCTTCATACAATTCACAACCAACTTCTGACTGTGTACAAATATGAATAATTTCTGATGCTAATCCATCGCTCACGTCAATCATACTTGTTGGCGTAACTTTCAGCGTTTTTAAAAGTTCAATAATGTCAACACGTGGCTCAGGCTTTAACTGGCGCTCTAAAATATAATCATTACCAACTAAATCAGGTTGAATCTTCGGATTGTCTTTAAATACAAATTTTTCTCTTTCTAATATTTGTAATCCCATGTATGCGCCACCTAAATCGCCACTTACACATAACAAATCTTTTTCTTTTGCACCATTACGATATACGATGTCGCTTTTATTAGCTTCGCCAATAGCTGTGATACTTATTATTAAACCACTAGGCGATGTTGTTGTGTCGCCACCGACTAAATCAACATTATATTTTTGACAAGCAAATAAAATTCCTTCATATAACTCTTCTAATGCTTCTACTGAAAAGCGATTTGATGCAGCAATACTAACTGTTATTTGTTTTGGCGTTGCATTCATCGCACAAATATCACTTAAGTTTACAGATACTGCTTTATAACCTAAATGCTTTAATGGCGAATAACTTAAATCGAAATGAACACCTTCTACCAACATATCTGTTGAGACTACCGTTTGTTTCTCATTATCATATTTGATAATAGCTGCATCATCACCAATTCCTTTAATGGTGGATGAATTGTAAATTTCAACATGCTCTGTTAAGTGACTAATTAATCCAAACTCTCCAATAGAAGTCAACTCTGTTCTTTCTTTATTTTCTAACATTTTTTTATTTTAATTTTATACAAATATTTTTTGGTTCCGTAAAAAAGTCTAATGCTTCAAAACCACCTTCACGCCCAACACCCGATGATTTAACACCACCAAATGGCGTTCTTAAATCGCGTAATAACCAACAGTTTATCCAAACAATGCCAGTATGTAAATTCATTGCCACTCTATTGGCTTTGGTAACATCTTGTGTCCAAACCGTAGAAGCTAAGCCATATTGAGTTGAGTTTGCATACACCATAACTTCCTCTTCAGTTTCAAATGGTGTAATAGTAACAACAGGTCCAAATATTTCCTCTTGGTTTGTGCGACAATTATATGCCAAGCCTTCAATAATAGTTGGCTCTAAATAATATCCATTTTCGAATTCGCCAGTCATAGCAAATTGTTTTCCACCACATAAAACAGTACCCCCTTCTTGCTTTGCTAATTCAACATAAGATAATATTTTTTCCATATGTGATTTTGAAACAACTGCACCAATTTTTGTTTCATCAGCCATTGGAGATCCAATTACTAACTTTTTAGTTTTTGCTACAAAATCAGTTTTGAATTTTTCATAAATAGATTTCTCAACAAAAATACGAGAGCCACATAAACAAATTTGTCCTTGGTTTGCAAACGAAGATTGCATCGTCGTTGATAACATTTTATCATAATCACAATCAGCAAATATGATGTTAGGGTTTTTTCCTCCTAACTCTAATGATAATTTTTTAAACATGGGTGCTGCCACACTTGCGATGTTTGCACCAGTTACAGTTCCACCAGTAAATGAAATTAAAGGCACTTTTTTGCTAGACACAATTGCGCTTCCAACTTTATGACCAAGACCATGAACAATATTTAAAACACCATTTGGTAAGCCAGCTTTAATACAAATTTCAGAAAGTAAAAAAGCAGTCATTGGTGTAATTTCAGAAGGCTTAGCAACAACTGTACAGCCCGCCGCTAAAGCAGGTGCGATTTTCCAAGAGAATAAATACAAAGGTAAATTCCAGGGAGAAATACAACCAGCAACACCAACAGGCTGGCGTAATGTATAGTTAATGGCAGTATCTTCCATACTATGAGCAGTTGATGCATAATGTAAAATGCCGGTTCCGTAAAAATGGAAATTAGCTGCAGCTCTTGGAATATCTACTGATTTTGCAAGACTTAAAGGCTTGCCATTATCTAGACTTTCAGCAACAGCTAATTCATGTAAATTCTCTTCGATTAATGAGGCAATTTTTAAAAGGTATTTTGAACGAATATCTTTAGGAGTTACACTCCAGGTTTTAAAAGCTTCATTAGCTGCTTGTATTGCTAATTCTGCATCGCGCTCATCACTATCAGGAATTAATGAATAAACAACTCCACGTGATGGATCGTAATTATCTAAATATTGATTAGAAATAGGTTCAACTAATTCTCCGTTTATGTAATTCTTTAATTTTAACATTAGTCTTTTTTTGGGATTACTAATTTACTAATTTTTAATTCTCTTTTTTGGTAAAAATCGCATAAACTATTACCCTAATTATTACTTAAATACTCCTCTAAAAGTGCCTTTTTATCTGTTTTATAATTAGTATTTAAAGGAAATTCTTCTTTTATAATAAATTCGGAAGGAATCATATAATGTGGCAGTTCTTTAAGCAAAAAAGACTTAAGGTCTTCGTTCAAATCATTGATATTATGAGACAAAATAATAAATGAAATAATTTTTTTCGTAACCCCTTTTGTGGTTAAAGGAATAACTGTTGCGTTTTTAATTGCTGGATGAGTTAACAAAACATTTGTAATTTCTTCAAGTTCTATTCTGTATCCATTGAGCTTAACCTGATTGTCATTTCTTCCTAAATAAAAAATAATATCATCTTTTATATAACCAACATCGCCCGTTTTATAAACTCTTTTGCCATTATAAGTAATAAATGCAGCATTTGTTTTTTCTATATCATTTAAATATCCAATAGACAAATGATTACCGCAAATTCCAATTTCACCAATGCCAGTTTCATTGTCTTTATTTAAAATAAACATTTCTGCATTTGGTCGGCAATAACCAATAGGAAGTGCTTTTGGATAAGCCGTTAAGATAGAATCAGTAATTTCTATATAAGTAGTAACCACAGTCGCCTCTGTTGGCCCAAAAGCATTTATGACCTTTGAATTAGGAAATTTATTTTTTAGTTTTTTTACAGTTACAACGGGCAATTCTTCTCCCATAAAAACAAACTGATTGATAAAAGGGAAATCAATTTCATTAAACTCAGGTACAGACAAATACATTGTAATAAATGCAGGCGTACAAACTAATGTAGTAACATTAAATGCTTTTAACCGTTGCAAAAATAAAATTCCATTTTTTAATATCACGTAATCATTTAAAACAATTGTACTTCCATTACCAAAACAGGCTAAAAAATCACATAGTGAAACGTCAAAACTAAACGGCGCTTGATTCATTAAAACACTTTCAGCGTTTATTAATGGCCAAGTTAAATACCAATTTGCAAAACTATTTAAAGCTTTAGCAGTAATTTGTACTCCTTTTGGAACACCAGTGCTGCCAGAAGTAAATAAAATATAACGAATTGGATCTTCTTTATTTTCCAATAAATCGTAAGGTCCTTTCAGCTTATTTTTAATTACATCAAAGGTTTTAGAAAGTGTGATTGGAAAATCAACCTCACATAATTTGTCAGAACAATTAATAACCACTTGACTATTTGTTTGCTCCTGAATTTTACTTATTCTGCCGGTTGGCATAATAACATCAATTGGAATATATGGAATATTTAAACTGATTAAGGTGATCATTACGACAGGGAACATAGCTTCTTTTTCGCCGTAAATACATATCGGGTGGCCACTAGGAATGTTCAATTCAGTAATTACACATTTCAATTTTAGATGCAAATCAAAAACTTGTTTTTGCGACAAAATTAAATCAGAACCAACAATAAATGGCTTTTCAACAAAGTCAGTAATGTCAATAAACTCATTTCTATTAAAATCAAATTTCATACTTATTCCTTCTATAAATACCTTCCACTAAAAACATATAATGAAATACATACTAAATTAAATAAAACAAAAATAGATATAACTCTTATTAATTTAGGGTTAAGATTTCCAAAAACCACGTCTCTATCTTTTTTCCTACACTGAATGGTATAAGTATTATGCACAACACTATACAGTCCATATAAAACTCCGCTCCAAATAAAGTTTGATTCAAATCCATTCCAAATCCCCATAATAAAAAGTGTAAAAAAGATGGCGATATTTTGTTTCGTAATTGGATATTTTTTTAATTTTTTAATTTGACTAAGCCATTTGTAAAAGGGTTTAAAAAAATAATCACTCAACCAACTGGTTAAAGAGGAATGCCAACGTTGCCAAAAATCAGGAGGATTAACTGCAAAAAAAGGCTTGTTAAAATTGCCAGGCAAATCAATACCAACCAAATTTGCTAAACCAACAGCCATTGAAGAATACCCCGCGAAATCAAACAATAAAAAAAATGAATATGCATAAATATCATTTACATAATACAAAACTGTTTCGTGGTCACTTGTGCTTTTACCTAACCAGTATCTTGAAATAAATTCAGCAAGCACAAATTTATAAAGTACACCTTTAATAAATTCTTGAAGTCCTTTAAATATTAAATCACTATTAGTATTGGCATAACAAAGGTTACAATTATCAGTAAACCTCTTAAAACGATCTAATGGTCCAATGAAAATAGAAGGTATAAAAAACAAAAAATTAAAATACTCCACAAATCTAATAGTTTGACTTTTAGTATAGTCCAAACTAACTTGAATGGATCGAAATGTTACAAATGATAAACCTGCAAAATAAAACCATGATGGATTAAAATGAACTTTAACAAAAATCATTGGTAAGGCAATGCAAACAGATGTAATAAGTTTATTATTGATTTTTAGAATCGCATATTTTATAAATAAGAATGTAATAAGTCCATATAATAAAACGACAACCGTGTATTTAAAATAAAAAATGAGATAAATTACGGTTAACACAAATGTTATTTCTGCGTAGAACTTTTTACCGCTAACAAAGCCAAATAACCAAATAATTGCAACATATATGGCTGCAAATAAAAAGAAATCTATGTCAGTGAATGGAAGCATTTAAAATTGGGCGTATACAAATGAAAAATCAGTGTGAGGAATATTACTCACACTTTTATTACTATAATTATATAGAAACAAACAGCCCAATACAATTGCTGTATATAAAAATGTGTTTTTTAAAAACAACATAATATTTTCTTTAGTTATCATGAAAATTTTCTAATATAAATTTATCCATTTGATACCATCCAATTTCGTATGGATGCATAACGTCTTCTAATAATCCTTCTCTAAAGTTTGAAACATTTGGAGAATACATATCTAAGACTTTAAAATTATTTTGCTTTAGTGTTAAATTTATATCATTGATTATTGGCTGAAGAGTTTCCAAATTTTCATGAGTTTTCATATTCAATGGCATAATAATAAATATAGGCTTACAGTTATTTACTTTTAAAAAATGAACTAATGCTAAAAAATCTTGATACTCAGTGTTGTTTAATTTATCAACACTATATAATACCTTTTTAGATTTTCCTTTTATCCAAGCATCGTAATATTCATTGCTTATTCCTAAGTCATTATTATTACTAATTTTTTTAAAATCATTCAATGCCATTTCATTAAGAGAATCCCAATTTATAGATTGATTTTTAAAATAAAACGGTTGCATTTTACTATTAGTGAGGCTTGTTAAAAGGATATGTTGCGAAATTAAATAAGGATCATTTTTCTTTTGAAATTCTAGTTCTTTTTTATCCAAAGAAAGAAATGGAAAATTAAATATATCATGAAATAATACAGAATTTTTTTTACTCATAAACCTTATGGCAGCATCAGGCTTACTAATTTTATCGTAATTTTTGTAAATATAATTTCGAAGATATTTGCTGGTCTGTTCATCAATAGAAGTGTCTTGACTTATTTGGTACATATAATTTGGTGGGCAATAATCTAAAAAACGACTTACTTTTGTACCATTACAGTATTGTTTTTCAAACCAACCTGGTGATAATATAATGGCGAGTTTTGCATCTTTTATCAAAGGTTTATTTGCAGCTAAAACACTTAAGATTGCAAAGTTTTGAAACCCTGCTGTTCCAATGCCAATTAGTTTTTCATTCGGCTCATTATTAAAAAAGTTGAATGCTAAACCATTTAAATGGACTGATGTAAGTTCGGAAGATCCAAACAATACTGGAACCCTTCGTTTTAAATTATATGATAATGCAATTTGATTTGTTAAATCATTGGTGAAAAATTTTTCAATGTGCTTAGTCGATTTTGAAGTTTCAATTGAAAATGTATAAGAAATGTCCTTACATGGAAAATGAAAAACATTATTACAAACGAGTGCAATTACAATTGAAATTGTCAATGGCAATAAATGAAAAAAACCTATTTTTTTAAAAAGCATTACGAAAGTTTACTTTCTATGTATGTCTTGATTAATAAAGGTGTACTAAAATTTTCTAAGGTAATGTCAGTAAAGGGAATTGAAATAGAAAATTCATCTTCCAAACTCGTTGCTAAATCAACAACCAAAATGGAAGTCAAAATACCCGACTTAAAAAGTTCATCAGCATCATTTACACGCTTAAAGGCAACCTCTTTTATAGTATCTTTTATTCTTTCAATCATAAGTAAACGGCCTTTAAATTTCAGTAAATATAGTAAAAGACTTTTTTTATATCAACAAAATATGCTTATTTTTAGATGTTATTAAATGAAAACAACGCTATTCATCATATTTTTTATTGGTCTAAGTTTTACTTATGAAGCTCAAGATATTTTGTATTTGTCTAATGGAAGCAAACTTACAGTTAAAGTTACTGAAATTAATAGTACTGATATTAAGTATAAAGATTTTACCAATCTGGAAGGACCTATTTATGTTGTTTCTAAATCGGAGCTTGTTTTAATTCAATTTTCAAATGGTGTTTCTGAGGTATTAAACAAAAACCCAATGCCTATCGAGCCAAAAAAAGAAACAGCCCTTAATCCCAATACTAAAAATACTATCGACAAAAAAAACACTCTACCAAATTTATACTACATGAATAGTAATTTACTATCCATTAACGCTTTAGCGCTTGCCAATGGTGACGTTACACTTATGTATGATAGAGAACTTTTCAATAGTAAAATGTCGATTTCTATTTTAGGTGGTTATAATTTTAATTCACGAATGGGTGGATTAAATCAATTTATTGCCGACACAAAAGACAATGCTAAAAAAAATTATGATGCAGGGTTAGGAATTAATTTCATGCCTCGAAACACAAAAAGAGTTCAATATTTTGTAGGGTTTTTAGGGAAATATATGTCGTACAATTACAAAAACGTGATTGACACAACTAATAATCAAAAAAAATATGCACCTGCTTCAGGCTACCAAATTGCGTTAATGCTTACTAATGGATGGGTTTATAGAATAACCCCTTTTTTCAATTTCAAACTTTTTGGATCAATTGGAGTACCGATTAATTCAACAACTTTAGAGTCTGTAAACTCAAAAGGTTATACAAATAACTACACTCATTATCCAAAGGTTTATTTAGGTTATTGCTTTGGATACCGATTTTAATTGATGACACTGATAAAAAAATATCTCATTTTTACTTGTCTAATATTGATGAGTAGTATTCTCTATTCTCAAGATAAACTATTTTTCAAAAATGGAACTTCTATTATCTGTAAAATTGCTGCTATTTCAGAAAACACCATTACCTATAAAGATACCACGGTAAATGGCCTTTCAAATACAGTTTCAAAAAAAGACGTGTTAATAGCAGAATTTAAAACTGGCCAAATATATATATTTGGTTCGTCGGAAAATAAATTAACTGTAAGTTCAGATTTACCAATAGAAAGCCGAGAGCAACGCAAGCAACGTAAAATGAAAGAATGGCAGGAAAAAGAACAGCAATTACCAAATGGTATTTTAGGTTTTTACCCAGTTCAAATTATTGCTGGCAGATTAACTGTTTCCTATGAACGCTTATTTGCCAATAAAAGTATGGGGATTACTATTCCCGTTAGCTTAACCTATGATATGGCCAGCGTACTAAATGCACTTTCAACGCCTAGTGCATCTTCAACTGGAACAAACTCTAATAGCACAACCAGTTCAAGCACTCGACCAACCCAAAGTGGTGTAGGAATTATTAGCGGAATTGATTTAAATTATTACCATGATTTAAAACCTCAACTAAAATATTTTTTTGGGCCCCGATTTAGATATGGAACCGCTATGACTTTTGGCGGAATAGAATATTTATCATTTCAATTACAAAACGGAATTATGAAAAGTAGTGGAAAAAAATTTACCAATACCTTATCAATAGGCGTTGGGTTTTTTAAACTTTCCGAAAAGTATGCCGCTTACCCTGGGTATGAAGCTAATCAGGTTTATCCAAGCGGATCCGTAACTTGGCGAATTGGATTTAGATTATAACGTTTTTCATAGCCTTCATTTCCTTGTAAACCGCCCGAATGAATTATTAAAAGGGAATCATTAATATTTAATTTATTTTGTTTAATTAAATCAAAAACAGCATAAAACAATTTAGCTCCATAAACGTAATCTAACGGTATAGCATATGTGTCTTCAAACCAAGATTTAAATTTTAATAAATCAACTGTATGTTTAACAAATCCACCAAAATGATAACCGTTTAAAATTGTCGCATTTTCACTTTCTGATTTTGCTTCAAACTTCAAAACATTGACTCCATAAAGCGATTGGTTATCATTTAATGATTTTGCAATACCTTTAAAAGTAGTGCCTGTTCCACAATCACAAAAAATTTTAGTGTACTTATTTATTTCAATAGTTAAAATTTCTTCGCAACCTTTTTGCCCTAATGTATTATCACCTCCTTCAGGAATCATGTAAGCGTTTGGGTACATATATTGCAATCTTTGTAAATAATCGAAATCGTTTTTTTGAGAATATTCTTCCCTATTCACAAATAATAATTCCATTCCATTTTTTTTTGCAACAGAAAGTGTAGAATTTGTATTCGAAGTTTCTTCACCTCTAATAATTCCAATACTTTTTAATTCAGCTAATTTGCAAGCAAATGCAGTAGCGGCAATGTGATTAGAATAAGCCCCTCCAAAAGTAATAATGGTATCTTTTTTTTCCGCCTTCGCTTTCTCTAAATTGTATTTCAATTTAAACCATTTGTTTCCAGATATTTCGGGATGAATTAAATCTAAACGCAATACACCAATTTGAAAACCGTTAAAAAAAATTGTATTTATGATTGGATTATACTTTAACACGACGGTCTATTTTAAAACCAAACATCTAAACACAAAATAAGTTCACTACGCTGGTTTGTTACGTAATTTTTTTCTTTAAAAATAAACGCATCGCATTGCAAAACCCTATACTCCGAGCTAAAAGAAACATTTTTGTAAGGTTTATATTCAATGCCAAAAGTGCCACCGTAAATATTATTCCCTAAATTCATTCCATTTGTCAGTATTCTGTTTTTATCTGCGAAATATTCTGCTCTGCCGTAAACTCCAATTTTTTTGAATAATTGATATTTTAAAATAATTAATGCACTATTCATAGATGCTGTTTTATTTGTATCACTTAATAATGTATTTTTTTGGGTCCCGTAATTTGCCTCTATTCCCAAACTAATTTTACCAAGTTTAAAGGTTCCATACAAATTATGATAAAAACGCTGATGTTTAGTTTTAATATTGTCAGCTGTTTCATCACACGAAAGTAAATTATAAGTGAAAGAAATATTATTATTAACATCATATAAAGCAGAGAAGCCTAAAGCCTTATTTTTATTAGTTTCTACATAAGTATTGTAGCCATTAAATGCATTTAATTGCAAACTCAATTTAGCATTTACTTGGTATGTTAATTTTGCACCACTAAAATAATAAGGCTCATAATAATCGATAACAGACATACTAGAGGTGATGTTTTCTCGAGGCTGGATACTTTCCAATCCAATATGGGATTTAAAAAAACCTGCATCAAACCATAAATTTTTAATTAATTTAACTCCTACATGTGCTTCTTGGATTAGCGTAAAAGGTTTAGGCCAATTACTTTCTGGAATATCGCCATATTGTAAAGTAATATTTCCACGTACATTTTGATCGTGATATTCCATCCCAATTTGAGCTAAATTTAACCCGAACTGATTATTTCTTGGTGCCATAGTTGGAAATTGAACAAAACCGTTTTTTTCAGTTTCGTCAGAGTAATGAGCATAATAGGCACTTACATATCCGCTTAATTCTATTTTGTGAATATCGCCAGTATCAGTTTTTGTAACAATTCGAGTTCCAGAAAATACAAGATTAGAATCGCTTCCTAAAACTAATTTATGCTTTTTATGTTTAGGTATAGAGTCATTTTGTGCTTTTACAAGAGAAAAGGCAAGTATAAAATGTATAAAATATAGTAATTTAAGACGCATAATCTAGCCAAAGATAGTTGATATTTGTTTATTTTTACATTACAATGTTTAAAAAAGAACTAGAGCCAGATGAATTTTATTTAAGTGCTGAAGGTTACATAATTTATACTGAAAAGTATCACTTAAAAAGAGGATATTGCTGTAAAAACGGATGTAAGCACTGCCCTTTTGGTTATAATAAAAAAACAGGGAAGTTTGATAAAGAAAAGAAAGATTAGGCGCTTTATTTTATAGAAAAAACAGTATCTTAGGGCTTCAAAATAATTATGAAAATTACCAAAGAATTTAAAATAGGTATTGTTGTAACAGCCTCAATCGGTCTTTCTATTTGGGGATTTAATTTCCTGAAAGGAAAAGATTTATTTAGTCACAAATTTGAGTTATACGCTGTATATCCTAAAATTGATGGTTTAATTGAAGCAAATCCTTTATTGATTAATGGCTATAAGGTTGGTCAAATCAATAAAATATCTTTACTCAAACAGTCAAACGGAGAATATGCGGTTTTAGTAAAGTTTTTACTAAGCGAAGAAGTAAGTATCCCAAAACATTCAATAGCAAAAGCAGTTAGTTCTGACTTATTAGGGTCAAAAGCAATCGAAATCATTTATAGCTCCGAAACAGAATTTGTAAAATCTGGCGATACACTCAATTCAGCTACAGAAGAAGGTTTAAAAAGTGCAGTTAGTAAGCAATTAGCTCCATTACAAAAAAAAGCAGAAGGTCTTATTTCATCTATAGATTCAGTAATGACAGTTGTTCAGTTTGTGTTAAATGACAAGACTAGAGAAAACTTAAATAAATCTTTTGAAAGTATTAAAAAAGCTATTGAAAGCCTAGAACAAACAGCCTACAAATTAGATGATTTAGTGGCTTCTGAAAAAGCAAAAATATCTTCTATCTTAACTAAATTAAATAGCTTGGCAACAATGTTAGATAATGATAAAAGTAAAATAAGCAACATCATTAATAACTTCAGTAGCATTTCAGATAGCTTGTCAAAATCAGAACTTAAAAGTGCCATTGCTAATGCTGATAAAACATTAAAAGAATTG
This sequence comes from Bacteroidota bacterium, assembly GCA_038327195.1. GTDB lineage: Bacteria > Bacteroidota > Bacteroidia > B-17B0 > Aurantibacillaceae > UBA4416. Next base: position 56,386 of record JBBQKU010000008.1, on the reverse strand, counting down.
AGCATTACAATGACTCAAATAAACAGTGGAAAAGGAACTATCGGAAAATTAATGAAAAACGATTCATTATATAATCATTTAAACGAATCAAGTGCTGACTTAGATAAATTATTAATTGACTTAAAAGCTAATCCAGGTCGCTATATTCATGTTTCTGTTTTTGGAAAAAAGAGTAAACCATCTCCAGAACCAAAAGCAACTACTGTTAAACCATAAAAATTTTCTATGATTTCATCAATCATCTTTTCAATCGTATTTCTTGCATCAAGTATTTTTTTTATTATTAATGCAAAAAAAATACGTCGTAACATTTTATTAGGTAAAGATATTTCCATAAAAGACAATAAAGCAGAACGCTTAAAAACAATGTTATTAGTGGCTTTCGGACAAAAAAAAATGTTCAACAGACCAATTCCAGCGATTTTGCATTTATTTTTATATGTAGCTTTTGTTATAACTCAGATAGAATTAATTGAAATTATTTTTGATGGCATTACAGGTTCTCACCGCGCTTTTCGTCCTGCATTGGGCTCATTTTATACTATAATTGTAAGCTTCATAGAAATTTTATCTGTACTAGCATTTATCGGAACCATTGCATTTTTGGCGAGAAGAAATTTATTAAAAATTCCACGACTTGTAAAAAGCGAATTAAATGGATGGCCTAAATTAGATGCCAATTTAATTTTGATAGCTGAAATTACTTTAATCTGTTTTATTTTTATGATGAATGGAGCGGATGAAGTACTTTATTCAAGAGGGTTTTCTCATGCTACTGATTTAAGTGATGGATCATTTGGATTTTCTATAAGCAAACATTTAGGGCCAATGATATATAGCGGAATGCCAACTGAAGGATTGCACGTGATTGAGCGTATAGGTTGGTGGGGGCATTTAGCAATGGTATTTGCATTTTTAAATTACTTGCCATTTTCAAAACACTTACATGTGTTGTTAGCTTTTCCTAATACATACTTTAGTAATTTAAAACCAAAAGGAAGTTTTGTAAATTTATTTGAAGTTACTGATGTTGTTAAGCCAAACTTTGACCCAACCTATCAACCCATATTAGATCCAAATGCAGCTATAAAATTTGGAGTTAAAGATGTAACTGATTTAACTTGGAAAAATTTATTAGACGCATACTCTTGTACTGAGTGTGGACGATGTACTTCTGTTTGTCCACAAAATATGACAGGAAAAACGTTATCTCCACGAAAAATTATGATGGATACTCGTGATAGATTAGTAGAAGTTGGTAAAAACATAGATGCAAACAAAGGAACTTTTATTGATGATGGAAAATCATTATTAGGAGATTACATCACATCTGAAGAGATTTGGGCTTGTAATACCTGCAATGCTTGCGTGCAAGAGTGTCCAATAAACATTGATCCATTAGCAATTATAGTTGGTATGCGTCAACAACTTGTATTAGAGCAAAGTTCAGCGCCTACCGAATTGAATGGGATGTTTTCTAATTTAGAGAATAATGGCGCGCCTTGGCAATTTAGTCCAGCAGATAGAGCAAATTGGATTAACGAAAATTAATAATAAAATGAGTAAAGATTTAATTGAACTAGAAGAAAATGGACAAAAAATTAGTCCGATTTTACCTGAAAATATAAAAAATTATTTGATTGATATCGACGGCACAATCTGTGATGATATTCCAAATGAACAACCTGAAAGAATGGAGACTGCCGTTTTGTATCCTGAAGCATTAGTAACTTTAAATAAGTGGTTTGACGAAGGACACATAATAACTTTTTTCACTTCTCGCACGGAAGCACATCGTGATGTAACCGAAAGATGGTTGGCGAAAAATGGCTTTAAATACCAAGGTTTATTAATGGGAAAACCTCGCGGAGGTAATTACCACTGGGTAGATAATCATCTAGTAAGAGCTACAAGATACGAAGGAAGATTTACAGATTTAATTGACAAGAGTGTAACCATTCAAGTTTTCGAAAAATAAATATTATGAGCGATACAGTAATTCATGTACCAACTATGCAAGAAAAAATTGCTAAAGGCGAAACACCTGATATTTTATTTTGGGTTGGTTGCAGCGGCAGTTTTGACGACAGAGCAAAAAAAATAACTAAGGCCATTGTAAAAATATTAAATCACGTTGGTGCAAATTTTGCTGTACTAGGTGTTGAAGAAAGTTGCACTGGCGATCCAGCAAAACGTGCAGGAAATGAATTTTTATTTCAAATGCAAGCCATGCAAAACATCACTATTTTAAATGGCTATGATGTAAAGAAAATTGTAACTGGTTGCCCGCATTGCTTTAACACTATAAAAAATGAGTATCCAGAATTAGGTGGGAAATATGAAGTAATACATCATACCGAATTAGTTCAGCAACTCATTAATGAAGGAAAATTAAAAGTGCAAGGTGGCGAATTCAAGGGTAAAAAAATTGTTTTTCACGACCCGTGTTATTTAGGAAGAGCAAATAATGTTTATGAAGCGCCTCGTGAAGTCATTCAAAAATTAGATGCAGAATTAGTTGAAATGAAACGCAGTAAAGCTAACGGTTTATGTTGTGGTGCAGGTGGAGCACAAATGTTTAAGGAAGCAGAAAAAGGAACTAAAGAAGTTAATGTAGAAAGGGCAGAAGAAGCTTTATCGCACAATCCTGATGTCATTGCAGTTGGCTGTCCTTTTTGTAACACGATGATGACTGATGGTGTAAAACATTTTAATAAAGAAGAACAAACCAAAGTACTTGATGTAGCTGAATTAATAGCCAACGCAAACGATTTATAAATAAAATATATGACTAAACTTTTTTTAATAGCGATTCCAGTTTTATTAATTTTTTCATGCAAACCAACTGTTGATTCTACAAAAGAAGACATGGCTCGCACTGATTCGTTATTAAAAATAATTAAATCACCGGAGCTAGAAGCTGTAAATAAAAAAATATTAGAAAATCCTAATGATGCATTGTTGTACAATGAACGAGCTTACATTTATTTAAAATATAAGCAAAACGAAGAGGCAATGAATGATGCAAAACGTTCCTTAAGAATTGATAGTACAAATGTAAATTCATACTTATTACAAGCCGACATCTTTTTTTCGGCAAATGAAACACATCAAGCTAAAGATGTATTAGATAAAATTGTTATCAAATTTCCTAAAAACACTGATGGTTTGTTGAAATTGGGAGAGTTATTATATTTTGTGAAACAATACGAGCAAGCTTTTGCTAAAATTAATGAGGCGTTAAAAATTAATCAAAATTTAGCGAAGGCCTATTATTTAAAAGGCAGTATGTATAAAGAAACTGGCGACACGGCAAAAGCGGTATCTAGCTTAGAAACTGCGATTGAACAGGATAATAAAAACTATGGAGCCTTTTTAGATTTAGGATTAATTTACGCTAATAGAAAAAATCCTATAGCCTTAGAATATTATAATAATGCTTTACTCTTAAACCCTACCAGTGTTGAAGTACTTTACGCAAAAGCTAAGCTTATGCAAGACATCAAAAAAACAGATGAAGCAATGGTTATATATACCGAAATAATAAGGCTAGATCCTTTAAATAAAAATTCATTCTACAATATGGGTGCTATTGAACTTGATGCAAAAAAAGATGTGAATAAAGCACTTAACTATTTTACAAAAGCAATTAATGCAGAGCCTAAATATGCTGAAGCATATTATGCGCGTGGCGTTTGTTATCAGCAACTAAAAGATAAAAACAATGCGTATTCAGATTTCAATATGTGTTTACAATTAAAACCAAACTATGAGCCTGCCATAGAGAGTTTAAATGCATTAGGCAAGTAAAAAAAAGACTAGCCGATTACTAAATCATTTTTTTTAATTTTTCAGTAATTTCAAAAACTGCTGGGCACACGAATATGTTTTTATAGGTTAAATCTAATAATTGAGCAATTCTTTTTCTATCTGTATGTGGATATTCTTTGCAAGCATTTGGCCTATTTTCATAAACACTACAATAATTATTACTATTTAAAAACGGACATGGCGCTTGGCGTAAAACATAATCTTTATCCTCATCTATTTTTAAATACCGTTCGATAAAATCACCAGGCTTTATTTTAAAATGCTTTGCGAGACGTTCAATATCTCTATTATAAAATATTGGTGAAGTAGTTTTGCAACAATTTGCACAAGTTAAACAATCCGTTTTTTGAAATACATCTTCGTGCGCTTTCTGAAAATAATCATCTAAATTTTTATATTTTAATCGCTTCAGTTTATCAAAAAAAATCCTGTTCTCTTTCTTAAGAGTGTACGCTTTTTGATTATGTTTTTCTAAATCCAAGATACAACGTGTAAATCAGAGGTGTGCGTTTTTAATTATTTAGTTAATGTGAAATGTTCAGAATAAATTCTTCTGGCGTTTTAGCATTTTCAATACTGAAATCCCCAATTTTTGTTCTACAAAGTTCTGTTAAATAAGCGCCACTATTTAGGGCTAAGCCGAAATCTCGAGCAATACTTCTAATATAAGTTCCCTTGGTGCAATTAATTTTAAAACTAACATGAGGCAAGTCAATAGCTGTGATTTCGAAATTTAATATGTCAATTTCACGTGCTTTTAATTCTATTTCTTTTCCAAGTCGTGCTAATTCATAAACCCGTTTTCCATCAACTTTTATAGCACTAAACATGGGAGGAACTTGTTGTTGCTTTCCTATAAATAATTTTACAGTTTCATGAATTAATTCTTCTGTAATATGCTCAGTTGGAAAAGTAAAATCAACTTCCTTTTCCATATCAAAGCAAGGCGTTGTGGCGCCAATAAAAAAAGTGCCTGTATATTCTTTTGGTAAATCTTGAAATTGAGAAATCTCTTTTGTTTTTTTTCCTGTACAAATAATTAATAAACCAGTTGCCAAAGGATCTAATGTGCCAGCATGTCCAATTTTTAAATGAACAAACCTATCATCCATTAATAAAGAGGGATGTTTTTTAAGTGCGTGTTTAAGCTTATTAACTGCCTGAAACGACGACCATGTATAAGGTTTATTGATTAATAAAAGTTCGCCGTCGCGGTAATTGATTTCCATTTTTATTTAATGTAGTATCTTAAATACTATGTCCCATTTTATCTTTTTTTGTTTGAAGGTATTTTTCGTTATGTGGATTTGAATTAATAATGATTGGAATATTTTCAACTACTTCTAAACCATAACCAATTAAACCAACACGTTTAACAGGATTATTTGTCATCAACTTCATTTTACTAATTCCTAAATCACGAATAATTTGTGCACCAACTCCGTAATCTCGTTCATCCATTTTAAAACCTAATTCTAAATTAGCTTCTACTGTATCTCTACCCTGCTCTTGTAATTTATAAGCTTTCAATTTATTTAATAAACCAATACCACGACCTTCCTGATTCATATAAACCACAACGCCTTTACCTGCTTTTTCAATTTGATCCATTGCTTGGTGTAATTGTGGACCACAATCGCATCGGCAAGAACCAAAAATATCGCCAGTAACGCACGATGAATGCACACGAACCAACACGGCCTCGTCTTTATCCCAAGTACCTTTTACAAGTGCCATATGCTCTTCGCCATTAGTTTCAACTTTGTAAGCTATTAATTTAAAATCGCCCCAAACTGTAGGCATATTCACTTCCACCTGACGAGTTACAATACTTTCTTTTGCTAATCGGTAAGAAATTAAATCTTTTATGGTAACAATTTTTAAATCGAAACGTGCTGCAATCTTCACTAAATCAGGTAAGCGAGCCATTGTGCCATCTTCATTCATAATTTCAACTAAGGCACCGCAAGGTTCAAAACCTGCTAAACGTGCTAAATCAATAGTTGCTTCTGTATGTCCGGTTCTACGTAAAACGCCGCCTTGCTTTGCTTTTAAAGGAAAAATATGTCCAGGTCTGCCAAAATCAGAGGCTTTCATCGCTGGGTCAATCATTGCTAATACAGTTTTTGAACGGTCGGAAGCAGAAATACCAGTTGTACAACCATGTCCTAATAAATCAATAGAAACTGTAAAAGCCGTTTCCATCGTTGCTGTATTATTAGAAACCATCATTTCTAATTGAAGTTCTTTTGCTTTTTCTTCTGTAACTGCCGTGCAAATTAAACCACGGCCATGTGTAGCCATAAAATTAATAACCTCTGGCGTTACGTTACGAGCAGCTGTAATAAAGTCGCCTTCATTCTCTCTGTCTTCATCATCAACTACTATTACTACTTTACCGTTTTTAATATCAGTAAGTGCTTCTTCTATTGTATTTAATTTTATGGTTTCCATGTGTGCGGCAAATTTAAGCATTAAAAGTATACAAATTAGTCAAAAATTAGCTTTTAAAACCCTTCAAAAGCACCTAATCCAAACAGTGAAAAATCATATTTGATTGGGTCTTTTTTATCAAATTGTTTTAAAACATGCGTTATCTCTTCAACAGATTTCCAATCGTTTTGTTTACGAATCAATAAACCTAATTTACGACTTACATTTCCAGTATGCACATCAAGTGGTAAGCATAACTGACTAGATGATATCGATTTCCAAATGCCAAAATCAACACCATGTTTATCGTTTCTTACCATCCATCTTAAAAACATACATAAACGTTTTGCGCTTGAATTACTTAATGGATTAGACACATGTTTCTCGACCCGAGATAAGTGTTGCAAGGATAAAAAAAGTGTTCTGAAATTTGAGATAGCCGTTTTTACATTTTCATCTTTTTTATTAAATCCATTAGAAAAAGCATGTTCTAAACCACCGTGATTTTTATATAGATTTTTTAAAGCTTGTAAAAAGAAAATGCAATCGTTTGAATTGAAAGTTCGATGAACAAAGTTTTGAAAACGTAGCTCATCTTTTTTTGAAAAATTTAAAATAAAATCGTGAGGTGTTTGATTCATTAAGGCCATCAACTTATTGCCATTGTTAATGATAGAGGTACGATTTCCCCATGCAATAGTTGCCATTAAAAATGCAGAAACTTCAATGTCTTCCTTTTTTGAAAACTGATGAGGAATTGAAATGGGATCGGTTTCGATAAACGCTGTATTATTAAATTGAAAATATTTTTCATCTAATAAATTTTTTATTTCAATTAAAGCGTCAGGCATTATTCCAATTTAGTTAAATCTAATTTCTCTAGTTTTGGATTCAATTTATGAATTCCTAAAACAACTAAAATTGTCATAGCGCCACCAAATACAATAGAAGGAACTAAGCCTAATAAACGAGCAGCCACACCACTTTCGAAAGCGCCAATTTCGTTACTGCTTCCAATAAAAATACTATTTACTGCGGCAACTCTGCCTCGCATTTCATCAGGCGTTGACAGTTGCAAAATACTATGACGAATTACCACACTAATATTATCGAAAGCTCCCGTAAAAAATAACATCGCAAAAGCCAACCAGTAATTTGTAGAGAGTGCAAATAATATTGTAAATGCTCCAAAGGCTGCTACTGAAATTAATAAACTGATTCCAGCTTTATTGCCTGGTGGTTTTACAGCTAAATATAATGCCATGATAACAGCGCCAAATGCTGGCGCTGTGCGCAATAAACCATAAGATTCGGGGCCAAGATGTAAAATTTTATCAGTAAATGCAGGTATTAAAGCCACTGCTCCGCCAAACAAAACAGCAAACAAATCTAAAGACAATGCGCTTAACACTAATTTATTTTTGAAAACAAATTTAATTCCAACACTCATGCTTTCTGTAAACGATTCCGCTTTTGTTTTAACTGGAACAGGTTTTGAACCTATTAAACTATAGTAAATAATAGCCATTAAAAATAAAATACAAGTTATACCATAACACCAATTGGCATGAAACGAATTGCCATAACCATATAATACACCTGCTAATACGGGGCCTAAAATAGAACCTAAATGCCAAGCTGTACTATTCCAAGTTGCAGATTGAGTATACATTTCGCGCGGAATTATTTGACTCATAAAAGGTGTAGTGCTTACGGCCAAAAACGAACGCGTGATGCCAAATATAAAAACAACTACAAATAATGGCACTAAGCCAAAGCCTAATAAACCAGTAAAAAATGAACTACTGAATGCAAATAAAAATAAAGAACCTACTAATAATGCAAAGCAACCGATTAATAAAATCTTTTTACGATTCATAATATCAGCTAAATGCCCTGAAAAAAATGAAGTTACTATAAATGGTAAGGCTTCTGTAAGTCCTATTAAACCTAGCATTAATTCATCTTTAGTAAACTCATAATAAATTTGCAGATAAATGGTGCTAAATTGCATTTGAATTGCAAGCGTTAAAAAAAAGCGTGCAAAAACAAACCACCTAAATTCTTGATGTTTTAAAATTTGAATCGATGATCTAAAATCCATGAATACAAAAGTATTGTTTTAATAGTAATCTAAACAAACTTAAATTTTAAAAGTTTCGATCAAGCTTTTTACCTTATCAAAGTAATATACCCATTTAGCTTTTTATGCTCATCAAGCAAGTTGCTGTACTCTAAGGTATAAAAATAAACACCTGCCGTGGTTCTTCAATCCCACAATACTATGCTATGTGATGGATCTGCTCCCTCTCCTTTGGAGAGGGCTGGGGTGAGGCTTAAACCTCACCTATCATCAGAATCTAAAATGTTCGACTTATCATTTGAAAATCACAAAGACTTTTTTATTCTAACTTCTTTTGTCTTGAAACAAAAGAAGCACGGCAAATATACGCGGTATATTTGAGCGAGGTTAAGCGGTTGGCAAGACTTCTTAAAATGAATCTAAAATGTTCGACTTATCATTTGAAAATTACAAAGACTTTCTTTTTCTAACTTCTTTTGTCTTGAAACAAAAGAAGCAAAAATTCAAGACTTCTTAAAAATAACTCGAAAATTTGCGAACTATTTTTGCCACGCAACCCTAGTCGCTCGTACCTCGCTAGGTGGGTTGCTTGCGCATTCCTTCGTTCAAAAATAATCCTTAATTTACTGAGTTATTTTTAAAAGGTCGCTAATAAGCCTTCATTTTTACGATTCATTTTAAAAGGTCATTTGTATTCCAATTGATGTTACTTTATCAAAACCTAAGTTTGTTTGGTATATCAAAAAAAACTAATTTAGAGCATTATAAAGACCTTGGAAGATACTAATCATAAACATTTAACTATTAAAGCTTGGGCTGAAGATGACCGACCTCGCGAAAAATTAGTTATAAAAGGCAGGCAATCATTATCTGATGCTGAACTATTGGCCATATTATTATCATCTGGTAATCGCGAAGAAACAGCCGTACAACTTGCTCAACGTATTTTAAATTCAAACAACAATTCAATTAATCAATTAGCCAAATTACAACTCAACGATTTAAAAAAGTTTAAAGGCGTTGGTGAAGCAAAAGCTGTAACCATTTTAGCTGCTTTAGAAATTGGCAGAAGACGAACTGATAAAACAGACGATGAAAAACTAAAAATTAGTAGTTCGAAACAAGCCTATTCCCTTATAAAACAAAAGCTGGAAGATTTACCTCACGAAGAATTTTGGGTTATTTATTTAAGTAGAAATAATAGTGTTTTAAAAACAGAATGTATTAGCAGAGGTGGCATTAGTGGAACAGTTGTGGATGCGAGATTGGTTTTAAAACCAGCCATTGAGTGTTTAGCAAGTGCGCTTATTTTAGCTCACAATCATCCATCTGGGAATTTAAAACCGAGTCAACAAGATATTAGTTTAACTAAAAAAATAAAAGAAGTAACTAGCTTCCTCGATATTATTATTCAAGATCATTTAATTATTGGCGATCAAGCCTATTTTAGTTTTGCCGACGAAGGCATATTATAAGTATGATAAAAATTATAACCATTATTGGCGCAAGGCCACAAATAATAAAAGCTGCAGCCTTAAGTCGCGCTATCCGTAATCATTTTCAAGATTCTATTACTGAAATTATTGTGCACACTGGCCAACATTATGATGCCAATATGAGTGCCGTTTTTTTTGAAGAATTAACTATTCCACAACCGAATTATAATTTAAATGTTGGGAGTGGAAATCATGGAAAACAAACCGCTAAAATGATTGAAGGCATTGAAGAAATTTTAGTAAAAGAAAAACCAAATGCCATTGTATTGTATGGCGATACCAATTCGACCTTAGCTGGTGCCATTGCGGCAAGTAAAATACACATTGATGTCATACATATTGAAGCTGGTTTACGTTCGTTCAATAAACAAATGCCAGAAGAAATCAATAGAATTATGTGCGACCACGTTTCTACTTTATTGTTTTCGCCAACACAATCTGGTTTTCAAAATTTAGTAAAAGAAGGATTCAAAACGGATACAAAAGCTCCGTTTCATATTGATAATCCAAAAATATATCATAGTGGAGATGTGATGTATGACAACAGTTTGCATTTTATGGAAATTGCGAATAAAAATGAAACTATTTTAACTTCTCATCATTTAGAAAAAAATAATTTCGTTTTAGCAACTATCCATCGTAATAATAATACCGACGAGCCAGATAGGTTAACTGCAATTTTTAGTGCTTTAAATAAAATAACTGAGCAACATCATATTGATATTGTTTTGCCTTTACATCCACGCACAAATCATTTATTGAAAAACAATTTAAGTGAATCTTTATACGAAAAAACAATATCAAACAAACGCATTAAAATTATTGAACCGGTTTCTTTTATTGAAATGATTGTACTTGAGAGTAATTGTAAATTGGTAGCAACAGATAGTGGCGGTTTACAAAAAGAAGCGTTTTACTTTCAAAAACCTTGTATCATTTTTAGAAAAGAAACGGAATGGGTTGAAATTGTAGAATGTGGCGCTGCAATACTTGTAGATGCCAATGAAAATGAAGTTTTAGAAGCTTATGCTATTTTACAATCAAACAAAAATTTAGTGTATCCGCAATTATTTGGAAACGGCAAAACGGCTGAGTTTATTTGTGAAGAGATAATTAATTTACTAAGTTAGAGTTCGCTTTTTATTAGCTTTATTTTTCTTTTTGCTTGATCAAAAAGAAACAAAAAAATCAAGACGAAAAGCCAACTCCAGCCTGCTCACTTGCTGGCTCTTCGTAATTAAAGTTCATTGAACTTTAATTTACTCAGCCCTTTCACACAAAAACCTTCGCGATACCTCCTAAAAAATTGTAGTTCACACCTTTTCGCCAAAAACAGCCGCACAATTACTAACGTATGAATTAGTTTGTATGTAAAAGGATTTTATCTGTGATTCTTATTAACTTACCGATATTTGAATTATAAATATTATGTATAGCTAAATTAACCCTAGTTAATTATTCTACAACAAATACTTTACTTTCTAATTCTCCTTTTTTATTTTTTAAACTTAAAATAAATGAGCCTTTAGAAAATGAAGAAACATCAATCGAATTATCCGCTTCAATATTTTTTATTTGTTTGATTAATTTACCTTGCATGTCATATATTTCAAGAATAGTTGTTGAGGCATAATTCAAATTTTCTATTTTAACATTCAATAATTGCGTTGCTGGATTTGGATATAGATGTAAGTAATTATTTTTAATTGATTTTTCATTAAGTCCTATTAACACATTACTTCTTCCATTTGCAAATACATATTCACCAAGTTTAAAAGTATCAACTGTAAAAAAACCTGTTTTAGCAGTTAATTTAAATTTAGTATAACTTTTTACTTCCTTCCAATCGTCTGCAGCATTTTTTCGATATAACAATAACATACTATCGCCACTAACCACAGTTAAGCAAGTATCAATATAACTTGCACCCGTTGTTGATTTAGTTCCATCATAATTAAATCGAATTTTGCTTTCAAAACCACTTGACAAAATCCCATCTATTTTCCAATAGTGTTGTGAATTTAATCGATAACTAAACGTATTAACTTTAAAGGCATCAGGCTTTGCAAAATTATGTTCAACTCTTATAAATGATGAATCTAATCCTTTGTTTGAAACGTAAAAGGTAACTTTACCCAACGTATAATTTATGGTTGCATTTGTTTTTATTGTTTTATATTCAGATGAAATGGCATCACTAATTCGCGATTCATTATTAATTCCTGAATAAATTGGTTTAACATTGCTTGTAAAAGTATAAACCCCCGTTGCACCTGTCATATTAATAGTTTTTACTTCTTTTGTCCAGGCGGCGTTCATTATTGTAATATCTAAAGGGACACCTGTATATAATGCAGGCGCTCCAAATAACTTTTGTTTTACGTAAACAACATTTGTAAAAGGTGCAGAAGTACCAGTGGTTTTAAGAGAATCGATAGAGAAGTGAGGCCAACCACCATTCATTACCCAATTATCAAAAAACGGTGTAAGGTTTTGTCCTGAAGAAATTTGCAATAAATCTCTAAATTCAAGGCTATTCATATTTTTATATGCTTTTTGAACAAGGACATATTTCAATCCATTAAAAAAAGCAGCATCACCCATGTAGGTTCTTAACGTATGGGCAACATCGGCACCTTTTTTGTAAACATGGTCTCCATAAGTATATTGATGAGGAACACCTGAAATTGCTCTAAATCCTTTTTCGTCAAGGTGAGCGAATCTCACAATACCGTCATGAACCAATTTCACTTCTGCCAAATATTTAGCATAATTATAAGTCCACTCTAAAAATAAGCGTTCACTATAACTTGCCATTCCTTCGTTTAACCACATATCTTCTTGGGTTTCGCAAGTCATTAAATCACCCCACCAATGATGAGATAATTCATGCGCCATTAATTGAGATTCATACGCAATAGAAGTTGCAGCTTGAGGATAAGCAATATTAGTGGTATGTTCCATTGCACCACTCGAAAAGGGAACTAAACAATAGCCAACTCTGTTCCATACATATGGCCCATAATAATTTTCGAACCCTAAAACAGCATTTGGTAAATGCAAGAATCCATTTTTTAATGCAGTAGTATCCGATTTGCGTGCAGCTAATACAACTGGAATATTACCTAAAGCACCCATAATATTCCAATTAACTTGTGTGTAATCAGCTACAGCCACAGATGCTAAGTAGGAAGGGATTTCTTTATTAAAAACCCAATTTCTAGTACGTTTACTTCCAACTTTTACATCAGAAATTAGTTGTCCATTGCAAAAAGAAGTTTTTGAGGTATCTGTAGTAATATTAAATTCATACTTAGATTTCTCTACAAAATTATCAAAACACGGAAACCAAACTCTTCCATAATTATGGGGCTTAGCGCCAAAACCAACACCTAAATTATAAGCATAATTACCACTAAATGAAAAACCACCCCAACCAGATGGATCGCCTTGTGGAATACCATGATAATAAACAGTCACACTCAATGTGTCTACAGCATTATAAACAGCTGATAAATTAACTTTTAATAAGGTATCATTATAATTATATGTTAAAGTGCTAGAACCTAATTTAACGCTATCAATTGTCATTTTAAGTAAATCTAGTCGCAACTTTGTTTGACCATTAATTTTTGGGGCAAATTTAACTATTGTGTTTCCGCTAATTTTTTGTCCAACAAAATCGGTGATATCAAGGTTGATCGTATACTTTAACACATCAATGGTATCACTGCGCAAGTTTTCGGGTGAAGAATAAATAGGCGCTACAGCTGAAGAGCCAATTTTTAAAGATTGGCAGCCAATTTTTTGACCAAATAGATAATTACTAAAAAATAGGAATCCAATTAAGGATAAACTTAGAATTCGAGACATCTCAATTATTTTTATTTAAAGATAAAAAAAAAGCATTACTTAGTGAAATATAATTTAGGATTACCATAATTAAAAGTTAAAATTTTATTTCTATATGAATTTAATATCAAATAAAGATTTATATGATTTAGTAAAATCCTTATCAAAATCAGAAAAACGATTTTTAAAGTTAAATGCTTCGGCAACTAAAACACCTACTGAATTAATTACATTTTTCAACATCATAGAAAATGAAGGCGATTTTATGCCGGAACATTATAAGACTAAAGGAAATTCAGAAGACCTATATAATTTTATTTTAAAAAGCTTACGATTGTTTTATGCTGATAGTAGTGCTTCTTATTTAATAAAGGATGAAATCACAAATGTTTTAAATTTATTTGATAAAGCTCAATACAAACAGTGTAGGAAAATTTTAAATAAACAAAAACAAGAAGCCTATTTATATGAGCGTTTTCATTTTGTGTTAGAATTAATTGGATTAGAAAAAATGTTGATTACAATTGAAAATCAATTTAACATCATACATAACTCACTTGAAAATCTAATTAAAGAGGAGGAAGATGTGATTAAAAAGGCGAAAAATCTTGGGGAATATGCATTACTTTATTCTAAGATTAATTTAAATACGCGACAAAAAAATAAAGCAAAAACACAACAGGATTTGGATGTAATTTCTTCATTTTTAAATTCTCCTTTATTAAAAAACGAAAAATTAATTCGTAGTAACAAGGCATTAATCATTTATCACCATTGCCGTTCAATATTATTTTGCCGTTGTCAAGATAATGAAAGTAGAGAAACTGAATGTCAGTTACTACTTGAATTGATGGATAAACAGCCTAAATTAATAGAAGAAATGCCTAACAGGTATATCACAACATTAAATAATTTAATAAACATTGCTTTCGAAGAACATAAATTTAAAACTTGCCAAATACGAATAAATGAATTACAAGCAAAAGCAAATTACAAGGCCTTTAACACTACAGATTTACAATTAAAAATTATTACTAGTGTCTTAAATGCTCAACTAACTATTCATATAAATACTGGAAATTTAATTGAAGCAGAAAAAACAGTTGTTGAAATAGAAAATATTTTTAAAAAGTATAAAGAAAAAATTAATAAGGAAGAAGAAGTTGTGTTTGATTATATAGTTGCTATTATGCACACCTATTTTGGAAACTATAAAAAAGCACAAGAATATATTACAAAAGTCTTAAATCAAGGTAATAAAATGCTAAGAGAAGACTTACAATCATTTGCACGTATTATAAACATAGGATTAAATTATGAACTTAATAATTTAAAACAGCTTAATTATATTATCCTTACTCTAAAACAAAATAAAAGCAACCAAATTTCTCACTTTAAAACAGAAAACTTAATCCTGTCTTACTATGAAAAATTGGCTGAAATAAAAGTGAATAAGAAAGAAAATGAAAAAATAATTTTTGAATCCTTTAAAAAAGATTTAGCGGAAGTAATGAAAGATCCTCATGAAAATAATGTTAATTTTTATTTTGAAATTGAATCTTATATTAATTCGAAATTAACTGGAGTTAGTATGAGTAAATTAGTAAGTGAAAAATACAAACAAGCAAGTTTAATTTAATTCAATAAAATGAAGCCAAGTAACCAACTTTTTGATTTAATTCAATCTCTCACGCCCGACGAAGAGTTTCATTTCAATAATTCATCATCAATTCAGCAAGGAGAAAAAAACTATATCAAATTATTTAATTTTCTTAAAGCACAAGAAGAGTATGATGAAGAAGAAGTTAAAACACATTTTAAAAATGAAGTTTTTATTCAACATCTTGCTTCTGAAAAAAACCAATTATTGCACCATGTACTTAAAAGTTTAAGACACTACCGTTATGAAAATAGTATTAGCGCCCAAATAGACGAGGAAATTAAGAATATTCAAATTTTATTTAATAAATCTCTCTACAAACAATCTCGAAAACAATTAAGTATCATTAAAAAAAAGGCAAATGATCACGAATTATTTTATAGTCTTTTAGATATTATTGAATTAGAAAAAGTGTTGACGGATATGGAAGCCTATTATGGCGACATTAACTATAAAACGATTGATGAATTAATTGAAGAAGAAAATGACATTTTTTTAAAAATAGAAAATTGTGCAGCCTTTGATATTCAGTTAGCGAAATTAAATGCGCTATCTTCAAAATTAATGATTGCAAGAAATAAAACAGATGTAAATGATATTGACTTAATATTAAAAGAAACCATAAAAATTGCAGCCAACAAAAACATCTTATCTAACAAATCAAACATTATCTATTTATATACTATTGGTTTATGTAATCGTTTGTTAAATAAAATGGAAGATGTGCATAAGGTATTTTCTGATTTAATCATTGAAATGGAAAACAAACCCGAAATAATTTCGGAAATGCCCAATTATTACATTCTAGCTCACGGTTCTTTAATAAGATATTGTGCGCTAAAAAAACAGTATAACGATGGTTTTAAATTAATTGATAAACTAAAGTCTCTGTCTTTAAATAAAATGTTTAAAGCTACTGATTTACAGATTAGCATTTTTACACAATCATTGGTTACAGAAATGTTATTATACTCTTATATAGGGCAGCATGAACAAGCTAAAAAAATAATTCCTTTAGTAATTAAAGGATTAGATAAATATGAGTCAAAAATTAATAATGAAGAATTATTGCGTATTTATCACGCTATAGCGATGGTTTATTTTGGTGTAGGAGAATTTAATAAATCTCTGCATTGGCTAAATAAAATCATCAATCAAAATTTTGAAGATTTAAGACAAGATACAGTAAGAATATCTAAACTTATTTACTTAATAGTTCATTTTGAATTGGGAAATGATGATTTATTACAATACATCTACAAATCAACTGTTAGGTTTATAAATACACAAAAAAATCAATATCAATTTGAGTCTGTATTCTTAAATAACTTTAAAAAAATAGCTATTTCAAAAAAAGAAAGTAAGCAAGTTGAAAGTTACCAATCATTTAAAAATGAACTAATAAACGTGTTTAAAGATAAATACGAAAAAAACGCCTTAGAATTTTTTAATTTTTATGCTTGGCTAGATTCAAAAATCTTCAATATGACCTTTGCAGATGCTATAAGACTTAGAAAAGAAAATCTATAGTTCAGATAAGCAAGTCAACAAATTATTCCGTATTTTTAAACCATGTTAAAATCAATGACCGGGTTTGGAAAAGCCACAAAAGAATTTGCTAATAAAACAGTAAATGTAGAAATACGATCGCTCAATAGTAAAAATTTAGATTTAAATTTAAAGCTGTCTTCAGCATTTAGAGATAAAGAATATGAACTAAAAAGTGAACTATCAAAACTATTAGAAAGAGGTAAAATTGATTTATCTATTTATGTAGAAAATAAAATTCAAGAAGCGCCCGTAGAAATAAATACTGCCTTAGCAAAAGTGTATTATGCTAAACTACAGGAATTAGCAAAAGCACTCAACGAACCCCAAGTTGATTTATTTAATCAGGTATTAAAAATGCCTGATGTTTTAAAATCGGAAAGAAAAGAACCGAATGAACAAGATTGGTTAGATATGAAAGAAGTAATTTTATCAGCCATTACAGAATTAAACAATTTCAGAATTGATGAAGGTAAGTCAATTGAAAAAGACTTTAACGATAGAATTGGAAATATTTCAAAGGCACTTGAAAGCATAAAAAGTCATGATTCGAATCGCGTACAAACTATTAAAGATCGAATAAAAAAAGGCTTAGAGGAAAGCGTTGGAAAAGATAAAATAGACAACAATCGCTTTGAACAGGAATTAATTTATTATATCGAGAAATTAGATATCAACGAAGAGAAAGTAAGACTTCAAACGCATATTGATTACTTTTTAAAAACGATGCGTGAACCTGGTGCTGGCAGAAAATTAAATTTTATTGGACAAGAAATTGGCAGAGAGGTAAACACTATTGGTTCTAAAGCCAATGACGCTGAAATGCAAAAATTAGTTGTTCATATGAAAGATGAATTAGAAAAAATAAAAGAACAAACAAATAACGTACTGTAACATGAATTGGTTTAAAGTTTCAGGATATTTATCTTTAATGCTGGGATTAGTTTGCTGTATCAGTTTAATAAATCCTAAATATTTATTTTTCGCGTTATTATTTGCAATATTTGGTTTTGTGTTTTCTACAATAAATATTTACTTGAATGCAAAATACGAAATCACAAAAAAATCATTTAGCTTAGGTTATATTGGAATGATATTGAGTTCGGTTCCTGTATTGTTTTTATTAATTTTAATTATTAAGCATTAGTGAAAAAAATTAAGCATTACTTATCTCTTGTAAAATTTAGCCATACCATTTTTGCTTTACCCTTTGCATTAATTGGATTTGCTTTAGCCCTTAAAACGAATGAACCGTTTCAGTTAAAATTATTTTTACTAGTATTGTTATGTATGGTATTTGCTAGAAGTGCGGCAATGGCTTTTAACCGCTATATTGACAGAGACTTTGATATACTAAATCCAAGAACGGCTGTTCGAGAAATTCCCTCTGGTATTATAAATGCAAAAAATGCATTAAGCTTTGTCATTATAAATTGTGTTTTATTTATAATTTCAACTTATTTCATTAATTCCATTTGTTTTTATTTATCTCCAGTTGCATTGTTTGTAGTATTGTTTTATAGCTACACCAAACGATTTACACCCTTATGCCATTTAGTTTTAGGAGTAGGATTAGCACTTGCACCCATTGGAGCTTATTTAGCAGTAACAGGTGTTTTTAATTGGTTGCCACTTTTATTTTCTTTTACCGTTCTTTTTTGGGTCAGTGGTTTTGATATTATTTATGCTTTGCAAGACGAAGCCTTTGATAAAGAGAATAAACTTAAATCAATTCCTGTTTTATTAGGAACTAAAAACGCTTTATTGTTTTCAAGACTTTTACATATTTGTTCGATACTTTGTGTTGTATCGGCAGGTTATTTTGGGCATTTAAATTTCCTTTACTGGATTGGCGTTGCTGGGTTTGCCGGATTAATTGTATTTCAACATGCTTTAGTAAAACCTACTGATTTATCTAAAATAAATTTAGCGTTTTTTACAACCAATGGCGTAGCGAGTGTGTTATTTGCTACTTGCACAATTATATCGTTTTTTATTTAGTTTTTCATTTGATAAATATTATGAAAAAAACAATTATTATATCATTTTTATTATTAAGAATAATTGTTTTTAGTCAAAGCTCTACTAGCCCAATTTTAAAAAGCGAAAACAAAGATTTCGATCTATTTGGCTGGATTAAGCCTGACAGTATTTTAACTTCCAAAACCTGTGTAAAAGTTGCACCGTTGTCTTTGTTGGGAATTTATGTTGGCCCTTCTATTAGAATGGGAATAGAGCAAAGAATTAAAAAAGATTGGGCTATATATAACGAATTTGGTTATTTTTTTTATAACACAAAAGGTGCAATAGCAAAATTAGAAATTAAAAATTATTTAAATAATTTTCATAGAAGTGTTGGAAATTATGTAAGTGTAGAATTGTCATATAAATACCAAGAATATGAGACTACAGATACTATTTCTAAAATTGACTATCAAACACTACAAATAATAAAATTTGAAAAAAACTACTCTGTTACAAAACATGCAGAATGTTTAACCATAAAATATGGTTGGTTAACAGTCTACAAATATCGGATTATTGTAGATGCTTTTATTGGCATTGGTGCCCGTTTTAAGCAAGGAAAAAATACATTATCAGTTGATGAAAACGCGAACATAAAAAGTTCAAGTGATTACGGCCCAAATGTATTTACAAATACAGCTGGTAATTATATTTATCCGAACATAGATATCGGCGTAAAATTTGGATACAAATTGAGATAATTAATATTTATTAAAATCATAAATGAAAACAATTATATTAATTTACCGTAAGCATAAAATCAAGAACTTGCAAAAATGAATCAATACAATAAAAGATATATATATATAATAAGTTCAATTATTACAATAACTGTAATCTTTTCCTACACATGCAATAAATGGATTACCTCATCAACACAATCACAATTATATTCAGATATAAATAAAATACCCTTTCGAAAAACTGGCTTAGTTTTAGGCGCAAGTAGAAAAACAAACCGAGGCACAGATAATTTATATTTTAATTACCGAATACAAGCTGCTTATGACTTATTCGTTAACCATAAAATCAAGTATCTCATATTAAGTGGAGATAATCATATAAAAGGGTATGATGAGCCAACAGATATGCGTAACGCCTTAATAGAAAAGGGTATACCAGACACTTGTTTGTTTTTAGATTATGCAGGATTTAGAACGTTTGATAGCATGGTAAGAAGTAAAGAAGTGTTTTGTGAAGATAGCATAACAGTAATTTCACAAGAATTTCACAACCAAAGAGCTATATTTATTGCCAATAAAAATAAAATTAATGCCATAGGTTTTAATGCAAAAGAAGTCAATAAAAATTATTCATTTAAAACCAGAGTAAGGGAAATTTTAGCAAAAGTAAAATGTGTTTTAGATATTTATATCCTCTACACAACTCCAAAATTTTTAGGGGATAAAATTAAAATAGGTTAATAAAAAATTATACAAAATGAAAATTATCATACACGGCGGATTCTTTAGTGAATCATCGCAATCATCAGAAACTAAACTAGCAAAGCAACAAGCGTTAACGAGAATCGTAGAAAAATCATACGACTTTTTAAAAAATCATACTGCTTTGCAAACTATTGTATATGCTGTTGAGTTATTAGAAAATGACGAATTATTTAATGCAGGCATTGGATCGCAAATACAAAGTGATGGCAAAATAAGAATGAGCGCCTCCATGATGGATGGATTAACAACCCGTTTTAGTGGTGTCATAAATATAGAGGACACAAAAAATCCCATTAGAGTTGCTGAAAAACTATTTACATACGATGATAGAGTGTTGGGTGGAAGTGGTGCAACAAGTTTTGCAAGACATAATGGTTTTGAAGAATTTAGCACAGAAATTCCACAACGAAGAAAAGAATACGAAGAGAAATTAGCAAGTAAAGGAACTGGAACTGTTGGTTGTGTTGCTTTAGACGCGCAAGGAAATATTGCTGCGGCTACTTCTACAGGTGGCAAAGGTTTTGAAATGCCAGGCCGTATTTCTGACTCAGCCACGTCTGCTGGAAATTATGCGACAAATGATTGTGGCGTAAGTTGTACTGGCGTGGGAGAAGATATTGTTAGTGCAGCTGTTGCAACAAAAATTGTAACACGTGTTGCCGATGGAATGCTCCTAAAAAATGCATTTGAAAAAACGTTTGCTGAATTAAAACTTATTGATGGTTTTGCTGGTGCAATAGCTATTGATAAATCAGGAAATATATATCACCAAGATTCGCATCCAAAAATGGTGTTTGCAAGCTATGATGGTATTAATCTAGAAGTCTTTAATTAAACATTTTCTAAATTATATTAATTAAAAATTGTAATTTTATAATATGTTTAAATTAGATAGAAACTCATTTTCTTCTGGAAAATTATCAGATTTCAAAATTGAAAGTGATAAATACGTTGATTATACTAAAGAAGAAAAATTAGCAGTTTTTGTTTATTTGCAAAGTGTAGCATATAATTACCCAGTCAACAATCCTCCAAAAATGGATAAAACAATTTTCTCAGCAAGAAAAATAAATGGGTAATGTGTTTCATGAAGACTTTCAAGATTTTATAATTGCTTTAAATAAGGCAGAAGTAAAATACGTTTTGATAGGAGGCTATTCTGTTATATATTATGGTTTTTCAAGAACTACAGGGGATTTAGATATTTTTGTTGAAGTATCGAAAGAAAATTATTTAAAACTAACAAAAACATTTTTTGATTTCGGATTATCTTTATTTGATATGAATGAAGAGAATTTTTTAAAAAATAATCAAATTGAAGTTTTTTCATTTGGAAGGCCTCCCGTTTCTATTGATGTCATAAAGAAAATAACAGGAATTAGTTTTGAAGAAGTTTATACTAATTCTATTGAAACAGTATTTGAGGAAATTCCTATGCGAATTATTCACATAAAAGACTTGAAAAAAAACAAATCAAGCACGGGCAGAGCGAAAGATATAAATGATTTAGAAAATTTATAAATTATCAACTATAACGAAACATATATTCTACGTTGTATTGAACTTTCAAAAAAAGGCATGGGACATGTTGCCCCAAACCCCATGGTTGGTTGTGTAATAGTGCATAACGACAAAATAATTGCAGAAGGATTCCATTCTAAATATGGAAGCGAGCATGCCGAACCAAATGCCATAAATAAAGTTGATAATTTTCTTTTAAAGGATTGCACGCTTTATGTGAATTTAGAACCTTGTTCGCACTATGGAAAAACGCCTCCTTGTGCCGATTTAATAATTAGTAAAGGAATAAAAAAAGTAGTAGTTGGTAACTTAGATGTAAATCCTTTAGTAGCAGGAAAAGGAATTAAAAAATTACAAGACGCAGGAATAGAAGTTGTATATGGTATTTTAAATAATGAATGCAAAGAATTAAACAAACGTTTTTTTACATTTCACGAAAAAAAACGTCCTTATATTATTTTAAAATGGGCACAAACAAACGATAACTACATCAGTAAAATGCCTTTGCCTGCAAATAAGGCAGATAATTGGATTACAAGTGATGAAAGTAAAACATTAGTGCATCAATGGCGAACAGAAGAACAAGCTATTTTAGTAGGACACAATACAGTAGTTGTAGATAATCCTCAGCTAACGGCACGTTTATATGAAGGAAATAATCCTGTAAGAATTGTGATTGACAGAACGCTGGATTTGAATTCAACTTATAAAGTGTTTGATGGAAAAGTAAAAACGCTCATTTTTAATTCCATTAAAAACGAAAATAAAAAAAATTTACATTGGATAAAAATTGATTTCACAAATTTTATTGACGAACTATTAACTCAACTTTATCACTTAAATATTAACTCTGTAATTGTTGAAGGTGGTTCGCGAACCTTGGAGCATTTTGTAAATACAAATATTTGGGACGAAGCAAGAGTATTTGTAAATCCAAATCTTAATTTCGGAAAAGGAATTGAAGCGCCAGAAATAAGTATAAAAAACGAAACGTTTAATTTAATTGGAAATGATAAATTATACCTATTAAAAAACAATACATTATGATTTATTTAATTTTATCCATTGTTGTTTCCATTCTTTTCGGAATTTCATTTAAACTGATTGCTATTAATAAAATTAATGCTTTTCAAACAATAATTGTAAATTACATTATTGCTGGCTCATTAGGTTTTATTACTACAAAATCAAACGTTACACCACTAAATGCTTATGAACAACCTTGGTTTTATTTTGCATTAGGCTTAGGCATTGTGTTTATTTGTAGTTTATTTGTAATTGCCGAAACAACTGCAAAATTAGGTATTTCAGTAGCTCAAGTAGCAAACCGTATGTCGGTTGTTGTGCCCATTACAATTGCCATTTTATTGTATGGCGATAGTTTAAACATATCGAAAGTAATTGGCATTATTTTAGCAATTGCTGCTGTTTATTTAGTTTCACACAAACAAAATAGCGACACGCCGCAACAAAAAAACTGGTGGTTATTTCCGCTTATTATTTTTATCTGTTCGGGCATTATCGATTCCACAATCAATTACACGCAACGCAACCTATTAAGCGACGATAATTTTGATGCATTTTTATCAACTATATTTTCTACAGCGTTTGTATTTGGAATAATTGTGTTGATGTATCAACTAATAATTAAAAAAGAAAAATTTCAATTAAAATCTATTCCAGCAGGAATTATACTTGGCATCATAAATTACGGAACCATGTTTTTTATTATTAAAGCTCTCAATAGTAAAATATTAGAACCTTCTGCTTTATTTCCTATTAATAACCTCAGCATACTAACACTTTCAACTATTATTTCGGTGATTGTTTTTAAAGAAAAATTATCGAAAAAAAATTGGTTAGGCATTGGCTTAAGTTTAATGGCTATATTAATTTTAGGGTTATTGCCTTTAATTGTGAAAAATTAAATTATTTAAAATGAGCACATTAACTGCATTTAGATTTTTAATTATTATCAGAAATAGTCGTTAATCTAAAAAAATCCTACCTTTGTCTTAAAAAAAATGAATTTCAAGTTTCAAGTTTCAAGTTTCAAGTTTCAAGTTTCAAGTTTCAAGTTTCAAGTTTCAAAAAAAACTATTAACTCTTTGTTTTGCAATGAGTATTGCATCTAATTCAATTTCACAAACTGCCTCATTTGGCACCAGCGATATTTATCGAATTCAAAACTCTTATGGATATGTTGATTTAGGAAGTTCAAACGCACCAGTTACCTCTTTTTATATTGACCCTATTACTTCTTTGCCAATTAGTTATACCTATTACCCTATTGGCCCAATACCGTTTTATAATTTTAAAACAAGTTTTAATGGCTATTTATTTGATAAAAACGTTGTTTCAAGTACCGGAAAATTTTCATCTCCTACCAACGAATTAAGTTTAAATTTTGTAACCACTGGGTTTTCGCCAACTTCTGTGCCTATAGTTAAGCCAGCTCTAATTATTGCCAAAAGCAATGGTAAGGTTGGCATTGGCCATATAAGTAGTTTAACTATAAATGCCAAACTTGATGTAACAAATAATTTAGATTTAGTTAATACATTTAAAACAACTTCTGTTTTTACAAATGATTTACAAATTGCCAATCTTTTTAAAGTTAACCGTAATAACACAAAGGCAATTGTAGTATTTAATAGCTTAGTAAATAAAAATCTTTTTATTGTGAAAGGAAACGGACAAACACAAATTGGCGAAAAAACAGGTAATGGAAAACACGCTGATGCTTTGTTAAGTGTTTATGGTAAAGTTGTTTCACGTTCTTTTTATGTTACTATCGACCCAGCACTTTGGGCTGATTATGTGTTTGAACCCAATTACAAATTAAAACCACTAAAAGAGCTTGAAAAATATTACACCTTACACAAACATTTGCCAGATGTGCCAAGTGCAAACGAACTTAGTGAAGCGGATTTGAACCTAGCAGAAATGCAAGCTTTGAGTATGCGTAAAATTGAAGAACTCACACTGTATATTGTTGAATTAAATAAAAAATTAGAGTTAGTAAAAACAGAAGTTGAACAATTAAAATAGAAATAATGAAAACACTTATATTCGTCTTGTTGTTTTGTTTTTCCTTACAAATAAATGCACAACATAAAGATACTACAAAATTGAAAATGCGCAATAACACCATTACGGCTAATGTTGGTGGTGAGGGTTTTCAGTTGGGGCCAACCTTAGCTTTCGAAAAAAGCTTTATTCATAAAAAATGGATACACGTTGGAATTGGAATTGGAGGAGGAAAAACTTGGGGAATAGTTCTAGAAAAATTATGTTTTCCAACATACCTAAATACCAAATTCGGGAAAAAGAGGCATTATCTTGAAATTAATATTGGCGTAAACCATCTTGTTGATCCTAATCCTTATCCGAATACAAAATCAGAAAGAACAGAATTTAAAAAAAATCCGCCATTTCATGTAGACAGTTTTAGACCACCATATACACCTAGTTATTTTGCTACTATAAACTATGTGTTTAGAGGTTATAATGGTTTTGTTTTTAAAGTTGGTGGTACTGGATCAAAAACAAATCTTCTTTTAACATATCCTACAAGTTATTTTCTCACACCACGTCTTAGTATTGGTTATGCGTTTTAAATAATTAAGTTTGTTTTTATTTATAATATGTAACATTAATAAAACATAATCTTATTTTATAATTATATTTAACGCGTACGAAAACTACTTTAATAAAATAATTGTAAACTAAAATGAAAAATAGTATTCTATTAATTTTTATAATGTGTCAAATAGCTATGGCTCAAACCGATTCGACAGTGCGGAAAAAATTCAGCATTGGGTTTTCAACTAGCTATGGTTTTGGGTATAGGAAATTAAGCCAGAATAAAAACAGCAAAGATATTAATTTACCAATTGTTATAAAAGCTAATAATGAAAATGAGGTTAAAGGCGTTTATCAATCCATAGGCATTAACTTTAATTATTATTTTAAAAACAGAATAAGTTTAGGTTTTGATGTCAACTATAACACCTTTAATTATAATACTAAAATGTCTTATTTTTCAAGTCCTATTTATGATCCAACATTGCCCGAAAAAGCTCAAACCTATTATAGTTATGGAACAATAGAACTTCCATTATACATAGGCTACTCTTACAAAATAAAGAAATTTGACATATTTGCTAATTTAGGTATTGGCACTCATTATCTTTATCAGGCTAGTTCAACATTAAAATCTTGGTATGCTGATGGTACTATAACTTCAAAAACTATAGATAAAGGTTACTTAACTTATTTCAATAACAATCGTAATGAATTTTTTTTGAGCGTAAACTCTAAAATTGGCGTTGCTTACAATCCAATAAAATTATTAAGTATTCGGTTATCACCCGAATTAAAATACGGTATTACT
Organism: Bacteroidota bacterium; assembly: GCA_038327195.1. Classification (GTDB taxonomy): domain Bacteria; phylum Bacteroidota; class Bacteroidia; order B-17B0; family Aurantibacillaceae; genus UBA4416. The sequence continues at coordinate 30,093 of JBBQKU010000008.1, read as the reverse complement.
CCAATAGCTAATACACCTATTCTATCAAAATTAATTGGCTACGGTTTTAATTTATCTATAAATATTTGCCTTTAAAATTGGCTAGGCATTGGCTTAATACCGAATTAATAAATGTTTTAGTCCAAATATTTATTCCTCGGTTTAATACCATCTAAACTTTTCGTTTAGTATATTAGACTAAAACTCAAATCAAGATGGCTTAAGTTTAATGGCTATATTAATTTTGGGTTTATTACCTTTAATTGTAAAATAAAAAATAATGAAAACATTGATACTCTTTATACTCCTATCACAACTTGCATTTGCACAAGATAGTTTAGTGAAACCAATAAAAATTAAAAAAAATAATATTCATTTTTCTTTAGCTGGCGAAAACCTTGAAGGAATATCTCTGAACTACGAAAGATTATTATTTAAAAAAGGCATAATTAATTTACGAGGTGGTATTGGGATTGGTTATAACACAGTTTTTTATTTTGATATCACAAATCCAATTTACATGACATTGGATTTAGGAAAGAAAAAACATTTTGCATCCATATCGGCTGGCATTAATAATGATTTTGACACAAAACCATATCCTAAAACTAAAACGGAAAGAGAGACCTTTAAAAACAATCCACCTGAACCTTTGCTCCTTGACACATATCATCCACCTTACCGAACAATCTTTTTTGTTGGCTTAGGCTATACGTTAATTACCAAAAAAGGATTTTTTATTAGACCAGAAATCTGCTTAATTCGATGGCAAACCTCTAGATATTTTTCGGCTCGTTATTCTCCTTTTCCTAAATTAAAAATAGGTTATGCATTTTAGAAAATTAAGTTTTTTTACTTATAATATATAACATAAATAAAACATAATCTTATTTTATAATTCAAAGGCAGATATTAACTGAAATTAGTTAATAAAGTATAAATAAAAACAGAACCTTTTTTTATTTATAGCGTACAACCAAGTAACGAAACAAATTAAATTCTTTATTTCTTTTAAATAGTAATAGAGGACGAACAAACGTACAACCGCAACACCCATTTAACATCTTATTGCAATGCCTAAAAAATGTTTTTAATAAACAGAAAATACGATTGCCCAAAAATTAAAAAAACAAAAAAACTAACAATTAAAATGAAAAAACTAACCTACTTAAAAAACCTAAGCCATGAAAACTTCAACCTACCTTCCAACACTATTGGCAATAAGCATTCAAATACTATTATGTGGCCAAAACCAAGAGAACCAAACTCGTAAAATAAGAGTAGATATAATGGGAAACAAAAACGCAACAACCCAACCTCTTTCAACGTTGCAAAATAGCACAAGCGAATCATCCATAGATCTATTGATAAATCAAGCAAATCAATTAAAATCAAATCAAGCAAATTTAAAAAATGAAATGATTGAAATTGAAAAAAAATCAATTCTGGTAGACATTGAAATCATAAATTACCAATCTATTGCGAACCAAAAAAACTTTGCGTCCAACAAACAAATCATTTCACAATTATTTTCAGAACTGAAACGTGAAACTGAAAAAAGCAAAAAAGCAACAATTTTAAATTCAGATGCCAATCGTTTAATAAACATTGCCATCGAAATGATTGAAGAAGCTAATGCACAATTAACTGATTTTGCAAAATATGGCGGTTTAACAAATGCCAATCAAAATGAGTTACTAGCTATCAACAAACAAAAAGAAGCCATTTCATTATTAAGAGAAGATTTTAAATCAAATACAAATACTCCACTATTGGCAATGAAAATGGTTCCTTCTCAAGAAAATAATTTAACAGAATCCCCAAAAAAAAATTCAATCAACTCTATAAATACAAAATCAAATTCTGATAATCTATCTCGTTTAATTACACAAACTGAAAACTTAAAACAAACCATTTCAAAAATGAAGGAATCAGCAGTTAATAAATCGAAAAATGAAAAAGAATTTATTTTAGCAGAAGCAAATTCTTTAGAAATAGATTATTTAAAAAATAAAATTTCTATCTCTGAATTCGAATCACAAGTTGTTTACCAAGTATATAATCAAAATAAAGAAATTATTCGAAATTTATTAAATGAGTTAAATATCAATTCTCAAAACTATAAAAAAGCCACTCAATTAGCTTTAGAAGCCGAACGTTCAATAAGAATTGGAAAAGAAATGCGCGAAGAGGCAAAGGCACAATCGAGCCTAGCTGCAACTTACGGCGAAATGTCAAATGCTCAGGAACAAGAAGAACAAGCCATTCAAAAACAAAATGAGGCGAAGAAAATGGTTACTAAAATCAGCATCAATCAAACTTTAGTAATGAATTAATGATTTATATCTGAGATTTTAAGTATAAATTTTAATAAAAATGTATCTTTACTATTCAATGAAAATACTACTAACTACTCTTAATGCAAAATACATTCATACTAATTTAGCAATTAGATTACTCTATGAATTAAATCACGAATATGAAGGCTTAGATTGGAAAGAATTTACAATTAAAGAAGATAAAGACGATATTGCAAAGGAATGTGCGCAATATGATGTAGTTGCCTTTAGCTGTTACATTTGGAATATAACACAAACATTAGAAGTTACTGAACGCATTAAACAATTAAATCCTCGTGCCAAAATTTTACTAGGCGGACCAGAAGTTAGCTACGAATATGAAAATGTAATTTCGAGAAATGATGTTGACTATATCATTGTTGGCGAAGGCGAAACGCCATTTAATGAATTTATTCATAGTTTCCCAAATGTTGAATTAGTTCAGAGTTTAGTATTTAAAAAAGATAATCAGATTGTAGCAAATAAAACCGCTCCAATGTTTGATTTAAAGAATTTTGAAAACAGCATGCCTTATCGTTTTGATAAGCCCGAAGATTTACTAAAAAAAGTTTTATACATTGAAACGTCGCGCGGTTGCCCCTACAAGTGTGAATTTTGTTTAGCAAGTTTAGATAATAAAGTTAGGTATTTACCAAATGCCAGCATCAAAGCAACGCTATTGTATATGATGCAACATGGCAAAGTAGTTAAATTTTTAGACAGAACTTTTAATATTAAAAAGGATTTTACCCTTGATATTTTTGATTTTATTTTAGAAAACCATCAACCTCAAAATGTGTTTCAATTTGAAATTACTGCTGATATTTTACACCCCGATATTATAAAATATATCCATGAAAAAGTTCCTAAGGATTTGTTTCGTTTTGAAATAGGAATTCAGACAGTAAACCAAAAAGCAAATTTACAAGTCAGTAGAAAACAAAGTTTCGATAAAACAAAAGGCATCATTTTAGACTTACAAGATAAAATTGAAATGCACCTTGATTTAATTGTTGGCTTAGCACTTGATGAATGGAATGACATTAAATATAGCATTGAAGAAGTGTTTAAATTGTTTGCTCCTGAAATGCAATTAGGTTTTTTGAAATTTTTAAAAGGAACGCCATTGCGTGATAAATCAAGTCAACACGGCTTTGTTTATGATCCTATGCCACCATATCAAATTATTGAAAGTGATTATTTAACAAAAGACCAATTAGCTCAAATTGTAAAATTAGAACATGCTTTAGAAATTTACTGGAACGGAAAAAAAGCCATTAACACCTTAAAATATGTAACAACACATTATAGTATTTTCGATTTTTTACTAAACCTAGGCGCTTATTTTGGGACTCAAAAAGATTATCACAAATATTCGTTAAACGATGTGTTTGAAATATTAACCCAATTTGTAAGCATCCAATATCCTAATGATTTAGTGTTAAAGCAACTCATTGCCATTGATTATTATTTACACTTTAAGGTAAAACCTAAAAATTTATTTTTGGAAGAATTTTCTCAAATTGAAAAAACAAAAGTCATTAATGAGCTAAAATTAAATCATCACAAATACCGTTTTGTGATTTTGCCAATTGATTTTGACTTTAAACAATTTTCAAATAATCAAAGTATTAAAGAAACAAAACAACCTTTAATTATTCAATATAACGGAACCACAAAATCCGAAATTGTATATCATGCAACAACTTAATCATCCCAAATTAGAAAAGCTTTTACAGCAGGCTTATTCGGCAGAAAGAGCGGCATCATTTGCATATATTGGGCATGCGGCTGCAGTAAAAAATAAAGAAGAGAAAATTGCCATCAAACAAATTGAAATGGATGAATGGAATCACCGTGCTGAAGTTTTAAAACTTATGCAACTTTATAATATTCCTGTGTCCACATACTACGAAATTCGTTTTTACCTGATTGGAAAAATTATTTCTGCTAGCTGTTTTATTATTGGTTGGTTTATGCCATTTTACTTTGCTGGCAGATTAGAAAGTGGCAATGTTTGTGAATACTTCAGAATGAAACATTATTTTAATTCTCTAGGCATAAAAGAACATGACCTATTACTTTATGAATTAGGCATGAAGGAAAAAGAGCATGAAGTTTATTTTTTAGAACAAATCAAAACCAACAAACTCCTACCCATTTTTGAAAAACTATTTAATTGGGGAAATAAAAAAAGCTTTAATAATATTGATTGGGATAACCAAAAATCAGCAGATGAAAGTGATATGTATTGTAAGAAGTAAAAACGCAAACCTCTTTCAAAAACTGTAAGTAAATCGTCATGCTGAATTTATTTCAGCATCTCTAATATAGTTTATTTTACCGTTTAGGAGATTCTGAAACAAGTTCAGAATGACTGTAAATTTGATTTTTGAGATAGCCCCTTTTTTTGTAATTTACTACCCAATAAAATCAAAACCTGTATAAGGCACTAATACTTTTGGTATTTTAATTCCATCCACTGTTTGATTATTTTCCAATAAAGACGCCACAATACGAGGCAATGCTAAAGCACTTCCATTTAAGCTATGTGCAAATTGAGTTTTTCCATTCGCATCTTTGTACTTACATTTTAAACGATTAGTTTGAAATGTTTCAAAATTTGAAACTGAACTTACTTCCAACCAACGTTTTTGCGCTGCGCTCCATACTTCTAAATCGTAAGTTAATGCAGATCCAAAACTCATATCGCCACCACATAATTTTAAAGTGCGGTAAGGCAATTCTAATTCTTGTAAAATACCAGAAACAAATTCACGCATTGTTTCAAGTGTTTCATAAGATTTATCGGGTTGCGTAATTTGCACAATTTCAACTTTATCAAATTGGTGTAAACGATTTAAGCCACGCACATCTTTTCCGTAACTTCCTGCTTCTCTTCTAAAACAAGGTGTGTAGCCACAATTTTTTATAGGCAAATCACTTTCTTTTAACATCACGTCTCTATACATATTTGTAATAGGAACCTCAGCTGTGGGAATTAAATATAAATCATCAACTTGGCAATGGTACATTTGTCCTTCTTTGTCAGGTAATTGTCCTGTTCCGTAACCACTATCTGCATTCACTAAAATAGGAACCTGAACTTCGTTATAACCTTTTGCTGTTGCTTTATCTAAAAAATAATTAATTAAGGCGCGTTGCAATTTTGCACCTTTTCCTTTATAAACCGGAAAACCAGCACCTGTTAATTTTACACCTAATTCAAAATCTATTAAGTTAAATTTTGTAGTTAATTCCCAATGCGGAACAGCTTTATCATGCAAAACAGGAATTGCTCCAACTTCATTTACAACTTCATTATCTTCAGGCGTTTTTCCTTTTGGCACCGTTAAGTTTGGTGTGTTGGGAACAGTCACTAATATTTTTTGAATCTCAGCTTCAATCGCTTTTAATTCATCGTCAAATTGTTTTTCGTTTTGTTTTAATTCAGTGGTTTTAAGTTTCAGCGTTTCGGCTTCTTCTTTTTTACCAGATTTCATTAATTCACCAATTTGTTTAGCTAAACCATTAGCTTCTGCTTTTACATCATCCGCTTGGCGTTGAGCTAATTTACGATTATCATCCAATTGTAAAATAGAATCAATAATGCTTTCAGCATCTTTAAAATTTTTAATAGCTAAGCGTTTTAAAACGTCTTCTTTATTTTCTCTGATGTAGCTTAATTGTAACATAATGATTTATTTGGTGCCGTAAATTTAACCTTTGTAATTTATTAATGAACTATTTTTTTTACTGTATTAGTTTTTAGTTTAGAACGCCGATAACACGGATTGCTTATGATAAATTTTGATTTTTATTAGTTAATATTTATAGATTTATGTATCATTTTTCCAATCCTAAATAATCTGTGGCATCTGCGTGCTATTTACCAATTATTTATTTTACTGTATTAGTTTATAGTTTAGAACGCTGATAACACGGATTGCTTAAGATAAATTTTGATTTTTATTAGTTAATAGTTATAGATTTATGTATCATTTTTCCAATCTTAAATAATCTGTGGCATCTGCGTGCTATTTACCATTCAATATTTATAAAACACAAAAAGCCCTTTGTTTACCAAAGAGCTTTTTTGAATGTAGTTTTTTGATAAAATTATGCTTCGTTAGGAACAACCGATACATAAGAACGGTCATCTTTTTTCTTTTTGAAAACAACTTTTCCATCAACTAATGCAAATAATGTATGGTCTTTTCCCATTCCAACATTTACACCTGGATTGTGACGAGTACCTCTTTGGCGAACAATAATGTTACCAGAAATACAAGCTTGACCTCCAAATATTTTTACTCCTAAACGTTTACTATGCGATTCGCGACCGTTATTCGTGGAACCCGCGCCTTTTTTATGTGCCATTGTATTTAGTTTTTAATGTGTTATTAATCTTCTGATTTAGCTGCTTTCTTAGCTGGAGCTTTTTTAGCTGCTGCTTTCTTAGCTGGAGCTTTTTTCTCAGCAACAACCTCAACTTTTTCAACTTTGTTTCTGTGTGAAGGTGGTAAGAAATTTCTTACTGCTTTTTCAGATTTTAATTCTTCTTTCAATGATTCACCTTTACCTAAAATTCCTTGAATTAAGATTTGAGTTAAACATTGGCGGTGGTTATTCCATTTTTGGTAACCTTTACGTCTTTTTTTCTTAAAGATGATTACTTTATCACCTTTAATGTGTTCTATTACTGTGGCTGCAACTTTTGCGCCATCAACAGTTGGGCTTCCAATAGAGATTTTTCCATCATTTTCGATTAAGAAAACTTTATCAAACTCTACTTTTGCACCTTCGTTAGCATCTAGGCGGTGAACGTAAACTTTGTTGCCTCGTTCCACTTTAAATTGTTGCCCTGCTATTTCTACAATTGCGTACATTGGGTATTGGTTTTTAGTTAATAATTTTTTTTAAGGACGGCAAAGATAGACGGTTTTTTCTATCTGCCAAAGTTTTTCAATACTTTTTAACACTATAAGGTTCAAATTAAAGGTAAAAAGGCGAAAATTACTCTTTTTCTGGTTTTACTTCTGGCGCTTCAACTTCCTCAGGCACAGTATTTCTCTTCTGTTTCATAACCCAAATACCTAAAACAACTACTCCAACCATCACTATTTGGAGCAAATTAATGACTTCTCCATATAAAAACCCCCAGGCAATGGCTACAATTGGTATTAAATAGGTGCAACTTGAGGCAAAAACAGTTCCTGATAATTTAATGAGCTGATTAAATGCAATAACTGATAAAGCTGACCCAAAAATGGCTAAAATGGATATAAAAAAGAAAGATGAACTAGCCTCAGTGTTTTCTGAAGCATGTTTAACAACATCCGTAAAACCAAACAAATAAATAGCCGCAATTGGTCCAATTAAGGTAAACGACCAAACGGTTGCCACAATTGAATTCACATCGCTTAAATACGTGTTTATTCCATTAACGCTAACTGCATAAGATAAGGTTGCTGCTGCAACTAATAAGCAGTACATCGCATTTTTGGATGACTCAGAATTTTCACCAAAATAAATTAAACCAATTGCTCCAAAAAAACCAAGTCCTACTCCAATTAGCTGGTTCTTAGTAATTTTTTGTTTAAAAAAAGTTATGCCAATTAATATTGTAAATAACGGAGTCAGGGCATTTAGCATACCCGTTAAACTACTGCTTATTTCAGTTTCTGCCTTTGTAAATAAAAATGCAGGAATTAAATTTCCAAAAACACCTGCCAATAATAATCCTTTGAGATTTTTTCGCAAATTTATTTTATAATATTTAAACAAGAAAGGAAGTAAAAATAAAGAAGCAATAGTTATTCTTAATCCTGCAACTTCATCACTCGAAAAAGCCTGTAAACCTTCCTTCATTAAAATAAATGAACTTCCCCAAATACAAGAAAGTACAATTAAAATAATCCAAGATAAAGTTTTTGTATTCATAACTATAAAAAGTTTACAAATGTAGTTTTTAAGATGACTTAATAATCATTTCTATTTCAATAAAATGACAAGCAAACTGAAATAAATGACAACTTCTGATTTTAACTATCAAGTGTTAATAAGGATTTCTATAAATGTTAATTAGTTCCGATTAAAACATCAATTTTGATAATTAAACCGCTTTTTGATATTTAAAGGTAACTAAACAATATACTATGATAAAGAAAAAACTAATAATACTACTTGTTTTTCAATTACTTACAATAATTTCTTTTTCCCAAGAAAAAGAACTGAAAGAAGAAGCGTCATACTCATTTGACAATAAAGATTATAGGAAATCATACGAACTTTATGATAAACTACACACTCAATTTCCTAAGAACTTAGAATATAAATTCCGCCTAGGATGCTCTTCTCTTTATTATCCTGAAAAGAAAGCAAGATCAATCGAAATTTTCGAAAGCTTAAAAACTCAAGATAAATCTGCCGAAGCGAACTATTATTTAGCTAAAGCTTACCATATTAATTATCGCTTTGATGAAGCGATAACTTCTTATAATCTTTATATTTCAGGTATTGGGTATAAAATTAGAACCGAAGATAAACCCTTAATTGAAGATGCTAAACACGGAATAATAAATTGCGAAAACGGAAAAGAGTTAATTACAAAAAAAGTAATTGCTGACATCAAAAATATTGGAGCTCCCTTAAATACAAATGAACAAGAATATGTTCCAGTCATATCAACAGACGAATCCATTTTAATATACACTTATGTTGGCAATAACACAACTGGTGGAAAGGTAAATGATGATTTGAAGCCAGACAATGAAGAAGGATATTTTCATGAAGATATTTATATTGCTAAAAAGGCAACTGACTCCACTTTTACGGCAGGTCAAAATATTAGTAATTCAATTAATACAAAAGGACATGATGCTGCAATTGCACTATCTCCTGATGGATCTACATTATTTACATTCAGCAGCACAAATACCGACAATGGTGATATATATTCGAGTAAACTAAAAGGTGAAGATTGGTCGGCTCCAGAAAGATTAAATAGTAATATTAATACCACAGCTTGGGAAGGAAGTTGTTCTATCACATCTGATGGAAGATATTTATACTTTGCCTCAGAAAGACCAGGAGGTTTAGGAGGAAGAGATTTATATGTGTCAGAAAAAGTAAATGGAGATTGGGGTCCTGCGGTTAATTTAGGTCCACAAATTAATACTCAGTATAATGAAGACGCTCCGTTTATTCATCCTGATGGTATTACATTATTTTTTAGTTCGGAAGGGCATAAAAGTATTGGGGGTTATGATATTATGTATTCTATCAAACAAGAAAACAGTTGGATAGAACCTTTAAGCATGGGAATACCTTTAAACACAACAGAAGATGACAGGTATTATGTAATAAATGCACAAGGTGATAGAGGTTATTTTTCTTCAAATCGTGGTGGTTCGGGCGGAAAAGGTGGTCAGGATATTTATATGGTAGAGCCCGGAATATTAGGCGATAGGCCTATTTTAGCTTTATTAAAAGGTAATGTATATGCCGATGACAAGCCAATTGAGGCCAAAATTGAAGTGACCAAAAAGTCAAACAACGAATCAATAGGGCCATATTATGCAAATTCAAAAACAGGAAAATATTTAATGGCTTTATCTCCAGGTAATGGTTATAAAATCAGAATTGTTATTAGCGTTCCAGGATTTGAACCAATTGAAGAAGAATTAGATGTAGAAAAACTAACGAAGTTCGTAGAGATTAAAAAAGATTTTTATGTATATTCCGAAACATTTGCAAATAAAAAAGAACAAAAATCCGTTAAATCAATATTAGATAGCTTACTTGGAAATATTACAAATATTGAAAGTTTTAATAAAGATATTCCTGAAGTTAAAACAACTACTACGCCAACACTAGCTGTTGCAACAAATCCATGCAACGGTGGCCCAATTGTAGATTTTAGTCAATTGAAAGGAAAGACTTTAAACGATCCTGTAAATTATAAAAAATTACTTGAAATAGGAGGAACAACTTGCACTCAAGGACTAATATTTAAAGTACAGATTGCTGCTTATCAATTTCCACAAAATTACAAGTATGATCATTTAAAAGAATTTGGCACTCCAGAAATTACTAATTACCCTGATGGTATTACACGATTTGCCCAACTACAATTTGCAACACTAAAAGAAGCAGAAGTAGCTCGCCAAAAAATAATTGCAAAAGGGCAAACTGATGCGTGGATTACTGGTTTTGTTGATGGAAAACGTTATACGTTAGAGGAATTAATCTCAGTAAACTTTTTCGGGAAATCAATAAACTAATATCTGATTTTCTGTTAACTTTTTAAAAATAGAGTCTTTCTGTTTTACAAAAATTGGTAACTTAGACGCTTATAAAAAACACTATGTTACGTACACACACTTGCGGAGAACTGAATGAAAAAAATCTAGGAGAAAAAGTTACTTTATGTGGCTGGATTCAAAAGACTAGAAAACTTGGAGGAGCTACATTTATTGATCTTAGAGATAGATACGGGATAACTCAATTGATTTTTTTAGGTGATGATGAGAATTCTGAAATACTAGGGAAAGAAGGGTTTTCAAGGGAAATGGTTATACAAGTATTTGGTATTGTGCAAAAGAGAGAAAATCCTAATTTAAATATAGAAATAACTGGAAGTATAGAGTTGAGAATAGTTAACTTAAAAATTCTTAATTATTCAAAAACACCACCATTTACAATAGAAGATAATACTGATGGTGGAGACGAACTCCGAATGAAATACCGTTATTTAGATTTAAGAAGAAATACAGTTCGTAAAAACTTAGAGTTACGTCACCGTTTAGCGATAGAAACCCGAAACTATTTAGATAAATTAGATTTCTTAGAAGTTGAAACGCCAGTATTAATTAAATCAACACCAGAAGGCGCAAGAGATTTTGTAGTGCCAAGCCGCATGAATGAAGGACAATTTTATGCATTGCCTCAATCCCCACAAACTTTTAAACAGCTATTAATGGTTGGAGGTTTTGATAGATATTATCAAATTGTAAAATGCTTTAGAGATGAAGATTTAAGAGCTGACCGACAACCAGAATTTACACAAATAGATTGTGAAATGAGTTTTGTTGAACAGCAAGATATTTTAGATACGTTTGAAGGTTTAATCCGTCATTTATTTAAATCTGTTAAAAACATTGATATGCCTAGCGTTCCCCACATGACCTATGCAGATGCAATGAAATATTATGGTAATGATAAACCTGATACGCGTTTCGAAATGAAATTTGTAGAGTTAAATGATGTTGTGAAAGGAAAAGGCTTTCCTGTTTTTGATAGTGCAGAAGCTGTTATTGGTATTTGCGCAAAAGGTGCTGCTGATTATACACGGAAACAATTAGATGAGTTAACAGAATTTGTTAAACGTCCACAAATTGGAGCAACTGGCTTAGTATATGCGCGAGTTAATGCAGACGGAACAATTAAATCGAGCGTTGATAAATTTTACAATGAAGAAGAATTAAAAAAATGGGCCAAGGCATTTAATGCTGAAGCTGGAGATTTAATTTTAATATTAGCAGGCGCTGAAGAAAAAACACAAAAAGCATTAAGCGAATTGCGTTTGGAAATGGGCACACGTTTAGGATTAAGAGATAAAAATAAATTTACTGCTTTATGGGTTATTGATTTTCCGTTATTAGAATGGAATGACGGCGACCCTAATCTTTTAGCTTCGTTAGCAGGAAGATGGCATGCAAAACACCATCCATTTACGTCGCCAAAGCCTGAGGATTTTGAATTATTAAAAACTAATCCTGGAGCAGTTAGAGCTAACGCTTACGACCTTGTTATAAATGGCGTTGAAATTGGCGGTGGAAGTATTCGTATTCACAATAAGGATTTGCAAGCACAAATGTTTGATTTGTTAGGATTTACAAAAGAAGAAGCTCAAAAACAATTTGGGTTTTTAATGAATGCTTTTGAATTTGGTGCTCCACCACACGGTGGTTTAGCTTTCGGATTTGATCGATTATGCTCATTGTTTGGAGGAAGTGATAGCATTAGAGATTTTATTGCATTCCCTAAAAATAATTCTGGTAGAGATGTGATGATTGATAGTCCAAGTGAAATAAGCGATGAACAATTAAAGGAACTAAATATATTAAGCACCATTACTAAAAAATAATTGACAACAGTTGGACTCATAGCTTTTCTAATTATTGGCCTTATATTAGGTTTAATTGGCGGTGGTGGTTCAATTTTAGGAGTTCCTGTTTTGGTATATTTAATGGGATTTAAAGCCGACGACGCTACAACCTACTCATTGTTTATTGTTGGAATTACATCTTTAATTGGTGCAATAACCTATCTGAGAAAAGGGGAAATAAGCATTGAATCAATTTTACAATTTGCAATAGCTTCTATGATTACAGTATTTTGTGTGCGCAAATTTATTATGCCAAATATACCCGAATTAATAAATGTGTTTAATTTTCAAATTTCAAAACATTTTTTAATAATGTTTTTGTTTTCAGTCCTTATTGTTATTTCATCAATAAGTATGATTAAAAAAAGAAAAGCAAATAGAACAAATCAAATTAAATGGGATGAGTTCGCGAAAAGTCCAATGGGCTTGCCAACAGTAATTTTGCTTGGTGTTTTAGTTGGTTTTATAACAGGTTTTATTGGGGCTGGTGGAGGTTTTATTATTGTACCCGTTTTAATCTTTTTTTTACGTCTTAATTTTAAAAAGGCAATTGGCACTTCCTTATGTATTATTGCCATTAATTCACTCATTGGCTTTACTGGCAATTTAGGTCATCAAGAAATCAATTGGGCTTTATTACTTTCAATTTCATTTGCTTGCATACTTGGAATTATTGGCGGGAGTTTTTTGTCAGATAAAATCTCTTCAAAAAAACTAAAACCTGCATTCGGTTGGTTTACCTTGTGTGTTGGCTTATTTGTATTTATTAAAGAAAGTTTCTTTTAAAAGAATTTGAAAATGGCAAAAGGAAAAGGAGGAATTATCAAAAAAATATTTTTATTGATTATTACGGGTTGCATTGTTTTTATAGGCTATTGGGCTTACGAAAATGTATTTAAAAGCAATGTAAGGTTAGATGGTAAAAAGTTTACTTATATATATATTAAATCTAATTCAACTTATCAAGATATGCTTGATGAAATATATTCGCAAAACATTATTGAAGATAAAGAAAGTTTTGAATGGACAGCTCAAAAAATGGACCTTCAAAATAATGTGCATTTTGGAAAATTTCGCATCGATGAAAAAATGAGTAATCGCTCTATTGTAAATGCTATCAAAAAAAACAAACAAGAAAAAGTAAAATTGTATTTCAATTCGCAAATTCGTACTCAAGAGCAATTTATTAATTATGTATCTGAAAAAATAGAAACTGAAAAAAATGAAATAGAAGAATTTTGTAATGACGAGACAAAACTGTCAGAAGAATTTGATTTGGATTCTAAAAATATGATGTGCCTAGTTGTTCCTAAAACCTATGAAATAAGTTGGGCCACACCAACAAAAGATTTTTTTCTTTTGCTAAAACAAACCTATGATTCTGTTTGGACTAACGAGAGAAAAAATAAAGCAAAATCAATTGGTTATACAATTCCAGAAGTAATAACCTTAGCCTCTATCATTCAAAGTGAAAGCAGTATAAAATCAGAGCAACAAAAAATTGCTGGCGTTTATATTAATCGTTTAAAACTAGATATGAAATTACAAGCTGATCCAACAATCGTTTTTGCTAATCAAAATTTTGAAGTCCAACGAGTTTTGTCTATTGATAAAGAAATTGATTCTCCTTACAACACCTACATGTATAGAGGTTTGCCGCCTGGTCCAATTTGCTTGGTTCAACCTACTTCAATAGATGCTGTTTTAAATTACAGTAAACATTCTAATACATTCTTTTGTGCCAAGTCTGATTTCAGTGGCTATTCAAATTTCACAAATGATTATTCTGTGCATCAAAAAAATGCAAAAGCATATCAAGACGCTTTAAATAAAAAGGGAATCAATAGATAATTGAATCTAATTCCTATTTATAATATTATATTTGATTGAAGAAAACAATCATTGAAAAACCTATACACATCTGAATTAACCAAAACCAAATACGATGCAATAATTATTGGATCGGGTGTTGGTGGTTTATCCACTGCCGTGCTCTTAGCAAAGGCTGGTAAGAAAGTATTGGTTCTTGAAAAACATTACGCATCAGGTGGGTTTACACATACATTTAAACGAAAAAAATTTGAATGGGATGTTGGCGCTCATTATATGGGGCAAGTCAATAATCCAAATTCCTTATTACGAAAAACGTTTGATTACGTTACAGATAGCAAACTTGTTTGGGAAGATGTAGGTGATATTTATGATCAAACTATTATTGAAGGAACAATATACAATTTCCGAAAAGGATTAGTAAATCAAGTGAATCAAATGATTAACTATTTTCCTGAAGAGGAAAAAGCAATAAGAACGTATTACGACTTAATTGTAAAAGTTAGTAATGATGCCTCCATGTTTATTACAGAAAAAACAATGCCCAATTGGTTGAGTTATTTATTTGGCCATAGCTTACGGAAAAACTTTTTAAAGTATTCAAGACAAACAACGTTAGAGGTTTTATCAAAAATAACTACTAATGAAAAACTCATTTCTGTACTCTGCGCACAGTGTGGCAACTATGGATTAACTCCTAAATACAGTAGTTTTGGACTACACGCGTTAGTCATTTCACACTATTTAGAAGGCGCAGCATATCCAGTTGGAGGTTCTTCTAACATCCATAAAACAATGGTTGATGTATTAGAAGCTCATCATGGAATAATTGCAATTAAAGCGGATGTAAAAAATATTATTATAAAAGATAATAAAGCAATTGGTGTGTTGATGCAAAATGGAGATTGTATTTATGCTCATAAAATAATCAGCAATGCAGGAGCTCATAATACCTTTAATAATTTGATTTTGAAAGAATTTCAAAAAGCTGAAAACACATTAGAGTTAAATAAAATAAAACCATCCGTGTCTCATGCTTGCTTATATATTGGTTTAAACAAATCGGATGAAGAGTTGAAATTACCAAAACATAATATTTGGATTTACGAAAATTATAAACTTGATTTAGCACAAGAAAATCATCTTCATAAAAAAGATAGCGTGTCTCCATTTTTTTACATTTCATTTCCTTCAGCAAAAGATAGTAGCTGGAAAAAAAAACATGCAGGGACTTCAACTATTCAGGTATTGGGTTCTTATCCGTATGACTGGGTTAAGGAATGGGAAAATAATCAATGGCAAAAACGTGGTGATGAATACGAAATGATAAAAGAAAAAGTAAAAAACCAGATACTTGAAAAACTCTATTTAACATTACCTCAAATAAAAGGGCATATCGAAATTGCAGAGCTTTCTACGCCACTATCAACCAAACATTTTTCAAATTATAATAAAGGTGAAATTTATGGCTTAGAACATACGCCTCAACGTTTTGAGCTAAAGCAACTAAGGCCGAAAACAAATTATAAAAATTTATATTTAGCAGGGCAAGACATTATTGCTGTTGGAGTTTGCTCAGCATTATTTTCTGGGGTTGTAGCCGCAATGAGTATATTAAACCGAAATTTAATTTGGCGTATCTCAAAACATAAAATAAAATAATAACAAACTGTAGCCTTTAAAACCATCTTAAATTTAGAACAATTCCAAATAAGGAGTTTTTGGTCTAAGTTTAAACCTTGTTAGGCTTAATCTTGTTATTTAAATAGGTAAAAGACTAAAAAAATATTGTTTTAAACGCTCCACAATTATACATTTGCCAAGTAAAAAAATTAAATACAATTTCATATGAGTCAAGGATTTTTAAAATCATCAATTGGAAAAAAAGTAGTAATGGGTCTTACTGGTTTATTCCTCATTTCATTTTTAGTAGTTCATGTTGGCATAAATGCTTGCATTTATTTTAATGATAGCGGAGAAACCTTTAATGTAGCAGCCGATTTTATGGCTCACAATCCAGTAATTCGCATTGTTGAAATAGGTTTATTTGGCGGGTTAATTTTACACTGTGTACAAGCATTACTTTTAACTTTACAAAATCGTAAAGCTCGTCCAGTTGCTTATGCAAAAATTGATGGCGCTGCTAATTCAAAATGGTATAGCCGTAGCATGGGAGTTTTAGGCTCTTTACTATTATTGTTTCTAGTTGTTCATTTAGGTAATTTTTGGTTACCAACTAAAGTAGCTGTGTTCTCTCATCAAGAGCACAACACCTTTGAAAACATGAAAGAAATATTTTCAATTTGGTATTTTGTAGCTATCTATTTATTTGGAGTTGGGGCTCTATGTTACCATTTATTACATGGTTTTCAATCAGCTTTCCAAACATTAGGTTTAAATCATAAAAACTATACGCCTACTATTAAAAAAGTTGGTATGTGGTTTTCAATTATTGTTTGTTTGTTATTTGCTTCAATGCCAGTAACTATGTTTTTAGGTATTATTAAATAAAAAATTATAAAGTTTAAGATATGTCAAAATTAGATTCTAAAATACCAGAAGGCGCAATAGACCAAAAATGGACTAAATACCGTTCTACGGTTGCCTTAGTTAACCCAGCAAATAAACGCAGTTTAGAAGTTTTAGTAGTTGGTTCAGGATTAGCTGGTGCTTCGGCAGCAGCTACTTTAGCTGAAATGGGATATAAAGTAAAAGTATTTTGTTTTCAAGATTCTCCTCGTCGTGCTCACAGTATTGCTGCGCAAGGTGGAATTAATGCTGCAAAAAATTATCAAAATGATGGTGATTCAACTTACCGTTTATTTTATGATACGATTAAAGGTGGGGATTACAGAGCTCGCGAAGGAAACGTTCACCGTTTAGCAGAAGTTTCATCTTCAATTATTGATCAATGTGTGGCGCAAGGTGTGCCTTTAGCTCGCGAATATGGTGGCTTATTAAGTAACCGTTCATTTGGAGGTACTCAAGTGCAACGTACATTTTATGCAGCTGGTCAAACCGGACAACAATTATTATTAGGTGCTTATTCTGCATTGCAACGCCAAGTTGGTTCGGGTAATGTTGAATTATGTGCTCGTCACGAAATGTTAGATGTTGTTACAATAGATGGCGTTACTCGTGGTATTATAGCTCGTAACTTAGTTACAGGCGAAATGGAAAAACATTTTGGACACGCTGTTTTATTATGTACAGGCGGATACGGAAACGTATTTTACTTATCTACTAATGCAATGGGAAGTAATGTAACTGCTGCATGGAAAGCTCACAAAAAAGGTGCATTCTTTGGTAATCCTTGTTACACACAAATTCACCCAACATGTATTCCAGTTTCTGGCGATCATCAATCTAAATTAACCTTGATGTCGGAATCGTTACGTAACGATGGTCGTATTTGGGTTCCTAAAAAGAAAGATGATAACCGTAAGGCTACAGATATTCCTGAAGAAGAAAGAGATTATTATTTGGAACGTCGTTACCCTGCATTTGGTAATTTAGTTCCTCGTGATGTTGCATCTCGTGGTGCTAAAGAACGTTGTGATGCTGGTTACGGTGTTGGTAATTCAAAAATGGCAGTGTATTTAGATTTCGCATTTAATACTGCTCGTTACGGAAAAACTGAAGCTACAAAACGTAATATTCATAATCCAAGTCATGAACAAATTATGACTATGGGTAAAGAAGTTGTAAAAGAAAAATATGGTAATTTGTTTGATATGTATCAACAAATTACTGGCGAAAATCCTTATGAAGTGCCAATGCGTATATACCCAGCTGTACATTATACAATGGGTGGCCTTTGGGTAGATTATAACTTAATGACAACTGTAAAAGGTTTATATGCTTTAGGTGAAGCTAATTTCTCTGATCATGGTGCAAATCGTTTAGGCGCTTCTGCATTAATGCAAGGTTTGGCTGATGGGTATTATGTAATTCCATATACATTAGGTGTTTATTTATCTGCTGAAGTTACTCGTATGAGTGCTGAAAAAGATAAAGCAGATTCAATTGAGAAATTAAAAACAAATCATCCTGAATTTGAAAAAGCATTTAAAGAACAAACTGATTTAATAAATAAATTCTTAACTATTAACGGAACTAAATCAGTAGAAAGTTTCCACAAACGTTTAGGTTTAATTATGTGGAATAAATGTGGCATGGCTCGTAACAAACAAGGCTTAACTGAAGCAATTGCTGAAATACAAGCATTACGCAAAGAGTTTTGGAGCGATGTGAGAGTACTTGGTACTGCAACTGAATTTAATCCTGATTTAGAAAAAGCTGGAAGAGTGGCCGATTTTATTGAATTAGGAGAATTAATGTGTAAAGATGCCTTGCACCGTGAAGAAAGTTGTGGTGGACATTTCCGCGAGGAACACCAAACTGAAGATGGAGAAGCAAAACGTGATGATGTTAACTTTGCTTATGTTGCCGCTTGGGAATATAAAGGAGTTAGTGATACAGAATTACACAAAGAAGAATTAAAATACGAAAATATTAAAATCGCTCAACGTTCTTATAAATAGTGATTAGGAGGTAGAATTTAGAGATTAGGGAATGGCGATTGTAAATTCATACAAAGATTTAATTGTTTGGCAAAAGTCGGTTGATTTAACAGTAGAAATTTACAAACTATCTACTCAATTTCCTAAAGAAGAAGTTTATGGCCTAACAAGTCAAATTAGAAGAGCTAGTTGTTCGATAAGTTTAAATATTGCTGAAGGATTTGGAAGAAATACAACAAAAAGTTATGTAAGTTTTTTATACATTGCTGAAGGTAGTTTAAGAGAAGTTGAAGCTGCTATTATTTTAAGCACTAGATTGGGCTTTGTAAAAATAGAAGAGTGTGATAAAATAAATTCTTTGATTGTTGAAGAAATGAAAATGTTTAGTGTATTAATTAAAAAATTAGAAGAAAAAATAAAATAATAATGGATTATTATTTAGGACTAAACACCCTAAATCCTAACCCCTAAATCCTAATAATATGGCAGGACACGGACAAGAATTGAATCTAACTTTAAAAGTTTGGAGACAAAAAAATAGCAAAGCTGCTGGAAGCTTTGAAACACACCAATTAACTGGCATTTCTGTAGACATGTCGTTTTTAGAAATGTTTGATGTATTAAACGAAAAATTAATTGTTGAAGGAAAAGAAGCAATTGCATTTGATCACGATTGCCGCGAAGGTATTTGTGGTATGTGCAGTATGTACATCAATGGCCGTCCACACGGACCAAAAGACGGTGTAACGACTTGCCAATTACACATGCGTAGTTTTAAAACTGGTGATACAATTGTAGTTGAACCTTGGAGAAGTGGCGCATTTCCTGTAATTAAAGATTTAGCAGTTGATAGAAGTGCATTTGATAGAATTATTGCAAGTGGAGGTTATGTTTCTGTAAATACTGGAAACCCTCAAGATGCTAATAATATCTTGATTCCTAAAGAAGCGGCAGATGAAGCATTTGGTGCAGCGGCTTGTATTGGTTGTGGTGCTTGTGTGGCAGCTTGTAAAAATAGTTCGGCTATGTTATTTGTTTCAGCTAAAGTATCTCAATTAGCATTGTTACCTCAAGGTCAAGTTGAGCGTAAAGCACGTGTTCTTAAAATGGTTGCACAAATGGATGAAGAAGGTTTTGGAAACTGTACCAATACTGGTGCTTGTGAAGCTGAATGCCCTAAAGGAATTTCTTTAGAAAATATTGCTCGTATGAATCGTGAATTAATATCAGCAAGCGCTACTTATACTAAATAAGAATTAACATTATTAGTTTTAAAAGCATCCGTTAATTAACGGATGCTTTTTTTGTTAAAAAAAGTCAAGGTCGGCTAAATAAAATCAAATGTCACTAATATTTAACACATCATTTTGTAACTTGCTTCTACGTTTATAAAACATAAATTGTTGAAAAAAATACCGATACTTTTAAATTCATCTTCATTATAAGAGTATCTTTTTAATGTTCTAAATCATGTCTTTTTTAATTTCCATAACCGTTGCTTTAAAGCTATTTGTTGCGCCTCCCGATAGCAACATCATTACTTATACACCAAGTTTTAATTTAAGAGAAGATATTATTTCAGTTCCAAACCTAACAACAAAAGAAAAAACTGCTTTTGTTTTTAATAAACAAGTGTATGATTTTCATTGTGATACCTTGCCAAATGTAATTTTTTGGAGAAGAATCATGCATTTAAATAAAGATAGTGCTTTATTGAATCGTCCTGAAAATAGACATATTTTACACACCGTTCATTGTTATAAATGGGATACCTTATGCATTGCTAGAAAAAATGCTGTAAAAGATAGTTTACGCTATATGCATTGTTTAATGGATTCGGCACGTATTTTAATGACTACTGGTAAAAGTTTTTTTTATGATTTTGAAAAAGCCTCTGCTAATTTTGATAAAGGTATAAATGATTTTGTAGCTAACGGCGTTGATCCTTGGTATGCTCAAGCCATATTGATGATAGAAAGTCCTAACAAATTGCAAAAATCAAATGCAGGTGCGTATGGTTCGTTTCAGTTAATGAAAGATGTAGCGCGACTTTTTGGATTAAAAGTAAATAAACAAATTGATGAACGTAAAGATTTTGATCGTTCTGCTTATGCAGCATCTAGTCTTATAAAAAAGATTTGTATTCCTAAAACAAGAGAAATATTAGACTCATTAGGAATTAAAAATTATAAAGAAAATGATTTGTGGTTTAGATTACTCGTCATGCATTCATACCACGCTGGTGCTGGTAATGTAAAAAAAGCCTTGTTTAGTTTTAGACCAACTCAAGGTGATATTAATTTAATTTATACGCTTTGGCATACCGAAACAAGACATTTTAGATCTGCTTCTCAAAACTATTCTCAATTAGTATTAGCAGCACTTTTAGAAGTTAATGAAAAGTTTGGATTAGCGCCATACCAGCAACTTCCACAGCCAAAATTAATAGAATCTCCTGTTCAGTTTATCCGTAATTAAGGCATTGGCTATACTCTCATAATTGAGTATATTTAACCTTTATTTTAAACCTATGGAATTATCGAATTTAACAGCTATATCACCAATTGATGGAAGATATAGAAAAGTAACAAACGAATTAGCAACTTATTTTTCCGAATTTGGATTGATAAAATACCGAGTACAAGTAGAAATAGAATATTTTATTTTATTGTCTCAACAAGGTTTACCACAACTACCAAAATTATCAAATACACAAGTAGAAAATTTAAAATCTGTTTACAAAAACTTTTCGTTTGCAGATGCTGAAATTATTAAAGAGACAGAAAAAACAACGAATCACGATGTAAAAGCTGTTGAGTATTTTATTAAAAATAAATTAACGCAACACGGTTTAGAAAATTATTTAGAGTTTGTTCATTTTGGATTAACATCTCAAGACATTAACAACACATCCATTCCACTTTCTCTAAAACAAGCAACGCATGACGTTATCATACCAACATTAAATTTAGTTATAGAAAAATTAACTGCTTTAGCAATAGAATGGAAAAATGTTTCCTTACTAGCTCGTACTCACGGTCAACCAGCATCGCCTACTCGCTTAGGAAAAGAAATTTATGTATTTGTAGAGCGTTTAACCATTCAATTAAATCAGCTAAAAGCAATTCCTTTTTCTGCAAAATTTGGTGGCGCAACCGGTAATTTTAATGCGCATTATGTGGCGTATCCAAACAACAATTGGATTGCCTTTGGAAATGAATTTGTAAATAATACTTTAGGATTAAATCGTAGTCAGTTTACAACACAAATTGAACACTATGATAATATAGCTGCATACTGCGATGCCATGAAACGTATTGATACTATTTTGTTAGATTTCAGTAAAGATATTTGGACCTATGTAAGCATGGATTATTTTAAACAAAAATTAAAAGCTGGAGAAATTGGTTCATCAGCAATGCCACATAAAGTAAACCCAATTGATTTTGAAAATGCTGAAGGAAATTTAGGAATTGCAAATGCACTATTTGAGCACTTAGCCGCAAAGCTTCCAATATCAAGACTTCAGAGAGATTTAACTGATAGCACCGTATTAAGAAATATTGGTGTGCCAATTGCACACGTTTTAATTGCATACAAAAGTATTTTAAAAGGATTGGATAAATTAATTTTAAACGAAGCTGTTTTTGTAAAAGATTTAGAAAACAATTGGGCTGTAGTTGCTGAAGCTGTTCAAACAATTTTGAGAAGAGAAGGTTATCCAAAACCTTATGAAGCTTTAAAAGATTTAACACGTACCAATACTCACATCACTCAAGAATCAATGCACACCTTTATTAATGGATTAAATGTGAGTGATGCCGTTAAAAAAGAATTGTTGCAAATTACTCCTCAAAATTTTGTTGGCAGAAATCCAGAATTCTAAATATGAAAGTAACTGGCTTCACCATCATAAGAAATGCTTTAAAGTATGACTATCCTGTTGTTGAGGCAATAACTTCAATATTACCTATTTGTGATGAATTTATTGTAGCTGTTGGCAATAGCGAAGATGAAACATTACAACTCATCAAAAATATTAATTCGCCCAAAATAAAAATTATTGAAACTTTTTGGGATGATAGTTTGCGCAAAGGTGGACAAGTTTTAGCAATTGAAACTAATAAAGCATTTGATGCAATAAGTGCTGATACAGATTGGTGTTTTTATATTCAGAGTGATGAATGTGTTCACGAAAAACATTTGCCTACCATTAAAAATGCCTTGCAAAAATATAAAGATGATGCAAAGGTTGATGGCTTATTATTTAATTACGTTCATTTTTATGGCCACTATAATTACATAGGAAATTCAAATAGATGGTACAGCAAAGAAATTCGGATTATTAAAAATGATAAATCCATTCGTTCATATAAAGATGCGCAAGGTTTCAGAAAATTAGATGATTCAAAATTAAATGTGAAACAAATTGATGCAGAAATTTATCACTACGGCTGGGTAAAAACGCCGAAAGCCCAACAAGCCAAACAAGAAAATTTTCATAAAATGTGGCATGATGATGAATGGATGAATAAACATGTCGCAAAAGTTGAAGAATTTGATTATTCTGAAATTGATAGTTTAGTGGAATTTAAACAAACACATCCACAAGTTTTTTTAAATAGAATTGAACAAGCAAACTGGAAGTTTACATTTGATCAATCAAAAATTAAAATTGGCTTGAAAGATAAATTTAAAAAATTTATCAAAAAAACAACAGGCTGGAATATTGGAGAATATAAAAACTACAAATTAGTTTAATACAAATTTAGATTGCAATTGATTTTCTGCATTTAAAACAAATGTAAACAAACGTATTTTTTGCATTAAATAATTCTCTTTCTCTAAAGCAGTTTTTAATTTTATTAAATCATACTTTTCGGTATTGGATAAATCTAATAAACGCGCAATGTTATACAAAGTAGCGTGATCATAAGCATCAACAGGAACTGTATTTTGTTGAGCCGTCCATAAATAATCTTTTATTAATTCTTGTAATTTTAATGAAGGAGATTCGAAAATGTTTTCCGGATAAGAAATAACACCGGCGCCATATAATTTAGGCTTCAAAACACTTGAGTATTCAATTAATTTAAAAATACGAACCCCTTCAATTAATATATCAGATTCGCCAGAATCGTAAGTCTTTAAAATTTTAACGATTTTAACTTCGATTCCAAATTCGCCAATTTTTTTATTGATTGAATAGGGAATTCCAAAATGAGCTTCATTAGCCAAACAATCAGAAATTAATTGCTTGTATTTATCTTCAAAAATATGTAATGTTTTAGTTTCACCTGGCAATATTAAAACGCCTAAAGGAAACATTGGAATGGTGAGTTGTTGTGTTGCCATGGTTATAAATATAAAATTGTTTTTACTTGATAAACTCCATATACAACGATAAATATACAAATATAGTGCCCTAAATACGGCGTATTCGTGACAAAAAAGTTCAATCGCTGAGAATGATGCTTTACTCAATAAAACACATCATTAAAATTATAAAATATCACAATTTGGTAACATATATGAGTAATTAAACTTATTTTTATAGTTATAAATTCCAATTTATGAAGAAATACATTATCATATTAACCATATGTTTATCATCACTACTTGCCTTTAACTTTTCGCAAGATTATTTTGAGGTATCTAAAAACCTAGATATTTTTAATACACTTTATCGCGAATTAAATATTGCATACGTTGATGAAACTAAACCTGGGCAATTAATGAAAACTGGTATTGAAGCTATGTTAGCTTCATTAGATCCATACACTAATTATTATACTGAAAACGATATTGAAGATTATAAATACATGACCACTGGAGAATATGGTGGCATTGGTGCTTTGATTCAAGATGTCAATAAAAAAATAACCATTACAGAACCGTACGAAGGCTTCTCTGCTTATAACGCAGGCTTAAGAGCTGGTGATGAAATTATTGAGGTGAACGGACAAAGTGTGGTAAACAAAAAAACAGATGATATTTCTTCCTTATTAAAAGGGCAAGCTGGCACACCAATTAGTTTAAAAGTAATTCATTTAGGACAAACAACTCCAACAGACATAAATTTAAAAAGAGAAGAAATTAAAATTAAGGCCGTTTCATATTCAAACATGTTGAATGCTGAAATTGGTTACATTCGATTAACGAGTTTTACAGAAAATTGTTCGGGAGAAATTAAAGAAGCTTTCTTAAAACTAAAAGAAAAAAATTGCAAATCCTTAGTTTTAGATTTAAGAGGAAACCCAGGAGGATTGCTAAATGAAGCCGTTAACATTGTTAATTTATTTGTAGATAAAGGACAAGAAATAGTTTATACTAAAGGGAAAATAAAAGATTGGGATAAAAGTTATCTATCTGTAAATAATGCTTTAGACACACAAATTCCTTTAGTGGTTTTAGTAGATAATAATTCGGCTTCTGCTTCTGAAATTGTAGCAGGTGCTTTGCAGGATTTAGATAGAGCGGTTATTTTAGGACAGCGTTCTTACGGAAAAGGATTAGTGCAACAAGTAAGAGATTTAACCTATAACACAAAATTAAAAGTAACGGTAGCAAAATATTACATACCAAGCGGACGATGTATACAGGCTTTAGATTACACGCATAAAGATGAAGATGGAAGAGTTGATAAAGTGCCAGATTCATTAATCACAGCCTTTAAAACAAAAAACGGAAGAACAACTTATGATGGTGCAGGCGTGTTACCAGACCTTAAAACAGAGGCGGTTAAGTACAGTAACATCTTAGCTGTTTTACTCAATAAAAATTATATATTTTCTTATGTGAATGATTACGTTATTAAAAATCCGGCTATTTTAAATTCGAAAGAACCCGTAAAATTTAGTGATGAAAATTATGCAGACTTTGTTAATTCTTTAAAAACAAAAGACATTAATTACAAAACTCAAAGTGATTTTGCTTTAGAAGATTTAAAATTAGATGCCACAAGAGAAAAATACTATGAAAGTATTGAAGTTGAATATAAGGCGCTATTAGATAAAATGAATGCGAATAAGAAAGATGATTTAATGCGTTTTAAAGCAGAAATCAAACAATTTATTGAAGAAGAAATTGCTTCGCGTGTTACTTTTCAAAAAGGGAGAATTGAAACTGCCCTTAAATATGATAAAGATATTGATGAAGCTAAAAAATTACTAGCGGATTTAGTTAAGATAAAATCAATATTAACGGTGATTGAAAAGCCTACAAAGCCATTTAATGCTAATAAAAAGTTTTAGGGGTTTTGAAAAAAACTATTTGAAATTGCAATAAAATATGCTATTTTTGATAAAAATTAATTAAAAAATACAATTATGGGAAAAGGAGATCCGAAATCAAGACGCGGTAAAATAGAAATGGGTTCATTTGGCGTTGTTCGTCCAAGAAAAAAAGCATCAACTAAAACTGCTGCCCCAAAAGTAAAAGTAGAAAAAGTAGCATCAGCTAAAAAAGCAGCTCCGAAAAAAGCCGCTAAAAAAGAAGCTTAGAAAAAACTAAAACAACCGCTACCAAGCGGTTTTTTTATATCAGTATTCTAAAAAAACCATATTACACAACGTGACAAATTTTGAACCATCAACATTAAAAATAGGCGTGCTCGGAGGCGGGCAACTTGGGCGCATGCTCATACAAAGTGCTATTAACTACAACTTAACTATTTGTTGCCTCGACCCTGATGCTAATGCGCCTTGCAAAGCCATTGCTCACGAATTTACAAAAGGTAGCCTTACCGATTACGATACGGTTTTAAAGTTTGGAAAAGACAAAGACATTATCACGATTGAAATTGAAAATGTAAATATTGAAGCCCTCAAAGAATTAGAAAAGCAAGGCAAAAAAGTATTTCCTCAACCTAGTGTAATTGAAATTATAAAAGACAAAGGATTACAAAAAATGTTTTACCAACGTAACGACATTCCGAGTTCTGATTTCTTTTTAATTGAAAACAAAACACAAATTGAAAAATATGCTTCGTTTTTTCCGTTTTTTCAAAAGCTACGTACGGGCGGTTATGATGGTAAAGGCGTTGTAAAATTAGGACATCCCAATAAAATTGATCAAGCCTTTGACGAGCCAAGTGTATTAGAACGCTTAGTAGATTTTGATAAAGAAATATCGGTGATTGTAGCACGCAATGAAAGTGGCGAAACAAAATGTTTTCCTGCTGTTGAATGTGAGTTTAACCCAGAAGCAAACTTAGTAGAGTTTTTATTTTCGCCTGCTGATATTAAAAAATCAGTTGATAAACAAGCCACAGAAATTGCTATTAAAATTGCAGAAAAATTAAACATCGTTGGCATTTTAGCCGTTGAATTATTTGTAACCAAACAAGGAAAAGTATTGGTGAATGAAGTGGCGCCACGCCCACACAATAGCGGACACCAAACCATTGAAGGCAATATTACCTCACAATTTGAACAACATTTAAGGGCGATTTTAAATTTACCATTAGGCGATACGTCTATTATTAAACCTGCCGTGATGATTAATATTTTGGGCGAAAAAAATTATGAAGGCGCCGCAAAATATGAAGGCTTAATTGATGCTATAAAATACAAAGGAGTGTACATCCATTTATATGGTAAAACAACTACTAAGCCGTTTCGTAAAATGGGGCATGCCACCATTATTGATGATGATTTAGAATTAGCAAAAAAGAAAGCGATTACTATAAAGGATTTAATTAAAGTAATTGCGTAATAAATGGAACACTGATAGCACAGAAAAAGATGATTAAAAACTGACAAAAAAGAAAAGTAATAGCGTAATAAATGGCACGCGGATAACACAGAAAAAGATAATTAAACATGATTTTTATCTCTGTTGTACTTAATAAAAATAATAACTTAAGCTTACATCATATTTAGTGAGTATTAAAAATTAAAAACTAAAAACTAAAAATTAGTTAATTATGGTAGGAATAATAATGGGAAGCGCAAGTGATTTAAGCGTGATGAATGAAGCCGCTGAGTTTCTTAAAAAATTACATATACCTTACGAAATAACCATTGTATCAGCTCACCGCACACCAGAGCGCATGTTTGATTATGCGAAAAATGCACACAGCAAAGGCATTAAAGTAATTATAGCGGGCGCAGGTGGCGCAGCGCATTTGCCAGGTATGGTTGCCTCTTTAACTGCTTTGCCAGTAATTGGAGTGCCTGTAAAATCAAGCAACTCTATTGATGGTTGGGATTCTATTTTATCTATTTTACAAATGCCTAACGGTGTGCCCGTTGCAACCGTTGCCCTAAACGCTGCACAAAATGCAGGCATATTAGCTGCGCAAATTTTAGGAAGTGCAGATACGACTATTTACAATAATTTGCTTTCTTTTAAAGAAGAACTTAAAGAAAAAGTAATGAAGAGTATTGAAGGAATTAAATAATTATCTTCATACAATAAATTAAACATTATTAGGTATTAATAATGGTTTTTTGAATTGCGTTAGAGATAAGTTAGCGGCAATCTTATAGCACTAAACCAAAAATAAAAATATTTCATACATTTAACATTAACTATATAACTTAATTTTTATGAAAAAATTTATACTACTAATTATCATTACATCTATTTTCATAAACTGTTCAGACACTAATTCTGGCAAAGTCACTGAAGCGACCGTAGCGAAGACTGCCGCACAACTTGAGGACTCAAGTGTTAACTCGATAAACAGAATTGACACATTATCTCGTGGATTTATTATTGGTATGACACCGGAACAAGTAGACAGGCAGTGTAAAAAATTAGAAGCTGAACAAATTGTTGCGAGACTAAATGATAACAGAATATTTTATAGGTTCGAAACAAAAAATTTCGTATTATCAAACGCTATTGATTTTTACTATTACAATAATAAACTATATAGAATAATTGAATCCACGATAAATAGCCTTAACGAGCCTAAAAATAAAAGTAATGCAAATTTCAAAGAAGAGGTTCTTGTTGATACTAAAAAGAATTGGGGCGAAACTCCATATACAAATGGAACTCAGCCATCAAAATTCTTTTGGTTGAAAGGAAATTTAAGGATAGATTATTTGGAGAATGAGAAGACTGTTGCTATTGCTATTTCAGACATAGGTATGGAGCGACAATTAATTGCTTTCAATGCAGTAAATGAAAAGGAGGAGCAACAAAGAATATTATCACAAAGCGATAGTATAAATAATGCAACTAGAATAGCGGAAGAAAAAATCATTGAGATACTTAAAGATAAAGCTAAAAGAGACTGGCCAGAAGATTATACAACTCAAGAGTTTTGGATAAAAGAGCAAATTACAGACTATCATTATATGCAAACAATTCCTAACGACGACAAAATCAAGAAAAAAGCACAGCGTGATTGGCCGCTTGACTTTTCGACACAAAAGTATTGGTATAACGAACAAATATTAGCAAGAGATAGACTTAAATAAAAGACAGCCGCTAACACACGGTTTGCAAAAACCTTTCAGCCCTCTAAGCATTTGCGAAATTTGTCCCTATGGGAAAGGCAATTATTTTTATTTGCAAATTCATAGAAACAGTTATCTTTATTTAAACATTTCTATTGACAAATTTTCAAAGCCTAAAATAAAAGAAAGTGTCACCTGAAAGAGTATAAAGATAAACAACAATGAAAAATATTTTGACAATTATATGTTTTATCTCGAACTTAATTTGCTGTTCCCAAATAGACAGCATCGTAAAACAAGACTTTATTAAAATTGGTTCAATAGAACTAAACGCTTATACAGAAAGATTAAACGAATTTTTAAGACCAAAATTGATAAACATTTCTATCAATGAAACATTTAATAAGAACTTGATATCTAATGTTTATTCCAACCCGCTCCGCCGGATTTTGTGTGTAGCCTAATGCGAGGCTAATCCTGCGGCTTTTTTAATGCTGTTACTAATGGTAAATTATCAAAACTAATTAATCTTGCAATTCTAACCAACGCATTGTTTTTTCATCAATGCTGTTTGATATAAAACTAAATTTAGAAGATAATTTTTCAATTTCAGAAGCATCAACCGTTCCATTTGCTAATTGCGCTTCAATGTCTTTTTTCTGTTTTGTAATACCATTAGCTATTTATTATTAGTCTAATGTCAGGCAAAGGTACAAAATGTCGAAGTAATTTATATGAAGATATGATAAAAATAATTGAGATGATGGAAAGGCTGAGTTTGTCATAAAAAGGCCTAAAAATAACCTTCTTTAGGGTAATATACTGTAAAATTTAGAGGC